>JASGGU010000071.1:0-20614 GCA_047602645.1 Lachnospiraceae bacterium | reverse complement strand
GCGCTGGGTCTTCGGGCCATCCGCATTTGTCTGAAACAAAAGGAGGTATTCAAAACTCAGATTCGTGCATTGCTTCGCGCGGGGGCTTATGGTAATATATTTATGATGTACCCGATGATCATTTCACTATCCGAAGTGCGGCAGATTAAGGAGCTTGTCCGGGAAGTGAAAGAGGAGCTGATAAAACAGGGCGTACCGTATCGGAATGTGCCGGAAGGCGTCATGATTGAGACACCGGCAGCTGCATTGATTTCCGAACGGCTCGCGCGGGAGGTGGATTTTTTCAGCATCGGGACAAACGACCTGACACAGTATACGCTGGCACTTGACCGGCAGAATGCGGAGCTGGAGGAGTTTTGTGATGTTCGCCATGAGGCGGTGTTAAAGCTGATTGCAATGACCGTCGAGAGCGCACACACTGCAGGTATCTGGGCAGGCATCTGCGGGGAGCTGGCAGCAGATACGGATCTGACGGATACTTTCTTGAGGATGGGCGTGGATGAACTGTCTGTGGCGGCTCCGTCGGTACTGAAGGTCAGAAAAGCAATTAGGGAGTGTGACTGAGATTGATACGTGTGATAGCGTCCGATTTGGATGGTACGCTTTTAAATGAAAATCATGTATTGGATGAATGTACCTATGAGGTGCTGATCCGTGCACAAAAAGCGGGAATGCGTTTTATCGCCGTGACGGGCAGGGACTATTCGATGACGCGGGATGCATTTGAAGGCTTTGATTTAAATTGTGATTATATTCTCGCAAGCGGTGCCGAGACAAGAAATTCTGCGGGAGTGGTGGTCAAACGACTGCCGCTTCCGTTTCATAAAGTGAAGCTGGTGACTGAAGCACTGAGCGGTTTTTTTAATCCGCTCAGCTATAATACGGCAAACAAGGACTACCGCGTGGGAGGCGGGAAGGAAGTCAGAGACGGGATTGTGTATGAGGTCAGGAATTTCTACAGGCGTGCGCTTTCTGACCGTTTCGACGAGGAGCAGTTTGTGAAGCTGATGCTTTCCAGGACAACGATTGTTCCGCAGCTAGAGGATATTGAAGAATCTGTGTACAAGATTTCCATGACCGCAAAGGATGCGGCAACGATTACGAAAATGAAAAAGGTTCTGAGCCGCATCCCCGGTCTTGCGGTCGCTTCGTCCTTTTCCAATAATATAGAAATTACGGACGAGCTGGCACAAAAGGGGCCTGTACTAAAAAATTATATTACGAGTCTCGGCTATACGATGGAGGAAGTGATTGCTTTCGGAGACAGCCAGAATGATTACTCCATGCTGAGTATGGACTTTGGCCGCACGTTTGCGATGGAAAATGCGGACCCGGAAATCAAGGCCGTCGCTCAAAGGATTGCTCCGTCCAATACAGATCATGGGGTTGCACAGGTGATTGAAGAACTGCTGACAGGCAGGTGAAAGGCGGCGGAATAAAATGACAACCCGGGAAGAAGTGCTGGCTTACGGCATGACATTTGCAAATGTATATGCAGATACCCCGTTTCATGACGACAACTGGGTGCTTTTAAGAAAACGGAAAAATAAAAAGGCATTCGTATGGACCTATGAACGCGGCGGACATCTGTGTGTCAACGTGAAAGCTGATCCGCAATGGCGCGACTTTTGGCGTGACCGATATGAAGCGGTCCAGCCCGGCTATCACCAGAATAAAGAGCATTGGAATACGCTGATTCTGGATGGAACGATTCCCGAAGAAGATTTGAAGAGGATGATTGGGGAGAGTTATGATTTGGTGGGGTAAGGAGATTAGTCGTAGGATTTACATAAGTATGTTGATTAAAAAAATAAAAATTTTTGAAATTATATTTATAGTTATTATTCATAGTTAAATAGAGATTAAAATGGGGCAGGAATTATTCCTGCTCCGAATTATATCTGCAACTTCTCAATTTCTATCAGCTAATATTGCAGTTTCTAGTTTTTTTAATTGTGGATTATAAATAATAATTCGTTGATTTTTTTCATCAACTAAATCAATGTATACCTTCATTCCGGTTAATCCCAAATTTTCGGGCGATCTGACTCTTCTTGGATCCCTTTCTTTTTTGTTCCTGAATTTTTAAATAATCTATCCAATCAACAATCCTTCCTTCACTTCCAAATAACTGTATATCATTTGTCGATGCATTCGCAATAGTTGCCGGATCTTATTTGCCTAAATCTGCCGGTTATAGTTTACCACTTACAAGTTATCAAACAGGCTCTGGTACTGTGTAGAAATATGTAAAAATATATGGTAATATATAGTATAAGAACTCAGGGCTAATTAGTCTTATTTTTATTTATCAAAAAAATAAGAGACCACATAAAATAAATAGGAAGAGGGGATAAAAAATTATGTTTGCCGGACATTCTAGAAACAATGGTCAGGAAGAAGAGTTACAGCCTCTTTCAGAGCATCTTTATGAAACACAAAGACGCTGCAGACAATTCGGTGAAGAATTTGGAAATGGAGAGTTTGCGGCGGCGTGCGGTCTTTTACATGATTTGGGAAAATATTCAAAGAAATTTCAGTCCCGTATTCGAGGAGAGGGTGGGAAATGTGACCATACCACCGCAGGAGCTAAAATTGCATATGCTAAATCAGTTTTTGGAAAGCTGGCAGCCTATTGTATAGCAGGGCATCACAGTGGGCTTCAAGACAGCGGAACTAAAGCGGATACAGGTGGCGAAGGAACCTTGTATGGTCGCTTATCGGAAGAATATGAAAAGAAAATACCCGAATATTTCGAATACACAAGGGAAATTGATTTGTCACAAATACAGCTTCTTCCCAAAGGTTTAAAACAAATCAAGAAAAAGGAAGGATTTACGTTCTTCTTTTTTACGCATATGATTTACTCCTGTCTTACCGATAGCGATTTTTTGGATACCGAGTATTTTATGTCCGGAGGGAAGGGAAGAGATGAGGCAGAATATGATTTTAAAGGCTTAAAAAATAAGCTGGAAGAAAGGTTGAAGCAATTTTCCTGTCATAGTGGACGGGTAAACAAAAAGCGGAAGGAAATATTGGAGAGCTGTTTGTCGGCAGCGGTTAAGAAACGAGGCTTATATCGTCTGGCTGTTCCAACCGGTGGCGGAAAGACTCTTTCTTCGATGGCTTTTGCCTTAAATCATCTGCTGGAGAATGGACATAGAAGAATTATATATGTGATACCCTATACCAGTATTATTGAGCAAAACGCAAAGGTCTTTTCTGATTTATTCGGAGCAAAGGTCATATTGGAGCATCATTCCAATTATGATTTCAATCATAGCGAAGACCCAATAAAAAAATCAAAGCATCTTGCAACTGAAAACTGGGACATGCCAATTATTGTTACAACAAACATTCAATTTTTTGAATCCATGTTTGCAAATAAATCTTCAAAGAACAGGAAGCTTCATAATATTGCAAATAGTGTTATCGTTTTTGATGAAGTACAGATGCTTCCAACCGAGTACTTACAGCCCTGCCTGGCAGCCATATCGGAACTGGTTTATAACTACCGCTGTACTGCGGTTTTATGTAGTGCTACCCAGCCTGCCCTGGACCCATTTTTTCCTCCTGAGATGAAAATAAATGAAATTTGCGAAAATACAGAGGAATTATTTCGGGTCTTTGAAAGAACAACGGTAGTGGATCTGGGTGAGGTGGTCTCTGAGGAACTGGCAGAGCTAATTATGAAACAAAGGCAGTCACTAACGATTGTAAATACCCGAAAGCATGCGAAGCGAATCTATTCACTTTTGAAGGGAGAGGGGAATTATCATCTGTCTACGCTGATGTGTCCGGTGCATCGACAGAAAGTTATTGCAGAGATTGGTGAGCGTCTTCTCCAAAAAAAGCCTTGTACAGTTGTATCCACGAGACTCATTGAAGCAGGTGTAGATGTTGACTTTCCGGTTGTATACCGTTCCGTTTGCGGACTTGATTCGGTCGTTCAATCAGCAGGTCGATGTAATCGTGAGGGCAAGCTTAAGGACGAATTTGGAAATGCCAAATTAGGCAGAGTCTACCTCTTTAAGCCGGAGGAAGAATATTATAAGCATATGCCTTCCTCTATGAAGTTACCCATTGAGATAACAAGGGAAATTATACGGTGCTATTCTGATATAATGTCTCCGGAGGCAATCAGGCAGTATTTTGAAAAGCTGTATTTTAGCAAGGGAGAAGAAGGACTTGATGTGAAAGAAATCATGAAGGAGATAGAAAAAGGAATGCCGCCCGGAAGGCTGAATCAAAGCAGTACCTTTCAGTATAAATTCAAGAAAATAGCGGAGGAGTTCAAACTGATTGAGGATAATACCTATGCAATTATTATCCCATATGATGAAAAGGCGGTGGAATTGATTGCAAGGCTAGACTATGCAGAGGAAATGAAGGGAATCTTACGAGCGCTTCAGCCTTATTCTGTGAATGTTTTCAGCAATGAATTTGAAGCGTTAAATGGTGCGGGCAAGCTAAAGTCGGTCGCAAACGATATGGCGGTTTTGAGGAGCCGGGAGGATTACAATGATTTAACCGGTATTGAGATTGATATAAAGTCGGGTATCGGAGTCTTTTATTAAGAAAAATCCCATCATGGCTGAGATGGGATTTTTCCATAATACAATTTAACATATTTCAACCCACGTGATATGTTTTCACGACTATTGTATTATAGCATAAGAATTTGGATTTTCAAGTAGGAATCAGGTCAAGCAAATATATTAAAACTTTGCGGGTTACTGACATTGCCTGTGAACTGTAACCTTTGCGGTACCAGATTGGCACTGGCATATTTCAAAAATGATCTATACGTATATGATTGCACAAAAATATATGGAAGTATTGCACAAAAAAATATACATTTTTTGTATTGTATTAATATTGAAATTCAATTTTATTTATAATACAATTGAACATGAAAACACAAGAAAGGAGGTAAATTATTATGGGATATGGTTTTAGCATTGATGTCAGAGGGGAATTGGCATTATTCACGCGTGTGGATCTGAAGGTAGAACGAGTGAGCTATGATGTCATAACCCCATCCGCAGCCCGCGCAATCATAGAATCGATCTACTGGAAACCGGCTATAAAATTTTTTATTGATACAATCCATGTATATAACGAACCGCAATTTACAAACATCAGACGCAATGAGGTCAGCCAGAAAATCAGTCATCATGATATCAGTAAGCTGATGGAAGGAAAAGGAGGGAAAGGCTATCTTAACACGAAGGAAATCATACAGCAAAGAGCATCAACCGTGCTCAGAGATGTTCACTATGCGATCACAGGACATTTTGAAATGACTGGGAAGAAAAATGAGAATGAAGATGAGTGTGAAGAAAAGCATTATAATATTTTGCTTCGCAGATTGAGAAACGGGCAATGCTTTACGCAGCCCTATCTTGGCTGTAAGGAGTTTCCGGCAATTGTTACACTGATAGAAGGAGAGGTGCCGGAAAGCCCGCTGACAGGAGAACGAGATTTAGGCTACATGCTCTATGATATGGAGTGGGGTAGTGACGGAAGGAATGGGAATGAGGATGAAATTGTGCCTACTTTTTTTAGGGCAAGGATGGTGAACGGAGTGATAAATTTGGGGGAAGCGAGGATTGTCCGGTGAATTTTAAAGGAAGAACACCTTCAAACTCTTTATTAAGGCCTATTCACTTTTTGAATAGGACATCAGAAAGTGAAAGGTATGGGTGTAAGTATGTTACTGCAGTCATTGTTGAATTATTATGAGATACTTGCAGAAGAAGAAAACAGTACTATTCCGAAATTAGGTTACGGCAGGGCGAAGGTATCCTATGCGTTGACGATATCAAGAGCAGGTGAATTAGTAGGAGTTCTACCCCTAAAGCGTCCGGATGCAAGCGGTAAGAAACAAATTGCCTTAGAACTGGATGTTCCGGAGCAAGTAAAACGAACTGTCGGAGTTGCGGCAAATTTTCTTTGTGATAATGCAAGTTACGTTTTGGGAATGGATAATAAGGGAAATGAAAAACGCTCGAAGGAATGCTTTGAGGCATTTAAGTTGCATAATCAGACTGTCTTACAGGAGGTTGTATGTGAAGAGGCAAGGGCTGTATGCAGGTTTCTGGAGCAGTGGAAGACAGAGGAGGCTAAGGAACATCCTAAATTAATAGAGTATTTAGAGGATATCTGTAAGGGAGCCAATCTGGTTTTTCGACTTGAGGGGATGACAGGGTATGTGCATCAAGAAAGCAGCATTCGACATGCTTGGGAAGCGTATAAAGATTCCTCTGCTGACGGGGAAACCCGCACCTGCCTGGTTACCGGAAAATATGGGAAGATTGCCTTATTACATCCAAGCATAAGGGGAATACGAGGCGGTCAGCCAATGGGCAATACACTGGTATCCTTTAACGCACCAGCCTATGAATCCTATGGGAATACCAAGGCGCAGGGACTGAATGCACCGGTAAGTGAATATGCTGCCTTTGCCTATGGTGCGGCACTTAATTATATGCTTTCAGATTCCAGTCATAGAATGCTGTTAGGAGACTCCACAATCGTATATTGGGCAGAATGCGAGGATAATAAGGAATATCAGGATATCTTTGCTTTGATGAATAATCCGGACGAGCTGATACAGATATCAAATGGAGAGCAGCACTATGTCAGAGATCCGGTAGCAGTAGAGGAGGTTAAATCAATTTTTACGAAGCTTGCCAATGGAACCGAGGTAAGCGGGGGTTTTTCGGTAAAAGAGGATGCAAGGTTCTATATACTGGCACTGTCACCGAATGCCGCGAGAATCTCAATACGGTTTATGCTTAGTAATCAATTTGGAGTATTTATTGATATGCTGAAGAAGCATCATGAGAATATGACAATTGAGAAGCAGTTTGAAAAAGAGCCTGAAGCAATATCCATATGGAGAATGCTGAATGAAACAGTAGCACCGTCATCGACGAATAAGGCTGCCTCTGCGTTGCTGTCCGGTTCGGTTATGAGAGCCATTTTTACTGGGAGTGCTTATCCTACGGCTTTATTTCAAGCGATTATGATACGAATTCGTGCAGAAAAGGAAATTAATTATGTGAAGGCGGCAATCATAAAAGCATATCTTTCCCGCAGCACTCACGCAGAGAAATACAAAAAGGAGGGGGTTTTAGAGATGTCATTAAATACGCAATCACAAAACAAGGCTTATGTACTTGGCCGGCTTTTTGCAGCCCTGGAAAAGGCGCAGAAGGATGCAAATCCAACAATTAATAAAACCATTAAAGACCGTTATTTTACATCGGCCTGCGCGAATCCCGCTCAGATATTCCCGGTGTTACTGAAATTATCAAATTATCACATAGCAAAGGCTGAGTATGGAGCGCGAAACGAAGCCGGTATTGAGGAGATTATGCAATTATTAAAGGTTGAAGAAAACCCCTTTCCAAAAAATTTGACGTTGGAGAATCAAGGTATTTTTGTATTAGGATATTATCATCAGAGAAATAAGCATTTTACAGATATCAAGGAAGCCAGTGAACGCAAGAAGGAAAAAGCAAATAATAGAATGGAGGAATGAATATGAGTGAGCCGATTAAGAACAGATATGAGTTTACGGTATTATTTGATGTGGAAAACGGTAATCCCAATGGTGATCCCGATGCGGGAAATATGCCGCGTATTGATCAGGAGACCGGATATGGGTTGGTCACAGATGTATGCATCAAAAGAAAAATACGTAACTATGTGGAGACCTTGAAGGAGGATAGCACAGGATACCGTATCTATATAAAGGATGGAGTTCCGTTGAATAAGAGCGACAGGGAAGCCTATGCCCATGTTGGTATTGAGGAAAAAGATGCTCAGTCAAAAAAAGGAGATATAGATGAAAAGCTGAGGGATTTTATGTGTGCGAATTTCTTTGATATCAGAACCTTTGGAGCGGTTATGACGACCTTTGTGAAGGCAAAATTAAATTGCGGACAGGTAAGAGGCCCGGTTCAGCTTGGATTTGCAAGAAGCATAGAGCCTATCATTCCTCAGGAGGTCACCATAACAAGAGTAGCTATCACAACGGAAGAGGATGCCAAGAAAAAAGAAACTGAAATGGGAAGAAAGCATATTATTCCCTATGCCCTATATCGTCTGGATGGTTATATCTCAGCAAATCTCGCAAGAAAAGTAACCGGATTTAGCAAAGAGGATTTATCCTTACTGTGGGAGGCACTTATCAATATGTTTGAAATTGATCATTCTGCGGCAAGAGGAAAGATGTCGGTAAGAGAGCTGATAGTATTTCAGCATGAGAGTGAATTAGGGAATTGCCCGGCATATCGCTTGTTTGATGCAGTCTCGGTGGAACGAATTACGGAACAGGCAGCCAGAGCCTATTCTGATTATAGGGTGAAGGTGAATA
Organism: Lachnospiraceae bacterium; assembly: GCA_047602645.1. Classification (GTDB taxonomy): domain Bacteria; phylum Bacillota; class Clostridia; order Lachnospirales; family Lachnospiraceae; genus JAEYFP01. The sequence goes on along the minus strand of JASGGU010000071.1, from coordinate 12,228 downwards.
CTGATATCATTCCGGAAGGTGTCACCGTTTCACGCAGGATTTAATTATGTATCGGGAAGAGGATTATATAGCGTTGTCGGGAATACAGCATTTTGCATTTTGCAGAAGGCAGTGGGCGCTCATTCACATTGAGCAGCAATGGGAGGAAAATCTTCGCACGGTTGAGGGTAATCTTTTGCACAAGAATGCACACGATGCATCCTCGTCAGAAAAACGTGGTGACATTATAATTTCCAGAGGTATGCCGATACACTCGTCTCTTCTTGGAACAAGCGGAGAGTGTGATGTGGTAGAATTTCACCGTAATGACATGGAAGGGATCACATTGTTTGGAAGAGTTGGACGGTATCTCCCGATTCCCATTGAATATAAGCATGGTGAGCCAAAGGCAGAGGATATGGATATTTTGCAATTAACAGCACAGGCAATTTGTTTGGAAGAGATGCTTTGCTGTGAAGTGAAAACCGGATATATTTTTTACGAAGAGATTCGGCGCAGAATCACGGTAGAATTCACAGAGGAATTGCATCACAAGGCAGAGGAGCTGTTTGAGGAGATGCATCAAATATATCAGAGAAGATATACACCCAAGGTAAAAAGTACAAAAGCTTGCAATGCCTGTTCACTGAAGAATCTATGCTTACCAATTCTAAACAAAAGCAGGTCGGTAAAAGATTATATTGCCAATGCCGTCAGGGAGGATGAGCATGAAGAAGCTACTTAATACCTTATATATAACGACTCCGAATCGATATCTTTCTCTGGATGGTGAAAATGTCGTGATTTTGAGTGAAAAGGAAGAAATCTCCAGAATACCGTTGTATAATCTGGAAGCAATTGTGACATTTGGTTATACCGGTGTAAGCCCTAAGATGATGGGAGCCTGTGCCCAGAGAAATATTTCATTATCCTTTATGACAGAATACGGTAAATTTCTTGCCAGAGTAACAGGAGAGGTTCGGGGAAATGTTACGTTACGAAAAGAGCAGTATCGGATTTCTGACAGTGAAGACAGAAGTACTATGGTAGCAAGGAATTTCATTACCGGGAAATTGTATAATTCAAAATGGGTAATTGAGAGGGCAATCAGGGACTACGCCTTGCGGATGGATGTTGAAAAACTCAAATCGAAATCAGGCTTTTTGAGTACTGCGATGAAAGCCCTTCAAAGCTGTGAGAATATTGAAAGACTTAGAGGAATAGAGGGAGAGGCGGCAAGCATCTATTTTTCGGTATTTGATGATATGATTTTACAACAAAAGGACAACTTCTATTTCAATACACGCAATAGGCGGCCGCCGCTTGATAATGTGAACGCAATGCTGTCGTTTGCATACTCGTTATTAGCAAATTCGTGTGCGTCTGCGTTGGAAACCGTTGGGTTAGATCCTTACGTGGGCTTTTTACATAAGGATCGCCCGGGGAGAATCTCAATTGCTCTTGATTTGATGGAAGAACTTCGTTCCGTCATGGCTGACCGATTCGTGTTAACCTTAATCAATAAGAAGATTATGGATGGCAAGTGTTTTGAACAGAAGGAAAATGGAGCGGTCATTCTGAAAGATGATGCAAGAAAAATCTTTTTAAATGCATGGCAAACACGAAAACAGGAAGAAATTCGCCACCCATTTTTGGATGAAAAAATTGAATGGGGAATGGTACCCTATGTACAAGCATTATTATTAGCAAGATATATTCGAGGAGATTTGGATGAATATCCACCGTTTTTATGGAAGTAGGTGAAGTAAATGTTAGTGCTTATCACATATGATGTTTGTACGGAAAGCGAAGGCGGTAAAGGACGTTTACGTAAGGTTGCAAAGCAATGTGTAAATTATGGGCAGAGAGTTCAGAATTCTGTGTTTGAATGTGTTATTGATGAAACGAAATGCAGGCAGGTAAAGGCTATACTGGAGGGTATTATAGATAAGGAACACGACAGCTTACGTTTTTACTACCTCGGTAATAATTATAAGAAGAAAGTGGAGCATATTGGAACAAAGCCAGGCTTTGATGTGGAAGCTCCGCTTATTTTGTAGTGCGAACCGTAAGCACACATAAAATCCCCGGGAGATTCGCACCAGTAATAATGGGCAAAGAGGTAGTTTGATGTTAAGATAAGTTGTATAAATGAAGGATAATGCTAAAAAAAATTGTGAATGATGCTGAGGGAATGAGAAAATTGAATGATTTTTTTTGGCTATATTTGCGGTCGCTCCCTTTGCGGGAGCGTGGATTGAAATATCAGAAGATTGACGAATGAGCGAATTTATATTTGTCGCTCCCTTTGCGGGAGCGTGGATTGAAATTGTACAAATCCGGCGAGACAGAGTAAGCAACAAGGTCGCTCCCTTTGCGGGAGCGTGGATTGAAATTTTCATAAGGCTGCATGTAAAAGCATCTACCAAGTCGCTCCCTTTGCGGGAGCGTGGATTGAAATCAAAACGACACCCGCAAGATCTATGCAGATATCTAGTCGCTCCCTTTGCGGGAGCGTGGATTGAAATATCTATCTCCTCCCCTGTCAGTCCTGTGTAGCCTGTCGCTCCCTTTGCGGGAGCGTGGATTGAAATCGTACTTTCTGCGGATGCCATCTATTGCTGCGTGTCGCTCTCTTTGCGGGAGCATGGATTGAAATAACAAAAAATAGATAGAACATTTGTTCTAATTTGTCGCTCCCTTTGCGGGAGCGTGGATTGAAATATATCTTCCGGTTCTTCGACAAGCTCCCATTTTGGTCGCTCCCTTTGCGGGAGCGTGGATTGAAATAAAGCAGAATACGCGCAGCTCAAAATTCGCATGGATCGCTCCCTTCGCGGGACTGTGGATTGAAATCTAACCTGACACAGTTGTAGCGGCTATGTTAATTCGCCACTCCCTTCGCGGGAATGTAGATTGAAACATTTTATAAAAAATGATAATATAATAATACGTTATCACTCCCTTAGCGGGAGTGTGGATCGAAATATTATATTACTCCTATGCTCTATGCCTTTTGACAATCACTCCCTTCGCGGGAGTGTGGATTGAAATTTGTGGTAGGCATATGCCTGCCCTTTTCTATTTTATATAAAATTTTTCTGGATTTTCTACAAAATAAAATTATATATGCAGCTTAGCATGAAACAAAAGCTGTGCTGTTGAAGTATTTGATCGCAGGAGTGGACGAAACACACTTTTGTTATTACATCCTTCACTGAAGTTTGGCTTGAATCCCTTTTATTTATGGCAAGTTAAGCAGATAAATAAAGTAACTTTGTCATGTATCATAATTAGAAATATATTGTTGTGGAAAGGAATGCCCGCATGACACTTGAAAACAAACTAGGTATCACAGACTTGGCTGAACTTGCAAGAGCTGAAGAGAAAATAAGCAAGAAAAAAGCAAAGGAGCTATTTGAAAATGGTTATTTAAATGACTTGCATCCCGGAACCTTTGAGACACTTGTAAAGATTCATGAATATTTATTTGGGGATGTTTATGATTTTGCAGGAAAAATGCGAAATGTAAACTTAGCAAAAGGTAATTTTCGGTTTGTACCTGTTATGTATTTACAAGCTGCTATACAGAATGTCGAAAAAATGCCTCAAAGTAATTATGAAGAAATTGTTGAAAAATATGTTGAAATGAATGTTGCGCATCCGTTTAGAGAAGGGAACGGACGTAGTACAAGAATCTGGCTGGATGTACTATTAAAAAAAGAATTGAACGCTGTAATAGACTGGGGTAAAGTTGATAAAGATGATTATTTATTAGCAATGGAGCGCAGTCCGATAAAAGATACTGAAATAAAGCATTTATTAAAACAAGCTTTAACGGATATGATTTATGATAGAAAGATTTATATGAAGGGTATAGACTATAGCTATTTTTACGAAGGATATACGATATACAAAACAGAAGAATTATAAAATAAAATGTAACTGTTCAGAACCGTGTTTAGGATTTGACTGGTTTTAAACAGATAAATGAATATATGAACTCTGAAATTTCTTTTTTTTGATTTTCAAGAGTGTAAAAGAACTGCATGTCATATCTTCCCATTATTCTGAATATACTTAAAAAAACAGGAAAAATATGAACGTACACTATAAATTTTTCAATCTTCCTTTGCCTTATGCTTATCATGCAATGGAACCCTATATTGATGAAAAAACAATGTGGCTGCATCATAACAGACATCTGCAAACTTATATCGATAATTTAAACAACATACTGAGTAAGTATCCTCAATTCCAAAACTGGACCTTAGATAACCTTCTTGTAAATGTACCAAGCCTCCCCCAGGAAATTCAGGTTCCTGTGAAGAATAACGGAGGCGGTGTCTTTAATCATCGATTCTATTTTTCAAACCTGATGAATCCTGCGCCGGCTCAACCGGTTGGAATGCTAAACGATGCTATATGTACACAGTATGGCGACTATAATTTGTTTAAAAACCAATTGAAAGAAGCAGCTATTTCTGTTTTTGGCTCCGGATATGCGTGGCTTGTAGTCGATGCTACGAAGCATCTCAAAATTATTACAACCATGAATCAAGATACTCCGTTTCCCTTGGGTATGATGCCTGTACTTAACTTAGATGTATGGGAACATGCATATTATTTAAAACATTATAATTTGCGGACAGATTATATTGATGATTGGTTTCATATTGTCAATTGGCACAATGCAAACAGCAATTACATAAAATATTTCAGTATGGAATATTAATCTGTTTAAAAAAAACCATTTTTATGCCGGCCGGCAAAGATTTCATTTGCCCTTTAATAATCCATCACAAATTTTTATACTCAGGCCGCTTCAATGGGCCTGAGTATGTTTAGAGACTCTTCGTTGTCCTTTCAGTAACTGTTATCCATCTCCTCTCTTTTATATCTGTCAAATTCCGTTTACTTTCTTGCGTAGATAATGTAGAATGTTTTGTAACTGCCGAAAGGAAAATGATATGGAAAATAATGACGATAAAAAAGATTCACCAGAAGGATCCCATATAGGCTTACCCTTAGGCCTCAGTCTAGGCTTAATATATGGATTATTGTTTGATAATTTAGCTCTTGGCATCTCGTTAGGTCTCTTATTTGGCTTACTCTACGACCGGATAATATCAAAAAAGAAATAGTGATCGTCTACCACTCCGTCTTCCGGCTCTATGATTTCCGGTTCTGACAGACTGTTGGTGGAACGATTATAATTAATGGACAAGTAGTTTTAGGAACTTCGATATGATTTTGCCAACTAGGTGTATTAGAAGTCTTTTATGATACACAAGATGGTGAAATCATTTAAAACCATCTGTCATTTTTTTGAGTAGTATATTATAATAAAGAAAAGATATTTATAGTATAGAAGAATTCTAATACGTACACTGATAAATCAAATCTATCTTCGAGGTAAACAGCATGGCTCAGTCAAATCAACAATCGGCAAAATACGAGATTCTCAAAAAACAATTTGGATATGATTCCTTTCGTGAAGGGCAGGAATGCCTGATCGATAACATTCTTGCGGGAAGCGATGTGCTCGGTATTATGCCGACGGGAGCGGGGAAATCACTTTGCTACCAGGTTCCGGCTCTGCTGTTTCCGGGGATCACGCTTGTTGTTTCACCGTTGATTTCCCTGATGAAGGATCAGGTGCAGGCACTGAATGAGGCGGGCGTCCATGCGGCGTTTATCAACAGCTCCCTGTCGGAGGGACAGATATTGAAGGCGCTTAAGCTGGCGGAGCAGGGGCAATATCAAATTATTTACGTAGCGCCGGAACGTTTGGAGACGGCGTCTTTTCTGCACTTTGCGAAAAGCGTCAGGATTTCGATGCTTACAGTCGATGAGGCACACTGTATTTCACAATGGGGCCAGGATTTTCGACCAAGCTATTTAAAAATTGTAGAGTTTATCGGGGAACTTCCCCATCGCCCGGTCATCAGCGCGTTTACGGCGACGGCCACGCAGACGGTCAGGGAGGACATCATTTGTGTGCTTGGGCTGAAAAGACCGGCCCTGCTTGTGACGGGCTTTGACAGAAAAAATTTGTATTTTGCGGTGGAGCGTCCGAAGAAAAAGGATGCGGCGGTGCTCGCCTATGTCAAGGAGCACAGCAGCGAAAGCGGAATTATTTATTGTGCGACGAGGAAAAACGTGGAGGCGGTTTATGAGCTGCTTCTGCGTGAGGGAATTTCTGTCGTGCGTTATCACGCGGGGCTTGGCAATGAGGAGCGAAGGCGTAATCAGGAGGACTTTATTTATGACCGGATGCCCGTTGTCGTAGCCACCAATGCGTTCGGAATGGGGATTGATAAATCCAACGTCCGTTATGTTCTTCATTATAATATGCCGCAAAGTCTGGAAAACTATTATCAGGAGGCGGGACGTGCAGGCAGGGACGGTGCACCCGGAGAATGTATGCTGTTCTATTCGCCTAAGGATGTGATGATCAACCGTTTTCTGCTTGAAAGCAAGGAGCAGAATACGGAAGCGGGCGAGGAGGACCTGGATGCGATCCGGGAACGGGATGAAGAACGGCTTCGGACGATAACGGCTTACTGCACGGGAACGGAGTGCCTGCGTGAATATATTCTGGGCTATTTTGGTGAAAGAGCGACGGGTGCCTGCGGGAATTGTTCAAATTGCAGACAGGAATTTGAGCACCAGGACGTTACCGCGGAGGCAAGGCAGATTATCACATGCCTGCTGGAATGCAGGCAGCGTTACGGCATCAATGTGATTACCGGAATTTTGACCGGAAGTAATACGGCGAAGCTGCGAGAATACGGCGTGCAGACGTTAAGCAGCTACGGCTGTTTGAAATCGTCCGGGGAGGGCAGGCTCAAGCAGATCATCGGACAGCTGATTCTGAACGGAGTTCTCTTTCAGACAAAGGATAAATATGCGTTGTTAAAGCTGCAGCCCGAGGCAAAGGCCATTTTTGAGGGAAACCGGAGCGTGGAGATCAAAGTGCCGAAAAAGCCTGCAATATCAGAAACCGAGGCTTTCCCGCGCAGCAGGAGAAAAAAGACGGATGTGCTCGACACAGGCGGATATTCACTGTTTGAAAAGCTGCGGGAGCTGCGTCTTACAATTGCAAGGGAGGAAAAGGTGCCTCCTTATATTATTTTTTCGGATAAGACGCTGGTGGACATGTGTGCTAAGCGGCCGGCAGGAAAAGAGGAAATGCTGGAAGTAACCGGTGTCGGGGAAAACAAATTTGCCAGGTACGGGGAACGGTTCCTCGCATGTTTGGACAAGGAAAGGACAGGAAACTAATTATGGGCGAATCATTTAACAAAGAAAAAGAGATCGGGGAAATCATCAAAGCCCAGAAAATGTTTTTTATGGGTGGAAGAACCAGAGAGGTCGCCTTTCGAATTGTTGCGTTGAAACGGTTAAAGACGGCTATCATCAAAAAACGGGAGGAAATCTATAAGGCGCTTGAAACGGATCTTGGAAAGAGCGAGTTTGAAAGCCACATGTGTGAGGTGGGGCTTACGCTGAGTGAGCTTTCCTATATGATCGCCCACACCGCGCAGCTTGCACGGGAAAAAAATGTACGGACCCCGCTGGCGCAGTTTGCTTCAAGAAGCTATCTGTCGCCTGCACCTTACGGTACCGTGCTGATCATCAGTCCATGGAATTATCCGTTTCTGCTGTCGATTGATCCGCTGATCGATGCACTTGCTGCGGGCAATACCGTTGTTTTGAAGCCAAGTGCGTACTCTCCGGCCACGAGTGCCGTCATCGCTTCCTTGATCGGAGAATGCTTTCCGAAGAAGTATGCGGCCGTCATCGAAGGCGGAAGAGCAGAAAATACATGCCTGCTTCAGCAGAAGTTTGATTATCTGTTTTTTACCGGAAGCCAGTCGGTCGGACGTGAGGTGATGCATAGAGCAGCGGAGCATCTGACACCGGTCACATTGGAGCTTGGCGGTAAAAGTCCGTGCATTGTCGATGGGACAGCAAACATGGAACTGGCGGCGCGCCGCATTGTTTTTGGTAAATATCTGAATTGCGGACAGACGTGTGTCGCACCCGACCACATTTATTGTAGGGAGGAACTGGTGGAAGAGCTGTCGGCAGCAATCAAAAAAGAAATTGTCCGTCAGTACGGTGAAGCGCCTCTCACAAACGGCGATTACGGAAAAATCATTAACCGGAAGCATTTTGACCGCCTCAGGCAGTTGATTGATCCGGAAAAGACCGTGTATGGAGGAAGGTATGACGAGGAAACGCTTAGGATTGAGCCGACAGTCATGACGCGCGTCACCTGGGAGGATGCCGTCATGCAGGAGGAAATTTTCGGCCCCGTTTTGCCGATTTTGGGCTTTCAGAATATTGACGAAGTAATTACTGCTGTGAATGCACATGCGCATCCGCTCGCGCTGTATTTGTTTACTGAAAATAAGAAAATTGTGAAAAAGGTATTCGATTCGTGTGGCTTTGGCGGCGGCTGCGTCAACGATACGGTCATCCATCTGGCAACCTCCCAAATGGGATTTGGAGGCTTCGGTGAGAGCGGTATGGGCTCGTACCACGGTCAGGCAGGCTTTCGTACATTTTCTCATTACAGGAGCATCGTTGATAAAAAAACGTGGATGGATCTGCCGATGCGCTATCAGCCGTATACAAAAGTGAACGAACGGCTGCTTCGCCTGTTTTTAAAATAAATGTAACATTATAATCGTACAAGCCTGGGTGCTAAATGTTAGCATTCGGAAAAGAGGACATTACATTTGTAATGTCTTTTTTCTTACAATGGATAGATGTGCACAAAAAAACCTTCGGCTACAATAACATTGCAACCAATAATCAATTCTGATTTTTAGGGAGGAAAAAAGAAGTGAAGAAAAAAATTTTGAGTGCAATCTTATGTTTGAGCATGACGGCAGCGCTTTTGGCAGGCTGCGGCAGCACAACGGCAGGAACAAACGAGACGGAACCTGCAGCAGCTGAGGAACCGGCGGCTCCGGAAGAGGCGGCGGCTGACAGTGCGGAGGAAGCGGTAGCGCAGGCAGAGACGGCGGCGGGAGAAAAACCGGAGGGCGGTTATACCTTCGGCTATACATGCATGGACGGAACCAACCCGTTTTTTGTTATCTTGGAGAAGACAATCAGAGATCAGGTAGAGGCAAACGGTGATACGCTTATTTCTACTGATCCGGCAAATGATGTATCTCTTCAGATTACACAGATCGAAGATATGATTACACAGGGAATTGATGCAATCTTCTTAAATCCGGCAGAGGCCGAGGGGATACTTCCTGCTCTGGATATGCTGAAGGAGGCAGGCATCCCGATCATCAACTTCGACACGGAAGTAGCTGATTTGTCTTACGTGACTTCCTATGCCGGCTCAGATAACTATAATGCAGGCAAAGTATGCGGGGAGGATCTTGTAGCAAAATGTCCGGAGGGCGGCGATATCATTGTGTTGGATTCTCCTACAATGAACTCCGTGGTGGACAGGACAAACGGATTTCTGGATGCAATTGAAGGGCACGGCTTTAACATCGTCGCTCAGCAGGATGCAAAGGGAAATTTGGAACAGGCCATGGGCATTGCTGAGGATTTGCTGCAGGCACATGGTGATGTTGTGGCAATTTTCGGCGGAAATGATCCGACAGCACTCGGTGCGCTTGCGGCGGCAAATGCGGCAGGTATTACCGACTGCAAAATCTACGGAGTAGACGGTTCTCCTGATATCAAGGCAGAACTTGCTTCCGGCGAGTCCCTGATCGAGGGAACCGGTGCACAGTCTCCGATCGGTATTGCAGAAAAATCTGTAGAGATTATGTATCAAGTAATGGCAGGGGAAACCGTGGATGACAGATATCCGGTAGAAACATTCCTGATCACCGCTGATAACGTGGCAGATTACGGTACGGACGGATGGCAGTAATATAATCGGCGGGATTATTAATTTGTGATATGCATAAATATTGAGCCGGGGGCGGTGCAGACCGTCTCCGGCAACTATTGCAAAAACCCGATAGAAAGAAGAGTCCGATCAGAAAGAGGGAGAAGGTGATCACTTGAACGAACGTCGATTATTAGAAATGAAAAATGTTTATAAGAGCTTTCCCGGCGTTAATGCGCTGCAGGCTGTTGACTTTCAGCTGGAAGAAGGCGAGGTGCATGCGCTTCTCGGAGAGAATGGTGCGGGAAAATCTACGTTGATCAAAGTTCTTGGGGGTATTTATACGGCAGATGAGGGAGAGCTTTTTATTCATGGAAATAAGGTGCAGATCGGTAGTGTCAAGGCCGCTCAGGAAAACGGTATTTCAATTATTCATCAGGAGCTTGTACTGGTGCCTCATATGACTGTTGCCGAAAATATTTTTCTCGGAAGAGAACAGGGAAAGTGTCAGTTTGTAAATCACAGGAGAATGAACAAAGAGGCGCAGGAACTGCTGGATACCTACGATATGCACATCGATGCTGCGACACTTGTCGGGAAGCTGACGATCGCCCAGCAGCAGATGGTAGAAATTGTAAAGGCAATTTCTTTTCAGTCTCAAATACTGGTAATGGATGAACCTACCTCTTCCATATCGGATAAGGAGGTGGGCTTCCTGTTCGGGACGATGCGCATGCTGACGAAAAAAGGAGTAGGTATTATTTATATTTCCCATAAAATGAGTGAGCTGGAGGAAATCTGTGACCGTGTGACCGTCATGCGGGATGGTATGTGCGTCGGCACGGAGAGAGTAAAGGAGACGACAAAGGATAAGCTGATTGCAATGATGGTGGGCAGAGCGTTAAACAGTTATTATACACGCGATTACCGGAAGCCGGGCGAGATTTTTTTGAAATGTGAAGAAATTTCCGACGGAAACATGGCTAAGGGTGCCGGCTTTGAAGTCCGAAGGGGCGAGATCGTGGGCTTTGCGGGTCTGGTAGGTGCGGGAAGAAGCGAAGTAATGAAATGTATTTTCGGTTTAAACAAGAACACGACAGGCACAATTTATATAGAGGGAGAAAAAGTCGAAATAAAATCACCGGCAGAGGCGCTGAAGCACGGGATCAGTCTTGTACCGGAGAACCGTAAGGAGGAAGGACTTTATCCCGTGCAGAGTGTGCGCTATAATTCCACGATTGAGGTACTGGGTACGTTTATTAAGGGCATTTTTGTAAATCAACAGAAGGAGGCAGAAATTACCCAGAAGTACATTGACATCATGTCGACAAAAACACCATCACAGGAACAAAAAATCGGAAATCTGTCTGGCGGCAATCAGCAGAAGGTAATGATTGGAAGATGGCTGGCTGCGAATCCGAAACTGCTGATTTTGGATGAGCCGACGAGAGGCGTAGATGTCGGCGCAAAATCCGAAATTTATGCGATCATGAACCAGCTTGTAAAGGAAGGAATGTCCATCATCATGATTTCTTCGGAGCTGCCGGAAATCATCAACATGAGTGACAGAGTCTATGTCATGAATGACGGCAGGATCACAGGCTGCTTAAATCATGACGAGGTGAGCCAGGAAGCGATCATGAAGCTGGCGGCCAGATAAGTTTGCAAAACGGATGTGAGGAGGAAACAACATGATTCAGGGAGAAGAAAGAAAAGGCGCATTCCTTGCAAACTTGCAAAAAGGCGCCCTCGGCTGGTTAAAGGAGAATTTAGGTATTCTCATTGCAATGATAGTATTATGTATATTTTTATCAATAAATCCCATTACAAAAAGTTCGTTTTTGACTCCCAAAAACGTATTTAATGTTTTGCGTCAAATCTCATCGAATTTATTTTTGGCATGCGGCATGACAATGGTCATCATCCTCGGCGGAATCGATCTTTCCGTGGGTTCGGTCATCGCCCTTTCGGGCTGTATTTCGGCAGGCTGCGTATCGAGGTACAATATGCCGCTTGGGGCAGCAATACTGGCGGGTGTGCTGGTCGGCCTGATCGTCGGAATGTTCAACGGCCTTGTAATTTCCAAGACAACGATACCGGCTTTTATTGTGACACTTGCAACAATGAATATTGCAAAGGGTTTTGCTTATGTGTATACGGGCGGTTCTCCTGTGCGGGTTGTCACAAAGGAATGGCAGTTTCTGGGCGCCGGTTATTTCGGTTCTGTACCAACGCCGGTTCTCCTGCTCGTGATCGTGCTGATTGTCACAGCGCTGATTATGAATAAGACAAAAATGGGGCGTCATATTTATGCGGTCGGCGGAAATGCACAGGCAGCCAGATTTTCCGGAATCAAGGTGGCGGGTGTCAAGTTT
>JASGGU010000008.1:0-84055 GCA_047602645.1 Lachnospiraceae bacterium | reverse complement strand
TTGCTGCCGTCGTCTTTCGTGACACGCAACTTTTGTATAATACCACGCTGAAATCATGAAGTCAATACCATTTTTAAAATATTTTACCGTCTTCACTATTCGTGCAAAATAATTCCACCCTTTAGCGGGTGGAGTTTTATTATAGCATTGAAAATCCCTGCTTGTCAACGGCTTTTCTAAAGAAATATTATATTTTCTTTATAAATATTTTCTTTTTTTATCATAAATCAAAAGTCCCGTTAATATAATGAAAGATATGATAGAAATTGGAAGTCCAAATAAAAGTCCTCTGGGAATATAGCTCATCTCTATTGTGTGGTAGCCCGGAGTGATATCGACTGCCAGCAAACAGTTCAGAACACTTTTTGTTTCTATTGTTTTCCCATCTATTTTTACATTCCAATCTGTTTCATAAGGAATGGAGAATACAAGCAGCTTTGCATCCTGTGCCGCATCAACGGTTCCTGACAAATGAGAACTGCTTTCTTTATTAATGGTACAGACCGAACGCGACGCATCCTTGTACCATCTTGCAAGTTCCTCTTTCTTTTCATAGTAAAATTCATATCTGTCGATAATAATTTCATCCTGATTCAAATAAATTCTGATATTTACAGTTTCTCCCGGATTAAAGTAGCCTGTTTCCCGAATAGACCAGCCATAGGTAGAAAAATAAGAGCTTTTCTCCAAATCATTTACAACGATTGTCGTGTCCTGAACCGCCGGTGCATCAAAATACATATAAATAAAATCACTGCTCTCGGCCAATAGTTGATATTCAACATAAGCCTCTTCCTCAGGATTTATTTTTTGATAACTGTTCCCCGTTTGCCTGACATTGACAAGATAATTTCCTTTTAATTCAACCGGCTTATATATTTCATAATGCTTACCGGAAAAGCTGCCCGCAATTTCATTTTGATATTCAAAATGGTCGACCTTCTCCGCAGAAACCGCTTCGATCTGAGAAGTAGCCGTAAATGCCAACGCCAGCGCATACGGATTCTGATAAACATATTTATCTCCATATACTGCCTTCTGTTCGTAAGGCTTTGCTGTCTCATCATACTGTGAAAGCAGATATTTTAATCCCATAAAGCAATCCGCAAATGCAGTGCTTCCTTCTCCGTAAAACGCCCAGTTTCCATTGTTGCGAAAACCCAAATTCCCCATAAATTGTTTTACCTGATTTGTTTCAGCAGAGCTGAAATGCGACAGGCCATTGTAGCCGATCAGCATTGCATCGTTATGCGTTCTCCTGTACATTTTATCAATTCTGTAAAATTCCGGATCCTCTTCTTCAATATCTTCTATAATTTTTGTTGTATCATTAACAAAATCTGCATACGCATCGATGCTGTAGGATTCAGCCTCCGTATCCCTGTCAGGAAAATAAGCATCAATTGATAAATATCCGTTGCAAAGCAAATCTCCTGCCTGAAGCATAAAAAATCCTGCGATAACTGGAATCGTATACTCTTTTTTATAACGAAATGCACATATCCCTGCCAGCGACAGGGTAAAAATTGTTCCTGTAATAATGATCTGTGTCTTCCCCACATAAGAATTATTGCTAAAAAAAAGATAGGTAGAATAGATAGCAAAGATAGCAAAACAAACTATGATGTGATAACTCTTTAAACCATCCCGCACAGAAAGAAACCCTTTGTAAGCAATGAACAATAAGAAAAAACTGAATAAAAAAGAATTCCTGTACGGAAATCCAATCGGATGATTAAAACCATGCCAAACTACGTTGAGGGCATCAATCCAAAAGCTGAAAAGCATGATTAAAAAAACCCCTGCGGAAAGCAGTTTTTCTTTTATGGTTATTTTTCTATTTATAAAAAACAGCAATAGGAAAACAACCATCACTACGCCGCTGTATATTATAGGAAGTCCATCGGAGATATTTCCATGGAACGCCGTGGAATAGAGTCCCGAAAAACTATCTGTCAGTTTGAAATTTCTAGACAGGCTCAGTGATAAACCGCTGCTTTTTTGTCCTTGCAGGGAAAAAACAACCGCAAACAAACTAAAAGCAGAAAGCCCTGCCGCCAAAGCAGAACAACCGATGTAAACGGCAATCGTTCTTATTTGCTGCCTCATCTCCTTTATCGTCTGATTTTTTATCAGGAATAAATACAAAAAAAACAATACAGAAAATAAACACGTCATATATCCCATATAATAATTAGAAAACATAGATAAAAAAAGCGTAATTATATATAAATAATTTCTTTTCTCTTCTTTTACGATACCGTACAAACCAAGCATGATCAAGGGCAGCAGCATAATGTTAAAAAAATAAATGGTGCAATTGATATATGCCATAAAATAGCCCATAAATGCATACGCCGTTGAAAAAATAAGCGACGCCCATCTTGAACCATATATTTTATTAAGAAATAAATTAAAATTCAGCCCACTGAATCCGATCAATAAAATAATCATGAATAAAATACCTGCAGGAAGCTTCTCATTCGGAAAAAACAGGAGCAGAAGAGTAAACGGATTATTTAAATAATAAGCAGCAAAACCAGCCATATCTCCTCCGATGGTTTTGCTGAAACTATAAAAGTAGGTGTCATCTCCAAAAAAGATATTCTTTAGATATCCATAATAATCAACAAACTGATAGCGTAAATCAGCCACCAAAACAGACAGCCTGCCAAACGGATAAAATTCAAATAATATGGCAAGAAGCAACATCAGAGCCGCCGGTATTAAAAATGCCAGCGCATAACAAAGCTTGTTTTTATTCTGGGTAATCCATCTTTTCATGTCAACCTCCTAATCATTTTTGTGGATAGAACAAAAGTGTGCTTCGCCCACTCTCGCGTCCAAATACTTAGGCTGCACAGCTTTTGTTCCGCGCGCGCAGCTGCGCATAAAATTTTGTTATATAGGAAATTCGAAGCAATTTCCTATATAATAAAAAAAGAATCTTATTCTCATTGCGTAAGATTCCTTTCCTTGTTTGATAGAAAAAAGAGCGGAGAAAGAGGGATTTGAACCCTCGCGCCGGTCACCCGACCTACACCCTTAGCAGGGGCGCCTCTTCAGCCTCTTGAGTATTTCTCCAATTTTCTGAACTTTCTTTTCTACTATTCATTTTTTGTCAGCAGTCTCCTCATGCCACCCGGCACTCTCTGACCATTGACGCAAAATTTATTATACTAAAGGGAATCTTCTTTGTCAATCAATTTTACGGCGAATATCGCTTTCCAACACAATAATATATTTGCAACCCTCCAAAAATCAGAAGTGAAATGATAGAAATACATATCCCCGGAAGAAATCCCCCTGGTACATAGTACAGACTGATCGTATGGCTTCCTTCAGAAAGCTTCACCGCCATCAGCGCACCTAACACTTCTTCCTGCTCCACTTTTTCTCCGTCAACACGAATCACCCAATTCTTTTCAAAAGGAATGGAAAATACCAGATAATCACTTTCCTTCAGTGTAACTGTCCCCTCCACATGAGAGCTGCTTCGTTTTATTAAGTTTCCTGCATTTGCAGCAGCAATTTGATACCAATCGGATAAAGCACTTTTCTGCTCTTCATAAAAATAACTATTGTAAACCGCAATTTCATCATCTAGTACCTGAAGTCTTACTTTTATTTTATCATTTTTTTCATAAAAACCACCATTAACGATATTCCATCGCCAGTTTGAAAAATAATCCCCATAGGAAAAATTATTTACAAAAAGCTCTGCACCCTGCATTTTTGGTGCTGCAAAATAGAAAAAGAAATTATTGCTCCCGGAAGACGTAATTTCATATTCGATAAATGCCTCTTGATCTGCGGCATTTTTTTTATAAACAGTATATGTTCCGGTTTCATCCTGTACAGCTTCTTCTGATAAATTTACTAAGACTGTCTTAGTAACCTTTGCTTTTTTATAAATCGGTGAATCATAGCCAAAACTTGCTGCAATATCATTTTGTATTTCAAACAAATTCTCCTGATCCATCTGCACCTCCTTAACCTGCTCTTTCATTCCAAAAGCAAGAGGCAGTGCATAGGGATTTAAAAATACATACGTATCCTCCGTATGAAAATTCTCGACATAAGGCTTATTTGTGGTATCATATTTTGAAATAAAATATTTCACACCTAAAAAACAATCTGCAAACGACGTGCTTCCTTCATTGTAAAATGCCCATATTCCAAAATTACGAAAACCCATTTCAGCGGCAAATTCTTTGACATAATCTTTTTCACAAGAACTGTTATGTGACAAGCCGTTATAGGAAAACTGCATCGCATCATTAAGATTTCTTTGAAAATTCTTTTCAATCCTATAAAATGAAGGATCTTCCTCTTTAATCCGGTTTATTACAGGCTTGACTTTTTCTATATAAGCATTGTATTCCTCCTGAGAAACAGACTCATATTGTTTGATGGACAAGACAGCATTGGATAACAAATCCGTACATTGCAAGCCAAAAAAAATAATAAATCCCAATTGCATCGGCAAAAAATAATTGGCTTTAATAAAAATTAAAATACCGATCAGAACAAGAATAATCGCATCAAACAAAATTGCTTCCTTTTTGACAGCAATATCGCTGAAAAAAATTAAATAACTAGAATAGATAAGAAAAATAAAAATGACCGGTAGATAAGTAATCCAGCTTCCTTTATATTTCAGAAAGCCCTGATAACCAAGATGAAGCAGAATAAAACTGATAAAAAACGCGTATCGATAAGGAAATCCAACCGGTTCGTTAAATGCATGCAAAATCACATCGATTGTGTGAATATAGCAGCAGATGAGCATCCCTGCAAGAAAAATACCGGAACAAATTCGTTCCTTTACGGATATTTTATTATTAAAAAAATACAAAATAATAAAGATAACAGCAATCATGCCAACATAGATATATGGCATTCCGTGATTAGAGACATTGCCGTCAAAGGCTCCCGTATATAATTTTGAAAATACATCAATCATATTAAAATTACGATAAAAAGCCAATGCAGAACTTTCCGGCGCATTTTTCTGACCGCTTAAAGAACATATAATCGGTATCAAATCAAACGCCGAAAGACCGACACCTAATAGGGAAGCAAAAATAAAAGCTCTTATTTTTTCAAATGGTTCCTTTGCATGCTTCCATTCATCCGTTTTTATAACGAGTATATAAATAAAATAAAAAAGGGAAAAGAAACAGAGCATATAGCCGAGATAATAATTACAAAAAATAGATGCGGCGAGACAAATAATAAAAAGCCCCTTTTTCTTTGGATTTTCGATCAATCTGGAAATTCCAAGCATAACGAGTGGAAGTAGTATAATGTTGCAAAAATAGATTGGAAGTGTAATATAAGCAAATATATAACCCATAAATGAATAGGCCGTAGAAAAAAGCAGCACTTCTTTGTTAAATTTATTCGTATTATTTAAGTAAAGCTGAAATGTCAGACCACAGAAACCTGTCTGCAAGATAATGATCAAAAGAATCCCCACAGGAAGATAGGCATCGGGAAACAGCAGCAGTAAAAATAAAAATGGGTTTTGCAGATAATAACCACTAAAGCCCACCATGTCGCCGCCTAAATTTTTACTGAATGTATAAATAAAATTATTATCACTTGTAATGATCGACTTAAAATAAGAATAAAAGCTGACAAACTGATTATTAATATCAGATACCAGTAGTGTATTTTCTCCAAATGGGAATAGCTGAAGACAAACCGCAGCAATCAGCATCATGATAACCGGAATGAGGAAAGATAACATATATATCAGGATTTTCTTTTCATTTTTTTTATACATCATAAATGCTACTCCTACAAAAAGCTTGTACAACCATTCTCATTTTGTTTAATGACGGCTTCTATTCTGCTTCTCACAAGCTGCGCAATTTCCGTGGATTTCATATTCTGATATTTTTCATAAGCAATAGGTTCTAAATAATGTACCTGCACTGTTACCCTTTTTATAGAATTTTCATCAAAAGGCTTATAGGAATCAATAAGGGCAACCGGCACAATCGGACATTTAGCCAACATTGCACTTTTAAAGCTTCCTCCTTTAAATTCCAGCAGCTCATTTTTATTTCTTGTCCGTGTTCCTTCTGCAAAAATAACATAATTCCGGCCCGTTTTCACCTCTTCCGACATCTGTTTAATCACAGAAAGTCCCTGCCTGATATCATCTCTGTCGATTAATTGTCCTTTTAAACAAGAGATGACCTGCTTTAATAAAATGACATTTCCGACTTCCTTTTTCATGACGATCGTAAACGGATTCGGGCAGGATTCCAACAAACCAAGCACATCATAGAGTCCCTGATGATTTGGAAAAAAAATAAAACCATTCTCTTTTGGTATATTTTCCACACCAAATGTGTTTATCTTTACACGACCGCATCTGTTTGCCTCAATCGTTACCCTTTTTACAAATGTATAGCGTTCCTCTTCTGAATATCGTTCCTGTTTTCCCATCCACCCCATTTTTATTATATAATAAACAGCACGAAAAAACATACGAAAAACCATTAATGCTATTCTCATTTTATAATTCCTTCCGGTCTTTTTGTATTGCCGTTTCATATAAATCATTACCGGCACTGTCCATGACAACGATAACCGGAAAATTTTTCACCGTTAATTTTCGAATTGCCTCTGTCCCTAGGTCCTCATAAGCAACGACCTCAGAAGTTTCGATACATTTTGAAAGAAGAGCACCAGCTCCGCCTACAGCAGCAAAATAGACGGCCCCATTTCTCATCATTGCCTCCTTTACTTCAGGCAGACGTTTTCCTTTTCCGATCATTCCTCTTAATCCCAAATCCAGCAGTGACGGTGTATATTTGTCCATACGGCTTGCTGTTGTCGGCCCTGCAGAGCCAATTGGTCTTCCTTCCCTTGCAGGGGATGGTCCCATATAATAAATAATATTATTTTTCATCGAAATCGGAAGCTTCTTTCCTTCCTCAAGTGCTTCGTACATTCTTTTATGTGCAGCATCCCTTGCGGTATAAATCGTTCCGGTAATATAAACATAATCTCCTGCTTGCAGCTTTTCCACAGTTTTTTCATCAAGCGGTGCATTGATATAGTAATCCATTCAATCAGTCTCCTATTTCCTATAAAATCCTTACCGCATGTCTGTTGACATGGCAGCAAATATTGACCGCTACCGGAAGTCCGGCAATGTGAGTAGGATAAGTGTTGATATTGACGGCAAATGCCGTTGTTGTTCCGCCAAGACCTCCGGGACCAATACCAAGAGTGTTGATTCGCTCCAGCATTTCTTTTTCGAGCCGGGACACATAAGGGATTTCAGAATGCTGATCTGTCTCTCTCGTCAATGCTTTTTTTGCCATAAGCGCACATTTTTCAAAGGTGCCTCCGATCCCCACTCCGATTACCATTGGGGGACATGCGTTAGGACCTGCCTCCTTCACTGTTGTTAAAATGGCATTCTTTACACCTTCGATACCGTCTGAAGGTTTCAGCATAAAGAGGCGGCTCATATTTTCGCTCCCAAAACCCTTTGGTGCGACTGTTATTTTTACATAATCACCGGGCACAAGTTCATAATAAATAACGGCAGGTGTATTATCCTTCGTATTTTCTCTAAAAATCGGATCTGACACCACCGATTTACGAAGAAATCCTTCCTGATATCCTCTTCTGACTCCTTCATTTACGGCATCCTCAAGACTTCCTCCTTCAAAATGTACCTCTTGACCGATTTCCAGAAAAACAACCGCCATGCCGGTATCCTGACAAATCGGAATCATTTCTTGGCCGGCTGTTTTCAGATTTTCCTGAAGCTGGCACAAAATTTGTCTGCCGATTTTAGATTCCTCCCGTTCAGCCGCACGATCCAAGCATTCCTTCATATCTTCAGTCAAAAAATGATTTGCTTCAATGCACATTTTTATTATGTTTTCCGTTATATCTTTTACATAAACCGTTTTCATTGATTCTCCTAATTATCTATGCTGATAACCTTCTCTATAACCAACAAAACTCAAACATTGCCTTTATGTTTGAGTTTTGCGCTATGATTACTGCCTATTCTTCCGTATCGGAATCCTCATCTATTTTTTCTGCAGGGATAGTGACTTCATCATGAATAATAACAATATTTCTATCAGTTTCCGGAATATCCTCCATTGCATCCTCTACATTCATATATTCCTGGTTACCGTCAGAAACCTTTTCACGGACCTTCGCGATCTTTGCAACAGTCACATCTTCACTTAAATTAATCATCTTAACACCCGAGGTAATTCTTCCTAATGTCGAAATATCCTCCATGCGAAGCTGAATAATGATACCCTCCATTGTGATCATCATTATTTCGTGATCATCATTAACTGCTTTTACCCCTATGACGTCCCCTGTTTTTTCTAGAATTTTATAACATTTTACGCCTTTACCACCACGTTTTTGTACAGAGAATTCATCAAGGTACGTACGTTTTCCATAACCCTTTTCAGAAACAATCAGTAAAGAATCACCTTGATGATCAAGCTGCATACCGATGATTTCATCTCCGTCCGATAAATTCATACCGATAACTCCCATGGATGTCCTGCCTGTTGCTCTGACATCTGTCTCTTTAAAACGAATACACATTCCCTGCTTTGTAACAAGGAAAATATCCGTATTGTTATCGGTTATCTTTACTTCTATCAACTCATCATCTTCTCTGAGATTGATCGCTGCAAGCCCATTTTTACGGACATTACTGTATTCCATAATATTGGTCTTTTTTACAATTCCCTTTTTTGTTACCATAAACAGATTTTTATTTTCTTCAAACTCACTGATCGGGATAATTGCCGAAATCTTTTCACCCGGATTTAACTGAAGAAGATTAATAATAGCGGTTCCCCTTGAGGTTCTTCCTGATTCCGGAATTTCATAAGCTTTCAGCCGGTATACACGCCCATAGTTCGTACAGAACATTAAGTAATTATGTGTCGTTGTCATTAACAGATCTTCAATATAATCATCCTCGATCGTCTGCATCCCTTTAATACCTCTGCCGCCTCGGTTTTGAGACTTAAAATTATCGACGGTCATACGTTTGATGTATCCCAGACTTGTCATTGCAATAATCGTATTATCCTTCGGAATTAAATCCTCCATTGTAATATCAAATTCATCAAAACCAATCTGACTTCTTCTGTCATCCCCGTACTTTTCGGAAATAATAATAATTTCCTTTCTAATTACACCCAATAACAATTTTTCGTCAGATAAAATTGCTTTATATTCCGCAATTTTCTTCATAAGCTCTGCATATTCCTCTTCAAGCTTTTCCCGTTCCAAACCTGTTAAAGCACGAAGCCTCATATCCACGATTGCCTGAGACTGCACATCGGTTAATCCAAAGCGCTCCATCAACTGCGTTTTTGCTTCCGCAACTGTTTTGTTTCCGCGAATAATCTTAATAACCTCATCAATGTTGTCAAGTGCAATCAACAGACCTTCTAAAATATGCGCACGTTCCTCTGCCTTATTCAAATCATACTGCGTCCTTCTTGTAACGACCTCTTCCTGATGCTTGAGGTAATGATGCAGTATTTCACATAAATTCATGACTTTCGGTTGATTATTTATAAGAGCGATCATAATGACGCCGAACGTATCCTGCAATTGCGTATGCTTATACAACTTGTTGACGATAATATTTGCATTCGCATCGCGGCGAAGCTCTATCACGACGCGCATGCCTTCTCTGTCCGATTCATCACGAAGATCTGTGATTCCATCAATTTTTTTATCCCTGACTAGCTCTGCCATTTTTTCAATGAGCCGCGCCTTATTTACGAGATAAGGAAGTTCCGTAATAATAATACGGCTTTTTCCATTCGGCATTGTTTCAATATTCGTAACACCCCGTACCTTGATCTTTCCGCGGCCGGTCCGATATGCTTCCTCAATACCCCTTGTACCAAGAATAATACCTCCGGTAGGAAAATCCGGGCCTTTTATGACCGAAAGCAATTCTTCGATATCCGTTTCTCTGGACTCATTAACTTTGTTATCAATCATTTTTACAACAGCCGTGATAACCTCACGCAGATTGTGGGGGGGAATATTCGTTGCCATACCGACAGCAATACCTGTCGTGCCGTTCACAAGCAGATTCGGATACCTGCTTGGGAGTACGACCGGCTCTCTTTCTGTTTCATCAAAGTTTGGGATAAAATCAACCGTATTTTTATTTATATCCGCAAGCATCTCCATGGAAATTTTGGACAATCTTGCTTCTGTATAACGCATCGCGGCTGCGCCGTCGCCATCCACAGAACCAAAATTACCATGGCCATCCACAAGCGGATACCGTGTAGACCATTCCTGAGCCATATTAACGAGAGAACCATAGATAGAGCTGTCACCATGCGGGTGATACTTACCCATTGTATCACCGACAATACGAGCACATTTTCTGTGCGGCTTATCGGGACCGTTATTCAATTCTATCATGGAAAAAAGAACTCTTCTTTGTACCGGCTTCAATCCGTCTCTTACATCCGGCAAGGCTCTTGCCGCAATAACGCTCATCGCGTAATCAATGTAGGAGGTTTCCATCGTTTTTTTCAGATCAATTTCGTGGACTTTATCAAAAATTTTGTCATCCATTTATATTTTCTCCCTAAATATCCAAATTTTTTACATATTTGGCATTTTCCTCAATAAATTCCCTTCTCGGCTCCACTTTGTCTCCCATCAAGGTTGTAAAGGTTAAATCAATTTCCGAAGATGCTTCCTCATTCATTGTTACCTTTAATAAAATTCTGCTTTCCGGATTCATTGTCGTTTCCCAGAGCTGATCGGCATCCATTTCACCAAGACCTTTATATCGCTGAATCTTGTTATTTGTATCACGTCCGACCTCTAATAAAATGGAACTTAGTTCTTCATCGTTATATGCATACCAGACTTTTTTATTTTTCTCAAGTTTATAAAGAGGCGGCTGCGCGAGATAAACATGCCCTTCTTTAATTAAATCAGGCATAAAACGATAAAGGAATGTCAGCATCAATGTACTGATATGTGCGCCATCCACATCGGCATCTGTCATAATAATAATTTTATCATACCGCAGCTTTGAACTATCAAAATCATCATGGATTCCTGTTCCAAATGCGGTAATCATCGCTTTAATTTCTGCATTTCCATATATTTTATCAAGTCTTGCTTTTTCTACATTTAAAATCTTGCCGCGCAGCGGGAGAATTGCCTGTGTTGCACGGCTTCTTGCCGTTTTTGCAGAACCACCGGCAGAATCACCCTCTACTATAAAAATTTCACAATTTTTTGGGTCCTTATCAGAACAATCGGCAAGCTTTCCGGGAAGAGCCATTCCTTCCAAGGCAGTTTTCCTTCTAGTAAGATCTCTCGCTTTTCTGGCTGCTTCTCTTGCACGCTGCGCCAAAATAGATTTTTCACAAATAATTTTTGCAATAATCGGATTTTGTTCCAGATAATAAGTAAGCTGTTCACTCACGACATTATCTACCGCAACTCTGGCTTCGCTATTTCCAAGCTTCTGCTTTGTCTGTCCTTCAAACTGCGGATCTTCAATTTTGACACTGATAATTGCGGTCAAACCTTCCCGAATATCATCGCCTGATAAATTAGATTCACTGTCTTTTAATAATTTTGCATTCCTTGCGTAATCATTAAACGTTTTTGTAATTGCATTACGATAACCGGTCAGATGTGTACCTCCTTCCGGTGTCGTAATATTATTAACAAAACTAAATACACTTTCATTATAGGAATCATTATGCTGCATCGCCACTTCAACATAAACATGATCCTTTTTTCCTTCAAAATAAAGAATATCTTCATATAAAGGAGTTTTACTTTTATTTAAGTAGCTGACAAATTCCTTAATTCCGCCCGCATAATGAAATTCTTTTACAATCTGTTCTTCCGGTCTGTCATCTCTCAAGACAATTCTTAAATTCTTTGTAAGAAAAGCCATTTCACGAAGACGCTGCTTTAATACATCAAAATCATAAATAGTTTCTTCAAATATTGTATCATCCGGCAAAAAAGTGACAGTCGTTCCGCTCTTTTCCATGTCACATTCGCCAATTACTTCAAGCTTTTTTACAACATGCCCTCTTTCATAACGCTGTCTATAAATTTTTCCTTCATGATAGATTGTAACCTCAAGCCAGGAAGAAAGAGCATTTACAACAGAAGCACCTACTCCGTGAAGTCCTCCCGATACTTTATATCCTCCTCCTCCGAATTTTCCTCCTGCATGAAGAATAGTAAAAACAACTTCAACAGCGGGAATACCTGCTTTATGATTAATTCCCACAGGAATTCCTCTTCCGTTATCAATAACCGTTACAGAATTGTCCTTATTGAGGGTAACATCAATCATATCACAAAAACCGGCCAAAGCCTCATCCACAGAATTATCCACAATTTCATAAACCAAATGGTGGAGTCCCCTCGAAGAGGTACTACCTATATACATACCAGGTCTTTTTCTTACAGCTTCCAAACCCTCCAATATTTGAATTTGATCTGCACCATATTCGTTGCTCATGAATATCCTCCTAATTTATGCCTCAGTTTTCACTGAACACTTTTCCATCACTTACTTTAAAAATTTTATTAATTTTAATTCTATTATTAATAAATTCATCTAATCCGGTACAAGTAATAATTGTCTGGATATCGCCGATACTATTCAGTAAAAAATTCTGTCTGCTACTGTCAAGCTCCGATAATACATCATCCAGTAACAAGACAGGCATATGATTTGTAATATTTTTAACTAATTTAATTTCCGATAGCTTTAAAGAAAGTGCGGCCGTACGCTGCTGTCCTTGAGATCCAAATTTCTTTGTATCTACATCATTAATATAAAAAGTAAAATCATCCCTGTGAGGTCCTACGGAAGTAAGCTTATACTTAATATCCTTTTCTCTGTTTCTTCTTATTTTTTGTTCGTATTCTATTATTTCTACATTTGGCTCATATTTGATTTTCAATTTTTCCTTATCACCTGATAAATTCTTATGTATTTCATAAATAATTTCATTCAGCTGATTAATAAAAAGATTTCTTCTGTCAATAATTTTTGTTCCGAGAGAAATCAACTGACTATCCCAAACATCTAATGTATCTCTCAATTCAGGATGTATCATAATATCCTTTAACAAATTATTTCTTTGGTTAACAATTTTATTATAATTAGTAAGATTATATAAATAAATCTTATCCAGCTGACATAATTCTGTATCTATAAAGCGTCTTCTGTCAGAAGGACCATTTTTAATAATAGATAAATCTTCAGGAGAAAACAAAATAATATTTGCAATGCCAAGCAACTCTGCAGCTTTTTTCAGTTTTATACCATTAATTGCAATTCCTTTTGATTTGTCACTTCTCAAATGCATATCAATCTGATAATCAATTTCGTTCTTCTCAAATAAAGATCTGACATGGCCTTCTTCATTTTCAAATTTAATAATATCTTTATCCCTACTGCCTCTGTGGGATTTTGTTGTACCGCACAAATAAATAGATTCCAGCACATTTGTTTTGCCCTGGGCATTGTCACCATACAATATATTAACACCTTTGTCAAAGTTTATATGAAGTTTTTCATAATTCCTGTAATTGATCAATTCTATGGATTTTATAATCATAGGTCAATATCCCAATTTAATTTTCTATCTTTATCTGAAAGTTGTTGTAAGTAATCATGTCCCCGGATACTATTTTTTTTCCTCTTTGCAGTTCAGTTCTGCCATTTACCAGAACCTTTCCTTCATTGATCACAATTTTAGCCTCAACGCCGGAATCAACAAGACCCGCAAGCTTTAACACCTGTCCCAGCTTAATAAAATCATCTTTTATTTTTATTATTTCCATATTTTCCACTTCTTTTCATTAAAATTAACTGACTGTATTAAAATTAACAGGAAGAATCAAATATATGAAGGATTCCTGATCATTTTTAATAAAACACGGCGCTTTTGGATTTACCATATATAAGGTGATGCTTTCATCGTCTATTACTCGAAGCGCATCAATCAGAAATTTAGGATTAAATCCAATCATTAAATCTTTTCCTGATTTTTCAATATCAATTTCCTCATTCATAGAACCTACAGTAGAATTGATCTTTAATTCCATTATCGTATCTGAAATACTAATAATAATAGGCTTTTTATCCCCTTCTTTCACAAGAAGAGTCGCTCTGTCAATACAATCCAAAAATTCTTTTTTATTGATCTGTAATTTTGTCTCATAATCATTAGAAAGCATCTGATCTATTTTGAAATATTCGCCCTCAATTAATCTCGAAACAACCACTGTACTGTCAAATTCAAATATAATATGTTTATCAGTAAAGTAAATGGAAATATCCTTATCCGTATCACCTGATAAAATCTTACTTACTTCATTTAAAGTTTTTCCCGGTACAACTACTTTTCTGTTTTCATAATTATTTTTTAATTCAATTTTACGGATAGAAATTCTATGGCCATCAAGAGAAACTACTTTTAATATATTATTATTAATTTCAAACAATTCTCCTGTCATCAATTTATTATTATCATTGTCGGCAATAGAAAAAATCGTCTGACGGACAACTTCTTTTAAGGTAAATTGAGATATAAGCAACGGTTCGTTCTTTTCCAGTTCCGGTAAATAAGAAAAATCATCTCCTGATTTACCAATAATACTGAAATTAGCTTTTTCGCATTTGATTGTTGTTTTTAAATTATTATCTGTTTCAATTGTTACATTGTTATCGGGAAGCTTTCTTACAATTTCAAATAAAATTTTAGCATCTAGAGCAATAATCCCCTTTTCAATAATTGTTCCTTCAATCACTGTCTCTATTCCAAGCTCCATATCATTAGCAGTTAATTTGATTGAATTTGTACTTGCATTAATTAAAATACATTCCAGGATAGACATTGTTGTTTTAGATGGAACAGCTTTATAAACAATCTGAACTCCGTTAAGTAAATTAGATTTAGAACATGTGATTTTCATTTAATCATAACTCCCTTCGCTTTTATAGATAAATATATAATTAAAATCAGTCATCATAGTATTATAGGGTGTGAATAAGTGTATAACTTTTATAGCAGCTTAATCATCAGCTTTTGGAACAATAAAAACTATGTGAAAAATTCAATTTAAGATGTTGATAAACAGGAGTTTTTACACAGTTAAAAAATGTAAAAAAAACGACTCATAGTTATCAACAGGTTATTCGAAAGTTTTTAACATTCTTTTGTGAATAATTAATTCAGATTAATTTTTTTCTTAATTGTCTCAACTGAATTTTTAAGAGACTCATCAGTTTCTATATCCGCAGAGATCTTCTTTTCTCCATGTAGAATTGTTGTATGATCCTTTTTACCGAGGAGAGAAGCAATTTTCGTAAGCGGAGCATCTGTCATTTGTCTGCATAGGTACATGATGATCTGTCTTGGCAATACAATTTCAGAATTTCTTTTTTTGGAATAAATATCTGAAGGAGGAATGTTAAAATGTTCGGATACTACTTCAATAATATATTCCGGTGTTATTTTGTTAGGAATGTTGGGTGAAATAATATCCTTCAATGCTTCTTCAGCCAGTTCCAATGTGATTTCTTTTTTCTCAAGATTAGAAAGAGCAATTAATTTATTTAATGCGCCTTCCAGTTCTCTGATATTTGATTTTACGTTATTTGCTATATATTGAATAACAGCCTCATCAATTTCATAGCCATCCATTTCTTCTTTCTTTTGAAGAATAGCCATTCTTGTTTCATAATCAGGGGACTGTATATCAGCAATTAATCCCCATCCGAATCTGGATTTATATCGTTCTTCAAGAATATCCATATCCTTCGGAGGTTTATCAGAAGATATGATAATTTGTTTTTTTTCTTCGTGAAGCTGATTAAATGTATGGAAAAATTCTTCCTGTGTACTTTCTTTTCCTATAATAAATTGGATATCATCGATCAGCAGTACATCAATATTTCTGTATTTTTCCCTAAATTTTTTCATTGCCGTAGGGGAATTATTACCAATTCTGATTGCATCAATGACTTCATTTGTAAATTGTTCGGATGTTACATAAAGAACTTTTGCGTTCGGATTGTTTTCTATAATGAAATGTGCAATGGAATGCATAAGGTGTGTTTTTCCAAGTCCGACCCCTCCATATAGAAATAAAGGATTATATACTTCTCCCGGAGACTCTGCAACGGCCAGAGAGGCAGAATGTGCAAATCGATTATTTCCTCCTACAACAAAGGTATTAAAGGTATATTTAGAATTTAAATTAGCCCTTTCATAATTGACATTATTGGAAGAATCAGAAATAGAACTTGATTTATAGGTCTTAATATCCTTCTCAAGTACAAATTCAATTTCATATTCTTTATGAACCGCCTCAGCAATTGCTACTTTGATCGGAAGCGAATATTTATTGTTAATATAGTTTAAGGACTGGGCCTGGTCAAATGGAATTAAAATAACAATCTTGTCCTTTTCTACATTATATAGCTTCAGAGGGAGAATCCAGGTTTTATAAGAAATATCAGAAAGATTATGTTCTTTCCTGATTGCTTCCTTAATTTCTTCCCACTTTGCCAACAACTCATCCATTTTAATTCTCCTAACATCATTCTATCACTACTCTATATTATAACAAAATTATTAAATTATCAAATGTTTTTAGAATTGATTACTCTATTTATATAAAATGTAAAATTACTTAATTGTTTAGTTAACATATCATTTTTGTTTTTATTATTTATGTGAATGATTTGTTTTATTAATAAGGCTTTATGAAATAGCTTAAATACGCTGTTTGAAATTTTATTAATAACTTTTAAACAGGATATTACATAGTTATCCACATTGAATTCACATTTTGTGGATAATATTATGTAAATTCAATGTATGAATTTTGAAAATATTGCAGAAAATAGAGCTCTTCTAACTTTTTGCTTGACGTAAACTATTCTTTTGCATATAATTGAAATGATGTTTTCTTACATTTAACACACTAATTAATAAAAATAGAATAGATAGAAGGAGGTGTTTAATTATGAAAATGACATTTCAACCTAAGAATAGACAGAGATCCAAAGTTCACGGATTCAGAAGTAGAATGAGTACGCCGGGCGGAAGAAAAGTTTTAGCTTCCAGAAGATTAAAAGGAAGAAAAAAATTGTCAGCATAGACCGCAGATTTGTGGTCTATTTTTCTCTATGGAAGTAATTTCTTAATGTTAGTTTTATAAGGTAGAATTTATGATATTTACTGAGTCTTTAAAGAAAAATAAAGATTTTCAAGTTATATTTAAAAAGGGCAGATCGCGTGCTAATAAGTATTTGGTGTTATATGTGTTGGAAAACAGTTTAGATAAGAACAGAATTGGTATTTCAGTTAGTAAAAAAGTTGGAAATAGTGTAATCCGTCACAGGATTAAGAGATTGGTAAAAGAAAGTTATCGGCTGCATGAAAATATGTTTAATAGTGGTTTAGACATAGTAGTCATTGCACGGGAAGGTGCAAATGCGATAGAATATCGTGAAATGGAAAGTGCATTGTTGCATTTAATGAAGCTTCATAGTATTTATAAATGAGAATATCATGATAAAAAAAATATTTATTCATATAATCAAGTTCTATCAAAAGTATATTTCTTGTTTAAAAACTACAAAATGTCCTTATATTCCGTCCTGTTCACAGTATGGATTGGAAGCAATTGAAAAATATGGAGCTTTTAAAGGAAGTTTATTAGCAATTTGGAGAATAATAAGATGCAATCCTTTTTCAAAAGGAGGATATGATCCTGTTCCCTAACGCTGTCAGTTTTTTTGACAATAAGGAGGATATGCGAATTGATTAATGTTTTATTGACACAGAATGACGGAGCAATATTAGGACCTATTGCAAAGCTGCTTGGTTATATTATGGATGCAATTTTTAATGGACTGGCTGCGATAGGTGTTCCCAGTATTGGTTTTTCCATTATTCTTTTTACACTCGTAATTTACCTTTGTATGATGCCCCTTACGATCAAACAACAGAAATTTTCCAAGCTTTCGGCTAAAATGAATCCTGAGCTTCAGGCAATTCAGGCGAAATACAAAAATAAAAAAGATAATGAATCAATGACAAGAATGAATGAAGAAACAAAAGCGGTTTATGAGAAATACGGAACTTCTCCTACCGGCAGTTGTCTCCAGTTAGTTATACAAATGCCTATTTTATTTGCATTATATCGTGTTATTTATAATATTCCGGCATATGTTGATACCGTTAAACAAGCTTTTATTCCTTTTGTTTCAAAGTTTATCGAACAGCCGGGCAGCCTTGAATTTATTCAAAATACGGAAAATTTTTCGAGTGCTTCACAATTCAGCAAACAGTTTTCCAATGAGTTATTTACAGGCGGCAATACGGAATATATTACAAATACCGTAATTGATATTTTAAATAAAGCATCAACTTCAGAATGGCATAATATTTATGCATCAGGTAATTTTGAAAGTTTAAAAAATTTAGTTACAAATGCTTCGGGAACCGGTTCTCTTGATTTGATTGAAAGATATAATTCCTTTTTGGGATTGAATATTTCAAATTCTCCTTCTTATATATTGAAGGAGGCTTTTTCGACAGGTTCTTATTTATTGATAATAGGAGCTGTGATGATTCCTGTTTTGGCTGCTTTGACACAATGGCTGAATACAAAGCTGATGCCGCAGCCGGAAGCAACTACGGATCAGCAGAGTACAATGGCTTCTTCTATGAAGACAATGAATGTTATGATGCCCGCTATGTCTGCTGTTTTTTGTTTTACACTTCCTGCCGGTATGGGACTTTACTGGATTGCGGGTGCTGTTATCAGAAGTATTCAGCAGATTGCTATTAACAAGCATCTTGATAAAGAGGATCTGGATGAAGTAATTAGAAAGAATGTTGAAAAAGCAAAGAAAAAGAGAGATAAACTTGGAGTTCCGTCTCAAACTGTTACAAACAGCGCAAAAATAAGTACAAAGACAATTGTTGATAATAATAAAACAGAGAAGCCACAGTCTGATAAAGAGGAAGCGGTAAAGAAGGCAACGGAATATTATAATAAAGGTGTAAAGGCCGGAAGTATTGCTTCAAAAGCAAATATGGTAAAGCAGTATAATGAAAAAAATAATAAGTAGGAGGCTATTTTATGGAGTATATTGAAGTATCTGGGAAAACTGTTGATGATGCAATTACGGAAGCATGTCAAAAATTAATGGTTACAAGTGATAAGCTGAATTATGAAGTAATTGAAAAAGGAACTTCGGGCTTTTTAGGATTTGCCAGTAAACCTGCTGTTATAAGAGCAAAAATAAAAGAAGATAAAGTTGAAGTAAAAAACAAGATCAGCAATAATGTTTCTCAGCAAAAGGATGATTCTTCTCCGGCACCTTCTGTAAATGATCCAAAAGAATTTTTGAGTCAAGTATTTAAGGCAATGAATATGGATGTGGAAATTTCTGTTGATTTTCATGAAAATGAAATGGATATTGAACTGAGTGGTAAGGAAATGGGTGTCCTGATTGGTAAACGAGGACAAACTCTTGATTCTCTTCAATATCTGACAAGCCTTGTTGTTAATAAGGGTAGTGCAGATTATATTCGTGTAAAAGTAGATACGGAAAATTACAGGAAGAGAAGAAAAGAAACACTTGAAAATCTTGCAAAGAATTTGGCTTATAAAGTAAAAAGAACAAAAAGGCCGGTAACTTTAGAACCTATGAATCCTTATGAAAGACGTGTCATTCATTCTGCTTTGCAGAATGATAAATATGTAAGTACACATAGCGAGGGAGAAGAGCCCTTCAGAAGAGTTATTATTACATTGAATAAGTAAAAATTATATATTTCTGTTATTAATCGTATAATCCGGTTGTTTTTTATAAAACGACCGGGTTATAATATTTATTGCATAGATAAATTTATTTTTAGGAGATTATATGATTCATTCAGAAACAATTGCCGCTATTGCAACGGGCATGAATCCCGCAGGAATCGGAATTATCAGAATAAGCGGTGCTGAAGCTTTTTTGATTGCATCAAAGCTGTTCCGATTAAAAAATCATAAAGAATTAAATTCTTTTCAAAGTCATCATGTATATTATGGTTTTTTATTTGATGGTAAGGAATTGATTGATGAGGTTTTGCTGCTGGTTATGAAGGGCCCTAACAGTTTTACAAAAGAAGATACAATTGAGATTAACTGTCATGGTGGTATTTTGATTATGAATCGTATTTTGGAAACAGTTATTAAATATGGAGCAAGAGCTGCGGAACCTGGAGAATTTACGAAGCGAGCTTTTTTAAATGGAAGAATTGATTTATCGGAAGCGGAAGCAGTGATAGATTTGATTCATTCAAAAAATCAATATGCGTTACATAATTCGTTAAATCAGCTGACAGGAAAGTTATATGAGAAAATAAAGCAGATCAGGGATGCGATTTTATATGAAGTTGCATTCATTGAATCTGCTTTGGATGATCCTGAGCATATCAGTCTTGATGGATATCCGGAGAATTTAAAGGAAAAAGTTCAGAATTTATATGAACAGGTTCATCTGCTTTCTGATTCATTTCGGGATGGAAGAGTATTATCAGAGGGTATCCGTACTGTAATAATTGGAAAACCCAATGTTGGAAAATCATCTTTGTTAAATGTACTTGTCGGAGCGGATCGGGCAATTGTGACTGAAATTGCAGGTACCACAAGGGATGCTTTAGAAGAAAAAGTTCAAATAGATGGAATTTCATTAAATATTACAGATACGGCAGGAATCAGAAATACAAATGATCTTGTGGAAAAAATAGGTGTGGAACGAGCTATGAAATATGCAAAGGAAGCGGATTTGATTCTGATGCTGATTGATTCATCTGTTTCACTTGATGATATGGATTTAGAATTATTTGATTTTATTAAAGATAAGCAGACTATTGTTTTATTGAACAAAAGTGATTTGCAGCAGGTTGTTTGTGCTGAAGATATTAAAAAATATACGGACAGTAAAATTATACAGATTTCTGCGAGGGATGAAATAGGAATTTTAGAATTTAAACTTTATATAAAAGAATTATTCTTATCCGGTCGCATGAATTATAATGACGAGGTGTTTATTACAAATGTGCGTCATAAAGATTTGTTATGTGATACGGAAAGAAGTTTAAGAGAGGTTTTGCAGAGTATTGATTCCGGGATGCCTGAGGATTTTTATTCGATTGATTTGATAAATGCTTATGATGATCTCGGTAGAATTATTGGAGAACAAATAGAAGAAGATGTTGTCAATGAAATTTTTGCAAAATTTTGTATGGGAAAATAGATAGAGGAAATGAGTGATAAAAATGTCTTTTGAAGAAAATTATGATATAGTTGTTGTCGGGGCAGGGCATGCCGGCTGTGAAGCTGCACTTGTAAGCGCAAGGCTTGGTCTGGAAACAATTATTTTTACAGTAAATATTAATAGTATTGCATTAATGCCGTGTAATCCGAATATCGGCGGAAGTTCCAAAGGTCATCTTGTAAGGGAGATTGATGCACTTGGCGGGGAGATGGGAAAAAATATTGATAAGACCTTTATACAGTCAAAGATGCTGAATGTATCTAAAGGTCCTGCCGTTCATTCACTTCGGGCACAAGCTGATAAAGAGGAATATTCCAGGACAATGAGAATGGTTTTGGAAAATCAGGAGCATTTGTCCATTAAGCAGGCAGAAGTATCAGAATTAATAATAGAAGATCAAGTTGTAAAGGGTGTTAAAATTGTTTCTGGTTGTATTTATCGTGCAAAGGCAGTTGTTTTATGTACAGGTACTTATTTGAAAGCAAGGTGTCTTTGCGGAGAAGCAATTACTTATACCGGGCCGAATGGACTGCAGGCTGCAACTCATTTATCAGATTCCTTAAAAGCTGCCGGTATTACGTTATATCGCTTTAAGACGGGTACGCCTGCGAGAATGGATAAACGAACGATTGATTTTTCAAAAATGGAAGAACAGTTTGGTGATAAGAGGATTGTCCCTTTTTCATTTTCTACTGATCCTGAATTGATCCAGAAGAAGCAGGTTTCCTGCTTTCTTACTTATACGAATGAACAAACTCATGAAATTATCAGAAATAATTTAGATCGTTCGCCGATTTATGCCGGAGTTATTGAGGGTACCGGCCCCCGGTATTGTCCTTCTATTGAAGATAAAGTGGTGAGGTTTGCCGATAAGGAGCGTCATCAGGTTTTTATTGAGCCGGAAGGAACTTGTACAAATGAGATGTATGTAGGAGGAATGTCCAGTTCACTTCCTGAGGATGTTCAAGTTTCGATGTATAGAACTGTTCCGGGGCTGGAACATTGTAAAATTGTAAGAAATGCTTATGCAATTGAATATGATTGTATTGATCCGAGACAGCTGGCACCAACACTTGAATTTAAAACAATAAAAAATTTATTCAGTGGGGGACAGTTTAACGGAAGCTCTGGTTATGAGGAAGCAGCGGCACAGGGATTGGTTGCGGGCATTAATGCTGCTCTTTCTGTTTTTGGTCGTGAGCTTGTTATTATTGATCGTTCGGAGGGATATATTGGTGTTCTGATTGACGATCTTGTGACAAAAGAAAATCATGAGCCTTATCGAATGATGACTTCGCGGGCGGAATATCGGCTATTGTTAAGACAGGATAATGCTGATTTGCGCCTTAGAAAAAAAGGTTATGAAATTGGTCTGATTACAAAAAAGCAATATGAAGAATTATGTAATAAGAAACAATTGATTGAGGAAGAGTTGCTTCGTTTGCGTCATACGTATGTCGGTTCTTCCGAGAAGGTTCAGGAATTATTACGGAGACATGGAAGTACTGAATTAAAGTCAGGTTCCAATTTGTCAGAGTTAATTAGCAGACCGGAATTGTCTTATGAGGTTATTATTGAAATTGATGAGGGAAGACCTTCACTTCCGCAGGATGTAATTGAACAAGTAAATATTAATATTAAGTATGAAGGTTATATTAGAAAACAATTGAAACAGGTAGAGGCTTTTAAAAAATTGGAGGGTAAGAAACTTCCAAAGGATATTAATTATTTGTCGATGAAGGGACTTCGAACAGAAGCACAGCAGAAGCTGAATACCTATCAGCCGGTATCTATTGGACAGGCATCTAGGATCTCTGGTGTTTCTCCGGCGGATATTTCCGTATTGCTGGTTTATTTGGAACAGAAAAAAACAGGTAAAGCTGATGAAGTATGAAATGAATGCACTTAGTTGCTCTTTAAAAAAATGGAATATTACATTAACAGAGATACAGTTGATTCAATTTACACAATATTATGAATTGTTGCTTGAATGGAATTCTTTTATGAATCTGACTGCAATTACGGAACTGCAAGAAGTAATTGATAAGCATTTTGTAGATAGTCTTACGATTGCTAACTATATTTCACTAAAGGATCAGACAATTTTAGACTTAGGAACAGGTGCTGGTTTTCCGGGAATTCCAATTAAGATTATGTATCCGAATGTAGAAATTGTTTTATTGGATTCCTTGAATAAAAGAATTAAGTTTTTGGATGCCGTTATTGAAAAGTTGCAATTACAAAATGTTAGAGCTGTTCATGGACGAGCCGAGGATTTATCTCACCAGATTACTTATCGGGAACAATTTGATATTTGTACTTCTCGGGCAGTCGCTAATTTATCCACACTTTCAGAATACTGTATTCCTTTTGTAAAAGAGGGCGGATACTTTATATCTTATAAAACGGAGACTGCAAAGGAAGAAATTAGTGAAGCAAAAAGAGCAGTTTGTGTATTAGGTGGAAAGATTGAGAAAATTGAAGAATTAAAACTTCCTAATACAAATATGGGACGTACTTTAGTAATTATTAAAAAAATAGGAAGAACGAAAAGCAAATATCCAAGAAAAGCAGGTATTCCAAGTAAAGAGCCAATTAATTGATTTTTGATAAGGAAACTATACAATGGATGAAAAAAATGGTGCATATCAAGAGGGTCAAAAGATCATAGATGAATTATTCGAAGAATTTAATAGGGAAGAAATTCGTTTAAAATTGTTACATGATAATAATTCTTCGAAAATTGGAGAACTGGAAGAAACCATTTTACAATTAACAAAGAGTGAAGATATTGATTATGGTATTTTTTCTCCAAGAAACATTGTAAGTACAAATAAAGAGAAGATGAATGATTTACAAAAAGATAAAGAAAAGTTAATTAAATTTAACGATTCTATTTATGAACAGATGAATTATTATAAGGAGAAAGTTAAAAAACTGGAACAGTTGTGCTCTCTTTTCAAAACAGAATCACTTGAAGAAAATATAAAACCTTTGTATCAAGACAGTGAGAATTCACTCATAAATGTTTTTGTTTTTGATGAATTAAAAAAGGTTAATCATAAGTTAGAACTTTGCAGTAAGATTATAGATAATGATCCTGTAAGAACAAAGATGGAATTAAGGTATATTATGAAAAAAATAGATGATATAATAGAATTATATAATAAAAATTAATAGCTTGTTTCACGTGAAACATTTGTTAAGCAAGAAGTAAAACACTATATAATGTTTCACGTGAAACATTCAATGTCAATATCTTGTATGAAAACCGTGAAACATTTTATAAAAAATGGATGTGAAACATTATTAAGCTGCCATTTTAAATTAGATATAAAATAATTTTAGAAAGAGTGATTGAAAAATAGATTTGCTTACGGTATACTGATAATTAGCGCACTAAGTTGTGCTAGGAAGAGGAAAGTATAAAGAGGATTATAATGGGAAAAGTAATTGCAATTGCTAATCAAAAGGGCGGTGTTGGCAAGACAACTACAGCTATTAATTTATCTGCTGCTCTGGCACAGAAGGGTAAGCGAATACTAGTTATTGACAGTGATCCGCAAGGAAATGCCACGAGTGGTTTTGGAATTGATAAAAACGCATTGGACAATACGATCTATGAATTATTGTTAGGGGAATGTTCAATTCAAGATTGCATTATCAAAAATGTTTTTGAAAATCTTTCTGTATTGCCTGCCAATGTAAATCTGGCTGCGGCAGAAATTGAAATGATCGGCGTGGATAAGAAGGAGTACATATTAAAGCAGGAAGTAGATTGGGTAAAAGAAGATTATGATTTTATTATTATTGATTGTCCTCCTTCTTTAAGTATGTTGACAGTGAATGCTATGACGACAGCAGATTCGGTATTGGTTCCTATTCAGTGTGAATATTATGCACTGGAAGGATTGAGTCAATTAATTCATACGATCAATCTTGTTAAAAAAAGACTGAATGAAGATTTGGATATTGATGGTGTTGTATTTACTATGTATGATTCAAGAACAAATTTATCGGCACAGGTTGTAGAAAATGTAAAGGAAAATTTGAAGCAAAATGTATATAGCACATTAATACCCAGAAATATTCGTCTGGCAGAAGCTCCTAGCCATGGAATGCCGATTTGTTTTTATGATTCAAAATCGGTGGGAGCAGAGAATTATGCTGCACTGGCTGAAGAAGTTATTAATCATAATTAATTTTTATTTTAAATGGATAAGCTTGGAATAAAACTGTACCTAAAAGGAGATTAAGATGGCTGCAAGAGGTTTAGGCAAGGGGTTAGATGCTCTGATTCCAGAGGTTGCAATTGAAGGAAAAAATAAAAAAGGAGAAGCGGAATCCGGAGTCACTCCTGATAAATATGTAAAAATTACAAAGGTGGAGCCAAATAGGGAACAGCCACGTAAAAATTTTGATGAGGATGCACTTCAAGAATTGGCAGAATCCATTAAGCAATTTGGAATTATTCAGCCGATTTTAGTACAGGATCGGAAAGATTATTATGAGATTATTGCCGGAGAAAGAAGATGGAGAGCAGCAAAGCTTGCCGGATTAAAGGAAGTTCCTGTTATTATCCGTAACTATTCGGAACAGGAAATTGTAGAAATTTCGTTGATTGAGAATATTCAAAGAGAGGATTTAAATCCAATTGAAGAAGCGCAGGCATACAAAAGATTGCTGACAGAATTTAATTTAAAGCAGGATGAGGTTGCGGAGCGTGTTTCAAAGAGCAGGGCTGCCGTTACAAATTCTATGCGTTTGTTGAAGCTAAATGATGAAGTACAGCATATGGTTATTACAGAGATGATTTCACCCGGACATGCCAGAGCGTTATTAGCAATTGGAGATCCGGAGCTCCAATATACGATGGCGCAAAAGGTATTTGATGAAAAGCTGTCTGTTCGTGATATTGAAAAGTTTGTAAAAGATCTGAATAAACCTAAAAAAGAGAAGAAGAAAACCTCTGTTGAGTTGGATTTTATTTATCGGGATCTTGAAGAAAAGTTAAAAATTTCTCTTGGCACAAAGGTACAGATTCAGGCGAAGGATAATGAAAAAGGAAAAATTGAGATTGATTATTATTCCAAAGAAGATTTGGAGCGTTTAATGGATTTATTTATGAGCATATCAAAATAAAAATGTGAAAAGTAATGCAAGGTACTTGAGAGGAGTTTAGAATAAATGGCAAGCAATGTGTTTTCAGTTCTTGGATTGGAGATGGATCCGGGAATTCTGTTTATTATTTTATTTGTACTATTAATTACGGTTTTTATTGTACTTTTTATTTTATTAGGAAAGTACAGCAGCCTAAAAAAAAGCTATGATAAGTTTATGCAGGGAAAGAAAGCAAAAAGCCTCGAAGAAGAAATTTCAAGCGTTTTTAATGATATCAATTCATTAAAAGCTGCTGCGGAAAAGAACAAGCGTGATATCAAAAAAATTATTGAAAATTTGCGGGACACCTATCAGAGAGTTGGTATTGTGAAGTATGATGCATTTAAGGAAATGGGTGGAAAGCTCAGTTTTAGTATTGCATTACTTAATGACAATCAGACAGGTTTTATTTTGAATTCGGTACATAGCAGTGATGGTTGTTATGTCTATACAAAAGAAATCATTGAGGGACAATGTGCAATATCGCTTGGAGAAGAGGAAAAGAAAGCGCTGATGCTGGCATTACAGGAAGAGACAGTTGATTTTAATTAATGATATTTGATCAGTGGGAAAGAGTCAGGTATTTATGAAGGTAGTTCAGGTTCAAGATTTACAAGGTGGAGAATATTTAGCTAAGCCTGTTATGTTGGAAAATAAACAGATGCTTTATTATGAAGGCACCTGTTTACATGCGATGCATATTGATAAAGTAAAAGGATATGGAATTGACGAGGTTTGTATTTTTGAACCTGAGATTTTTATAAATAAACCGAAGGAAATTATTAAGGAAGAAGTACACAGAGATTGTAGAAACAAGATTCGGTTTATATTGGAAAATCATATTTGCAAAAATGATGCCGGACTGGAAAAAATTTCTGAGACTGCGGAAGAAATCATAGCCGATATTTTCAGCAAGGAAGAGGTTGTTGAAAAGGTATATGATATTAAGGAACGAGATGCGGATATTTATGATCATTCAATCAATGTGTCTGCGTTATCAATTTTAACTGCACTGAAAATGAATTTGTCGCAGAATTTAGTGTATAATATAGGAGTCGGCAGTCTGCTTCATGATCTTGGTTTGAAGTATATTTCTATTGATTATTGTAATGTAAATATTGAAAGTTTTTCACCGGATAATTTGTTTGAATTTAAGAAGCATACTGTATATGGTTTTTCATCTGTAGAAAAAGAAAACTGGATGAGCAGTATTTCGAAAAAAATTATTTTATTTCATCATGAAAGGCTGAATGGAACCGGTTATCCGCTTAAACAAAAAAATATTCCGATTGAGATAAGAATTGTTTCCGTTTGTGATAGCTTCGATGATAAAATTTGTGGAATTGGCTGCGAACAGATTAAGGTTCAGGAAGCAATTGAGTATTTAAAGAGTTATAAGGATATTTATTTTGATGGAAAGGTTGTGGATATATTCCTGAATTTTGTAGCGGAATATCCGGTGGGATCGCTTGTGCTCACAAATGATGGTGAAGAGGCGATTGTGATTGAACAGAACGAACATTTTACGGATAGACCGATTATTCGTATGATAAAGGATAAAAATGGAAATATTTATAACAAGGAGCGGATCATTAATCTTGTAGAGGTTCAGGATCTGTATATTGAGAAAGTAATTAATTAGAGGTGGTTGTGTTGCATCAATATTTGCGAGCAGTCGGCTTCAGCAATATTAGAACAAAGAAAGATCTAAGAGAGCTGTTGAACGATATTATTATAAATCCAAATGAAAAAGATTTTCTTGAAACGGACAGGAGTAGTGTACTTGTGGAATATAGCAAGGAGTATTCAGAGTCTGCAGGAATGACATTGCGAGGAGAATACGATGCGGAGGATAACTTGACACTTGATTTTTATTATCCATTCTGCAAGGGAATGCATGTGAGTACAGACGAAGATATTACCGTGGAACGCCATGCCGAGAAAGAATCTTTTGCGGGTGTCTGCGATGATTTAAGAGTTGGTGTCTCTCTTATATTCTATTTACAAAACGGAATTGCATTTATGAAAGAAAATATCAGAGAAAATCTTCCAAGAGAGAATACTTCTGTCAATTTAGCGGGACTTTCCATTCAGGGAAAGATTATGCTTCCTATCAAAAAGAATGAAAAAGAAAAAGAGAGAATTCAGAAGGCTGCAAATGACAGAAATCAATTGATTGTTGCCGCAAGACAAGGTGATGAGGAGGCTCTTGAAAATCTGACTTTAGATGATATTGATACTTATACGATGATCTCCCGAAAAATATTGAAAGAGGATGTTTTCAGTCTTGTCGACACATATTTTATGCCTTACGGTGTGGAGTGTGATCAATATTCGATTCTTGGAGAAATAGAAGATTTTACACTGGAAACGAACAGCTTAACAAATGAAGAGATCTATTCAATTTCTATTAATTGTAATGGACTGCTGTTTGATATCTGTATCAACAAAACAGATTTGCTTGGTGAACCACAAGTTGGCCGGCGTTTTAAAGGAACAGTCTGGTTGCAGGGGAAAATTAACTTTCCTGATTAAGTATTAAAATAAATTAGTGGTGTCAATAACTTTTGAAAATGTCACCCCTGTTGGGAGTTAATTATCGGGTAAAAATGTCACCCCCTGAAAAAAACGATAGGTACAGATACCAGCAAAACCCATTTCATGCTTTTGCTGGTAGAGCATTTTATCGATGTAAAAATGTCAGTCAAGGTCAGGTCGTATTTCGTTCCCAACTTTCCACATTACCTCTGATTGAAGCTTACGATAGCGTTAGGAGTACTTTTGAAGGAAGATGTCCTCCAGCATAGAGACAATTTCGCTGTCCGTCTCCGTAAATGTCAGCTTTGGGGTCAGTGCCTGGCCATATTTGTAGTAATGGGAATCAGGTACGGGTTTTGGTTTGTGCAGCACCTTTTTCGGGTTCGGTCTTCGCTTAGGCGGCACATAGGGGTTGACATCAAAGACGATGTTGCGGTACTCAAGCTTTACTCCGAATTCGGAACCGATCAGGACCTTCACCCTTGCCTTGGAGGGTATTATGCCAGACTGGATTGTCTCATTCACCTTGAACGACCTGCCTCCGTAGGAAAATACTCCGCCAGAATCTACAATACGCTGCTCTTTGATGCAGAGAACGTAATCCAGATTCGTGATACATTCAGGCTTGAAAAACATGTTCTCGCAGAATTCGGGCTCAACTGCAAACTGGCTGTTGAAGATGTAGATATAGTCTGCAAGAAATTCGTTTGCTGCATCAATGGTGCGTATGTCTCTCATTGCAAATTCAACGGGAAGGCGGCTCTGGAGTGTTTCCCATAAGCGCTCTACCCGTCCCTTTGCTTGTGGGGAACGGGCAGGGATCAGCTCAATGGACAGTTCCTTTAATGCCCTGCCAAACTGGGTGTCATTCACAGCG
Source organism: Lachnospiraceae bacterium (assembly GCA_047602645.1). GTDB lineage: Bacteria > Bacillota > Clostridia > Lachnospirales > Lachnospiraceae > JAEYFP01. The sequence goes on along the minus strand of JASGGU010000008.1, from coordinate 54,083 downwards.
ATGGAGGGATCAATTACAGCTTTATCTTTGTTAGGGGACTGGAAGATGGTGTGCCTGTCTGCATAGAGACTGACAGGGCATCCAAAGCTCTCAATGGTTCTTCGCATCATCCGGAAGTAGCCAAGCAGGCATTCATTCCGGCACATATACAGACCGGTTATCTGTCCCGTGGCATCATCAATACCGCCGTGGATGGAATATCTCTTCGTGTTTCCCTTAAACCATGCGAATGGGGTCGCATCTACCTGTAGGAGTAAACCTGCCTGTTTTCGCCGCTTCCTGCGCCTGTGGGGTTTGAATCTCCGCCTTGTCTTCGGGGATTTCATGTCGGCATTACGCAGGATCGTGTACAGGGATGAATACGAGATCTCGATATCGTAGAATTCAGAAAGGATCTCGCGGAAATGGGAAAAATTCGCAGAAGCAAAGGTTTCGGACTGCTTTAGCCTAACGATTTTCTCAATGGTATTACCGGGAATCGCATGGGGAGCAGGCCTTAACGAATTTTTGTGAACGAGGGCGGCAGCACCTTCTTCCTTCACTTTCTTTTTAAGGCGCTGCACCTGCCGCGCAGAAAGTCCCAATGCCGTAGCAGCTTCCTGTACCGTAATGAATCCGGCTATTGCTTTGTTGATTGTATCTAGCTTATTCAATTGTTTTTGAGTCAAACTTATCACATCCTGTTTCATAAAATCATTTTACAACAGGGGTGACATTTTTACTCGATAGTTTACATCCTGACATTATCACTTATTAAACACAATTAAAATAAATTAGTGGTTGCTATTCTTTCTAATAAATTATATAATCATAATTGCGGCTATTACTTTTGTAAATTTTCTAACAATTTTATAGATGATCAGTCTGTTAAATAAGCAGACTGATCATAAATGTTCTCGTAGCTCAGGGGATAGAGCACTCGCCTCCTAAGCGAGGGGTCGGACGTTCAAATCGTCTCGGGAACGCTGGGGAAGTATTGGAAATATTGATTTCTAATGCTTCCTTTTTACTATTTACATCTATCGCTGCTCAAATTGTCTGTCGAGTTATTCTAGAGGAAATGGTGTTGTGGCAAAGGGCATGACACTATCAATCACGATTCTTCAAAAAAATCCTCCAATTTATTTTAAACTGTCTGCAAGTTGTCGAATAAAAGTACCAATAATTTCCTGTTGTATAGGTGTAAATGAGTAATATAAGCTAAGACTATCTTGAATGCCGGAGACCTCTTTATTTTTATATTCCAAACTGTCGCGCAGCAAAAAATCAGAGGAAACGCCGGCCGCATTTGCGATTCGTACCAATGTTTCCAGTTTTGGTGCTTTATAGCCACGTTCGATATCTGCGAGGTAACGCTCCGAAATGCCGCATAATTCAGAAAATTCCTTCATTGTCATATGCTTGGCGCTGCGGCAGGATCGCAGGCGTGCCCCCATCAAAACAAGGTTTAGTTTTAAATCCATTCGTATCCCCTTTCTTCTATTAGATCGTATTATATGAGCTATTAGTTCATATTTAGTATAAGTGAGTTAATTATTTCTATACATGATTCAATAGGTAAGTTTATTAAAAAAAAATGAACGAATAAATCATAATTAATATTTTTAAGTTAATATTTTTTATATAAAAACATGGACAAAAATATAATTATGTGGCATTCTTATTATGAACTAATAGGAGATGAATATGATTATATGAATCATGATAGGTGATAGAGTTATTATACGAATAAATACATTTTTTAAGAAAGAGAGTTGTTTTGATTACCAAGGAGAAATAAGAGTACTATAAAAATATGCCGAAAGGGTGTCAATTGGCAGATAGTATCAGGAAACGAGGAGGTTATGAAACTGGCTGATAAAATGGAAATACTTTTTTTAAATGCGGCAGGAGAAAAATACCCCATATGGGGAGCTCTCCTTATCGTAGTCTTTGCTTTACTTATCCTGTTGATACAGCGCATTTTATTTTACAGAAAAGAAAAGCTTTTCATCCGCGCAAATAAAGAGCTGCAAAGATTCAAAGAGCTTTATGAAACCTTTTATGATGCAGATACCAACTATATTTATTTAAAAGACAAAAGCTTAAACTACGTGTTTGTAAATAAGGCACTGAGAGATTTTTATGGATGCACCTCTGAGGAAATTATCGGACATGACGATTTTTCACTTCTTGAGCCGGAGTTTGCAAAAATGTGTACAAAGGCGGATAAGGCATCGCTTAAAAAAAATGAAACGATTACAAGCATAACTTCATGGAAAGGAAGATTCTTTAAAACAACAAAATTTCCTGTTCGGATGATAGATAAAACTATAGGTGTAGGCGCCTATATCAGTGATGTTACCGATGAATACAAGCGGCAGCAGGAGATGGAGTATATCAGCTTTCATGATTCCCTGACGGGACTTTATAATCGGCGTTTCTTCGAGGAAGAACTGTGCCGTGTGGATACCGTACGAAACCAACCGATTACAATCCTTATGGGCGATGCCAACAGCCTGAAGCTGACAAATGATATTTTCGGGCATACCTACGGCGATATCCTATTGAAAAAAATTGCAAATGTGATGAAAAAGGTGTGTCGTGCCGATGACATTCTTGCAAGATGGGGCGGCGATGAATTTGTACTATTATTACCGGGAACGGATGCAAAGGAAGCGGGAAAGATTGTTGAAAGAATAGAAAAAGAGCTTGCGGAGCAGCGTGTCTGCGCAGTTCGGTGCAGTATTTCTTTGGGATATGCCACAAAGACGGAACTGTCGGAGGATATTACGCAGATCTTGAGCCAGGCGGAAATGAAAATGTATACGGTAAAATCTCTCAGACGGGATGAAATGCTGAATGGAGAATTAACAATGTTGGTACATGCCCTGTTTGAGAAAAGTGATTGGGAAAGAAAGCACGCATTGCGTATGCAGGATCTCTGCCAGCGGTTTGGGAAGGAGCTGTCGTTGCCGGAATCCGATATTAACAAGCTGCGGCATGCCGGATATTTGCATGATATCGGAATGATTGCCATGGAACCGGAGATATTGAAAAATGACGGCGAGATTATTGATTCCGCCGTCATAAGTGACATGAAAATGCATGTGGTTGTAGGGTATCGGATACTTAGCTCCTTTGATTCGACAGTAGAGCTGGCAGAAACTGTATTAGCCCATCATGAAAACTGGGACGGCTCCGGTTATCCAAAGTCCCTGAAAGGAGGGCAAATACCGCTGCTCGCCCGTATTCTGGGAATCGTCGAGGCCTACGAGCATCTCATCAGCTCAGGAGACGATAAAAATGAAAATGAAGCAATAAAAAAAATACAAAGTTATGCGGGAACTAAATTTGATCCTGAAATTACGGATATATTTGTAAAAATGATTAAGGAAAATAAAGAAAGCCAGTAATCCGCCTGCTAAGACTGCTTTTTTTGCACCAACTCAATTGCTTCCTTGCCGGTCATATGATCGACGGATAGTTCAATAATGCAGACCTGATTAAAGAGGCGATCAATCTCCTGCAGGCGGCCCTGTTTTTGGTCTGGAGAATATCTTTCGGCCAATTTCTCAAAAGCTTCCCTTTTTTCTGCTTCATGTTCCAGTATACGGGCTTTTCCAAAGGCAATAGCACTGCGAAAATAGGTTGTGTATTTTTCCGGCTTAATATTGTCCTGATCAATGACACAGAAGGATACCTTGTCATTTTTATTGATGGCATCAATTTTATGGCCGCTCAAAGCACAGTGAAAATAAAATTTGGAATCTGTATATACATAGCTGAGGGGGACGGCATAAGGGTAACCGTCATCTCCGGATACAGCCAGGACTCCGGAGGTACCTCGTTTAAAAATCAAGATAGTATCTTCTGTAGATAAAAGCTGTTTTTTACGTCTCATTTCCCTGAACATAAAAATCCCTCGTTTCTCATTTTTATTGATCTGATCTTCTTTTCACTTCTTTAAGTATTAAGATAAACTAATTTGTGTCAAAAATCAATAAAATTACATCTGCATTTTCTTGTATTATTTTAATAATAACAGTGCCTGTCCGCTATTGATTCCCAGTACAGTACCCAAAATAATAAAGGCTGCAGGGAGGATATAAGCTGATATCCGACTTAATGCATTTTCTAATCGGGTAATGAGCACAGTTTTACACAAACGGTTATATCCCAAATACAACAAAATTAAGGGGAATGCATAAATGAAAGTATATAATAGAATCAAGCCCAACACATAAGGAACGGCAAGCTGGTATCCGGTCAATAAGGCTAAAAATCCAAAGTAAGGTAAGGCACTTGTTAATTCAACGGCGCAAAAGCCGACACCCATAAAAAATAAGGCGGCAGGAGTCAACTGATATTCAGGGATTTTTGCAGTTGACTCTGTATCAAGTGGCGGACATTTTTTTATACGAGTCAACATTCTGATACCGGCTGCAAGACAAAGACTGCCTGTAAATAACTCTACAACCCGCACAGGAAGCGGATATCGAAGGACAGATTGTTCCCAAAGCTGTAATAATTGGGCAGTGACACCAAAATATATCCCCACGCCCATGGCAAAGTTTGCAAGACCGATACCAAAAATAAAAAACCAGATGTACCGTTTGTTTTTTACCATTGCCTGCAATAGCAATTGCTGTGCAATTGCCGATGGATTCAAGCTGTCAAAAAAACTTGCCGTAACCGTAGTTCCTAATAAAACAAGCATAAAGACCTCCTCAAAAATAGTTTTGTCAAAATAAAATAGCGCCTAAATCCTACCACTAAGACCTACGGTACGATTTTGACGCCTTTCTTGCCCATCCGGTGACGGGTTGTATTCCATATTAATTTTTCATATTAATAAATCCAGACAACTATATCATAAATAATTTTGGCTGTCAAATCTGCTGCTATATGTCAATATAGGTCGATATAGGTCAAGAAAAAACAAACACCTGCGTCTTACGCATGCTTAAAATCCTAAAAAAGTCGAATGTTAACGACTTATCACGAAAATAGTTGTATGATAACATTCCCATAGAGAATAGAAAATATTCTTTAAAAAAAGCAAAATAATTTGCAAAAAGGGGGAAAGGATTAGATGAGCAGTAAAAGAAACAAATATCTATGGAAATCACGTGAATTAGAAAGGAGGGATAAAAGAGAGTTTTTGAGCCTGCTGAAGCAGGCATGGATGACGGGCAACAGGCATTTTTCTGAAAAGGAACGACGCCGTTACAGAGAATGGATTGATTATCTGCAATTTGCAGAAGAGCCGGTGAAAATGGATAAAGAGGAATTAAAAGAATTATACGGCTACATCAACAAAACAGTGCAGGCATATTTGAGCGATTCCGTAAAAATAATAAACAAAAAAGAAAAAACGCTTGAAGAATTTCAAAATATTTATTTAATTATTGAGTATTTTCTAATAGAGCATCAGGGTGAGGCAATGGTAACGGGATTATCCGAATTGCTCTATCTGCTTATGAGGATTGAACAGTACAATCCTGAAAAGTTGGAAGCTCTGATGGAGCTTTATGAGGAAAGCGAACTGCTTTATAAAATATGTTATTACCTTCATTATTATTTCGATTATTCATGTGATGAACAAATGATACATATATTTCTATCCGGTATTCGGTACACAAAAACCTATAAGCTTTTCAGCATGTTTCTGTACCAAATCAATCCTGCTTTTTTTAAAAACAAAAAACAAATCCTGCTTATTGACTGCAATCCGAAGGAATTATTTTATGGGATTTGCTCCGGATATTTTCTATATTGGGAAGGGAATGCCGTACATAAGCGTCTGGTAGAGCTTTGTGAAACGAATAAGATGTGCATTGAGGAAAAATTATCCGTAGAGAATCCACTGTTCGGATTATTTATGCTCTATCGACACGGGTATTTAAAATCGCTCAAAGATTATGCGGAGCTGTTAAGGGATTCTGATCTCTATAAGCTGCTCTATCTGCCGACAGAAGTAAACTATAAGGAAGTGCCAATAAAATGGCTTGAAATTATTAATACTGAAAAATGCCTGAAAAATGTAATTGCTTATGGAGGAATGAATTTTTATTACAGAATCTTCAGAGAAGTACAGAAATATCCTTATTTAGGTTCAAAGGAAATATATAGAAGTGTTTTGAAAAGCAAAGATCAAATGATTTGATTGAAAACAGCGCTGTACAAGAGTATAATAAAAAGAGCGGGCAGGCAATGTTCTGCCCGTGAAAAGAAACTCCGGAGAGAACAGATGAATTACATTGTACTTGATTTGGAATGGAATCAATCGACGGATAAATTTGACAGGGAATGCGGGCTGCCTTTTGAAATCGTAGAGATCGGTGCGGTAAAGCTCAATAAAAAGAAAGAGATTGAGGGCAGTTTTGAGCAGGTAATCAAGCCTCAAATTTTTCAGACGATCCATTATATGACGACAAAGATCATACACATGGAAAAAGAAGAACTAAATAAAGGACGGCCATTTCCTGAAGTTATGAGAGAATTTCTTGTCTGGTGCGGCAGGGATTATGTTTTTTGCATCTGGGGAACTCTTGACTTGACGGAGCTTCAAAGAAATATGTGCTATTACGGCATGGATGAACTGTCAAAGGGACCGCTTCTGTATTATGACATCCAGAAGTTTTTCAGCATGACTTATGAAGACGGCAAGCTAAGGCGGGCATTGGAATTTGCCGTAGATTTTCTGCATATAGAAAAGGATATTCCTTTTCACCGCGCTTACAGCGATGCCTATTATACAGCTAAGGTGTTTGGAGAGATCGATCGGGTAAAGCCTGAGGTTGTAAGGTATGTTTCTTATGATATCTTCATGGTTCCCAACAGCAAAAAAGAAGAAATACGGGTAAATTTCAAAACCTATTCCAAATATATTTCCAGAGAGTTTCCTGATAAAACGGCAGCAATTGCAGACCGGGCAGTGAGTGCGACAAGATGTTACCTATGCGGCAGAACCGCCAGAAAAAAAATCAAGTGGTTCTCTGTCAACGGAAAGCATTATTATTGTCTTGCTTATTGTAAAAGACATGGATACCTGAAGGGAAAGGTACGAATGAAAAGGGCAGATGACGGAAATGTCTATGTCGTAAAAACATTAAAGCTGATATCACCGGAAATTGCCGAGGAAATTAAAGAAAAACAAGAAAAGGTCAGAAAACAGCGTTCAGAAAAACGGAGAAGTAAAAAAGAAAAGACTTAACAGTCTTTTCTTTTTTGTCTTCAAAAATAAATATTTTCATTGCGTTTTCGGTAGCGCTTTCGATTGTGACGGCGCTTGCGCCGCTTGGAATTCCAAAGCTTTTTGATAAACATCTTTAGAAAAAAGACAGCAAACAAAATACCGATGATGCTAATTATAATCAGAATGACGGTTTTGATGTTGACAAAAACGACTTTGTGCTCCGGTTCGACTGTTTCCGGCGTTACAGCGGCGGAGTCGGTAATGATATTTGCAAATTCAAAAGAATTTGTACTGCTGTCTGCATAATCAATTGTAGCGGAACCCACATAATGACCGCCCATTGTGTAGGTCAAGGTGGCAATCGATTCCATAGAGCCGTCCGAATAAGCGATTTCCACAGCAGCATCTGAAAAAACAGAAGTCTTTGGTATAATGACATCACCGATATTGCTGATTGTGAGAATTGGTTTTGAACTGCCGATAATGTCAAGGTTTGTATTGAAAAATGTCGAACTGTTCAGCGTATATTCGGTTTCATTTGCGGCGATATTCAGCTTCTGAAAATTATTAAAACCATAATCAAATAACTCTGCTGTGTCCAAAAACTGATTTGGGCTCTCTTCCTTCATAATGACACAAACAAGATGCAGACCGTTTCGCTGTGCACAAGTGACAAGCGTCTGACGTGCTTCATCCGTGTAGCCGGTCTTGCCTCCGACGATGCCGTCATAGGCGTATTCAAAACCTGTAAGCATTTGATGATGATTATCAAGGGGACGTTCTTCAGTCTGGATATTGGTCGGGGGGATCGTATAATGTGTTGTGCCCGAGATCTTTGCAAGCGTTTCATTTTTATAGCATTCGCGTGCGATAAGAGCCAAATCATAAGCGGAGGTATAATGATCCGCCTGCGGTAATCCGTTTGCATTAGAAAAATGCGTATCGGTACAGCCAATCTCAGAGGCCCGCTCATTCATCATATCGACAAAGGTATCCAGATCACCTCCCACATGCTCTGCAAGCGCATAGGCGACTTCATTGGCGGAGCCTAAAAGAAGTCCGTAAAGGCATTGCTCCATCGTGAGCTGTTCGCCTACATCAATACCAATGTGACTCGAGTTCCGCTCAATATTAAAAATTGCGTCATGAGAAAAGGTAACAACTTCATCCATCGTCGAATTTTCTATGACGAGAAGCGCTGTCAGCAGCTTCGTTGTACTGGCAGGATAGAGCTGTTCATGTGCATTTTTTTCATATAACACGATGCCGGTATCCACGTCCATCAAGATTGCAGACTCAGCACCGATCATGGGTCCATCTGGCCAGCCGTCAATTTCGTTCGTTTCCACAGTCATTGATTTTCTGGCTTCGGCCTGCTCGTGCAGACTCTCCGTCGGAACAGTGTTGATTGCATAAGCCGAGATGCTGCCGGCGAGTGTAAGCAGAATACATAAAATGCTTCCTGCGATATATTTTTGATAATGATGTCTCATAAAAGCCTCGTCATTCATTCTTTTGAAAAACAACCAAATAATCATACTTTATTATCATACAACATTCCATATAAAAAACCAAAGAATTTTCTGTGAACTTTTTTCCATATTACGTTACCGGTTATACCGCAGTTTAGCACTTGCTGTAAAGCTATGTAAGAATGTAATTTACGAGATGAAGGAAAGACATTGCCAAAAAAAAAGTTTTATACTATACTTATTTTAGGATGCAAATGTCAAAGGTATCTTCTGACCCTTGCATCATTTTAGTAAACACACAGGCTGGAGAAAATTATGCGTTTAAGGAATATTACAGGTTCCAGAGAGTTTATTGCAGAAAACGGATTTGTTGTTCATGAACCGGATAAGCAGAAGGGAAACTGGAAACCGGAAGTATTCAATAATCAGAAGAAGCTGCATATCGAAATTGGAATGGGAAAAGGCCAATTTATTATGCAGCTGGCAAAGAAAAACCCGCACATCAATTTTATCGGTATAGAAAAGTATTCAAGTGTTTTGCTTCGGGCAATACAGAAGATGGAACAGGAGCCGGAAGTACTTTTTAATCTTAAATTTATACGGATGGATGCGGAAACAATCGCAGAAGTTTTTGCAAAGGATGAAATAGATAAAATTTATTTAAATTTCTCCGATCCATGGCCAAAGGACAGACATGCAAGGCGCAGGCTTCCATCAAGAGAATTTTTAGCACGATATTCTCAAATATTAAAGGAAGGAGCTGATTTGGAATTCAAAACGGATAATCGAAGCCTATTTGATTTTGCGATGGAGGAGGCTGGAGCAGCAGGCTGGAAGATCAAGCAATATACTTATGATTTGCATAACAATTCAGAAATGGTAAAAGATAATATTATGACAGAATACGAAGAAAAGTTTTCAGCAATCGGAAACCCGATTTGTAAATACGTCATTACACAAAGATAAAGGAGGATATCGCTATGGCAGAAATTTTTAATGATGCAAATTTTGAAGAAAAGGTGTTAAAATCAGAAAAACCGGTACTTGTTGATTTTTATGCGGACTGGTGCGGTCCATGTAAGATGATGGGTCCGCTTGTGGAGGAGATCGCGAAGGAATACGGTGACAGTGTTGTCGTCGGAAAGCTGAATATCGATGATAATATGGCAACGGCACAAGATTACAAAGTAATGACGATTCCGACGCTGATGGTTTTTAAGAACGGTGTGCCGGCAGAGACGAGCATTGGCGTTGTACCGAAAGCTAAGCTGGTAGAAATGGTAACAAAATAAGGCTTTATTTCAAAATCAAAAAGGGTTTGCCGACAATAAACCCGAAAAAACGATTGATGAGCCAAATCATGACGGTCACATAGATGAGAATAATGAGGATGACTGTCAGATAGCTGATATAGCCCCGTGCTCTGGTTACAAATTGGTTGAGGTACATCGCACACTGCATTCCTGCATAAAGAACGGTTTTATTATTATGCACAGCCATAAAGACGAGGGAATTTACGCCCCAGTATGGAATCAGTTTCAGCGGCTTCATGTTTTTGCAGATCAGGATCAGGCCAAAGGAGCCGGATAATGCGCATAAATAATAGAAGAACAGATTTTTCTGAACAAGGGAACGGAAGTCAACACCATTGTTTACGTGGGTAAAGGCGGCACCGATGCCAATCAATACAATTCCAAGGAGAAGCTCTTTAAAACAGAGCTTCTCTTTTTGTTTGAACAAATAAAAGGCATAATAGCCGATGCAGATAAATGTACAGACTAAAAACGGCCTAAGCAGGGCAAGAGAAAGCTCATGCAGCCGTTCTTTCAGCGGCGTATCATAAGTAAGCTTCTGTAAATACCAACTCGCACCTGAAGCTGCGGCGGTAAGAACAGCGATAACAATGACAGATTTTTTTGTTCCGAATTTTTTTGTTAGAAACAGAAATAACAGCTCTCCCAAAAACAATGCAGGCAAAAACCAAAGCACATTCATACCGTACATGCTGAAAATATACCATAAATTCACATAGAGTGTTTCTGCCGAAATAGTCCCGCCAAAAAACAGCGCATAAAATACTACGCTGATATAAAAGAGACTGAACCAAAAATATGGGATCATAATCGCCTGAAACCGTTTTTTGATCAGCGGTTTCAGCTCTTTTGCCGGATCTTGTTTATAATTCATAAGCATGCCTGAGATGAGAAAGAACAACGGCATATGAAAAGAAAAAATCCATGTGCAAACCGGCAGAATATAAGGGGAATATCCAAAAATTGTATCTCCCTGCAAATGCCCCAAAAGAACGAGCAGCATCCCGAAGCCTTTTGCCATATCAAAATAAGTAAGTCGTTTTCCTGTTTCCATACTACCTCCAAAATTAAAGGATCAAAGATCCTTTTTCTGTTTAGAACGCGTCTTTCCTATTATAAAAGGAAACCTCCGGTTGATGATCTCTATGACAATCACTTCGATCAGAAAAGTAAAAATCATAATATTAAATAGGAAAATGTAACTTTTAGCCCGTGTTACGATCGTATCAATCTGCCATGCAATCAAAATTGCCGCATAAAGAATATAACAGTTTACGTGCGTAGACATGACAATCAGTGAATTTTTCCCGAAATAACCGATAGATGGAACATATTTACAATTTTTACATAAAATAATCAGACCGAAAGAACCAAGCAGTGCACATAGATAGAAAATCGGAACATTTTTCAGAATAATATAATGGAAGTCCACGCATTCGTTGATCTGTGAAAGCGGAAGATTGAGCAGAAACAAAAGAATGCCAAGTAAAAGTTCCCTGAGGGAAAAGGTATTTGACCTTTTCAGCAAATAGAAGAAATAATAAGCAATACATACGAAGGACATCGCGATCGCACCCCGCAGAAAAACTCTTATGAAATCAATGAGGGAGGTAATGAGCAGAGAGTTTTCATGAGCCGTATAAACCTGACTGATGCCAAGCTGGGCCATATAGGCAAGCAGAGCGCTGATCAGTATTACAATAATCGAAGCAGTTCGGGGAAGTTTTTTTGTAAGAAATAAAAAACCTGTTTCGGCCAAAAACAGCGCCGGAAGAAACCAAAGCACCGAAACCCCATAAAAGGTAGCGGAATGAATGAAATTTACCCAGAATGTACGCAGATCAATTTTGTGAAGCAGCACATTTAAAATATCAATCAGGAAGTAAAGGAAACTGAAGAAAAAATAAGGAACGATGATAGATTTCCATTTTTTAAGAATGGTTACGGAAAAATCTTTTGACAATTCGTCCTTGTAATGTATTAACATTCCCGATACAACAAAAAATAAGGGCATGTGAAACGAAGATATCCAAGCCCGAAGCGGTTCGCTGATATATTCTATGTGGCCAAGCACAACAAGGATAATACCGAGTCCCTTGGTCATATCAAAGTAAGTCAATCGTTTGGAAGTCATTATGGTTAGTCTCCAATATTTAGTATATCCTAATTCTAGAGGAAAAGGATAAAAAAGACAAGAAAAAATAAAAATAAGTAATCTTTTCCATAAATGTTTTAAATTTTGTACATGATTTTACTTATTTTTTATCAATTAGAGAATAATCATGATTGCAATTTTAAGAAGCAAGGACTATAATCAGCTATATTTGATGAGAATTTAGAAAAAGAGGATTGAGCTATGGATGTGATGATATCAAAATTGTCTGAGATTGAAGCTGCGGCATCCAATATTGTAGAGAACGCCAGACAGAAAAAGGACGATATATTTAAAGAAGCAGATGAAAAGAAAAAAGTGATTGATGAAGAATCCGAAAAAGAAATCGGACAAAGAATTGCGGACTTAAAAAAAGAGATGGAGGAAAAGAAAGAAAAGGATGTTGCGGCTTTAAAGCTGAGTACGCAGCAGTCTATTCAAAGAATTTCCGAGATCTATGAAAAACACCATGAGGAAATTGCTGAAAAAATGGTCGGACGTATTATTGAAGCTGTCCGTTAATAGCAATGCGGCAATGGAAAGGTGAGGAAGGCATATGAGCGGATTAAGTTCCTATGGAGGAATTACTGCAAAGATCCGGGCAAAGCAAAGAAAGATGTTTCACAAGGAGGACTATGAGCGGTTGATTTCGTGTAAATCCGTTCAGGAAATTCTTCGTATATTAGAGGAAAGTGAGAGCTATCACAAGCTGTTTGCAGGCAAGGACTTAAATGACCTGCACAGGGGAACGATAGAGCTGATTTTAAAGAAAAACTTTTATGAGGATTATATCAGTCTGTATAAATTTTCAGGGGAAGAACAAAAAAAGTTTTTGAGAATCTATTTTCGCAAATTGGAACTGAGCTTTTTAAAGGCCTGCCTGCGTAATTTATTTAATAAGGAAAAAGCGGAGCTGAAGGTTACCGAAGAAATCAGCAGGATCTTCTCAAAATATTCAAAACTGGATGTGGAACTGCTCGCGGGGGCAGCAACAGAGGAAGCTCTTGTGAAGGCGCTGAAAGGAACCGAGTATTACACCGGCATGAAGGCGGTTTTGCAGCGCGGCGGAAATACATTGTTTGAGTATGAGGTTTCTTTGGATTTGTCCTATTTTATCAGACTTTGGAAAATTATTGAAACAGAATTTTCGGGGTTGGATCTGGAGATTTTAACAAGGAGTGATGGATATCGGATTGATTTGCTGAACCTGCAATGGATCTATCGTTGCAAAAAGTATTACAAGGTATCGCCGGCAGATATTTTTGCACTTTTGATTCCAATTAATTATAAACTGAGCAGGGAAGAGGTGTTGGGGCTGGCCGAGGCAGGCAGTCTTGAGGAGTATGACCGGCTTTTGAAGAAAACAGCCTATGGAAAGCTTTACCCTGAAATTTCCGGTGGTAATCTGGAGGAGATTTATAGTTATCTGATGGACAGGGTCAATGATGCGGATTCGAGGAAATATCCGTATTCAGTTGCGATTCTCAATACTTATTTGTATAGAAAGGAACACGAAATCAAAAAAATTACGACGATACTGGAATGTATCCGATATGGTATAGATTATGATGAGATCCTTGATTATGCGGGATTGAAAGGAGGAACAGTCACGTGATTGAGAATATGAGCTTTATTAATATTATGGGGCCGAAGGATGATTTTGACCGAGTTGTACAGAATTATCTGAGTAAATATGATATGCAGCTTGAAAACGCATTGTCGGAATTAAAGACCGTGCATAATATCAAACCGTTTATTGACACGAACCCATACGAAGAATCTTTAAAGATTTGTGAGGGGCTTGTAGATCAAATCAGCGATCCTGAAAAAAACACTTTAGAAAATGCGCAGAAGCTGACAATCAAAGATGCGGCGAAGTTTGTTGAAAAAATCAATACGGGCGCAAGAAAACTTGAAAAGAAAAAGAGCTGTTTAGAGACGGAGCTGAAAGCAAAGAAGGAATCCCTCGAAAGGATTCTTCCTTACAGAGAACTGAGGTATAATATTTCTTCTATTTTAGAGTTTAAATTTATCAAATTCCGGTTTGGTAAGTTTCAAAAGGAATATTTCGAAAAATTCAAGAAAACAATTTATGCAGAGACACTGGCGATTTTCTGCGAATGCTATTCCAATAAGGAATATGTGTGGGGTGTTTATTTTACGGCAGATGAGCTGACGGACAGGATCGATACGATTTTTTCTTCACTTCATTTTGAACGGATTTATCTTCCGGATGAATATGAGGGAACAACAGAGGAGGCTTGTACGCTTTTAGAAAGACAGATCAGCATTCTCGAAAAGTCTATTGAAAAGATTAAGGAAGAAAAAAAGAAATATTTTGAAGAATACACGCCGATTCTTTTGACGGTGAAGGAAAAACTCACGCGCTATTCTGTGAATTTTAATGTCAGAAAAATGGCGGCCTGCACGGATGATGAGGAAAGTACGTATTTTATTTTGTGCGGCTGGATGTCCTATAAGGATGCGGAAGCCTTTAAAAAGGAAATCGCCAATGATAAAAAAATTACATGCTATGTAGAAGAGGAGCATCAGAATATTTTCAGCAAGCCGCCGACAGAATTAAAAAATCCAAAGATTTTCAGGCCGTTTGAAATGTTCATCCGAATGTATGGGCTTCCGGCCTATAATGAAATTGATCCAACCATTTTTGTTGCCTTAACTTATTCATTCATTTTCGGCATTATGTTTGGCGATGTGGGTCAGGGCTTATGTCTGGCAATCGGAGGATTTATCTTATACAAGAAAAAGAAAATGGACTTGGCAGCGATTGTTGGGAGCTGCGGTATTTTTTCCACAATATTCGGCTTTCTGTTCGGCAGCTTTTTCGGATTTGAAGATGTGATTGCGCCTGTCTGGATACGACCTGCTTCTTATATGGCAACGGTGCCGTTTATCGGAAAACTTAATTACATTTTTATCGTAACAGTCGCGTTTGGTATGTTCATTATCCTGCTCTCAATGGTCTTTAACATGATCAATTCTTTCAAGGAGCGTGATTTAACAAAGGCGTTCATGGATACGAACGGAGCGGCGGGTTTTGTATTTTTTGCCGCCATCGTACTTGTGATTGTTTTGTTTATGACAGGAAACAGCATCCCGGCCGGAATTGCTTTGGGTGTGATGTTCGGTATTCCCCTTCTGTTGATCGCACTTAAGGAGCCAATTACGAATCTTGTTGAAAAGAAGGCAGAGCTATTGCCGGACGGAAAGGGAATGTTTGTCGTTCAAACCTTTTTCGAACTGTTCGAGGTGCTGCTGAGTTATTTTTCCAACACGCTTTCGTTCGTGCGTATCGGGGCGTTTGCAGTCAGCCATGCATCGATGATGGAGGTTGTGCTGATGCTTGCGGGAGCCGAGGAAGGAAACCCGAACTGGTTCGTTATCGTTTTGGGTAACCTGTTTGTCTGCGGTCTGGAAGGCTTGATCGTAGGGATTCAGGTATTAAGGCTCGAATATTATGAAATGTTTTCAAGGTTCTATCGTGGGACTGGCAGAGAATTCAAACCATATAGAACACAGGAAAATACAGCAAAATAAAAATATGATAGGGAGGTCATTCAAATGACAGAGACAGTAGTAAAGGTATTATTGGCAGCAGCATTGATTCTTAGTATCGTAATTCCTTTTGGGGCTTATTTAATCGGCGAGCATACGAGAGGTAGGTATAAGACAACGATCGGTATTAACGCATTTTTCTTTTTTTCAACGATGGTGATTGCGAACATCCTGATGTATTCCAACGTATCGGCAGCAGAAGCCGCATCAGCAGCGTCATTATCCACAGGTCTTGGCTATATTGCGGCAGCGCTTTCCACAGGGGCATCCTGTATCGGCGGCGGTATTGCGGTAGCAAGTGCCGCAAGCTCTGCACTAGGCGCGATCAGTGAGGACCAAAGCATCCTCGGTAAATCACTTATCTTCGTTGGTTTGGCAGAAGGTATTGCTCTCTACGGCTTGATTATTTCGTTCATGATCTTAGGTAAATTAGGCTGATGAAAATGTATTTGATCAGCGATAATGTCGATACCTATACCGGAATGCGCCTTGCCGGCGTGGAGGGTGCCGTAGTCCATGAAAGGCAGGAGCTTTTGGAGGAACTGAATAAGGCAATTGCAGACAAAGAGATAGGTATTATTTTATTGACTGAAAAATTCGGAAAAGAATTTCCCGATATTATTGACGATGTGCGGCTTCACAGGAAGCAGCCGCTTCTTGTGGAAATACCGGACCGCCATGGAACCGGACGTGCACCTGACTTTATTACTTCTTATGTCAGTGAAGCGATCGGATTAAAACTTTAATGATTTCATGAAAGAAGGTGAATCTAATGACAACAGATGAAAAGCTGCAGGAACTCCTGGATACAACAATGGGAAATGCAAGAAAGCAGGCGTATGAAATCATCAAGGGCTATAATACTTCTGCAAATCAGATATTAGAGGAATACAGGCAGAGCAAACGGGCACATATAGAGGGCCGTGTTTCCGCAGAACGTTCGGCCTTAAAGTCCGCTGAGAATAAAGAGGTGTCCGCAACACAGATTGTCATCAGAAAGGAACTTTCAGATAAGCAGGAGGAATTAAAAGGAAAACTGCTTTCAGAGGTTGCCGCTTTATTAGAAGATTATAAAAAAACAGAGGATTATGAAAAGCTTCTTATCTTACAGATAAAAGAAGCGAAGGAATTTGCCGGTGAAAATCCGCTGACAGTTTATATTGACCCGGCAGATGCGGACAAGAAAGAGCTGTTGGAAAAAGAAACAGGCTGTCTTCTTACGGTCAGTGCTTATTCCTTTATCGGCGGTACGAGAGCTGTGACGAATGATAATAAGATTTTGATAGATAAGTCTTTTGAGACAGCTTTGGAGGAAGAACGAAATAAGTTTATCTTCCAGGGAGGGAACCCGAATGAGTGACAGTAAAAAAGGAATCGTCTATGGAATTAACGGCCCGGTTATTTACCTGAAGGGGAATACGGGTTTTAAAATGGGCGAAATGGTCTATGTGGGCGAAGAGCATCTGGTCGGCGAGGTCATCGGTCTTTCTACGGATTTGACGACAATTCAGGTATATGAGGAAACAAGCGGGCTGAAGCCGGGGGCTGAAGTGACAGCTACAGGCAGCGCGATTTCGGTTACATTGGGCCCGGGTATTCTGAATAATATTTTTGACGGTATTGAGCGCCCCTTAAATTCGATTGCCGAAAAATCCGGTATTTACATTAACCGAGGAATCAGTGCCGAGCCCCTTAATATGGAGAAAAAGTGGACTGTTACGATGACGGTCAGAAACGGACAGCATGTGGAAGGCGGTACGATTATCGCTGAAATGCAGGAAACGACAGCAATCATCCATAAATCCATGGTCCCGCCTTTTGTGAAGGGCAGAATCAAAGATGTTGCGGCAGACGGCGCCTATACGGTAGAAGATGTGATTGCCGTAGTGGAGACGGATCAGGGGGAAGAGGTTCCCTTAAGACTTGCACAGAAATGGCCTATTCGTGTGCCCAGACCTGTCAGTAAGCGTTATTCCACACATATTCCGCTGATAACAGGACAGAGAATCCTGGATACGCTGTTTCCGATCGCAAAAGGAGGTACGGCGGCAATTCCGGGAGGCTTCGGCACGGGGAAGACGATGACGCAGCACCAGATCGCAAAATGGTCGGATGCGGATATTATTGTTTATATCGGATGCGGCGAGCGAGGCAATGAAATGACACAGGTGCTTGAGGACTTTTCAAAGCTTGAGGACCCGAAGTCGGGAAATAAATTGATGGCGAGAACAACACTGATTGCCAACACGTCCAATATGCCTGTGGCCGCCAGAGAGGCATCTATTTATACGGGTGTTACGCTGGCAGAATATTACCGGGACATGGGGTATGACGTGGCAATCATGGCGGACTCTACTTCCCGTTGGGCAGAAGCCCTCAGAGAGCTGTCCGGCCGTTTGGAAGAAATGCCTGCAGAGGAAGGTTTCCCGGCATATCTGGCTTCCAAGCTCTCCGCTTTTTATGAGCGGGCGGGTCTTGTTTCTAATTTAAATAATTCGGAGGGCAGCGTAACGATCATCGGTGCGGTTTCCCCTCAGGGCGGTGATTTCTCCGAGCCGGTCACACAAAATACAAAGCGTTTTGTGCGCTGCTTCCTCGGACTTGATAAATCACTTGCCTATGCGAGACACTTTCCGGCGATCCACTGGCTGACAAGCTACAGCGAATATTTACCGGATCTGACACCATGGTATCAGGAAAAGGTTTCTCCTGATTTTATGAATTACAGAAACAGAATCGTAACGCTTTTGAATCAGGAAAGCAATTTGCTTGAAATCGTGAAGCTGATTGGCAGCGATGTGCTTCCCGACGATCAGAAACTTGTGCTTGAAATTGCAAAGGTAATCCGGTTGGGCTTTTTGCAGCAGAATGCGTTTCATCCGGACGATACGTGTGTGCCGATGGCAAAGCAGTATAAAATGCTGGATACGATTCTTTATCTGAACGATGTATCAAGAAAGCTGATCGCTATGGGAATGCCGATGTCCATATTAAAGGAAAGCAATATTTTTGAACGTGTTATTTCCATTAAATATGATGTGCCGAATAATAAGCTGGAGCTATTTGATCAATACAGAGCAGATATTGACGCATTTTACGAGGAAGTATTAAGAAAGAACAAATAGTGCTGTTCGGAAAGGGATGGTGATATATGTCAATTCAATATATCGGATTAAATCAAATAAACGGACCGCTTGTTGTCCTCGAAGGCGTAAAAAATGCGGCATTTGATGAAATCGTCGAAATACAGATGGATGCAAAGGAAAGAAAGCTTGGCCGTATTGTTGAAATTTATGAGGATAAGGCAGTCATTCAGGTATTTGAAGGAACGGAAGGCATGTCCCTGAAAAATACACATATAAAGCTGACGGGACATCCGATGGAAATCGGTCTGTCAGAGGAGATTCTAGGAAGAACCTTCAACGGAATCGGGCAGCCGATTGACGGACTTGGGGAGATTACAGAGGAAGTACGCAGAGATATCAACGGGCTTCCGTTAAATCCGGTTGCGAGAGAGTATCCCAGAGATTATATTCGTACCGGTATTTCTGCAATCGATGGTCTGACGACACTGATCAGAGGGCAGAAGCTTCCTATCTTTTCCGGAAATGGACTTCCTCATGATGAGCTTGCCGCTCAGATTGTGCAGCAGGCGTCGCTGGGGGACAATTCCGACGAGGAGTTTGCAATTGTATTTGCGGCAATGGGCGTCAAGCATGATGTTGCTGATTATTTTCAGAAGGTGTTTGAGGAAAGTGGTGTCAGCAACCATGTGTGTATGTTTTTGAATCTTGCCAATGACCCGGTTGTCGAGCGTCTGCTCACGCCGAAAATTGCTCTGACGGCAGCAGAATATCTGGCATTTGAGCATAATATGCATATTCTTGTTATTTTGACGGATATGACATCTTTTGCGGAGGCCATGCGTGAGGTATCCTCCTCAAAGGGTGAAATTCCAAGCAGGAAGGGCTATCCGGGTTATTTGTACAGTGAACTTGCTACGATCTATGAGCGCGCCGGAATTGTCACGAATGCCAAAGGATCTGTGACACAGATTCCGATACTGACAATGCCGAATGATGATATTACGCATCCGATTCCGGATTTGACAGGATATATCACCGAAGGACAGATCGTATTGGACCGTTCTCTTCACGGTCAGGGAATTTATCCGCCGATCAGCATCCTTCCTTCATTGTCACGGTTAATGAAGGACGGTATCGGCGCTGGTTTTACAAGAGAAGATCATCAGGATGTCGCAAACCAGTTATATGCTTCCTATGCAAAGGTGCAGGATGCGAGAGCGCTTGCTTCCGTTATCGGTGAGGATGAGCTTTCTCCGATTGATAAAAAGTATGTCATGTTCGGCAAGGTTTTTGAATCCCGTTTTGTCGGCCAGGGGATGGCACAGAACAGAACAATTATGGAAACCCTCGATTTGGCATGGGAGCTTTTGGGAATGCTGCCGAAAGAGGAACTTGACCGCATTGATACGAAGGTTTTGAACGAACGATATCAGGAAACCGTTCCGGAAGTATAAGACGGCGACAGAAAGAGGATCGGGAAGGAGGGCTGTTTATGAATGTAAGTACGGTGCCTACAAAAGGAAATCTGATGTCTCTGCAGAATTCATTAAAGCTTGCCAGACAGGGTTATGAGCTGATGGATAAAAAGAGAAATATTCTGATCTCAGAGCTGACCGGCCTGATTGACGAGGCAAAGGGCATTCAGTCCGAAATTGATGTAACCTTCCGAAAAGCGTATAAAGCACTACAGGAGGCAAATATCGAGCTTGGAATCAGTTACGTACAGGAGGTTGCCGAAGCGATGGAGGTTGAAAATTCCATTGTCATCAAAACGCGGAGTGTTATGGGCACGGAAATTCCGCGTGTAGAAATGGACCAAACGGAAATGAAGCCGACATTTGCTTTTTACAGTACAAGATATTCCCTTGATGAAGTCAGAGAGGCGTTCCAGAAGGTAAAGGAGCTGACGACAAGACTCTCTGCCGTCGAAAATTCCGCGTATCGTCTTGCTGCGAATATCCGCAAGACGCAGAAGCGGGCGAATGCTTTGAATAATATCACGATTCCGACCTATGAAGCACTTTGCAAAAATATTCAGTCTGCTTTGGAGGAAAAGGAACGGGAGGAATTTACAAGATTAAAGGTAATCAAACGAAACAAGCAAAAACGAGCCTGACAATGTCAGGCTTTTTATTATATTAGGAAATTTTCCAAATTTCCTAATATAATAAAATAATATGTGCAGCTGCGCGCGCGGAACAAAAGCTGTGCTGCCGGAGTATATGACCGCAAAAGTGAGCGAAGCACACTTTTGGTCTTGAGGTTTTGCTTGCTATCTACCGGAATTTCCCCTATAATGCTAAAAGTAAGTATCTTAAAGAAGTGTCCTTATCTTTTATGAGGGGCAGGAGGAGGGAATATGGATACCAGTACAATTCAAATTTTAATTGCTATGATTATTTATATGGCAGCGGTAATCATGATTGGTTTTGCCTTTGCGAAAAAGGCGAACAAAAACTCAGAAAGTTATTTTTTGGGAGGGAGAACTTTAGGCCCTTGGGTGAGCGCAATGAGCGCGGAGGCCTCCGATATGAGCGGATGGCTGCTGATGGGTCTTCCGGGTGTTGCTTATTGGTGCGGACTCGCCGATGCTGCATGGACTGCAATCGGTCTGGGTGTCGGCACTTATATCAATTGGCTGATTGTGTCCAAAAGACTGCGCCGCTACAGTATCAAGGCGGGAAACTCAATCACGCTGCCGGAGTTTTTCTCAAATCGGTATAAGGAAGACAAAAAAGTCATTATGATGATTTCCGCTATTTTTATTTTGATATTTTTTACGGTTTATGCGGCAAGCTGTATGGTTACCTGCGGTAAGCTGTTTTCCACATTGTTTGGTTTATCCTATGTATCTATGATGATTGTGGGAGCCATCTTTGTTCTGGTGTATACGATTATCGGCGGATTCCTCGCTGAGAGCGCATCTGATTTCATGCAGTCTATTGTGATGATCGCGGCACTATCCACTATTTTAATTGTAGGCACGGTGAGTGCGGGCGGTGTCGGAGCTGTTTATGAAAACGCAAAAAGCTTCCCGGGCTTTTTCGAATTTTTTGGAGTTGCTTCCCCTACGCTTGAAAATGGGGTACAAGCAGTGTCGAATGGGCTGCCGGTATTCGGAGAGGCGAAAAGCTATGGCTTTATTTCAGTTGTTTCCACGCTTGCATGGGGGCTCGGCTATTTTGGAATGCCGCAGGTGCTCCTTCGTTTTATGGCGATCCGCAGCGAAGAGGAGCTGCCGCTTGCACGCCGTATCGCAATGGTTTGGGTCATTATTTCCCTGGCAGCGGCAATCTTTATCGGAATTGTAGGCAGAGCAGTGTTCCCTACGGAGCTCAGTACGGCTTCCGAGGCAGAAAATGTATTTATTCTGCTGTCTACGAATTTGCTACCGGCTTTGCTTGCCGGCTTCGTCATGGCCGGTATCCTTGCGGCGACAATCAGTTCTTCGGATTCTTACCTGCTGATTGCGGCTTCGGCGTTTTCAAAGAATATTTATCAGGGATTGCTAAAAAAGGATGCCACAGACAAGCAGGTCATGAATGTTTCTCGCGCCATGCTTCTTATCATTACATTAATTTCTATTATTATCGCTTTGGATGAAAAAAGCGTCATCTTCACGATAGTTTCCTTTGCATGGGCGGGCTTTGGTGCAACGTTCGGTCCTTTGATGCTTTTCTCGTTATTTTGGAAGAGAATCAATCGTCCCGGTGCGATTGCCGGTATGCTCGGCGGTGCCGCAATGGTCTTTTTCTGGAAGCTCGTAATCCGTCCGCTTGGCGGCGCATTCAATGTTTACGAGTTGCTGCCGGCATTTTTGTTCTCCTGTCTCTGCATTATTGCAGTTTCTCTGCTGACGGCTCCGCCTTCAGAGGAAATGCAGAGAGAATTTGATGAGGTTAAGGCCGGAATTTAAGTTGGAATATTAATATTAAATATTCAGGTGTGCTGTAAATACAATGTTTGCTGCCGAGATGATGTGATAATGCTCTCTTGTATCCGAGGCTGTGATCGTAATATCCGAGGCTGTTTTTAACAGAGCCTGAGACCGCAGCTTTTTAAGCAGAAGCCTTTGCATGTCATCAAAGCCGCAGAGAATGTCACCTGCCAGAATGATTGTGTCAAGACTGAACAGGTTGATCGCACTCATAATGCCGGAGGCGAGGTATTCGGCTTCCGTTTCCAGAAGCTTGAGGGCAGCAGGAACTTTCTTTTGTACATCTCGCATAACGGCCTCCCAGGAGAGATAGGTGCTGCCTGTGTCGGCGAACAAATGGGGAATGGAGGCATATGCCTCCAGACAGCCCCGGTTGCCGCAGCCGCACTTTTTTCCGTTATAGTTGATGGAAATATGTCCGATTTCAGGGGACATCCTGTTGACACCCCGGTGTAAGATACCGTTTGAAATGATGCCTGAGCCGATCCCGCTGTCAACAAGCAGAAGCATAAAATCCGAGGTTTGGATCGTACTGTTGTAGCGCATATTATAAATTGCAAGGGAGTCTGCATTATCCGAAAGATAGACAGGATAATGCAGATTTTTTTTAATCTCCTCACAGATCGGCATCTGATGCCAGAGGTCAAATTCAGGCGGGTTCAAAATACGTCCGTTACTAATATCAAGAGGACCGGGTGCACTGATGCCGATGCCAAGCAGGGAATCCTTGATTTTCGGATGTTCTTGCAGCATTAATTTCATTGCGGCAGACATGGCGTCTATTACTTCTTTGGTCTGTTTTTCTTTCGTAAGAGGAATAGAAGAAAGTGCATGGCATTTGCCGGAAATGTCATGCAGCCCGATATGACAGCTCTGACGATTCAGATAGATGCCGGCTGCGTAAAAACACTCGGTATTTAAGGTCAAAGGAGAAGGACTTCGTCCTCTCTTTTGGGAAATGGTAGGTTGTTCGATTAAAATGCTGCTGCTTAACAGCTCGTCAACAATAACAGAAATTGCCGAACGGGTTAAGCCGGTACGTCTGGCAAGCTCGGCTCTTGAAAGCGGTTCTCTGCTGAGCAGATTTAAAATTTTTTTGCGGTTGTACTGTTTTACATATTCGGCATTATGCGGCTTTTTACTCATGTGGGCGATGACCTCGGTTCATTGTAGAAAAAAGTTAATTTTCTTTCATTTTATCATTGAGAAACAGGATGTGCAAGTGAACAACTAATTTGTTAAATCATTTGACAAAATAATGAATAATGCTATAATGATAAAAAGAGTAAAAGAATGGCGGAAGAAAAACAATGGATCAGGAGCTGCTTGTATTTCAAAAAGGGTTTAATTATTCACAGGATGGTCCCGGAAACAGGCTTGTCTATCATCTGCAGGGCTGTAACATGCACTGTCCGTGGTGCGCAAATCCTGAAGGGATTCCGGCAAGAGGATGCATGATGGAAAAGGATAAAAGGAAGCGATTATCCTGTAAGACCTATGCATGGGATGACATTCTTGAGGAGGCGGAGCAAAGCAGACCTCTGTTTTTTGACGGCGGCGGCGTGACGTTTACGGGAGGCGAGCCGACGCTGCAGTTTGAGGTATTAAACACGCTGCTTATAAAACTGAAAGAGCGGGGAATTTCCACTGCGCTTGAAAACAATGGCTCTCATCCGCAGCTTATGAAGCTGATCAATGTGGTTGATTATTTGATGATGGATTTTAAGCATCCCGACGGAACGATTCATAAACGGGTGACGGGGGTATCCAATGAAGTCACGTGCGGCAATCTGAAAGCAATTTTTCAAAGCGGCAGACAGATTGCGATCCGAATTCCGCTTATCAACGGGTTTAATACGTCAAAAGAAGCTTTGAACGGCTTTCTGGAATTTTTCATAGGAAATGCAGGGAAACAGGTCACTTTTGAATTTTTAAGATATCATGAGTACGGCAGACAGAAGTGGCAGCAATGCGGTATGGAATATACGGTTTCAGACGGTTATGTAAAGGATGAGGATGTTACGGGCTTCGAAACGGCCTTTCTGGAAGCCGGACTGCAGGTTGTACACAGTTAATTTCCTGTATTATTAAGAAGCAGGATCATAAATGGGAAGGAAGGATAACAATGACAGAGATCAGGCAGCTGTATCAAGACAGTGAAATTACAGAACAGGCAAAACGATTATTTGAAGAGGAGCGAAGCAAGAAGCGGCTGGACGGCTGGTTTTTAGTAAAGGAAGCCGGATACCGGCTGCAGAAGGAATTAAAGGAAGAGCCAAAGGAGCTGCGGGCGGCAAGAATCCTTACGGAAGTCATTCGCACGATTCCTCTATCGATCAGCGAACATGCGGTTTTTGCGGGAACGCAGAGTGATTCGTTCGCAAGAACTTACGCACTGATCAATCCGGCGTTTCAGGTCGAAACATTTTCGGGCTATTGTGATCCGACTGCGGTTTTTTCCGATATCGAGCCGAACGAAGAATTTACGGAAGAGAGAATCGCAGCGGTGAAGGCGTATACGCAGGATACGCCCTATATAAAGAAGCTGACGGAGGTCTATGATCAAAATCAAATTTATTCAGAGGAGATCGCATTTTTTGTAGAGCAAGTGACCGGTCATGTGATCCCCGATTTCAGACCGGCTCTGAAAAAGGGAGTCAGGGCGTTGATCGGAGAAATAGACGAAAAGCTTCTGATTGAAAACAATGAAAAAAAGAGGATCAGCTATCAGGCGATGAAGCTGACACTGGAGGGCGTAATCACGCTTGCGCACCGCTATGCCGAAATTGCAAAAAAGCAGCAGGGTCACTGTTCGCAGCAGCGGATTGAGCAGTTAAAATATTTGGAACGTACACTGCATAAAGTGCCGGAGTACGGAGCGGATTCTCTTTATGAAGCGATGCAGTCTTATCTGCTTTTGTGGCAGGTCATGTGTCTTGAGCAGGCACCGAATCCTTATGCCTTTTCCGTGGGAAATGCGGATCGGATATTTGAACCTTATCGTGCGAAAGAGAATCTGGATCGGGAAACGGCGGCCTGCCTGTTTACTCATTTTCTTGTTTTTTATAATGTAGGTGACAGAAGCTGGGCAATATCTCAGAATGTCATTGTCGGCGGAAGGGATAATGACGGAAAGGATCTGACAAACCTGATGTCGTATGCGATCATGGACGCCTATTATGAAATGAACCTTCCCCAGCCGATTTTATCCGTGAAGCTGCATAAACACACACCGGACGAACTCTATGAATATATGGGCCGATTTTTCTTTACGCCCGGCTGTCTCACCCCGTCTCTGTTCAATGACGATTCGGTATTTACTGTGCTTCAAAAAAGCGGTATCGAGCACGAGGATCTTCCGGATTATGCAATCGCCGGCTGCCAGGAGCCGCTGATCATGGGAAAGGATAACGGCAATACAACGAACAGCTGGCTGAACCTTGCAAAAATCCTGGAGCTGACGATTAACCATGGACGTTCTTTAATTACCGGAAAACAGATCGGTCCGTCAGATGACGGCAGTACTCTCAATACGCTTTCCGATATCAGAAATCGGTTTTATCAAAACGTGGAATTTTATGCGGACCATATGACGGAAGCGGCAAATCAGGCATCCCTCGCCATTTCCTATGAAGCGGTGCCTTTTTTGAGTGTATTTATGGGAGGTATTGAGACAGGTGTCGACATGCGTGATACGCAGGAGCAGGGTACAAAATATAACGGAAGCGGCTGCCTGATCCATGGCTTATCGGTTGTTGCGGATTCATTTGCGGCAATTGATCGGCTGATAAATGACCGGCCGCAGGATGCGGACCGGCTTTTAATAGCACTGCAGAATAATTTCGAGCAGGATGAGGAGCTGAGAAGAGAGCTTCTGGATGCCCCGAAATTCGGAAACGGAATTCCCTCCGTGGATAAGGAAGCGGCTCAGATCGCAGATAAAATTTCTGATCTGATTACTTCGAAAAAGAATTATCTGGGCAACCGCTTTCGGGCGGATTGGTCTTCTCCTTCCACACATCTGCTTTATGGATACCAGACCGGTGCGACACCCGATGGAAGAAAGGCCCGCGAAATGCTTGGCTACGGAGTGGATCCGCTGTTCGGGGAGGCGAGTCAGGGACTCGGATTTCGTATTTTATCCGCAATGCGGCTTCCTTATGAGAAATTTAACGGCGGCTGTGCGGCGCATTATGGGATTGATCCTAAATTTTTTACTGCAAAAACAATGGAAGAAAAGGGGCTGCAGTTTAAAAACCGTGTATTGGAACCGACATTTTTCAATAAACAGAATGAGAAACTGGCGCCGTTTTATCTGTATATGAACATCACGACTCCGGAAACCTTAAGAAAGGTAATGGAACATCCAAAAAAATATGCACCCAGCGGTGTCTATATTATGAGAATACACGGAACATTTGTCAACTTCCTCGATTTGTCACCCGCCATCCAGATGGATATTATCAAACGGCTTGATTTGCAGTCTACCGGAATATAGAAGGGAAAAGCGATGAAAAATGAAAAACGGACTTATGCGGCAGGAATTGACATCGGGACGACGACAATTTGCGGACTGGTGATTGACAGTGCCAGCGGCGAGGTTATCAGCCGCCGGACAATTCAAAATGACAGCGCATTAAGCGGCATGAGCGAAGAGGAACAGCTGCAGGAGCCGGAAAAAATCATAGAGGTTGTGTTTGCCCTCTATCGATCCTTTATTGAAACATATGAAACGATAGTGAGCGTCGGTCTGACCGGACAAATGCATGGAATTGTTTATACCGATAAAAATGGAAGGGCGGTCAGTCCGCTGTATACATGGCAGGATGAGCGGGGAAACCGGAGCTACCGGAACGGAAAAACCTATGCGGAATATTTGACGGAGGCCACCGGGAACAATATGGCCACCGGCTTTGGACTGACGACACACTTTTATCAGCTTGTCAACGGAGAGGTACCGGAGGAGGCAGTCAGCTTCTGTACAATTCAGGATTATGCGGTGATGCGCCTTACAGGCAGGAAACGCCCGCTGCTTGGCATGACGGATGCCGCAAGCTTCGGGTGCTTTGATTTGCGGAAATTGTGTTTTGAAAGGGAAAAACTGGAAGCAGCGGGGATTGATACGGCTATTCTTCCCGAAATCTGTGCAAATTATGAAATTGCGGGCTATACGGAGCAAAAAATTCCGGTCAGTGTTGCGATCGGGGACAATCAGGCGAGTGTAATCGGATCGGTGAAGGATATCGCACATACGGTACTGATCAATATAGGAACGGGCAGTCAGGTATCCGCAGGAACGGAGACATATGCGGATTGCAGCGGTATCGAGCTTCGGCCCTGCACGAAGGAAAGTTATATTTTTGTCGGCTCCGGGCTTTGCGGCGGAAGAGCTTATGCGGCGCTGGAGCAGTTTTTCAGGAAGACTGTCGCTATGGGAACAAGGATAGTCCCTGAAAGCCTGTATGAAAAAATGGGAGAGCTTTTGAAGGAGAAGAAGCTGTCAACGGAGCCGGATAACAGAAAGCGCCTGACAGTTGATACGAGATTCAGCGGAACTCGTCAGGAGCCGGAAAGAAGAGGCAGCATCACGGGCCTCAGCCTTTCTAATTTTACACCGGAAGCATTGATGGATGGGGTTTTGTCCGGCATTGTAGAAGAGTTGTACGCATATTATGAACAAATGTGCGCATATAAAGGACAGTGGGCGATTTACCTTGTCGGCAGCGGGAACGGAGTCCGAAGTAATCCATATTTGCGGGAGTTGCTTGAAAAGCGCTTTGGCATCGAAATGCTGATTCCGAAGCACAGGGAGGAAGCAGCATATGGCGCCGCTTTATTTTCCCTTGCGGCAGCAGGCATTTATCCGTCACTGCAGGAAGCGCAGGGGATTATACAATATCTGTAAAATTAAGTGGTTTTTCCTTCCCTTACGACGGGCAGGGTCGTATAGGTTTGTACAAGCAGGGAAGGATTTTCAAGTTTCCGAAGGATCATGGAAGCCGCCTGAAGTCCCAGATCATACACGTCAATATCAACGACAGTGGGTTCTGGTTCAATAATGCGGGAATAGGGATAAATATCAAAGGTAAGCAGGGCTATTTCTGAAGGAATGGAAAGTCCTGCTTTTTCTATTGCGTTCATTGTGCCGAGCGCCAACGTATTATTTTCACAAATAATGGCTTCAGGGCGATTTTTTAATTGCAAAAGCGTACAAGATTTTTCAAAACCGTCCTGTAAACTGGAATCTGTAAATACAGTATAGGCTTCGGGAATGCGCAGACCGTTTTCGTACATGGCACCGAGGAAACCATTCAGACGATGCCGGGAAATGTAATCCATGCTTTTTCCGCCGATAAAAGCAATTTTCCGGTATCCGTGCTGTATTAGATGCTGAGCGGCAATCTGTCCGGCCAATCCGTTATTTGTATCGATCCAGCAAAGGCGGCTGTTTGTTCCCGGTGAACCGATCAGCATATGCGGAAACTGCTCTGCCATCAGGATCTTTGACATGGAGGGCATGTAAGCGGAGCCATGAATAATAATTGCGTCCGCAGTTCTGCGGGAGATCAGTTCGGAAAGAAATGCCTCCGCGCCGGTCCCTTCCGGGAGACAGGCCAATGTGGTAGAATAGGATTCTAACGAAAGCGCGCTCTGTACACCGCACAAAATATCAAACATATGAGGATTTGCATATGCGGCATCCTTAGAAAAGGATGCCAAAAAAAGAATATTTTTTGTACTTCCCCTTGCAAAGCTGACAGCACGTGCATTGGGCGTATAATGAAGCCGTTCCATGACTTCCCGTACTTTTCTTGTTGTTTCGGGAGAAATAGAACTCCAGTGATTTAACACCTTGGAAACGGTAGAAGTAGAAACGCCTGCTTCGCGCGCAACGTCGCTGATGGTAATTGCCATAAAATCCTCCGGTTGTTCTGCCGCCCTGCATGGCAGTGTATTGGTAATAATGAATCAATTTGATAATATAGTATAGCGGTTTCCTAACAAAGTCAAGAAAAAGAATAAGAAATAAATAGAGATAAAGTGGGAGATTATGATATAAAGTAGATAAATAGTAATGTGCACATTGCTAAAATAAAGTGTAAATTAAGGAAACCAATTTCTTAAAGGAGGAATTAGATGAAAAAGCTCATTAGTATGATATTATGTGCCGTAATGGCAGCAGGGCTGATGACCGGCTGCGGAAACAGCCCGGCTTCGGAGGAGGGGAATGCGGCAAAGGTTTCATCGCAGGAAGCGAACGTTCAGGAGAATACGGCCGACAAAAGTGCGGAATCGGCGGAGCCGGTTACGATTACAGCCTGGCATGACAACGACG
Organism: Lachnospiraceae bacterium; assembly: GCA_047602645.1. Classification (GTDB taxonomy): domain Bacteria; phylum Bacillota; class Clostridia; order Lachnospirales; family Lachnospiraceae; genus JAEYFP01. The sequence goes on along the minus strand of JASGGU010000008.1, from coordinate 24,031 downwards.
AGGCGATGATGAACGCACTTGCGGATATTGTTAACAAACAGTTAGAGGGAGAAAATATCACATTAAAATTTGAAAAGAAAAGTGATGTAACAGGGCAGATCCAGCTTTATGGCACTGACGCGGCAAACGGCCCGGACATGTATTTATTTGCGCATGATTCTCTCGGCAGCTTTGTCCAGATGGGAATTTTGGAGCCGGTGGACGCGCTTGTTTCAAACGAAGCAATGGCCGATTTGATTCCGATGACGGTTGAGGCGGCTACTTATGACGGAAAACAGTATTTGATGCCTGTTTATTACGAAACCTTACTATTTATGTATAATAAGGATCTTTGGGAGGGTGATCTGCCTTCCACGACTGAGGATTTATACGATTATATGGAGACGCATACCGATGCGTTGGCCGGAACCTATGCACTTGTCAATCAGCATTCCAATGCATATAATGTCGCTCCCTACATTTATGGCTTTGGAGGCTATCTCATTGACAAGGACGGCACCCCGGGCCTTGATGCACAGGCGACAAAAGATGCTGTTAGTTATAACAAAAAATTTGCGGCATTAGAAGCGGACGGAGATTATAATACGGTGACGGCGCTGTTTAACGAAGGAAAAGCATCTGCGATCATTGGCGGTCCATGGCTGATTTCCGGTATCAAGGAGGCAGGTATCAATCTTGGAATCAAAGCCCTCTCGGATTTTGCGCTTCCGGACGGGAATTCAATGAAGCCGTTTTCCGGCGTACAGTGTCTTGGTGTTTTAAAATATGCGGCGGAGAGCAAAAAAGATGCAGTCGGCAAGGTACTGGAAGTGCTGGCAAAGCCGGAGGTCGGAATTGAACTTGCAAAAAACTTTAATTGTGCACCTGCAAACAGCAAGGCTTATGATGAAGCCGAGGTTGCTTCCAATGAAATGATTCTCGCCATGAAGCAGACGGCGGAAGTGGCAGTGCCAATGCCAAATGTTCCTGAAATGGGTGTCATGTGGGGACCGACCGAATCATTTTTGACGGCAGTCAATAAATCCGGCCAGGAGGTGGATGCGGCGGCAGAGCAGTACCAGAAGGAAGCGTTGACCGCTATCGCGGATATGCAGTAAAAGAGGAAGGAAAGGGGAGCTATGAAAAAAAACAGAGGAATGCTGCCTTGGCTGTACAGTCTGCCGTCATTACTACTGATCTGTGTGATTGTCGTATTTCCCATTTTATATACGGGATATATTTCGCTCACCAATATGAATTTGTATCATTGGACGGACTATGAGCTGATCGGGCTGGAAAATTACAGGCGTGCGTTGTTTAAACTGGACTCCGGATTTTTGGGAGCTTTGGGAACAACACTTTTATGGACAGCAGTCAATATGGTTTTGCAGGTGGCGGTAGCCTATCTGATTGCGCTGGCCTTAAATACCGAAGGATTGAAAGCCAGGCTCGTCTATAAGACGTTGCTGATGTTTCCATGGGCAATGCCGGCCTATGTTTCCATTCTTGTATGGAGAGTTGGCATGTACAATACGGAATTCGGGCTGCTAAACAAGCTTCTTGCAGCATTCGGCGGAACAAAAATAGATTTTTTATCAAGAAATACACCGGCGTTTTTGGCCTGTTTGCTGCTGAATCTCTGGATGGCACTGCCTTTTATGATTGTGATGATGGATGGAGCCCTGCAGAGCATTGACAGGAGCATGTATGAAAGTGCGCTATTGGATGGAGCCGGCTTCCTTGCAAGAAACAGATATATTACGATACCCTCAATTAAAAAAATTATGGCTCCCGCAATTGTAATGACAACATTTACAACCTTCAAGCAATTTGATATTATCTATCTTTTGACAATGCAAAAGGGCTCCCTTTCGGGGGCCACTTTGCAGACAGTGATCACATATGCACATAATAATGCGTTTGTTTCCAGCAATTACGGGTTGTCCTCGGCAGTATCAATGGTGATTTTTCTAATAATCCTGCTGTTTTCCCTCTGGACAAACAGAAGTGTGAAGGAGGAAAAGGGATGATAAAGAAAAGAAAAAGCGGTCTTTTTTTCTTGAATCTGTTGTTTATCCTGCTCTGTGCGGCAGCGCTCGTGCCGATTCTCTATGTGCTTGAGCTGTCGTTTGACGGAGGAAGAGGGGCGCTTTCATCGGGCTTAGCATTGCTGCCAAAGGAGCCGACGCTTGATAACTACAGGCGGATTATAGTGGAAAAGCCTTTTTTGCGCTGGTTGCTTAATTCGGTTATTTTAAGTCTTGGAACAATGCTGCTGGCAATGGGAACGAGTGTTTCGGCGGCCTATGCATTTTCCAGATTTCGCTTTCCGGGCAGACAGGCGGCACTTCAGACGCTGCTGCTGCTCAATGCATTTCCTCAGATTTTAACAATGTTTGCCGTATTTAGACTATTTAAAGCACTGAGCTTATTGAATTCACACGGCGGCTTAATCTTTATCTATGCAGGAACCATGTGTATTTTCAGTATTTGGAATATGAAGGGATATTTTGATTCGATTCCCATTGAAATAGAAGAAGCATCAAAAATTGACGGTGCAGGAAATTTTCAGCTCATTACAAGGATTATTTTGCCTCTGGCAAGACCGGCCATTATCGTTACGGCTGTGATGGTATTAATCTTTGTGTGGAATGAATACCTGTTTGCCACGACATTTTTGCTTCAGGAAACCAGCTATTCCCTTGCGGGAGGGTTGTATCAGCTGCAGGCAAACGATTACAGCAGAAGCTGGCCGTTATTTTCCGCGGCAGCCATCCTTGTTTCTGTGCCTATTCTGATCATCTTTTTCTGCATACAGAAATACATGGTTTCCGGACTAACAGCAGGAGGAGTAAAGGGTTGAAAGAAAAAATAAACAGAAGTGCGGTACTGCACATTCCAATGTCTCAATATGCATTTCCGGAAGCGGAGGATGTTTTTACCGTACGGCTTCGGTGTGCCAGGGGAGATCTGAGTTCCTGCACGCTCTTTTTTGGAGACAGAGCATGCAGACAGTCCCCAGTGTCGTTTGAAGAACAGGTGATGGAAGTAAAATGGCAGGATGTACTGTATGATTATTATGAAACGACATTAACAGCGTGTCCGCAAAGGATTTGTTATTATTTTCGCTTATGCAGGGAGGAAGAAAGCATCCTTTATTACGGTGATGACTTTCACGAAGGACTGCCGGATAAAATACTTGAGAATGGCTTTGTTCTGGAGGCGCGGAGCGAGTATTATCAATATCCGTATATTTTAAAAAGCGAGGTGCTTTCGGAACCGGAGTGGTTTCAGAATGCAGTCGTATACAATGTTTTTCCTGACAGCTTTGCAAATGAAAAGAAAAATCTTAAGGAAAAACAATTTTCTGTGACAGATGAACGGGGGCAGTGCCATAAAACAATGCATGGCGGGACACTGCAGGGAATCATGGAAAATCTGGATTATATACAGGAGCTTGGATTTAACTGTCTTTACTTAAATCCGATATTCAGTGCGGGAGAATATCACCGGTATGATATTCTGGACTATTATCATGTGGATCCGTGCCTTGGTAATGAAGACACGATGAAAGCACTTGTGAAGAGTATTCATGAAAGAGGAATGCGGATCATTATAGACGGCGTGTTCAATCATTGCAGCTGGCAGTTTCCGCCTTTTGCGGATTTGGCGGAAAAGGGAGAAGCATCTGTTTATCTGGATTGGTTTTATGAAGCAAAACTGCCGGTATCTCTGCCTGCGGATGAAGAAACACTTCCGGACTATGCCTGCTTTGCCTATGAAAGAAAAATGCCGAAGCTGAATACGGCAAATCCTGAGGTGCAGGCATATTTTGCGGAGGTCGGCAGATATTGGATTGAAGAATATCAGGTGGACGGCTGGAGGCTGGACGTTGCAAATGAGGTGGACCGAAATTTCTGGAGAGCCTTCCGGCAGGCTGTTAAAACCGCTGATCCGGAAGCAGTGATGATCGGAGAGGTTTGGGAAAATGCGGAAACCTGGCTGAGAGGTGACGCCTTTGATTCTGTAATGAACTATGATTTCAGAAAGCATTGCAGGGACTTTTTTGCAAGCGGAACAGTTGATGGAGCGCTCTTTGCGGCCCGAATGACGGATATGCAGCTGCGGTACCCGATCCAAATCACCCGCGGGCAGTTAAATCTTCTGGACAGCCATGATGTGGCAAGGTTTTTATCTCTTTGCGGGGAGGATTTACAGCTGTGGAAATGCGCCTTTCTTTATCTCATGACGGCACCGGGAGTTCCGAGTGTTTTTTATGGAGACGAAAAAGAGATTGCAGGGTATCGGGAACCGGAATACAGAAGAGCCATGCCTTGGCAGGAGGAACATGAGGAAACAGAGCGTTTTGTGAAAGAAGCCATTCAAATCAGAAAACAATATATCGCACCGACAGATGAGTGGAAGGTAGTAGAAGCACCGGAAAACGAATCCTATCTGTTATTTGAACGGACCGGGCGGTATCAAATCCGGGTGTTGTTAAGCAGGGAAAAAGGGCTGTCTGCAAAATTCGGAGAGCTGATGCGGGGCGAGGTGCTGTTGGCGGATGAAGCAGGGACGTATCTTGTAGTAAAGAGATAAATACAAACTAAAAAAACTGTTCAAGCGGCGGTAAAGAAATAACCGTACTTGAACAGTTTTTTAGTTTTCAGTACCGATTGACCTAAACAGATTGATTTGCCTTCGTTACCGGAATCCACACTTCGTACGTTGTGTTTTCAGGATTTGGATCGAGATACACTTCAATATCCGGTCCGCTCGCATATTCGTAGCCGGAGGTCGGCAGCCATTCTGTGACAATGCGCCTTTCCAGCTCCTGAATGGATAAACCGCTTCCCTGTCCGCTGAAAATGGCCCAGGTAAAGGACGGAACAATGTATTCCTCAAATCCGTCCGCGGGAGCGGTGCTTGCTACAGCAATATAATAACGCCAAGATTGTAAATTCTGCGCGGCTTCCGTATGCCGCTGGATAGCCGCAAGATCATTGCACGTGCTGACACCGAGCACACCCATCGGGCTTCCGTTCATCTTTTCACACAACTTGGGAATCGTGCCGTCCTGTGCTGCTTTGCCCCAAAGTGCGGGCACTGCTTCAAAATTTTTCTCAATATCTGCTTCCAGCGGGGCGCTGATGCCCACGATGCGGAAGGCTTCCTTCGTTTCAATTCGGTAATCCATCTGTACAGCTCCTTTGATTGTTATTTGGAAGCTGATAGGAGGAAAAGATTTTAAAACCATTCCCGGCTCTTTTGCCTGTGAGGGCGCAAATCCATGCACACCTTGAAACGCGCGGTTAAAAGCGGTGGGTGAATCATAGCCGTATCTGGCTGCAATATCGATAATTTTTGCATTCCCGTTCTGCAAATCTACGGCGGCACGGCTCATCCTGCGGCGGCGGATATATTCGGAAAGCGGCATTCCCGCCATATAGCCGAACATGCGCTGGTAATGATAGGAGGAGCAGCAGGCCAATCTGCCCAGCTGCCGATAGTCAATTTCCTCCGCCAGATGTTCTTCGATATATCCGATTGTAGTATTCAGTCTCGTGATCCATTCCATTTTTATCAGCTCCTTAATCAAAGCATACCGGTTTTTGAAGCTTTCGTCCTCTCAATCGATGCACGAAAAAGAGAGGCTATTTCTGATCGGGATCATACGGTTTTCCGGCTTCCCAATCGCGGGTGAGCTTTGTAACGACACCGCCGAGCAGAAGCAGAGCCAGAATATTGGGAATTACCATTAATCCGTTAAAGAGGTCCGCGAGGCTCCATACAAGGTCAACCTTGAGCGCACAACCGACTCCGACAAAAATAGAAACGAGTATGGCATAAGCGGAAACAGCTTTTTTTCCGAAGAGATATTTTACATTGGAAAGGCCAAAGAAATACCATCCCATAATTGTTGCAAAAGCGAAGAAGAATACACAGATCGCAATAATAACATATCCGAAGTGGCCGAATACCTGTGCAAAGGCGGACTGTGTCAGTTCAATTCCGGTAACGAACGCACCCGTTTCATCGGTGGAGCCGAGCACGCCTGAGGTCAAAATGGCGAAAACAGTCAGCGGCAGAAGGACAATCGTGTCGATAAAGACGCCCATCATAGCAACAAGCCCTTGCTCGCAGGGATTTTTTACACGCGCCAGAGCGTGTGCGTGCGGCGTGGAGCCCATGCCGGCCTCATGTGTGAACAGTCCGCGTGCAATGCCAAAGCGGATTGCTTTCTGTACATTGACGCCCAGAATGCCGCCTAAAACTGCTTGCGGTTTGAAGGCTCCTACAAAAATATCATAGATAGCAGGAATAATGTTGCGGAAATTTACAATCATCACAATAAGAGATGCAACTGTAAAGAAAACAGCCATAAAAGGAACGACCTTCTCCGCAACAGCAACAATCCGCTTTACACCCCCGAGGAATACTAATAAAGAAACAATGGCAAGGACAGCTCCGACAATTTCGGAAGGAACACCGAAGGCCGCTTCCATAGCACCGCCCACGGAGTTGGCTTGTACCATATTGCCCATAAAGCCAAGTGCAACAATAATCAATGCAGAAAAAATCGCGGCAGTGATTCTGCCGGCCGGCCCTTTGATTGCGGCACGGATATAATAGGAGGGTCCGCCGACCAGTTCACCGTTTTCCGTTGTTTTATAACGCTGTGCAAGGGTAGCCTCCGCATAAATTGTTGCCATCCCTAAAATTGCGCTGACCCACATCCAGAATACGGCGCCGGGTCCGCCGGAAATCATCGCCGTTGCAACACCTGCCAGATTTCCCGTACCGATCTGAGCAGAAACAGAGGTAATCAAAGACTGGAACGAAGTCATTCCCTCTGTTTCACTGGCTTTCTTTCCGCTTAAGGTGATGGACCCAAACGTTGACTGAAAGCTCTGTTTAAACTTGCGAAACTGTATTCCCTTTGTAAGAATCGTAAAATAAATGCCGACACCGCAAAGCAAAATAATCAAAAAAACATTCCATAATACTGAATTGATGCTGCCTACTAAACCAGAAAACCACTCCATAAACCTATCTCCTCCTGAAAGTCCGTGTGAATGCCGCATCCGGCAGTCACCGTTGCAGCATCGCAATCTTTTTTGACAAATGAAATTGATCAGAAATTCTTCTGATTTTCTTATGAAACAAAAAAGTCAAACTAATAGTTTTAGTTTGACTCCGAATAAGCGCAAGAAGGCCCAATGATTCCTGCATAAAGGGTCTCTGTCTTTTTGCCTGAGAGATTAACCCGCGCATGCGGGTCTTACACCTTCGGCACTCAATTAATGAGATTCTCCAGAGTTACATCCATTTATAGTCCTCACCCGGCAATCCGGGTACCTGAGAGTGTCACTCCTTCGGCAGGCATCAGCCATTTTCCTACAAACTTCACTTGTCGGTATTCACTTATTGTCTCATACTATCATGTTGTTAAAGTATTGTCAAATAAGGAAGAATAACAATCCTTGACAATATATAACAGATCTCATATAATATGAATGAATAATATTTAATTCATTCATATTATAATAGGAGAAAACACATTGAACGAAAAGAAAATAATTATTTACAGTTGCGGTAAAGAATTATTTGAGGAGAAAGGGTTTAAAGATACGGGCGTTTCGGAAATCATGAAATGCGCGGGAATGGCAGCAGGAACCTTTTATAATTATTATGATTCCAAGGATGCGCTGTTCATGGAAATCTATAATGAGGAGAATGCAAAACTTAAACGGAGGATTTTGGATTCGCTGGATCCGGAGGGCGGGCCAATGGAAATCATGCAGGAGCTGATCATGAAAAATCAGCAGGGGATGGCGGAAAATCCAATTCTAAGGGAGTGGTACAATCGGGATATTTTTCAAAGACTTGAACAGAGCTTCAGAGAAGCGAACGGTTTGGATCATGTGGATTTTCTTTATGACAGTTTCATTGAAATTGTCAGAGACTGGCAGATCAAGGGAAAGATGCGATCGGATATTAATGCGGAAATAATTATGGCTATTTTTTCGGCATTGGTCAACGTGGAGCTGCATAAGGATGAAATCGGTCTGCAATTTTTCCCGAAGGTGCTGGATTATCTGGCAGAATTCACAATGGCGGGTTTGATGCAGAACGTTTCGGATAAGAAAAATTAAACAAATATGAAAGGAGAAGTATTTATGCGTATTGCAGTAATATCCTACTCTTTAACCGGAAACAATGACGCTTTGGCAGCCAGTATTGCGAGGGAGTTGCAGGCAGAGCACATCAGAATAACCGAGCCACGAAAACGCGGCTGGGGTAGAATTACTTTGGATCTTTTGCTGAACAGGGCACCGGAGGTATCTCCAAGTCCACAGACATTGGTGCAGTATGGCGGCCTGATTTTTGTGGCTCCCGTATGGATGGGACAGCCGGCGTTTCCTTTGAGGGGTTACATGAAATATTTGAGCTCACACCCGTGCGATTACGGATTTGCCACTATCAGCGGCGGCTCACTGAACCCGAACCCACAGCTCAGAAATCATCTCATAAAACTGACAGGAAAGGAACCAAGAGCTTTTGTTGACCTTTACATCTCCGATCTGCTGCCCAAAGACATGAAAGCCGATCCGAAAGCTGTTGAAGCCTACCGCCTGACTGAAGGTGATCTGCGTATGCTGACCGAAAAAGCGGTAGGGGAGCTTGAAAAAAGCTTTTGTTAGAAAATATGAAAGTGAAAATAAAAGAAGAAATAATTATTAGCCGGTGCTACACAATCGAATTTAATTGGGTTATAATAGGAAAAAAGCTGTAAAAAGAAAGGTGGAAGTAAAATGTCAATGATTGATACAGTCCGCGGAGAAATGGTCACGGCAATGAAAAACAGAGATAAGGTCAGAAAGGATGCTCTTTCTATGCTGCTTTCCGTCTTAAAAAATAAGGCGATTGATAAAAGAGAAGAGTTGACGGAAGCGGAAGAGTTTGAAGTGGTCAAGAAGGAGATCAAGCAGACGAAGGAGACAATGGAATTTGCACCGGCAGACAGAACGGATATTATTGAAGAATGCAGGGCAAGGATTGCCGTTTATCAGGAATTTGCGCCGGAGGAAATGAGCGAGGAGGAAATCAGAAAGACGATTGAAGAGGTGCTGAAAGCTCTTGGAATTGAGGAACCAACGGGTAAGGATAAGGGAAAGGTCATGAAGGAGCTGATGCCAAAAGTAAAGGGAAAGGCGGACGGCACCCTTGTAAATAAGATTGTGGGAGAACTGCTGGCTTAGTGGATAAGAAATCAAGTATTTATGAAAGTTTTTATTGTACTGCGGATCAATGTCCCATTACCTGCTGTCAGGAGTGGAAAATTACTGTGGATGAAGGTACGCAGGAGCGCTGGAAACAGACCGGGAACACACAGGCCGGGAAAAATCTGTGCGGCTTTATAACTGTTAAAGAGGATACAACGATCATTAGCTTGAATCAAGACCGCAAATGTCCGTTTTTAACGGAAAAAAAGCTTTGCAGTCTGGTGTTGGAATTTGGGGACAGTATGCTGTCTGAAACCTGTGCGGCATTTCCCAGGCAGGTGCTTGCCTTTTCCGACCGCAGGGAATACGCTCTTGCGGCATGCTGTCCCGAGGTGGTTGACCTTATAAAAGAAACAGAGCAGATTACCTTTCCATCGGAAAATTCTTCTTTCTTATCGGAAGTAAGAGAAATGCTGATCATGCTTCTTGACAGTCCGGAGCTTTCTTTGGAAAAGGGGCTTATGGCGGGCTTTTTTATGCTTCTGGATTTATATGAAAAAAATCCGGAAGAACTGGACACGGGGAACAGGCGGGAGAGCCGGAAGGAACAGGCAATACCGGAGCAGTTTTGCAGCCCGGCATATTTGAAAGAACTCTCTCAAACCGTGGATCGGATGGAATTTCAGGAAACGGATACCGTTATGGAACGAAATGAATTATTTCTGGATTTGGTTGAAAATTACCGGAAGGAAAATCTTTATCGGAAATTTCTGGACAGGACGGTTCCCGCAGCGGAAGGTATTTCCGGAGAGGAAATCAGGCTGACGGAGGAATATCTGGCGGAGAGCAGGCGAGTTGTGCTGCAGCCGTGGGATGAGTTTTTTGTCAAATATTTAAAACATGAAATATACGGAGGCTTTCTTCATCCTGATCGTGATTTTAAGGGAAGTATTATGGCATTTCAATGGATTGTGCTTACCTTTGCAGCCATACAGCATTCCATATGGCTTTTGAGTGTTAAGGAGAACGGAGAGGAGCCGGAAAAGGCTGCCGCATACGAGAATGTGCGTGAGGCCGTTGTGATCTTGTCCCGCATGACAGGCTATGATGACGAAGATATAGAAGAATACCTCCGAAACAGTTTTGAAACGGAAGTTTGGGATTGGGGTTATCTGGCATTGCTTTTGGGAAATCCATAACTGATTGTGAAGCAGACAGGAACGGATAAAAAGACCCTTTAATTGGTGTCAGGCACACCGATTTTAGGATCTTTTTATAAAAGTATTATATAAAATAAGTCTACATGGTTAAGCTGTCATAGATTTTAGAAAGATTGCTTTCCATCCGCTCCAGATAGGTCAGATCATCTTGGGCGTTTTCCATCGTATAAATGACTTCCACCTTTGCACCGACTTCGTTGGCAAGTGTTTGAGATATTTCGGGACTTACCATTTCCTCGGCAAAAATGGTCGTTACGTCGTTTTCCCTGCAATATTCAACTAACTCGCCCAGCTGCTGTGCCGTGGGTTCCCCTTCCGCAAAAATATCGCTCACACTGCTTTGTACCAGGCCAAAGTCCCGGCAAAGGTACCCAAAAGCGGCATGTCCGGTTACAAAACTCTTTTTTTCCACGGACTGAAATTTACCGCTGTACTCGTTATAGAGGCTTTCCAGCTGAGAAATGTAATCGCTGCAGTTCTGTTCATAATAGTCTTTATTGGACGGATCTGCCTTAACAAGGGCATCCTTGATATTCTTCGTTTCAGTTTGTGCGCCCTTTAGACCCAGCCACAGATGGGGATCGTACTTTCCGTGATGATGCTCGTCCTCATGTTCCTCCTCGTGCTCTGCGTCTTCGTCATGTTCTTCTTCACCATGTTCCTCCGAGGATTCTTCTCTTTCTATGACATCAGCTCCTTCAGAGGCCTCCACGGTAATCAAATTGGCATTGTCGGCGGCAGAGATGGCTTCCTCAACCCATCCTTCCATTCCGAGTCCGTTATACACAAAGATCTGAGCCGAGCCAAGACTGATCAGATCCTGTGCTTTGGGCTCGAAGTCGTGTGCTTCCATACCGGCAGGTATCATGGTTGTAATTTCAACCTTATCCTTGCCGACTGCTTCTACAAACTCCTTCATCGCATCGAAGGTAACAGAAACCTTGACCTTCGCCTGTTCCGGCGTACTGTCTTCTTCCGATGTACTGTTTTCCTCCGGTGTACTTGCCGGATCATTCACCTGTTGATTGCTGCCGCAGGCTGAAAGGCTCATAGCGGCAATCAGGCATAATAACAGTGCGGCTAATTTTTTTCGCATATCAAATACCTCCTGAAAAATTCACTTGCAATTGCAACTCATTTGCATTTATAATATATGTTAGTGCTTGAGCATTTAATTGTCAAGTACAAAAGAAATGTATTTACAGAAGGGAAGGGTGTCATTCATGATCAAGGCAGAAAATCTTTTCTTTTCCTATACAGATTCCCCGCCGTATGTGCTGGAAGGGATTGATTTGGAAATAGATGCCGGGGAATATATTTCGGTAGTGGGTGAAAACGGAAGCGGGAAAAGTACATTAATGAGGCTGTTATTGAAGTTTCTTAAACCCACCTCAGGAAGAATTACGATACAGACAAAGCGAATCGGGTATGTCCCGCAAAAAAAAGATTTTGCAAATTCTAATTTCCCCATTACGGTAGAGGAAGCATTAAATTCCTATCGCAGGCTGTTAAAGATTAGCGGCAGGAACATCATAACCGAAGCACTTGAACAGGTTGGAATGTCTGATTTTACAGGTGCTTTGATGGGTGATCTTTCCGGCGGGCAAAGTCAAAAAATATTGATTGCGCGATCACTGATAGGAAATCCGGAGCTGGTGATTCTGGATGAACCTTCGACAGGGGTAGATATAGGCAGTCAAAAGGAGATTTATGGCTTGATCAAGAGAATAAACAAGGAAAACGGTGTTACCATTGTTTCTGTAGAACACAATTTGGACGCCGCTATTTCAAATTCAACCTTGATCTACCATCTGGCGGGCGGACGCGGACATCTTTGCACTCCCCGGCAGTATGCGGATGAATTCTTGAATAACAGAGGGAAAGACCATGACAATATTTAGTTATACTTTTATGCAAAATGCGATTATCGCGTCTGTATTTATTTCAATTTTATGCCCGTGTATCGGGATTTTTTTAGTGCTTCGACGCTATTCGATGATCGGAGATGCTTTGTCCCACGCGTCGCTGGCCGGTGTGACAATCGGTTTAATCAGTAATCAGCCTCCCATACTCGGTGCATTTATTTTTACATCCCTCTGCGGCGTGCTGATTGAATTTCTGCGCAGTTACTTCAAAAAATATACCGATTTAATCCTCGCAATTGTGCTTTCCCTGAGTGTAGGTACGGCTGTTACGATTATGAGCTCCGGAAAGCTCCATGCAAATGCAAATTCTTTCTTGTTCGGAAGTATCCTGACGGTAACCCGATTTGATATGATCATGGTAATGGTCCTGAGTGTGATTTCCGTTCTGACGTTGATTTTTTTATATCATCAAATGATTTATATTGCATATGACGAAGAGGCTGCCAAGGTGGCGGGTGTAAGGGTTCGGCTGATCAATTATATTTTTTCAATCCTCGTGGCTTCTGCTATTTCCGTATCCATTCAAATTGTGGGCGTACTGGTACTCAGCTCCATGATTGCGCTTCCTGTTGCCACGGCGCTGCAGCTAGGGAAGGGCTTCAAGCTTACCCTGATATTTTCTGTCATTTTCAGCTTTATTGACATCATGTCAGGGCTGTTTCTTTCATATTATCTGAATGTGGCGCCCGGCGGATTTACGGCTTTAATTTCTGTTGTCGTACTTGTGCTGGTCTTGCTTTCAAAAAGGCTGCAATCCGTCATTCGCATTGCGCACCGTAAATAACTCTTGTCTTCTGTCCGATAGCGATGTCTGCAAACCTTGACTTTGTGCGAGTTGCTTTATATAATACATCTAAATGGGAATAAAACGCATTTGAGTGTCATATAGAATGGATGGAGGTACTACAGTGAAAGAAAAGCAAAACATTTGGCCGGCAGGAATCAAGAAAACACGGCAGCGCGAAAGTGTGCTCTCGGTACTTGAAAATTCTGACAAGCCCCTAAGTGCCGTGAATATATGCTCCCAAATAGAAAAAAGCGGGGGTGCAGCCTGGATGTCCACGGTCTACCGGGTTCTGGAGCTCTTTGTTGAAAAGGGAATAGCAATCAAAATTAATGTGATGAATAGTGAAATGGCTATGTACGAATTAAACCGTTTCAAGCACAAGCATTATGCTGTCTGCGTGAATTGCCGTAAAATCATCGCAATGGACAACTGCCCGATGGAAAAATTTATTCCAAAGCTCGAGGATGAGAATTTTCAGGTTTTAGGACATAATTTGGAGATATTTGGGCTTTGCAAGGATTGCAGGTCTACTTGATTTTAAAGTCTCAGCCTAAATGTCTTTGGAGCGAAGCGATAAACCAAAACCAATGCCGTTATGATATACAGAACACAGAATACCGTAACGCCGATGCCGAAGGCCAGGGTGGATACCGTTTTTCCGGCTGCAGAAAAGCATACGTAATAGGTAACCGCATCCAAAACTACATAAGCCGGGCTTTTTGTCTCCATTTTGTCGTTGTAGGGCTGCAAAAGGTAGTAGAGCACCAGTGTATGGACCGAGAAAAACACGGACATCGCAAAGATTGAGATAAAAAGAATCAAATAATTAAGCGGGTTTTTAGTCCCGCCCGAGAAATACAGCACAAGCGGAAGACCGAAAGCAAGAATTGCCGCGGGCAGAAGATTAATTACGGAGATATATTTCAGCCGTTTTGCAAACAGGGATAAAATAGCTTTGGGCTGCCGGTACATACGGTAGGTCAGCATGCTGTGATCGCAATTCATGAATAAGGCCGCCGTTATTCCCTTGCCTCGATTCACGAAATACATGAGGAACAGTGAATATGGGAAATAGGTCAGCAGCAGTTCATTTGTTTTCAGTCTGATTTCAGGCATATAAAATCCTGCCGCTATTGCGGCGATCAGCAGTCCCGCCAGAATCAATGCAATTTTCTTGGCGGCCTTGGTCAGCATTTTAGAATGGCGCTTCATGAAAAGCTCATTGAAATAAGCATATCCTGATTTGCTGCTGGTCTGGCTCAAATCCGTTTCAATTTTCTTATGGTACGTATTCTGCGTTATTTTTGCAGGAGTTACCGTATTCATTACCATTTCATTTGAAGTCAGCAGAGTTTGATAGATCGAACGATACCTTTTAAATTGCCAGATATATATAAGGCAAAAAATTCCCATTGCAACAATCACTCCGCTGAGAGCAAAAAAAATTGCTTCGTTCATCAAATACCCAAAGAAAAGCGGCAGATAAGCGGCAATCAGCAGAATCACGGTTCCGGACCAAACGATTGCAGAAGGTAAGTTTTCATTGCGGATTTTTTCACCGTCCCGGCAGTCATATAGTATAATTGCCGCAAAAATCAGCTTGACACCACAGACCAGCAGGGGCATAATCAATCGGTTTGCTATGCTTATTCCCGCGAAAGCTCCAAACAACAAAGTAAACGGAAGAAACCCTACCGCCATTTTCAGAAGAAAGTAAAAATAGTTGGACAGGGTATATTCCCGTGCATCCATGCGCATCAGAAACATCGCATAATATTTGTCCTTGGTAGGGTTGAACAGATGTGTATTCAGCAGTCCCCCTATCAGGGTAAGGAAAAAGAAAACGTGGACAAAAGCCTCCGGCGCAAAGGTCTCGGGTAATATGATCTTAAGCAGGGCCAAAGGGCCGAAGACCATTGCCAGCAGATAGAGAACCTTTCCGAGAAAGACCGAGCCAATCTCCATCAGGATGCTGATAACAGTAGAGAAGGCTTTCAGTTCGGTACTGGCATACAGTGAACCGGGCAGCAGCTTTTTTATCAGGGGAATAGATTTCAGGATATAAATGATGCTGTTGGTTTTATAGGTATTACGCAGCCGGAAAGAAGCGGCAAAGGTTTTAATCATGCTCTTCACCTCGCAGGGCCGCAATAATCTTGTCCTTGAAGGCGGCATGATCAAGATTTTCTTTCTGGATTTCTTCCAGAAGCCCATCGTTCAAAATGACAATTTCATCGCATAAATCCAGCGCCAGTTCCATGATGTGCGTGGAAAAAATAATGATGTGTTCTCCTTTCAGCTGACGAAGCAGCTGCTTCATTTCGTCCGCAACAACAACATCAAAGGAGGTAAGCGGTTCATCCAATAACAGAATGTGGGGGTTGGCAATGAAATTGACCAACATCTGCATTTTGTTTTTCATTCCGTGGGAATAGTCCTTGAGCAGCTTGTCCCGGTCCTCATGGTCAATCCGCATGACATCAAAGTATTCATCAATTGTGCGGATATCTTTCATTTTCTTTTTATTAATATCAATAAAAAACTTTAAAAATTCCCGTTCTGTGAGAAATTCGGGCACCACGGGCGTAGAGAGGACATAACCGATATCTTCGGACACGATAGGGCGCCGAATGCCATCCTCATCAATTTCAAAGCTGCCGCTGTCAATACGAAGATCTTCGTTAATGCAGTTAAAAAGCGTAGTTTTTCCGGCACCGTTACGTCCCAGCAGCCCGTAAATTTTCCCCTTTTTAAAAGTAAAAGAGGCACCTTTCAGAACCTCTTTTTTATCAAAATTTTTTCGGATCTCATGGATAATCAATTCCATCAATTTACACCCCATCTATCATTCCAATTTAAGCAAGCACCGCATTATTTATACTAACTTTTATTTGTTCTTACAGCATAATAATAGCATTTTTATTGGAGTTTTTCCAGAAAAATTGAAATGACCTTGCATCTCTTGCATTTTGAATATAAAACGGTTATAATAGAACCGATACAGTTAGTTATAACTAACACAATAACAGATTGGAGGTATTCCTATGTACACACAATATAATTTACCCTATTCCTATGATGCCCTGGAACCGCACATCGATGCACTGACAATGGAAACTCACTATTCCAAGCACCATGCGGCATATACCAAAAACCTGAATGATGCCGTACAAAACGCCGGCATCAATAAAAATATTCAGGAGCTGTTGTCCTCTCTCGATACGATTTCAGATGTTTCACTTCGCAAGACCCTCCGCAACAACGGTGGCGGTTATTACAACCATAACCTTTATTTTTCTACCATTGATCCAAATGGCGGCGGGGAACCGACGAACGCCTTTGCGAAAATGCTGGAAAAGGAATTCGGAAGCTATTCTGCTTTTCAGGAAAAGCTGAGCGGGCTTGCCGTCGGTCAGTTTGGCTCCGGATGGGCATGGCTGTCCGCAGACCGGAATGGAAAACTTAGGCTTTCCGCCAGCCCGAATCAGGACAACCCCCTCATAGAGGGATCGGAATTTGTCCCTATTTTAGGAATAGATGTATGGGAACACGCCTATTATCTCAAATACAGAAATCTTCGAGCCGACTATGTGAAGGCATTTTACAATGTTATTAATTGGAAAGCGGTAGCGGACAACTATGAACGAGTTCAGAGCGGTAACTAGTTGTGAATGATCAATTTTAACAACCGGCTTCCTATCAATCCGCAAATAACACCAAGTAATGTACCTGCAATGATGTCAGACGGATAATGCACATAAAGGTAAAGCCGTGAGAAAGAAATAAGAGATGCCAGAAGCAGTGCAGGCAGCCATAGTTTTTGCCGGCAAAAATACAGCGCAGATACTGCCGTGAAAGAAGCGGCCGTATGCCCCGAGGGGAATGAAAAGTCTTTTGGACATGTTATTAACAGTTTTACCGAGGTATTGATGCTGCAGGGACGGATGCGGGCAAAGGACGGTTTCAAGATACCGTTGCAGACAATCACCTCTAATATCAGTGCACAGCATAGGGCAATACCCGCTTTCCGATGTTTTTTACTGATTAACAGACAGAGCGAAAGAGCGATCCAAATGGCCCCCGAATTGCCAAGCATTGTGATAAAAGGCATAAGCACATCAAGTGAATCTGTTCTGAAATTGTCATAAATAAAATTTAAAATTAAAAAATCGAGAGATAATATGTAAATCACATCCTTTATTATGAAAGCTGCATGGACTTAGTTATTAAGCCTATGCAGCTTCGCTTTGGTTAATGACTATAATTGGTTAAACAGGACGGGCTGGTGTCGTGTTTAATGTGGTATACTTAAAACAAGAAGGGGGAAAAAAAATGCATATAAAACAAATAATGAATTACAATGACTTTGTAGACAACCTGCTGCAGGCAGGTTTTACCATGGGAGGAGGAAACAGCGAGGGAATCTTTTCGCTGATACCATGGAATTGGGAGGAAGAACCGCCTTATGATACTCCCGTGCAATGGCACACTGCCGAACCGGAAACCGACCCGTGGGAGTGGCGTATGCGTGTATTGGATGAGCGAAACGATATCGCTTATGGCAAAATTTTTTTAAAAAAAAGCGGTTATATGACAGAAACCTGGGCGCCTTATTTTATTGCCGCCAGACGAGGTAATATTAGCTTTGAGGAAGCATATTCAAACGGAACAATCAGTAATTCCGCCAAGCGTATTTATAGTGCGGTTCTTGAACATAAAGCACTGCCTCTGCACGCGATCAAACAGCTTACAGGGTTTGGTAAAGAGGAGAAGTCCCAATTTGACAGGGCATTAGTGGAACTGCAGATGAAAATGTATTTGACTATGTGCGGGAGACAACATAAAATTTCCCGGCAGGGAGAGGAATACGGCTGGTCCTCTACAGTTTTTTGCACAACAGAACATTTTTGGGGAAAAAGTGTATTTGAAAAAGCAGTAAAGCTGAATAAAGATGAAGCGATAAAGGCGATTATGGATCAGGTATTTGTTCTAAATCCTGATGCGGAATTAAAGAAGGCTTTAAAGTTCATCATGGGCTAACAATGCTGAATTAATACTATAGGATAATCGGTGCACTTTCCCGACTGGGTGCATAGGCAAATTCGATTTTTGTTATGCCGTTTCCTGCATGTAACTCCAACATGTTATCATCACACAACTCTTTCATAAGCGGAAATAGCTCCGGCCTTGTGCCAAAGGCGACACGGCTGATTTTCTTGATGCCATTGGGATGTACGAAAGCCTTTGGTTTTGGATCGATATTAAAGTAAGTCATAAAAAATGGAAGCTGAAGGTCATTTGGAGAGCCCACCTTGAATCGCAATTTTCTGCCCTTTGTATCATTGCGCCGGGAGTTCATCTGAAAAAGATCGTATCCATGTTTTTTGAGAATTACGCGTTCGGTTTCCAAATCGGATTTATAATTTTCCAGTGCCAGTCCGCAGGGACCGCCGGGATGAGCGTCGTATGAATCCAGCCGGTCAACCAGCTTGCCCTGTCCGAAAAGCCGAAACAAATTTTTAAAAAAAACCGGCATCTTAGTACCCGCAAGAAGTTCAATATAGGGACCTTCCGAAAAATAGATCAGTGCATTGATTGGATTTTTCACCCGGCCGTATTCAACCGCAAACCCTCTTTTACGATATTCCTCTACAGCTTTCTCTAAATCTTGAACTTTGTACATGATATGACTGATATTCATTTTGTTCACTCCTGCCCCTTGTTATTTGATATAAAGTCTCCAGTCGAGAAAGTTAGTTGTATCTAACTATATCACGAATTTTTAAGGAAATCAAACAAAACTGAAATAAAAGGGATTCACAACAAATAACCATATCCTTCGAGCTCCATATCCTCTTTAGGAATAAACCGCAGTGAGGCACTATTTATACAATAGCGCAATCCCCCTGTTTGTTCCGGACCATCGGGAAACACATGACCTAAATGGGCGTTTCCGGCTCTGCTCCTCACCTCAGTTCGCATCATACCATGGGTAAGGTCTGATTCCTCACGGATAACATTCGGATCAACCGGCTTTGAAAAGCTTGGCCAGCCGCAGCCCGATTCAAATTTATCATCCGAAGAAAAAAGGGGTTCCCCCGTCGTGATATCCACATAAATGCCGGGGGTAAATGTCTGGTAGTATTCATTTTGAAATGGCGGTTCAGTGGCACTGTGCTGCGTTACTTCATACTGCTCGGAGGTCAGCTTTTTGCGCAGACTTTCCGTGTCCGGCACAGGATATGCGGCGGGATTCACAATAGCTTTCGCCGCCTTTTCGAACTGTTTCTTTCCGATATGGCAATATCCGCCCGGATTTTTATCCAGATATTTTTGGTGGTATTCTTCCGCAGCAGTGAAATTGCGAAGAGGCATCACCTCAATGGCAATAGGCTTGCTATAACGTGTTTGGAGTCCTGCAATGGAGTGTGTAATTACAGGAAAGTCCTCTTGATTGACATAATAGATGCCGGTTCGGTATTGCTTGCCCGCATCGCCGCCCTGCCGGTTGTGCGATACAGGATCAATTGCTTCGTAATAGAGTTCCAGCAGGAATTCAAGTGTAACAACACCGGGATCATAAATGACAGATACTGTCTCGGCGTGTCCCGTATTTTGATTGCAAACTTCCTCATAGGTAGGATTTCGGGTGTCTCCGTTGGCATACCCCACCTGTGTTGACTTAACCCCATGAATCGAGGAAAGGTATTTTTCCAGTCCCCAAAAACAACCACCCGCAAAATAAATTTCTGACATAGCAATCCTCCATTCCTTAGTTTTTCTAAGGCGTATCCGCATAGACAAAGCAATCCACCGTATGATCATTTACCAGTCCGACCGCCTGCATATAGGCATATACAATTGTTGATCCCACAAATTTAAAGCCCCGCTTTTTAAGTTCCCTGCTGATTATATCGGACAGCTCTGTAGTTGCGGGCACCTCCGAAGTTGTTGCCCAATGGTTTTGAATGGGCTTGCCGTTTACATAGCGCCAAAGGAAGGCATCAAAACTTCCGAATTCCTCTTGAACTTGCCGGAAGGCCCTCGCATTAGTGAGAACAGAATTAATTTTCAGCCGATTTCGAATAATACCGGCATTTTGCATCAGCTCTTCTATTTTAGTATGATCATACATTAGAATTTTATCAACATGAAATTGATCAAAGGCCATCCTGTATGCCTCCCGCTTGCGGAGAATGGTAATCCAGCTCAGGCCCGCCTGCATTCCTTCTAAAATCAGCATTTCAAACAGTTTATTGTCATTGTGCACAGGCCGGCCCCATTCGTTGTCGTGGTAATCAATGTAAAGAGGATCATTACCGGCCCATGTGCAGCGTATTTGTTTGTTCCTATTGCCGGCAATGAACTCTGCTAACTGCTGCCGCAGCACACCAATTCCATATTCTGCATTTAAGCGAGTATCACCTATTCGAAATGAGGGGACGGAATCCAAGGCATTTTCCTGCCAGGCATATTGATTCAGTGCCAGCTGTTTCTCCTTATAGGCTTCCGAAACCAATGCGTGGCGAAAGGCATCGGTATCTCCTCCGGCTAAGGGGGCGCAATCAGTAAGTACATCTATGCTTTCAATGTTTTTGCCATTTTGGAACACGGCGGCAAATACTGCATCATTGTAACGTGTAATGTCCGCTCCCTGATCGTTCAGAAACAATAATCCCTGAATTGCCATACCGGTGTAATTGCGAGGCTCAAATGGACGCTGAATGGACAAGCCGGCTTCATTTAGGCGAGGCTTCAGCTCGATAAACCGCCGGGAAGCTTCGTCCCAGTCTGATATCCGGGGTTCTGTCTGCGGGTTGATTTCGCAGGGGTGCCATTGTATGGTTATCTCAGGATACTTTGGCAGAATTTGTTTTAGATCATGAAAAGCCAAATAACAGTAAGGACAAGTATAATCAAAAAATACTTCCAGTTTCATATAAAACTCCTCCTATTTTCGTTCTTTTATTTTTTTGTATGGAGCTGCGGTTCCTTGGCGTTCCCACGTAGCTTTCCGGAATTCCAGAGGCAATATACCCTTAGCACCACGGAACAGTTCGGCGAAATGTCCGGCGGCAGTATAGCCCACAGCTTTTGCCACCTCTCCTACCGGCAGGTCGGTATAGGCCAGCAGATGCTCCGCCTGGTCAATGCGCACACGCTGGATATAGTCGGCCACAGTGCAGTCAAAGTAGATTTTGAAACAACGTTTGAGCTTGGTTGTACCCATACAGGCGATCTTTGCCAGCATTTCAATGGAAAGGGAATCGGCATAATGGTCCCCGATATAAGCTGAGAGACTAAGGAGCATGACCCGGTCCGACTCCGGAATAGGCACTGTCTTGCGTCCATTTAGTTTCCGGTGCCGCTCAAAGACCAGAGAGAGTGCCTCTGCTGCCTTGGCATCATAGTACAGTGTGGCGGGAAGACCCTGCCCTTGGTAGTGCCACAGTTCCCGCAGCAGCCGAGACATCTCCGGGAAGTCAGCTGTCTCATCCAGACTCCGAAAGGCATCGGCAGGACTTTGGTAGAGGTCGCCGAACTGCTCCTTTAAATATGCCTCATAATAGGCCGGTTGGTATTCAATGCCGATGGAGCGGATGGGTACACCCCGGTGGATGAGGGCACGATAGGGATTATATCCACCGAGAAAGCTCTTGACTACATAGCAGTTCAGCTTTCGGTAGGGATGAAGCTCCTCCCCGGAAATAGATTCATACCAGGTCACACTCAGACATTCTGGAATGGACATATCCGTTACTATGTCCTCTCGAAACCAAAAATCGTGGATTTTAATGTTATAGCGGTCTCCCGCTTCATAGATCCAGTAGTACCCGCCGCCGCCATCGTCTGTCAGCTGCCAGCATTCACCCTCGGCAGGAAAACCCTCCGGCACGGGACAGGGCTTGAAGTGCATTTCTTCAAATAACTTCCGGTAGTAACTGCTTTTCTTTTCTTTCATGAATCTCTCCTGTTCCAATCAGACGTTTCTTTACTACAAAAAGACAGACTCTGTTAAAAGATATTGTACCAGAAAACCGACCGATATACAATACAGTCAAACCAAATGAAAGGAGGGATTTCCTATGAAATCCGATAAAAATGGCTTTGCGCTGCTGCTGGAATGGGCAGGAAAAGATCGCCGGTATCTCTATGCCTCAATCGTTCTGGCTTTGCTATCCAGTCTCAGTACCATTGTCCCATATTTTGCATTTTATAAAATTATCGATGCCGTTGTGCTGGGGACCTGCAGCCTTGACTTTGCTTTAAAATGGGCCGCCATCGTACTTGCCGCCACGGCTGTAAGAGTCTGCTGCAACCTGGCGGCCACCCTCGCCTCCCACCGTGGGGCCTACAACACCTTGTTCCGGGTGCGCTGCATGGTGACCGAACATATGGCAAAAATGCCGCTGGGCGCCTTGAATGAACGCAGCACCGGCGAGATCAAGTACGTCATGAACGAGAGCATCGAAAAGCTGGAATTGTTTTTGGCCCATAACTTACCGGAGCTGGTGCTCTATCTCTTTGGACCGATCATCATGTTTCTTTACCTGCTCACTGTAAACGTGCCGCTGGCTCTGCTCAGCATTGTGCCGATCTTCCTTGTGGCCGCAGTAATGGCTCTTATGTTTAAGCGTTTTGGCAGGTTTATGCCCGAGGTCAATGCGAGCAGCGGCAATTTGTCCGGTTCCATTCATGAGTATGTGAACGGCATGCGGCTTATCAAGGCCTATAACATGGGCGCGCAGTCCTTCAAAAAGTATTCCTCCGCCATTGAAGCACAGCATAAGATGTGGGGCGCCATTTCCAAAGCCACCGGATCCCTTTACGCCGCCTATGTGGTGCTGCTGGAATGCGGTATTTTATTTCTTGTTCCTCTGGGCGGGTATTTCTTCGTCCACGGGTCTGTCAGCGCCGGTGTGCTGCTGCTTTTTGCCTTT
Organism: Lachnospiraceae bacterium; assembly: GCA_047602645.1. GTDB lineage: Bacteria > Bacillota > Clostridia > Lachnospirales > Lachnospiraceae > JAEYFP01. The sequence goes on along the minus strand of JASGGU010000008.1, from coordinate 952 downwards.
GTGGGAACGCAGTATCTAACCGACATTCGGCCGCTGCAGGAGCTGGGATCCAGCCTTTCCTATGTGCTCAATGGTGTTAACCAGGTGAAGGAAATACTCGAAATTCCGGTGTTCGGCAAAGGTCAGTCCTTTCCAAAACAGCACGACATCAAGCTGCAGGATGTGTCCTTTTGCTATATAGAGGGAGAACCGGTGCTGAAGCATGTGGACTTGCACATTGCCCACGGTGAGAGGGTCGCATTTGCAGGAGTGTCCGGTGCAGGTAAAAGTACACTGGTGCAGCTCATTTCCCGATTCTATGATGTGACGGAGGGCTGCATTGCGATCGGAAGCGTGGATGTAAAGGATATCGACTACGAACAGCTTTTGCAGAATATTTCGGTGGTATTCCAGAGCAGCTTCCTTACCAGGGGAAGCGTGTTTGAAAACATTGCAATGGGCAGTCGTGCCGCCACGCTTGAAGAGGTGCGTGCCGCGGCACGGGAGGCTCAGATTGATGAGTTCATCATGTCTCTGCGGGACGGATATGAAACCAAAGTGGGCAGCTACAACACCCGCTTTTCCGGAGGACAGAAGCAGCGGATCTGCATCGCCAGAGCCATTCTCAAAAATGCGCCTATCCTTATTCTGGATGAGGCAACCAGTGCCGCAGACCCGGAAAACCAGGTGGAGATTGACCGGGCTATTGAAAATCTTTGCCAGGGGAAAACCGTCATTATCGTGGCGCATCGGCTGGGCATTGTTCAGGGCTGTGACCGTATCGCGGTGGTAGAAAACCGAGGCATCAGCCGGATCGGCAGCTTTGAAGATATGCAGGAGAACAGCCCCTATTTCGCGGGGGCCTGGCGGGATTACAACGCCGCCCGGAGCATCCGCTACAGCCTGAAGGGAGGGACAGAAGATTGAAAATGAGAAGTAGAGGGTATCCATTACCTTAAGCACACGGCAAATA
>JASGGU010000070.1:0-21212 GCA_047602645.1 Lachnospiraceae bacterium | reverse complement strand
GTTAACGATACGCTTGGCCATGCGGCAGGAGACGAGGTGCTTATCGAAGCGTCCCAAAATATCCGCGCTAATTTCAAAGGCAGGGATATTATAGGCCGCATCGGCGGTGATGAATTTATTATTTTTATAAGTGATGTCAGTGAAATCAGGAATGCACAGATGCTCGGCTACAAGCTCAACCGTCTGTTGACAATGAGTTATCCCAAGGAAACCGGAGCCATTACAGTAACTGCCAGCATGGGGATTGCTTTTTCCGGTATGCACGGGAGCACCTTTCAGGAATTGTATGAACATGCGGACAAGGCGCTTTATGTAACGAAAAAATATGGAAAAAACGGATGTACGACTTATGAAGATGGAATGTAATTTATTTCAATAAAAATCTGCATTGTATGTATGCGCCTGCAGAAAGGCAATATAGAAAAAAGTGCGAAAAACAACTAGATTTTTTTGTCGCTTTATGAGAGAATATGTAGTGGCTATGATGATTCATATATTTAATTTTGAAAGGAGTTTTCAAATGATTTATTCAAAAGAAGTTGAAGAAATGTGTCCGGTCGCACAAGGCGTGAACCATGGCTGCGCACCTATTCCGGAAGAAGCAAAGTGGGTAAAAGCAAAGGAAGTAAAGGACATTTCCGGATTTACACACGGTGTTGGTTGGTGTGCACCGCAGCAGGGAGCCTGCAAGCTGTCACTGAACATTAAAGATGGTATTATCCAGGAAGCTCTGGTAGAGACAATCGGCTGTTCCGGCATGACTCATTCCGCAGCAATGGCCGCTGAAATTCTTCCGGGCAGAACGGTTCTTGAAGCGCTCAATACAGATCTTGTATGCGATGCGATCAATACGGCAATGAGAGAATTATTCCTGCAGATTGCTTACGGACGTTCCCAGTCCGCATTTTCAGAAGACGGACTTGCTATCGGTGCGGGTCTTGAGGATTTAGGCAAGGGCCTTCGTTCTCAGGTCGGTACGATGTACGGTACACTTGCAAAAGGTCCCCGCTATCTGGAAATGGCAGAGGGCTATGTGACCGGTATTGCTTTGGATGCTGAGGATCAGATCATCGGCTACAAGTTTGTAAGCCTTGGAAAAATGACTGATTTTATCAAGAAAGGCGATGATCCTAATACGGCATACGAAAAGGCGTGCGGTCAGTATGGACGCGTGGCTGACGCTGTCAAGATCATCGATCCCAGAACAGACAAAGAAGTAAAATAAGAGAAGAGGAGGACAACTATAATGGCTTTATTTGAATCATATGAAAGAAGAATTGATAAAATCAATTCCGTGTTGAATAGTTATGGAATCGCTTCTCTTGAAGAAGCTGAAAAAATTACAAAGGATGCCGGCTTAAATGTATATGATATAGTGAAGGGCATTCAGCCGATCTGTTTCGAAAATGCTTGCTGGGCTTACATAGTCGGTGCTGCGATTGCAATCAAGAAGGATTGTAAGAGAGCAGCAGATGCTGCAGCGGCAATTGGTGAAGGACTCCAGTCCTTTTGTATTCCGGGTTCTGTTGCGGACACCCGTCAGGTAGGTCTTGGACATGGAAATCTCGGCAAGATGCTTTTGGAAGAGGAAACCGAATGCTTTGCATTCCTTGCGGGACATGAATCGTTTGCGGCCGCGGAGGGAGCGATTGGTATTGCTGAAAAAGCAAACAAAGTTCGTCAGAAGCCTCTTCGTGTCATTTTGAACGGCCTTGGCAAGGATGCTGCTCAGATCATTTCCAGAATCAATGGTTTTACTTTCGTGGAAACAGAGTATGATCCGTATACCAATACGGTAGAGGAAGTATACAGAAAGGCCTATTCAGAAGGTCTTCGTGCAAAGGTAAACTGCTATGGTGCAAATGATGTGTGTGAGGGTGTTGCTATCATGCATAAGGAAGGGGTAGACGTATCCATTACGGGTAACTCCACCAACCCTACTAGATTCCAGCATCCGGTAGCCGGCACTTATAAGAAAGAATGCAACGAACAGGGCAAGAAGTATTTCTCCGTAGCATCCGGCGGCGGTACAGGACGTACGCTTCATCCGGATAATATGGCTGCAGGTCCTGCTTCTTACGGTATGACCGATACGATGGGACGTATGCACTCGGACGCACAGTTCGCAGGTTCCTCCTCCGTACCGGCTCACGTAGAAATGATGGGTCTCATCGGTGCAGGCAACAATCCTATGGTTGGCATGACCGTAGCTGTAGCCGTTTCGATTGAAATGGCGGCAACTGAAGGTAAGTTCTAGTAAATAGCCGTATTTGGCGGTTTTAAAAGTAGTTAAAAGCATGAAAATATGACCTGTTTTTACACTACTCCTAAATTATTCATATACCTTTATACCTTCATTTTTATTCATTGTTAAATGTGAATAAATATTACGGTTTATTAACTTTTAGCATATGATAATGTATAGTAAAAATAGAAAAAAGATAATTTGATTAAGGGTGTCTCACTGCCTATATCACAAAGGTGGAGCATTAAAGAGTGTGGAGGAGAGAAATCTTCTCCACTTTTCTTACTAAGGAGAAACAAGGCTGATTTTGAGAGTTTTGGATTTTATACAGTTGAAATGTATATGATGAACATTTTTTAATATATAATTTATCGAGTTGCAAACGGGCATTGAGCGAATGGAAAAATATTAAAAAGATGTAATAAGAAGTAGTTAGGCGTAGTAAAAAATGAGTGTTCCATGACTTTCATCTGAAATGTCAAATAAAGTGTGGATAAGAAAAATATCCTCTGTTTTTGTTTACAACTCAATTTAAGTACGAACAAATAATGAGTTATAGCTTAACGAAAAATGAGAATATATAATTGCAAATCTGATAACGATAAAAAAGGGATGTTTAAATTGCGAATAGATGATATAGAAAAATTGTTAAGCGATAATGCAATTAAGTTTGAGCAACAATTTTGTGATGATATAGGTATAATTAAAAATAACTTGAGTAAACAATTCGATATGGTACTTTTGTATATTAATGTAATAGCATCGGATCCATATGCAGAAGCCGATGACTATACATCAATATCAATCACCGCAATCTACAAAAATTTGATTTCGATTTATTCAGCATTAGATTTAACCAGACAGGGTATGTATGGCTCTGCAAGAATAATATTTAGAAATATATTTGAATATTTAATATTAGCCAAAACTGTAGCAATAAAAGAAGAATATTCATTATTGAAAAAGTGGGAACATGGAGAAAATATAAGTCTGCGAATAGATGTATTTCGTGATTTAGTAAGTCCTAATTCAGATGAAATAAAGGAATACTGGAAACTTATGTGTGAGTTTACTCACAGCACAGTATATTCCCAGCAGATTATTCTGAAATTTGAAGATATTATAAATGAGTTAATGTTTAACATGGTATGTATAAAAATGCTACTTGATATGAATTATCATGTATTAAATACATATATTGCTAATAGGTCAATTCAGTACTACACTGAATTTATGATGGATATTGAAGAAAAGGGAAGTTTTAAAAAAGCGAAACAAGATATAAGAGAACAGATAAATATTATGAGAAAATCGTTAAAGAATCTACCTAAAAAAGTAGTAAATGATTTTTGTAAAAAATGGATATTTAGGAATTGAATAGTTTCAATGGGATAAAATCTTAAAAAAACGATGCAAGAGTAAGAAAAAGTACCTTCCATAATATAGTAATTAAATGTAGTTAGAAGTAGTTTGTTACGACACTACTCCTACACTTTAGGCTGAAAATGGCGTAAAATCAAGCTTTACAGTTTCGATTGAAGAAGCAGCCAAGGCTGGGAAGTTCTAAGGAATCATCATAATAAAACCTCACAACCCCGCTAGTTTACTGAACTTGCGGGGTTGTTTCATATCCTGCAAAATGGAAATAAATTACAAAAACTCGCCCAAATTTTCACATCATGATTTTTCCATACCAAGATATAATGGTTGCATTTGCTTCCATTTTTGTTCCATCTATGTAAGTATGTTCCAGATTCAAATGATCCTTTTAGTCTATTTATTCAAAAGAACCCTCGTCTGTATCAGGCCATAAGCTCATTCATAATATCCTCAACAGATTCTAATTTTGTGGCTTTATATGCGTTTTCTCCGCAGAATAAAAGGGCATGATCCACATCGCCCTTTGCCGCATTGATTAATGCGCCGGTAATACAATAGGGAATGTCTTTTGCGTTACAATGAGATAAACATTGATAGCATTTGGTAATGGGAACAGGCCCCTTTAAAGTATTTTCAATAAACGGATTCCAAATTGCTCTTCCAGGCATCCCTACAGGACTTTTTACAATCCTGATATCTTCTTTTTCGGCGTTTATATAGGCCATTTTATAACGGATGTCTGCATCGCATTCATAAGTAGTGACAAATCTGGTGGCAATCTGTACCCCATCCGCGCCGAGCTTTAAATAATGTTCCATATCCGCTTTACTATAGATTCCTCCGGCAGCCACCACGGGAATATCCTTATTTTTTTCTTTTGCAAACTTTTTTATAAATTCGATAATTTTTACGATCTCTTTATCAAAATCCAGTTCCTCTATCCGATCCAGCTCCTCTGTGGAAAAGCCCAGATGCCCGCCTGCTTTGGGCCCTTCAATGACTACCATGTCAGGGGTTCTTTCATACTTTTTATCCCACATCCGGCAAATGAGACTGGCCGCTTTCAAAGAAGAGACAATGGGTGCAATTTTTGTTTTGGAATTTTCTACGAAAGAAGGCAAACCGGTTGGAATACCTGCCCCTGAAATGATCAGGTCCACGCCGGCGTCTACCGCAGTACGGACGTAATCTTCGTAATTTCTGGTGGCAGCCATAATATTAACTCCAATGATGCCGCCGTTTGCAAGTACTCTTGCTTTTTCTATCTGCTCACCGATTACTCTTAAGTTGGTTTTGATGGGAGACCTCTCAAATTCCTCATCTAAATAGCCTATTTGAGCGGTGGAGATAATGCCGATTCCTCCAGCGGCTGCAACAGCCCCTGCAAGTCCAGATAAACTGATGCCTACGCCCATACCCCCTTGGACAATAGGAACTCTGGCAGTCAATTCGCCGAGGATTAAAGGTTTTTTTTCCATAGTTAGTGACATCCCTTCCTTCTCATTCAGGTTCAAAATTTTATCTGTTGTTGCGAATGCATTCATACCAACAGAGGTATGCGCATATATTACTCTGACTTCCGCCGTCTGTCAAGATAACCGAAAAAAAATAGGGAAAGAAGCAATTATGAAAAGAATAATAAAAAGAGTTTTATTCCGGATGCTGTGTCTTTGTATATTGCAGTCTGTTCTTTTTACAGGCTGCAATAACAATCCGGAGCAGAATAATACAGCGACAGTACAATCAAGTGAGATTTTAAAAAAAGAAGCAACACAGGAAACAGCGGACAGTGCGGTACAAAGTGAAATTGTCACTTTATTGCCGAAGAAACGTCCGCGTCTTGAAGATGACTTTTATTCTTGTGTGAATTTTGACACAATTAATCAGGCGGTGATTCCGGCAGGAGAAAAGAAATGGACAGTCATTGACTCGCTTGATACAAGGATCGCGGATCAGCTATCCATCATAATTAAGGACATCATGGAGAATTCAGAGAGCTATGAAGCTGGAACAAAGCAGCAGCGGATTATGGCACTCTACCAGAGTGCTGTCGATATGGACAGCAGAAATAAAGCCGGATTTGTCAAGATACAGCCATTGATCGAATCAATTCAGCGTGCGGATACGATAGAACAATATCTGTCTGCAATCGGATCGCTCGAGCGGCAGTATGGATATTCCAGTCTGTTCAATTTTTACATTGGAGCTGATAAGGAGGATTCCGACTTATACAATTTATATTTGACCGGTGCGGATCTCTGCTTGGGAAAAGAATATTTAATTAACGAATCACTCAGCAGCTGCTGGACAATTTACCAGACTTATATTAAACAGATCTTTCTGCTCTATGGGTTTTCGGAAAAAGAAGCGGAGCAAAAATCAGAAGAAATCTTTCAGTTCCAGCAGGAACTCGCATATTCTACATTGAACGTTGAAAAATCCGGAAATCCGGCTGTTATTTACAATCCGAAAAATTTAGAGGAGCTTCAGGAACTGTTTTCCAACATTCACGCAGAGGCGATGCTGCAGGCATTTCAGTATTCTCCGGTGGATGGCGTGGAGGAATGGGTTGTCACAGATATGGAACAGGCAAAAAAAATCAACACTTATTTGACGGAGGAGCATCTTGCATTATTAAAGGACTTTTCTATTTTTATTTTATTAAAAGATCTGGCCCCATATTTGTCGGAAGAGTTTTATCAGGCCGATTTGGACTTCAAAAATCAATTCTACGGCATACGAGAGAAAAAAAGTGACGAGGAGATTGCCGCCCGGCTTGTACAGGGTGCATTGGGCTTTGATTTCGGAAAGCTTTATGTCGAACATTATTTCTCCGGCGAAAGCAAGCTGGAAATTGAGCAGTTGATTCGGGAAATTATTGAAGTTTACCGGTGCAGGATCGATCAACAGGAATGGATGAGCGAAGCGACAAAGGAAAAAGCGAAGCGAAAGCTGGATACGATGATTGTAAAAATAGGATATCCGGACGACTGGCCCGCTTATATGGATCGTGCGGTTATAAAGGCTCCCGAGGAGGGAGGAAGTCTGCTTTTTAATATTTTAGAACTAAGCCGCATCGATAAACAGCATGAATACAGCCGGTTAGGCAATCCCGTTGACAGAAGCGAATGGTTTTTTACACCGCAAACTGTAAATGCCTACTATAACGCTTCTATGAATGAAATTGTATTTCCGGCTGGGATTTTACAGGCGCCTTTTTACGATCCAACTGCAGACCGGGCAGCCAACCTTGGAGGAATCGGCATGGTGATCGGTCATGAAATTACACATGCATTTGATGCGGACGGTTCCCTTTATGATGAAAAAGGAAATTATAATGTATGGTGGACAGAAGAAGAGTATCAGAAATTTGATGAGTTGAAACAAAAAATTGTGGATTACTATAATGGCTATGAATTGACAGACGGGTTTTATGTAAACGGAACGCTGACACTCAGTGAAAACATTGCGGATTTAGGCGGCCTCTCCTGCGTATGTGAGCTGTGCGGAGATGACAGGGAGGACCTAAAAGTGATGTTTGAAAACTATGCCGGCTGTTGGGCGCTCAAGCAGACAAGGAATGCCATGATTAATTATCTGAACACCGACGTACACGCACCCGGAAAAATCAGGGTCAATGCGGTCGTAAGCTCGATGGACGCTTTTTACGATACCTATGGTGTACGGCCAAAGGATGACATGTATACGGCACCGGAAACCAGAGTGGGGATTTGGTAAGTCAATCGGCCGGTTACATAAGAAATTGCTTGATAAATCAAAGATGTTTCTATATACTGTATGTTATTGAAAGAATTATTCTATATAGACGTATTATTTAGAAGGACGGGATACGGACAGAATGACAAAGAAGGAATTTAAACTACTAAGCGAAAAGATGATTTATCTGGATGGGGCAACAGGCTCCAACCTTGTAAAGAGAGGCATGCCGTCCGGTGTGTGCCCCGAGCTTTGGATTCTGGACAATGCGGATATCCTGATTGGCTTACAGGAGGAATATCTTGCGGCCGGAACAAATATCCTGCTTGCACCGACTTTTACGTCCAATCGTATCAAGCTTGCCGAATACGGGCTTGCTGACAGAATCGGAGAGTTGAATAAGAGACTTGTCGAATTGTCCATGACGGCTGTCAGACATTATAAAAATCAGTGTCCGGATGCGGCTGCTTATGTTGCTGCCGACATTACGATGACGGGACAGCAGTTAAAGCCGATGGGATCACTGGATTTTGAAGAGCTTGTCGATATTTATAAAGAACAGTTACGATACCTTGTTGATGCCGGCGTGGATCTGGTCATCATAGAGACAATGATGAGCCTGCAGGAGACGCGGGCCGCTTTACTTGCCGTCAAGGAAACATGCGGCTTGCCTGTCATTGCTTCCCTGACCTATGAAAATGACGGACGTACCCTTTACGGTACGGATGCAATGACGGCAATGGCTGTTTTGCAGAGCCTCGGAGCAGATGCCGTCGGCACGAATTGCTCTACAGGACCCGATAAAATGCTTTCCAATATCAAAAAAATGGCCGAGATCGGGCAGATTCCGATCATAGCAAAGCCCAATGCGGGGCTGCCAAGGCTGGCTGAGGATGGAAATACCGTTTATGACATGACACCGGAGGTGTTTGCAAAGGAAATGCTTCCGATTATCGAGGCGGGAGCCTCCGTTGTCGGAGGCTGCTGCGGTACAACACCGGCACACATCAAAGCTCTTTATGAAAAAACAAAAGCATTAAAGCCGCACAGGCGAGCCGTGCCGGATACGGTACGCTATCTTTCTTCCGAAAAGGAAACAATATTGTTCGATCTGGATTCTCCGTTTATGATCGTTGGGGAACGAATTAATCCGACCGGAAAGAAAAGGCTTCAGGAAGAGCTTAGGGAAGGCAGTTTTGAGCTTGTCAACGAATTTGCAGTGGAGCAGGAGGAAAAGGGAGCTTCTTTACTTGATGTCAATATGGGAATGAGCGGTATTGATGAAAAAGCAACGATGTTAAAAGCAATTGAGGAAATTACTACTAACGTACGTCTGCCTCTCGTCATCGATTCGAGTCATATCGATGTAATTGAGCAGGCGCTCAGACGTTATCCCGGTCGTGCTCTCATTAATTCAATTTCAGGTGAAAAAGGAAAACTTGAGCACTTGATGCCGATTGCTCAAAAATACGGGGCGATGTTTATTCTGCTTCCGCTTTCAGATGAAGGGCTTCCTGAATCGTTAGAAGAAAAAAAGAAAATTATACATAAAATTTTAGAGCGCGCAAAAGAGCTTGGCATCAGTAACAATGACATTGTTGTTGACGGCCTTGTTGCAACAGTCGGGGCAAACAAGCTTGCGGCATTAGAAACGGCGGAGACGATCCGATATTGCAGGGAAGATCTTTCTCTTCCCACTATTGTAGGCTTATCCAACATTTCTTTTGGACTTCCTGAACGTTCTAATGTCAATGGGAGTTTTTTAACATTAGCGATTCAGGCGGGCCTGACAATGGCGATCCTAAACCCTTCTCAGCAACAGCTCGTTGCCAGTGCGCTGGCTGCCGATATGCTTTTAAATAAGAAAGCTTCCGATATCCGATATATTCAGTTTATCAATGATCTGAAGGAACAGTATCCTGATATGGCGCCGATGGGAACTATCAGCCGCAAGGAATCTGCCGGCGGAGACGGCAGTGGAAAAGCTGTCCGGCAGCCTTCGGAGGCCGATAAGAATTCAACTGTTTTAAAAGGGCATAATTCAGCCGAGACAGTTGATAAAATACAGAAAGCCGTGCTGTCCGGCAATCAAAAATCCATCGTTGCTTATGTGAAGGAGGCGGTTGGAAGCGGAAAAGAAGCGAAGCAGCTTCTCGATGAAGGTCTGCTTCCTGCGATTAATGAAGTTGGCCGGTTATTTGAAAAAGGAAAATATTTTTTACCGCAGTTGATTGCAAGTGCCGAGGCAATGAAGCTTGCAATTGAATACCTGGAACCCATGCTTACGTCCAAAGGTTCAAATGGTCCGCAGATTACGATCGTTATTGCGACGGTCAAGGGTGATATCCATGACATCGGCAAAAATCTGGTTGCTTTAATGCTGAAAAATTATGGCTTTCAAGTCATTGACCTTGGTAAGGATGTCGCGAAGGAGGATATCATCAAGGCTGCAAAAGAGCATCATGCGCAAATCATTGCGCTTTCGGCCCTGATGACGACGACAATGCAGGAAATGCGGCAGGTTGTGGAGCTTGCAAAGCAGGAAGACGTACACGCGCAGATTATTATCGGCGGAGCGGTCATTACACAGGAATATGCCGATGAAATCCATGCGGACGGTTATTCCAAGGATGCTCAGGAGGCGGTAAAATTGACACAGCGGCTGGTGAACTTGTTATAGGTTGATTTCAGAGGGGAGAACAATATGCGTAATAAGGTGAAAATAGAGGAACTTCATGGGAAAGAGCAGACACCGGAATCAGAAAATAGCGAAAGTACCGTCATGGAAATTGTAAAAAGCGAAGAGCTGCTTGACGCAGAACGGCTTGCTGCCGTCCGCGATGCAGATTTAAAAGTTATTGCAGAGCTTTTACAGGAGATTCGGAATGAAAATTCCCGCGAAATGAAGTATGCCAAAACACAGATGCGACTGGCGGTATTTACTTCCTTCACTTCCCTGATTATCATTATCGTCGTTGCATTGGGAGTGGCATTTATTGTTCCGCGAGTGACGATGCTTGCTAATCAGGCGGATGCCATTTTGCGGCAGACCGACGCCCTGATGATGCAGGCGGAAACCGTTATGAACAATATGGAACAGGTGACGACAGAACTTGCGGCGGCGGATATTACCGGTATGCTGAAGGATGTGGATACCCTTGTGACGACGAGTGAGGAAAGCATGGGAGAAGCACTGAAAAAAGTGACGGATATCGATATTGATTCTCTGAATAAGGCGATTAAAGATTTAGGGGCTATTGTGGCTCCGCTTGCAAAGCTGCTTGGCAGATAAATCAGTTTTAATAAAGAACAATGGAAAGGATGAATATAACATGATAGGTGCAGATGCGATGGTAAAATGCCTTGAACTCGAAGGTGTAAAAGCAGTTTTCGGGTATCCGGGGGTGGCAATCTGTCCGTTTTTTAACAGTATTATAGGCACGGACATCGAAAGGATTCTTGTACGTACGGAACAGAACGCGGCACATGCCGCAAGCGGTTATGCACGTGTGATAGGCGGCGTCGGCGTATGTGTGGCGACATCAGGTCCGGGTGCGACCAATCTTATTACGGGTATTGCGACCGCTTATGCGGACAGCATTCCGCTCATTTGTATTACGGGACAGGTGAATTCTTCCCTGCTTGGAAGTGATGTATTTCAGGAGGCAGATATTACCGGCGCGGCGGAATCCTTTGTCAAATACAGTTATTTGATCAAGGATGCCGAGGAAATCCCGCGCATTTTCAGGGAGGCATTTCATATTGCCACGACCGGAAGAAAGGGACCGGTTTTGATTGATGTACCGATTGATATTCAAAATATGACAATCGGCAAATTTAAATACCCCGAAGAAGTCAGTTTAAGAACATATAAGCCTACGGTAAAAGGACATGCCGTGCAAATTAAAAAAGTCATCAAGGAACTTTCCAGAGCTGAACGGCCGATCATCTGTGCCGGCGGAGGGGTATTGCTCAGCGATGCCAAAAATGAGCTGCGGGAATTTTCCAGAGAGCATCAGATTCCGGTTGTCACCACGATGATGGGAATTGGTGTGATGCCTACGAATGATCCTTTATATTTCGGCATGGTCGGCAATAACGGCAAACCTTATGCAAACCGCGCGATGAACGAATCTGATTTACTGATCATGGTCGGTGCCCGTGTGGCAGACCGTGCGGTATCCCAGCCCGATTTAATCATGGGCAACAAAGTTCTGGTGCACATTGATGTTGATCCTGCGGAAATCGGCAAAAATATTGGGCCGACAATCCCGCTTGTAGGAGATATCAAGCATATTTTTGGCGATTTTGAAAAGCAGGAGCTGTCCTGTGATTTTTCCGCATGGCTGCAGACTCTCAATAGCTATAAAAATGCCGCGCATGCAAGGAAGCCTTCCGATGCCCGTTTTGTAGATCCTTCCGTATTTGTACGAACACTATCCGAAAAAATGGACACGAATGCAATTTATGTAGCAGATGTCGGTCAGAATCAGATGTGGTCCTGCGGCTATCACATCGTAAAGGAAGGGCAGTTTTTAACATCGGGCGGAATGGGCACAATGGGCTATTCAATCCCGGCGGCAATGGGTGCTAAGAAGGCAGCTCCCGACAGGCAGGTCATTGCTGTCTGCGGTGACGGCTCCTTTCAGATGTCCATGATGGAACTTGCCACAATGCAGCAGTACCATATCCCGTTTAAGATCATTGTATTTCATAACGGGTATTTGGGTCTTGTTCGTGAATATCAGGATCAAACATATAAAGGAAATTACTCAGTTGTGGATTTGTCGGGCAGTCCGGATTTGGGGAAACTCGCATCTGCATATGATATTCCTTACATGAAATTAAGTGACGGATCAGATATGGAACAAACAATAGAAGCGTTTCTGCATATAGAGGGACCGGTTTTGATGGAATGTATGGTCAATCCGATGGAATCCTCAAGATAAACGGACCGAAAAACAAGAAGAAAGGAGAAGCGGCAAAGCACCCCGCTATGCCGCAATAAAATAAATGAAGAGATTATATTCCGTTCTTGTTGAAAACCGTTCGGGTGTTCTGATGAAAGTAGCCGGACTGTTCTCAAGACGTTGTTTCAACATTGACAGCCTGGCTGTCGGCGAAACCGATGACCCGAAGGTTTCCTGCATTACGATCGTTTCCTCGGGAGACAAACGAACATTAGAGCAGATTGAAAAGCAGCTCAATAAGAAAATTGATGTCATAAAAATAAAAACCTTCGGTGAGGAAGAGAGCATCAGCCGGGAATTAATGCTTGTTAAAGTGAAATATAACAAGAGCAACCGCCGGGAATTAATGGAGATTTGTGAGATTTTAGGAGCCCAGATCGTAGATATGTCAAAAACCCTGATGATGATCCAGATTTGTGATACCCCTGAAAAGACTGCACTTCTTATTCAAATGCTGGCTTCCATCAGTGTCGTAGAGGTTGCAAGGACCGGCACTCTGGCACTTCAAAAATGTGCCTTGAGTGATTAAATGCTTTATTACTTTCCTGATGCTTTTTATTTGGGAAATATAACTTGAAATTATAGAAAATATGAATATGACACATACATTGACAAGCCCTTAGAATGTTGCTAGAATGGGAAAAGCGGCAGAGATGAGCGGTTTTTCATTAGATAAAACGGGAATTAGAAAGGCGGTAATACAGCATGCAAAAAGTGTTTCAGTTGATCGTAGATAATACCTCGGGTGTATTGAGCCGGATATCCGGTCTTTTCAGTCGCAGAGGTTATAATATTGAAAGCATTACGGCAGGCGTGACGGCTGATCCAAGATTTACCCGTATTACAATCGTGGCAAACGGGGATGAGGATATTCTTGATCAGATTGAAAAGCAGGTCGGGAAGCTTGTCGATGTGCGCAGTATTAAAGAGCTGATTCCTGATGATTCTGTTTACAGGGAACTGATCATGGTAAAAGTACGGGCGAATGCGGAACAGCGTCCTGGCATTATCGCCGTATCTGATATTTTCAGAGCAAAAATTGTGGATGTCGCTCTGGATTCGCTGATCATCGAATTGACAGGAAACCAGGCAAAAATTGATGCATTCATTAAGCTGCTGGAAGGCTACGAAATTTTGGAGCTTGCAAGAACCGGTATTGCCGGATTGTCACGAGGAACCGAGGGTGTCATCAATTTCGATTGATTTGTTAGCTAGAGGGCAAAACCTTTCAGTTATAGAAAGAATTAAAAATCATAGGAGGAAAGAAAAATGTCAAGAATTTATTATCAGGAAGATTGTAACCTGTCCATGCTTGAAGGAAAGACAATCGCTGTCATCGGATATGGCAGTCAGGGACATGCACATGCATTAAATGCAAAGGAGTCGGGCTGCAACGTCATTATTGGCTTATACGAAGGTTCAAAGTCATGGGATAAGGCAGTGAAGCAGGGATTTGAAGTATATACGGCGGCAGAAGCCGCAAAGAAGGCCGACATCATTATGATTTTAATCAACGATGAGAAGCAGGCTGCGATGTATAAGAAAGATATCGAGCCGAACCTTGAGGAAGGTAACATGCTGATGTTTGCACATGGCTTTGCAATCCATTTCGGACAAATTGTACCGCCTAAAAATGTCGATGTTACAATGATCGCTCCGAAGGGACCGGGTCATACAGTAAGAAGTGAGTATCAGGCCGGTAAGGGTGTTCCTTGTCTTGTTGCAGTGCAGCAGGATGCTTCCGGTAAAGCTCTTGACAAAGCTCTTGCTTATGCGCTCGCAATCGGCGGTGCAAGGGCAGGTGTGCTTGAAACGACGTTCCGTACCGAAACCGAAACAGACTTGTTTGGCGAGCAAGCAGTGCTTTGCGGCGGTGTGTGCGCATTGATGCAGGCCGGCTATGAAACACTCGTAGAGGCTGGGTATGATGAGAGAAACGCTTACTTCGAGTGTATTCATGAGATGAAGCTGATCGTAGATCTGATCTATCAATCAGGCTTTGCCGGAATGAGATATTCTATCTCTAATACGGCGGAATATGGCGATTATATTACAGGACCGAAGATTATTACAGAAGAGACAAAGAAGACGATGAAGAAGATTCTGAGCGATATTCAGGACGGCAGCTTCGCAAAGGATTTCCTTCTGGATATGTCACAGGCTGGCGGACAGGCACATTTCCGTGCGATGAGAAACCTTGCGGCAGAGCATCCTGCCGAGAAGGTTGGGGCTGAAATTCGTAAGCTCTATAGCTGGAATAATGAGAACGATAAGCTGATCAATAACTGATAGGTTTTGATACAAATCCAGAAAGGGTATCCGTTTTTTCGGATACCCTTGAAATTTTGTTTGACATAGAATGACATTTATGCTATTATACATGAGTATGCCGCATAGTGGGGTGATAAGTGTGCCCTTTTTTAGAAAGGATACCACCGAAGCTAGCGAGTAAAACAATAGGAGGTGCCCTATGTACGCAATTATTGCAACAGGCGGAAAGCAGTATAAGGTTTCCGAAGGCGATGTGATTAAGGTTGAAAAGCTTGGCGTGGAAGCCGGAGATACTGTGACATTTGATCAGGTTCTTGCTGTTAGTGATAAGAAGCTCTTAGTAGGTGAGGAAGTTGCAAGCGCAACTGTTTCAGCTACTGTTGTAGACAATGGAAGAGGTAAAAAGGTTATTGTTTACAGATATAAGAGAAAGAGCGGCTATCACAAAAAGAATGGTCATAGACAAGCATACACACAAGTTAAAATTGAAAAAATCAATGCTTAATGAGTGCGTCAGGTGATTCATATGATCATAGCAAAGGTTCTGAAAAATAGCGATGGCAGCTACCATTCGTTTTCCTGTTTGGGACATGCGGGTTTTTCCGTCAAAGGAAAGGATATCGTATGTGCGGCGGTTTCCGTGCTTGTAATCAACACGGTAAATGCAATCGAACAGTTTACGGATGAAAAATTGAAATGTAATACAGCGGATACGATCGAATGGGAATTCCTATCGATCCCCGGTGATAAAGCGATTCTTTTAATGGATGCCATGCTTTTGGGACTGAAAGAAATTCAAAATGAATATGGAAAACGATATTTAAGACTTATTTTCGAGGAGGTGTAAACCATGTTGAAATTGAACCTTCAATTTTTCGCTCATAAAAAGGGTGTTGGTTCTACAAAGAACGGCAGAGATTCAGAGTCGAAAAGACTCGGCGCCAAAAGAGCTGACGGACAATTCGTAAAGGCCGGCAATATTCTTTATAGACAGCGCGGAACAAAAATTCACCCAGGTGTGAATGTGGGACGCGGCGGAGACGATACATTATTTGCTTTAGTGGATGGTGTAGTCAGATTCGAAAGAAAAGGAAGAGACAAAAAGCAGGCTTCCGTATATCCGGTAGAACAGTAAAGAGTGCGCAGGGTTTTAAACTTCATTGTTTAAAACCCTGTATTTGCTTTGTTCCTATACAGGAAACTTTATGCGCAGCTTATAGGTTGGCAATTTAGATAGTATACAGGCAAGGAGAGCAGGATGTTTGCAGACAGAGCAAAAATATATGTAAGAAGCGGAAAAGGCGGCGACGGACATGTTTCTTTTCGACGGGAAAAATATGTGCCGAACGGCGGCCCTGACGGCGGTGACGGCGGAAAAGGCGGTGATGTCATCTTCGAAGTGGACGAAGGGCTGAACACGCTGACCGATTTCAGACATATTCGTAAATATTGTGCGCAGGACGGCGAGAAGGGCGGCAAGAGAAACTGCCGTGGAAAAAACGGTTCGGATATCCTTATCAAGGTTCCGGCCGGTACGGTACTCAAGGATGCGGAAAGCGGCAAGGTCATCACCGATATGTCCGGAGATAACAAGCGTATCGTCTTGTTAAAGGGCGGCAGAGGCGGCAATGGGAATCAGCATTATGCGACTCCGACAATGCAGGCCCCTAAATATGCACAGCCCGGACAGTCAAGTCAGGAATTGAATATTGCGATGGAATTAAAGGTCATTGCAGATGTCGGACTAATCGGGTTTCCCAATGTCGGGAAATCAACATTTTTAACAAGGGTGTCCAATGCCCGTCCCAAAATTGCAGACTATCATTTTACCACATTAAATCCTCATCTTGGAGTGGTGGATTTAGAAGATGCAAAGGGCTTTGTCGTTGCCGATATCCCCGGACTGATTGAGGGTGCTTCAGAGGGCATCGGACTTGGCCATGATTTTTTGCGGCATATTGAACGCACAAAGGCGATGATCCATGTTGTGGATGCGGCTTCCATAGAAGGGCGTGATCCGGTTTCGGATGTTTATGCGATTAATAAAGAATTAAAAAATTATAACGAGGATTTAGCAAAACGGCCGCAGGTCATCGCAGCCAATAAAATGGATGCGGTTGCTTCCGATGCAGAAGATCCGGTTGAAAAGCTAAGGCAGGAGTTTGAGCCGCAAGGCATCAAAGTATTTTCGATTTCTGCTGTCAGCGGTCAAGGTATGAAAGAGCTGCTTTATTATATGAGTACTTTGCTTTCCACATTGGATGAGCAGCCGATTGTATTTGAGCAGGAATATTTTATTACCGGACAGGACGATGCAAGCATTCCTTATACGGTCGAATACGATACTAAAAATCAGGTATATGTCATTGAGGGACCGCGGATTGAAAAGATGCTTGGATATACCAACCTGGATTCGGAGAAAGGTTTTACGTTTTTTCAGAATTTTATGAAGGATAACGGCATTCTGAAAGAACTTGTCGCGCTTGGTATTCAGGAGGGCGATACTGTTAGAATTTACGGGCATGAATTTGATTATTACCATTAAATAGTAATGAATCAGGGGGGGACTGTATCGCCCGATATGAGAAAGGATAAATATGACAAGCAAACAAAGAGCATATTTAAAAGGACTTGCAAGTACGATGGATGTAATCGTCCATATTGGCAAGGCAAGCATTACACCGGAACTCGTCATTTCCGTGCAGGAGGCACTTGAAGCCCGGGAACTGGTTAAAGTCGGTGTCTTGAAAAACTGCGCAGACGACCCAAAAGAAATCGCACAGATCATTTCAGAGCGCACGCGCTCTCAAATTGTTCACGTAATAGGAAAAAAAATTGTATTATATAAGGAATCCAAAAACAAGCCCAAAATTAAGCTTCCGCTTTTATAATGATCTATTGTATGACAAAATGGTTTTCTGAGAAAGGAGGCGTGCAGGATGAAGAAAAAAATCGGAATTCTTGGCGGAACCTTTAATCCAATTCATATAGGGCATTTAATTTTGGCGGAAAATGCCTATGATTCACTGCAGTTAGAAAAGGTTTTGATTATGCCGAGCGGAATTTCTTATCTGAAGGATCCGGCAGATATATTGCCGGCCAAGCAGCGCATCCAAATGGTTCAGCTTGCAATTGGAAATAATAAGCATCTGGAGTTATCTACCTTTGAAACAGACAGGCCTGGAAACAGCTATACCCATGAAACGCTGACGCAGCTGCAGGAGAAAAACCCGGATTGTGAATATTACTTTATCATCGGTGCAGATTCCCTGTTTAACATCGAACAATGGAAGGAACCGCAAGTGGTTTTGGACCACTGCGTTTTGGTTGCAGCACCGCGGTACCATATGGCTGATGAAGCGTTATTTGAACAAAAAAGTCGTCTTGAACGGTTTTACCACGCCCGTGTACATTTGCTGAACACACCCAATATTGATATTTCGTCCAATATGATACGAGCGAGAATTATCGAAAAAAGAACAATTTGTTACTATGTTCCTAAAGATGTGGAAATGTACATTTATAAAAAAAAGCTATATAGAAAATAAAGGAAAATTTAAATATGGTTAACCTTTCAAATCATAAATCTAATGATATTCAGAAATTACGCCGAAAAGTGAAGCGTAAACTTGATCAGAAAAGATATTTGCATACACTTGGTGTTTCTTATACGGCAGCGTCGCTTGCTATGCGCTATGATGCGGATATTAAAAAGGCTCAAATCGCCGGTACGCTGCATGATTGTGCAAAGTATATGGATGGCAGAGAAATGCTGGAGCTTTGCGAAAAATACCACATCAGTATTACCGAGGTGGAACGCAACAATCCGTTTCTGTTACATGCAAAGCTTGGCGGTTTTTTTGCAATGAAGAAATATCATGTAAATGATAAGGAAATCATCGGCTCCATCATCAATCATACGACCGGCCACCCCAATATGACTTTACTTGAAAAAATAATCTTTGTTGCCGACTATATTGAGCCCAACCGCTATAAAGCGCCTAATTTAAAAGAAATAAGAAAGCAGGCGTTTGTAGATCTTGATCTTGCACTTTTGAATATACTGAAAGATACTCTCGACTATCTGATGTCCATTCATGTGGAGATCGACGACATGACACAGAAAACCTATGATTATTATAAACGAATTTTTGATGAAAGAGAGGAAACTGAAATAAATGGATGAATCAAAAAAGATGGCAAAGATAGCCATTACGGCATTAAATGATAAAAAAGCAGAGGATCTTAAGGTTATTGACATCAGCAAGGTGAGCGTCATGGCAGATCTTTTCATCATCGCATCCGGCTCCAATCGCAGCCAGATACAGGCGATGATCGATAACGTACAGGAAAAACTTCACAAGGAAGGCTACGACTGTAAGCAAATTGAAGGCTATGATACGGCAAACTGGATTTTGATGGATTACCGCGATATCATTATTCATGTATTCGATAATGAAAATCGCTTGTTTTATGATCTGGAACGAATTTGGAGAGATGGCGTTCTGATGGAAGAATCTGAGTTTTAGCAGTAACTCAATATATTTTGCTCAAGTGAACTTTAATAGTCTGTTAATAAAAATAAATCAGCCTGCATATTTTCATTACCGGAAAATAATAGAGGCTGATTTATTTTTATTATTTTGACCATTAAAACATGTAATAATAATATTTAGCTCATTAGACGGAATACACCAAATACCTTACCCAAGATAGCAACCTGTTCCACGATAATTGGATCCATCGTATCATTTTCAGGCTGCAGACGATAATGCCCGTTTTCTTTATAATAAGTTTTGACCGTTGCGGAATCATCAACAAGCGCGACAACCAGATCACCGTTGCGGGCCGTATTGCATTGCTCTACAAATATCTGATCCCCGTCAAAAATACCGGCATTGATCATGCTTTCTCCCTTGACCTTCAAAATAAAAGCCGCACCTCTTGGCGCAAATTCAACCGGAATCGGAAAATAGCCCTCTATATTTTCCTGTGCCAGAATCGGTATCCCCGCCGCCACAGTACCGATAATCGGAATGCTTGTCATTTCATGGCGGACCATCTGAAAACTGTCGTCAATAATCTCAATTGCACGGGGCTTTGTCGGATCTCTGCGGATATAGCCGTTTTTCTCAAGCGTTTCTAAATGAGAGTGGACAGAAGACGTCGATTTTAAATGAACCGCCTCACAAATATCCCTGACCGCAGGCGGATATCCCTTCTTTAATATTTCGTCTTTAATGTACTCAAGAATTTCCTGTTGTTTCGTTGTAATTTTTCCGTAACTCATAATGATATCCTTCCTTGTAAAATGATGATTCCTATCTAAAACTGCCGAATGCTGTACAAATTTAACGCTTGTATAAATAAAAATATTGTTTGCTTTAAGTGCCTCTCGGCCATGTTATGTCATTGCTTTGAAGATTCTCACTAATATAGTGTTTAAGTAAAGGGGAAGAACTTCCGGATATAATAATCAGATATATATTAATTTATTTTAGTTTAACACATATGTTCGAAGAAAGCAAACGTATATTCCAAATATTTGTTCGAAAAAAGTGTTGACAGCAGAATGTATGTTCGGTATAATTTAATCAATCAGAACAAATGTTCGCAATAAGTGTTCAGTCTATATCTGGAGGAATAGGTAAATGGACGGCTATTATACGGAAAGAGCAGAGACAAGGAAAATACAAAGATTACGAAGAGAAAAGCAGGTAAAGAGACAGCGTCGATTTATTATTGCTATATTGTTTGCTGTTGTTCTGGTGATTGCTGTATTGTCTATCACGCACTTTGCTTATGCCAGTGCAGATTCGAACACCATTACACGGGTAAAATATTATAAGAGTATCATGATCTACAATGGGGATACACTGGAAGCTATTACTTCCAGGTATTTAACCGAAGAATACGATTCTGCAGAACAATATATCTATGAGATTTCCTGTATCAATCATCTCACAGAAGATCCTGTTTTGATTGCAGGTAATTATTTGACGGTCCCTTATTATACTGACAGCATTGTTAAAGAATTTGCTGCAAATTAGTAAAAAGAGCACACCAGTTTTTACTTTATCTGGTATATAAAAAGCGTGAAGGTTTGAATAGCCTTCATGCTTTCTTATCTTTTAAGGAACAAAGTTTTACTTGAATCGACAAAATAATTGTAATTCATACTCTTTTTTGTTAATATTTATAGATATAGAGGTGTAGCTTATGATGACGATCGCAATTTGTGACGATCAGCCGAGAGAACTGGAACTCATCAAAGAATATATAATAGAATACCTAGGCACTCATACATTGGAAGCAGAAATAAAAGAATTCTCTCACCCTGATCAATTACTGACCGCTATTGAAACCGAGAGCTTTCATCTTTACCTGTTGGATATTGTCATGCCTATGGTCAGTGGGCTGGAGTTAGGGCAGAGCATCCGTCGTATCAGCCGGGAGGCGCAGATCATCTACATCACCACCGAGCCGGGCTATGCGCTGGACGCTTATGCAGTCAATCCGCTGCATTATCTGGTCAAGCCCGTAGAAAAGCAGGCTTTTTTTTCTGCACTCGAGTTGGCCTTTTCCAAGGTGGATTTCGGCAAAGAAATTACCGTTACTGTGAAAATCAA
>JASGGU010000069.1:0-21270 GCA_047602645.1 Lachnospiraceae bacterium | reverse complement strand
GGGGTTGGGTGCCTATATCGTTGCCAATCTGGCGACAGGAAGGCTTGGGTATATTTTAAATACATCGGAAAGCCTGATGATTGCCATTATCGTATGTGCACTGGTTTCCTTTCTCATCGGCCTCATTTTGTTAAGGCTGAAAGGAACATTCTTTACCTTTGCAACGATTGCGTTAGTACAAGTTAGCTGGTCAATTTATATGAACTATAAACCATTTACAGGAGGGCCGGATGGAATATCCAGAATTCCGGCTCTGACCGTATTTCGCTTTTCTCCAAATGGTTATAAGGAATGGTTTTATGTATTGGCTGTGATTGTATTGGTCTGCATAGTAATTGTCGAACGAATCAGAAGCACAAAGCTGGGCCGTTCTTTGGCGGCTGTAAGAGACAATGAAATTGCGGCACAATGTCTGGGCGTAAATATCTATCGTACAAAAGTAATCGCATTTACGATAGCGGGAGCCTTGTCTGCATTGGCGGGCGGATTATTTGCGATGCACGGCGGTTTTATTTCGGCGGACAATTTTACCTTTGACATGGCAACAACCTATATTATTATCGTGATGCTTGGTGGAGTAAATGATACATTTGGTGTGCTGGTAGGGGCGCTTCTTGTAAATATGCTTCCCGAGTGGTTAAGGCCGCTGGCAAGGTATATTCGATTGATTTATGGTATTGGAGTAATTTTGCTGATGGTATTTATGCCTATGGGATTGGCTGGATTAATGAAACAGGGGATAGAGAAGTGTAAACTAAAAATTAAAAAGGAGGCTGTTTCAGATGAAGCCCATACTAGAGCTTAATAAGGTGTGTAAAAGATTTGGTGGATTGACAGCGACAGATCATGTTTCCTTTTCTATCCCGCAGGGGGAAATTACGGGCTTGATAGGGCCTAACGGAGCAGGGAAGTCCACGCTGATGAATTTGATCAGCGGTATCTATGATTTAGATGAGGGCGACATTTATTTTGAAGGTAAAAATATTACAAAAATACCGGCCTATAAGCGTTCTAAGGCGGGCATTGGGAGAACCTTTCAAACTCCTAGATTCCTTTACCGTTCAAACATCCTGGACAATATGCTGCTGGGCCTGGATTTGGGTGAGGATAAGGGTTATTTACAAAGCTTTTTGCCCGGAAAGAAAAACAATTTAAAAGAAAGGCTGGATGAGCTCATGCCTGTGGCCGGCTTTGAGATTGATTGGAACAGTGATATCAATGCAATTCCCTACGGACAAAGAAAATTATTGGAGATTGTTCGGGCAATGCTGGCAAATCCGAAAGTGATGCTGGTGGATGAGCCGGCAGCAGGCTTAAATAATAAAGAAATTGAAAACGCCATGGAATTATTGAAGCTGGCAACGGAAAAATATAATGTGGGTGTGCTTTTGATTGAGCATTCCATGGATATGATTATGAACAGCTGTTCCAATATTGTAGTAATTAATTTTGGCAAGGTGATTTGCGAAGGCGGTCCCGAAAAAGTTGCAAGTGATTCCCAGGTGATAGAGGCATATCTCGGAAAGGACTTAAATGCTTAAAATTAAAGATTTACATTCCTATTATGGTGCGATTGAGGCACTGAATGGTATAAACATTGATATTGAAGCAGGTAAAATTACATGTTTGATCGGCTCTAACGGTGCGGGGAAAACAACTCTTCTCAAAGCAATATCCAATGTAATTCCGTCTACCGGGGAGATTATCTATGAAGAAGAGAATTTATTAAAAATGTCACCGCAGAAGATTTGCAGGAAAGGGATTGTACATGTACCTGAAAGCCGGCACATATTCTCGGGACTTTCCGTAGAAAGTAATTTAGAAGTGGGAACAGTAAATTGGCACGGTTTTTTCGGAAAGCAATCATATAAAGAAGATTTGGAAATGGTATTTGAACTTTTTCCCAGACTGAAAGAACGGCGTGAACAATTGGGCTGGAGCTTATCAGGAGGAGAACAGCAAATGCTGGCAATCGGGAGAGCCTTGATGGCCCGGCCGAGGCTTTTATTGCTGGATGAACCGTCCATGGGGCTGGCGCCTGTAGTGGTGAAGGATCTATTTGAAAAAATAGTAGAGATTAATAAGAAGGACGGAATCCCTATTTTACTTGTGGAGCAAAATGCGAAGCTGGCCTTGGAAGTATCAGATCATGCATATGTGATTAACCAGGGAAAGGTTGTTATATCAGGAGAACCAAATGAACTGAAAAATTCTCCTGTGATTGTTCAATCTTATTTGGGAAAATTCGCTCAGGAAAATAAAGGAAGCAGAGGAGCCGGTGCATGAGTTTGCTTGTAAAAAACGGGATGGTATATGATCCCTTGTCAAATTCAGTAAGCAAAAAAGAGATCCGGGTAAAAACCGAAGAAAAAGCTTCTTGTTATGAAGAAGTGGATGCGGAAAATTGTTATATAATACCCGGAATGATAGACTCACATGCGCATGTAAACAGAAAAAACGGGGGATTTGGAGCTGATGCAGATCTCCTGTGTATTCCAAATGGAGTTACAACAGTCATTGATGCGGGATCCCTTGGGGTCAATAAAATTGAAGAATTTATTTTTGAAGAGATATCAGAGTACATCACTGATACAAAAGTTTTATTAAACCTTTCCTCCCGGGGGCAGGATTTGTTGATCACGGAAACCTTTGAGGAGCAATCTGTCAATGAACAATTAATCTTGGAATTGTATCAGAAATACAGTCATGTGATAAAAGGCTTAAAGGTGAGATATGAAAAGGACAGTATTAGGGAATCAGGATTGCTTCCCTTGAAAAGGTGTATTCAGTTATCTCAAATATTAGAGAGTAACGGTTACAGATGTCCGGTAACAGTGCACCTGGGAAATATGGGGGAGCAGGTTTCTCTTATGCGGCTGCTGGAAATGATGCGTCCGGGGGATGTGCTGGCACACATGTATCAGGATAAAGGGGAAATGATTTTTGATGAAAAAGGGAAATTAAAAAAATGTGTGCGCGAAGCGAGAGAAAAAGGAGTCCTGTTTGATTTTGCCCATGGAAGAACTAATTTTACATTTCAAAATTTAAGAACCGCAGCTTTAGAAAATTTTTGGCCGGATCTTTTGGGAACCGATATCCATGGAGGAAATATTTATAAACTTCCGGCCTGTTCTTTCATGTGCACAATGTCTATGATGAATGCGGCAGGTATGGCCTTGACGGATATATTTAAAGCGTCAACCTGCACGCCGGCAATGGTATGGGGACTCGAAGAACGAAAGCGGGACTTCGATGTCAATGGGGGCATGAATTTCTCCATTATTGAGAAGCGAAGAAAAGATGCAGTTCTTCAGGATATAAAAGAGGATACTTTAGTGCTGAATGAAGTTTTTTATACGAAGGCTCTCATAAAAAATGGAAAAGTAATCTATAAGCAGTTGTAATCAGGAAGATTGAAAGGAAGTATGTATTGTATGAAACTAGTTATGACACAAACCATATGTCCGGAAGGGCTTCAATTACTGGAAAAGGATACGGAAGTATATGTGGCTGATGACGGAAATCCCAATCGTTACATGGAAGAAATGAAAGATGCCGATGCATTGATTGTAAGAATTGGAAGCTGTGATAAGAATGTGATAGCAAATTCGCCTAAATTGAAGGTGATTGGAAGAACAGGAGTAGGATATGACAGCGTTGATGTGGAAGCTGCAACAAAATCAGGAATCCCTGTAGTGATTACCCCCGGTGCCAATAATCGTTCCGTAGCGGAGCATGCCGTAGCTATGATGTTTACTATAGCCAAAAATTTAGTTGAAGCAAGAAATGAAATGGAAACTGGAAATTGGGCAATTCGGGATGCCGGAAAAGCATTCGAACTTCTTAATAAAAAAATCGGATTTATTGGTTTGGGCGCAATTGGAAGAGAAACTCAGGATATTTGTAAAAAGATCGGAATGCTTACGGCGGGTTATGATCCTTTATTATCAAAAGAAATAATAGAAGGAATGGGATGTGAGTATTATGGCAGTTATCGGGAAATGCTGCGTGACTGCGATATCATTTCTATTCATGTTCCTTTATTGGATTCAACCAGAAATATGATAGGAGCAAATGAACTGTCAATGATGAAGTCTTCGGGAATATTGATTAATTGCTCCAGGGGCGGAATTGTAAATGAGTCAGACTTGGCGGATGCTCTGAATAAAGGGATTCTTGCAGGGGCCGGTATGGATGTGTTTGTTAAAGAACCGCCGGAAACCGACAGTCCTTTGCTGAAAGCCAAAAATCTTTTGTATAGTCCCCATAGTGCTGCGCAAACAAAAGAAGCGGTAATCAATATGGCACAAATGTGTGTAAAGGGATGCCAGGCGATACTTCGTGAGGAAAAATGGCCGTATGTTGCTGATACAAAAGTATATGAACACCCAAGGTGGTCAACTAAATAAACAGTAAAGAGGGAAGATTATGAAGAAAATCAAAGGAATTGTTGCCGCAATGCAAACGCCGATGTTTGATAATGGCGATATTAATGAAGCAGAAATGAGAAACCAGATCAACAGGGAAATAGCAGCCGGAGTAGACGGGATTTTTTGTCTTGGGACAAATGGTGAATTTTATATTATGAACGAAGAAGAAAAATTGCGTGTAATGAAAATTTTTGTTGATGAAACCAGGGGCCGCGTACCGGTTTATGCGGGCACAGGTTGTGTTGGAACCAAAGATACCGTAGAACTCTCTAAAAAGGCAGAGGATATTGGCGTAGATGTATTATCTGTTATTACGCCTTATTTTGCTTCTTTAAATCAAGATGAATTATATTCGCACTATCAGACTGTAAATGATGCGGTAAAGATTCCGATTGTGATGTATAATATTCCGGCAAGGACAGGAGTTTCATTAGCACCCGCAACTGTCGGAAAGCTTGCCGGGCTGCCTAATATTGCCGGAATAAAAGATTCAAGCGGTGATTTTAATAACATTCTGCAATATATTTCCGTAACAAAAGGAAAGGATTTCTCTGTGCTTTCGGGAAATGATGCATTGATTCTTTGGACGCTGATGGCCGGCGGAGCCGGTGGAATTACAGCAATAGCAAATATCCTTCCGGAGATCATGGTAAGCATTTATGAAAATTATAGGAAGGGGGATATGGAAGGCGCTAAAGCTGCGCAGGAGTCGATTTCTCATATACGAAGCTGTTTTAAATATGGAAATCCCAATTCTATTGTAAAGTGTGCGACTAATATTATCGGACAACCTGTAGGACCTTGTAGGGAACCGTTTGGGATGGTTTCGGATGAGGCTAAAAAAATAATTGCGGAAACGATAGATCGCTATTACTCTGAATATAAAAAATGACAGGAATACATAAAGGATATAAAAATAGCTTTCATAATTTATGAAAGAAGGGCTTCCGTTCACGAAAAGTGGTAATATAACGGAAGCCTGCTTCTGTCAGGATGTCATAGGCCTGAGAAAAGTTGGAGGCAATGTCTTTTGGAGAGTGGGCATCGGAGCCTGCCGTTATAATTTCTCCGCCATGTTCCCTGTAATACTTTAACAAATCTAAACCGGGCATACTTTCTTTTGGAGTCTGCCGTATGCCTGAAACATTGAGTTCAATTCCGTGCCCCCGTTCAATGATTGTGTTAAGAATTTTCTCTGTAACAGGCCTGAAGTGTTCGTGAGCATCGGGAAGCCCGCGGCGGCTGGTATGCCGTTTAACCATATCTAAATGCGCCAGACAATCAAAATCCCCGACCTGAGACAGCCAGAGCAGATGACGGTAGTAGTTCTCAATCACAGAAAGATAATTTCCTTCTGTAATATCTATTTTATCAATATGTCCATAATCATTTTGGTGGACAGATCCCAGAATAAAATCAAAGTGCATTTCTTTTATTAACAGTCGTGAATGTCCTAATTCCAGATGAGGTTGTCCAAGCTCTGCGGCACGAGCGATGTAGAGCTGATTTTCGTATGCGCGCTTACATTTGTTTAGAGTTCGCTCATAAAGTGCCAGGCGTTCGGCGGAAAAGTAGCCGGCGTTTTTTTCGCCCAGGTCCTGATATTCGTAATGCTCGGTAAAAGCCAGTTCTTTAAGTCCCAAACGAATGGCCTGCTCACACATGGATTCCATAGTTGCATTAGAATCCGGTGAAATTAGTGAATGGACATGATAATCATACAATATTGCTCTCATTTGTGTCTTTTTCCTCCGCGTAATAGCAGTTTTAAAAATATGGTTAGTCTACGATAGAAGCGGCAATAGTTACATTACAGCTGTGCTCCCTCAGCTTGTGTACAAAAGCGGAATTTGCCTTGTAATCCGTAATAATTTCTGTACAATCGGACGCATTTCCGCAGGATAGAATTCCGCTTCGCATCATTTTGCTGTGATCCGCAAGAAGATAGGTACATTTAGCGGCATGCAGGGCAGCACGTTTGATTTCAATATCCTCTATATGGCTGTCAGTAATAATACATTCCTCATCAATGCCGTAAGTTGAAAAAAAGTTTTCGAAATTCTGAAATAGGAAAGGTTATCTACGGTCAGCGTATTGACAGAAGAATAGGTTCTTGGAGAAATAGTGACATTCAAATTTTTAGGTATAAAAGCTTATTTAGCGGACATTTCTTCTCTTTTGAATTTCCAAATCCCTCAAACAGTTCTCTTAAGCCCTCAAGAACGATTCATCGGACTATGCGGTGTATTTACAATGCGATAAATCGCCGCGATGGTAGAAAGTGTAGTGATATCTGAGAGCTCAGAAAGGGAAATATGCAGCCTTTCCTTTATTTTTCGTATGCGATAAATAATTGTATTTGTATGAACGTATAAATATTTGGCGGTGGCAGCAGTATTCATATTGCCGTCTAATAAAAAGCAGCAGAGTGTGCTGAATAATTCCGGTTCTAAAACACTTGTAAAAAAATGATAGGTTCCGCCCTCGTCAAAATAGTGGTTTTCATAGCGAATAATGGATAAACAATTTTGAATAAAGGAAACCGCATGATAATTAAACAGTGTTCGATAAGGAAAAATAATCATAAAATAAGAAAAAAATTCACAAAAATTTAAATAAACATTATGCAGGTGGGAACGAATTCCCTTTTGAAACATAGAAAAGATAAGCAGAGTATCGGGATATGTCCCGTCAGAAAGATACTGGTCAAGAATTTCCTGATACAGGCTGTGGATATTGTTCTCTCGCTCTTTGGTATACAGCAGGAGAACATAGTGTTCATCAACGGCTGCACATACAGTTTGAATATTTATATCGGAGAGTCCTTGTATCAGAAATTGAGCGCAGGTAATCAGACTGTTTTGATCACAGCCGGTCATAATGCAAAACCCGTGAAGCTCCTGATCATTAATATTCAGGCTTTGAGACAGGAAGGCGGTCTGCGGGGAATTGTTATTTAAAACCGCATTTACGTATTGGTTTGTTGTACTGATAAAGGAATCATCCTTCATTTTATCCTTTACAATCAGTTCCATGACAGCGCTGATCATATCTACATAAGCAATATCTGCATCACTGGGAATGACAATTACCGGATATTGAAGTTCATTGGCGAGCTGAATCATTTCTTTGGATATTTCCTTAAGGTAAATGCCGACATAGAATAATATAAGACCGGCGCCTTTGGCTTCGTTAGAGCGACGCATAATTTCCAGCTGCATGGAAGGATTATCCTGAATGGAAGCAAAAGCAGAGATTGTAAGTTCATTCGGATGTGCAAATTTTTTAAAGACTTCGATGTCTTCCGGAAAAATCTCCGCAGTCGTTACAGTATCAACAGGATGATCAAGCCCCTTTTCGCCTGCAGCTACATAAGAGGAGAAAAAGATCGGTAATTTCAAACAGTCACGCAATGTAATTGACATGTATTTGCACCTCCGAGTTTATTAATATCAATCATACAGCAAAAAGATTTGTGTGTACACACAAAAAAACAGGAAATTCTTTGTGAATAGCAATATTGCATAGAAAAAAGCTCCTGTGGTACTATAAACGAAATTAGCGAGGATACAATCCAATTTTATAGTCCGTCAACTCCAAACACAACGTCGTGGGACCTTCGAGTCACCGGCGTTGTTTTTGCGTATTCATGCTAAATTGAAAAGAAAGAGGAGGAACCTTGATGAACAGATTTTTAAAAAAAAGTATGGCGGTGATTCTGGTTGCAGCCATGGCTGCTATGACAGGATGCGGCAGCGGCAGCAGCGGTGAAGAAGGCACGAAGGCGGCAGCAGCCGAATCGGCATCAGAAGCGGCAAAGACGAAGGATTCGATTGTAATCAGCACAGACTGGCCGACTTACATTGATCCTGGAGTCGGAAGTAAAGCAAGTGATTCCACGGCAGCCGTAAATATTTATGACACATTAACATTCCCGAACAGTGACGGGACAATTGATGCAAATGCTGCCGAGAGCTGGGATGTTTCAGAAGACGGAACAATTTATACATTTCACTTAAGAGATGATGTTGTTTTTCACAGCGGAAACCAGCTTACGGCATCGGATGTTAAGTACAGTATGGATCGTCTGATGGCTATGGGAGAAGGGTTTGCTTATCTTTTTACCGATCTTGTATCAGCGGTAAAGGTAATTGATGAAAAGACAGTGGAATTTGATTTGTCCTCACCGTCAGGAACCTTTCCAGCAATCATTGTTCGATTGTATATTTTAGATGAAAAGCTCATGACAGAGCATTATGCCGAGGGTGATTATGGAGAGCAGGGTGATTATGGGAAAGCGTGGCTTCAGACAAACGATGCCGGCTCCGGTCCCTATAAGGTAAAAGAAATGAAAACGGAAGAATACCTTGTTATAGAAAAATACAGCGAATACTGGAAAGGCTGGGAAGATGGCGCGCCTGAGACAATCCGTATGGTAGGAGGGCTTGAAACTACAGCGATCCGTACTATGATTTCCCGCGGAGAGCTGGATATAACTAACGATGCACAAACACCGGAGGCTTATACGGAAATGGATGCGATGGAAGGGGTGGACAGTGTCAATATTCTGAGCGGTGTAAATACAAATCTCATGTTGAATACCAAATCGGCCCCGACAGATGATATTCATGTACGAAAAGCGATTGCATACGCGACTGATTATCAAACAATTATTAACAGCATTTATCCGGGAAGTTCACTCTCGACCGGTCCGGTTGTATCCGGCATGACTGCCGCCGCGCTTACTGTTGAGGAAATGCCTTATACATATGATCTTGCAAAGGCAGAAGAGGAGTTAAAGCAGTCTCCGTATTATGATCAATTGATGAGCGGGGAGCTTACCATTGCATTTACTTGGTGCTCGGAGGGCGGATCTTCACAGGAAAAATTAGCATTATTAATTCAGTCCGAGATGGGTAAGCTTGGCGTGACAGTTGATATTACCGGAAAGCCCTTTGCAACCATGATGACAGATGCGCAGACAATCGAGACGACGCCGAATGCATCAATTGTTGCATTTTCACCTGCATACTTAGACGCCGGAAGCGTATTAAAAACCAGATATCATTCCGGCAGCTGCGGCTCGTGGGAACAGATGGAATGGCTGCAGGATAATGAGATTGATTCTATGATAGAGAAATCAACCGTTATTATTAATGAAGATGAAAGAAACGAAGCATATAAGGAAATCAGCAGACAGCTGATTGAACTGTGTCCGACCGTATGGTTATTTGATGCAACAACAACAGTGGCTTATCGCTCGGATCATATTACCTCCTGGCCTGCTGTTGAAATGAATCAGGCGGGAGAGAGTTACTTATATACGATGGGATATTGCTATTACTTCAGAGATTTTAAGGTGGCAGAATAATTAACTAAAATGAAAGAAGGTAAGGTTATGGCAAAAGCACTAAAGCGTTTCTTTTCCTACATACTTGTTTTATTCGGTTTGTCCATTCTTATTTTTATCATTGCGAGGGTAATGCCGGGTGATACAGCAAGACTTGCTTTAGGTGCCAGGACACCAGAGGAAACGGTAGAAGCATTACGGACAGAAATGCATTTAAGAGAACCATTATATATCCAGTATTATTACTGGATTGTAAATGTACTGCATGGAGATTTCGGAACCTCAATTATTTCTAAAAGACCGGTGATCGAAGACATCAAAAGTTATTTTCCGGCCACACTGGAGCTGGTTCTGTTATCGGCTGTAATTATGGTAGCCGGCGGGCTGCTTTTAGGAGTGCTTTCTACAAAATATGCAGGGAAATGGCAGGATGGACTGATTCGGGTATTTTCCTATTTCGGAATTGTTTCGCCGGCTTTCCTCTGGGGGATTTTGATTATGCTCTTGTTTGCATATCTGATTCCGATTTTGCCGTCATCCGGCCGGATCAGTGATTTTTTGACCGCGCCGGATAAAGTGACCGGAATGTATATCATAGACTATCTTCTGGCAGGAAATTATGCGGGTGCCTGGGACTGTTTCAAACATATTTTCATACCGGCATTGGTGTTGTCTTTTGCGGGAATGAGTCAGGCGGCCAGAATTACCCGTTCGAGTATGACAGGTAATATTGATAAAGCATATGCGCTTGCTGAACGTGCATATGGAATACCGGAAAACAAAATACTTTTTAAATATCTATTGAAACCTTCATTGAATTCGACAATTTCCGTGATGACTCTGGACATAGCCAGTATGGTTGGCGGTGCATTTCTGGTAGAACAAATTTTTAATTATCCGGGATTATCGAGATATTGTTTGCAGGCGATGCTGAATAAAGATGTATTTTCCGTGTCGGCGGTAGTTTTGCTGCTGGGGGTAGTATTTATATTAATGAACTTCCTGACGGATGTGCTGATTACACTTTTGGATCCAAGAGTCCGCTTTGCGAAGAGAGGGAGTTGAGCCTGCTATGAAAATAAATAAAAACGTTGAAAATAATATTTCCCAAAAAGAGGAAAGAGTAAAAAAGAATCACAGGGAGCAGATGCGCAGGATGTGGTTCAAATTTTCGCAGAATCATTTATCGGTTATCGGATTCGCGATTATCATTGCGGTTGTATTCATTGCAATATTTGCAAAGTGGATAGCGCCGTATCCGACGCATGCAGGTGCTGTTACAGATTTTGCAAATGCCAGTCAGGCGCCGTCTTTAAACCATCTGCTGGGAACTGATACCGTAGGGAGAGATGTGCTCAGCAGAATTATGTTTGCTTTTAAGAGTGCATTACTTATGGGAATCGGTGTGTTGGTAATTGTTGTTCCGTTCGGCGGGATTCTTGGTCTGATAGCAGGCTATTGGAGCGGAAAATATAGTTCAACCGTCATTATGAGAATTGCCGATGTCTTCCTTGCGCTGCCGTCTTTGATCCTTGTATTGTCTGTTTCATCGATTATGGAGCCAAACCTGACAAATGCGATGCTTGCTCTGTGTGTTTCGTGGTGGCCCTGGTATACGAGACTGGTATTTGGAATGGTTGTTTCTACTAGAAACGAGGTATATGTGAAGTCGGCCGAAATTCTTGGCGCAGGCAAATGGCATATTCTGGTACGGGAAATACTTCCTAACTGCCTTGCTCCCGTATTTACAAAGATGACTTTGGATATGGGCTGGGCTATTCTCGCCGGCGCAACGCTGAGTTTTGTAGGCATGGGGGAGCAGGCACCGGCTCCGTCGCTTGGGGCAATGGTATCAGATGGGGTTTCCTATCTTCCGGGACAATGGTGGATTTCAATTTTTCCGGCATTGGCGATCATGCTGATTGTATTAGGCTTTAATCTTACCGGTGATGGAATTAAAGATATGTTGGAAGGAGCATAAGCATGAATCAGACGAGGGAAGAAGAAATTGTAGTAAATGTGAAAGACCTTCACATATCCTATCATACATTTCGCGGGGATACAAAGGTATTGGACGGTGTAAATCTCTATGTAAAAAAGGGAGAGAAAATAAGTATTGTAGGTGAGACCGGATGCGGAAAGACTACGACAATCAATGCAATTGCACAGATTTTGGCGAAGCAGGCAAAGGTCACAGCAGGAGAAATATTTTTTGAAAACAAAGATGAATTTAAAATGTCGGAAAAGGAAATAAAAAATCTGCGCGCAAGTGGAATTTCGGTAATTTTTCAAGATCCGATTGCATCACTGAATCCGGTATTCACAATTGGAACCCAGATGAAAGAGGTTATTAGATACTCGGGAATCAAAGGTGCGAAAGATAAAAGGGTGCAGCATGAGAGAGCAATCAGCGCGTTGGAAGAAACCTCGCTTCCGGATCCGGAAAGAATTATGGAGAATTATCCGTTTCAGTTAAGCGGCGGTATGCGTCAGCGAATCTGCATCGCGATGTCGCTTGCCACACCCAGAAAGCTTGTAATAGCGGATGAACCGACTACCAATCTGGATGTTACCATTCAGGATCAGGTACTGAAGACATTAAAAGCGCGTGTAGATGAAAAAGGCAGTGCATTGATTCTGATTACACATTCTCTCGGAGTCACGAGAGAAGTAGCCGACCGCATTTATGTCATGTATGCGGGAAATATGGTGGAAACCGCAGAGACAAAGGAACTTTTCAGAGAACCGCTGCACCCATACACACAGGGCTTAATGAACTGTATTCCCAAGCTGTCGGGAGGCGGTATTGCACAGGGAATTCCGGGGAGAGTTCCCAACTATTTAGAACCGCCGAGAGGATGCCGGTTTGCATCGCGCTGTCCCAAAGCTGCGGAAAAATGTTTTCTGGAAAAACCTGCTGTATACGAACCGATTTCGGAGCATTTTGTCCAGTGTTTTTTATACGATTTAAAAGAAGGGGGCAAAAATGAGTGAACATCTATTGGAAGTGAAAAATCTGAAAAAGTATTTTTCCATTGATGGAAAAGAAAATAAAGGGAAATTTGTAAAGGCGATTGACGGGATCAGCTTTACGCTCGGCAAGGGAGAAACGTTGGGATTAGTTGGCGAATCGGGATCGGGTAAGAGCACAACTGCCTATTCTGTGATCGGCATGTATGGTATTACGGAGGGAGTCCTGAATTTTATGGGTCAGGATATCAGCATGGAGACAGGTAAGCGTCCGTTAAGCATAAAAAAGAAAATACAAATGGTGTTTCAGGATCCGGGGACGTCATTAAATCCCCAAAGAACTGTGTATCAGATTTTGGAATTGCCGCTTAAGATACATAAAATTTGTCCGAAAGAGGAATACGAAAAAGAAGTGAAAAGGCTGATGGATATGGTTGAACTGCCCTACGAATACATGTATACCTATCCGGCTATGCTTGGAGGCGGAGAAAAACAGCTGGTCGCAATTGCAAGAGCTCTTGCAACCCGCCCCGGGTTAATTGTTCTTGATGAACCGACCAGCGCACTTGATGTATCAGTTCAGGCAAAAATTATCACAACATTACTCAAACTGCAAAGAGAGATGAGTATTTCTTATCTTTTTATTACGCATGATTTAAGTCTGATGCGAAATGTGGCGGATCGTGTGGCAATCATGTACCTAGGAAAAATCACGGAAATAGCGCCGGCGGAACAGTTTTTTCAGAGTCCGGAGCATCCGTATACCAAAATGCTGTTATCTTCTATCCCGACGGTATGTGAGGAGGAGGAGCAGTATAAACCGAAAAGCGTTAAGCCACAGGGCGAAATACCGAGTCCTGTTAATGTACCTGTCGGCTGTAATTTTAATACCAGATGCCCGTTTGCAGACGAGAAATGCAAAGAAAAAGAACCACAAATGATACAGACGGATGAAGAGCATTGTGTATCATGTTATAGATGTGGTGCTGAGAAAGGAAATTGATTACATGGTACCATTTGAATTGAAAACTTCAGACGAAATTGAAAACTTTCTTACCGGCTGCGCATTTTACGGAACGGGCGGCGGCGGAGCGGTTGAGAGCGGAAGGAAGGCCCTGACCGAATCTTTGGAGAAGGGATATAAAATCACAGCACTTGATCCTAAGGAAATAAGAGATGATCAAATTTTCTGCACCGCATTTTTTACCGGAAGTATTGCGCCAAGAAGTGAAGAGGTGCTAAAGGAAATGCAGAATAACGGATACAACGAGAGAAAGTATGCTTTTATAGAAATGTTAGTAAAGACAGTAGACAATATGGAAGAATACCTTGGGAAAAAAATCAGCGGCTTGTTTGTTGCAGAGCTTGGCGGCTCCAATTCAGCCTGCTGCATGTCGGCCGCATATGAGAAGGGAATCTACGTGATAGATGGAGATTGCTCCGGAAGGGCCGTACCGGAAATGTGTCATGGACTGCCCACGATACATGGAAAGGATTTTCTTCCTGCGGTTTTTACAGATTCCTGGGGTAATACGACGATTACAACTTATGCATTTAACCATTCTGCAATGGAAAGGATCGGAAAGATGATCAGTCAGGCATCTTACGGAGAATTAGCAGAAGCATGCAGTATTATGAGCGGAGCCGAAATAAAGGAATCCCTTGTGCCTTATACACTGTCAGAAAGCTTGGCGGTAGGGAGAGCAATCAGAAATGCAAGGAATGAAAAAGAGGATCCCTGTGCAGCGGGAGCCAAAGCGGCCGGAGGATATTTCATCGGAACAGGAACGGTAAAGAAAAAGAAAGCATTGGACCAGGGAGGATACTTTTTTGGAACTTATGAGATAGAAGGAAACGATGAGCAGGAAGAGGCTCAGTTTAAGGTATGGTTTAAGAATGAAAACCATATCATTTGGAAAAATGACAATGTCATTGCAACGAGTCCGGATATGATCGTACTTCTTCGTTTAATCGACGGGGAGCCAATTTCAAATACACAATTAAGTGAAGGAGAAAAAATAGGAATCGTAGTAGTGCCGGCAAGAAAACAATTTCTTGATCCGCGCGCAATAAAAAATTTTGAACCAAAGCATTTTGGTTTTGATTTTGGGTATGTCGGAATAGAAAGTAATCTCTTTTGGAGGCGGGAAAATGATATCAGAAAGAATGTTTAAAGTTGGAAAAGCAAAATCAATTATACGTATTATGTATGACTGGGGATGTGAAAGAGCCGCAAAGATCGGCAGCGAAAATGTATTTGATTTCAGCCTCGGAAATCCTAATATTGATACGCCAAAAGAAGTTTCGGACAGAATCGTTCATCTTATTCAAAATGAGAATTCCGTCGCGATTCATGGATACACAAACCTCCAGGGGGATTTTCAGGTAAGGGAGAAAATTGCAGCTTATTTGAATCAAAAATTCCATACGTGTTTAGAAAAAGAGAATATCTATATGACAGGCGGTGCAACTGCGGCATTAAGAATTTGTTTTATGGCATTATGTAATCCGGGAGATGAAATAATCATATTTGCTCCATTTTTTCCGGAGTATCTATCCTGTGCAGAGGAAGCCCTGGCAACGCCCTGCATCATACCGGCTAAAACAGATGACTTTCAGATTGATCTGAATAAGCTTGAAAAAGCAATTAATGAAAAAACGAAAGCGATTGTGGTGAATTCGCCTAATAATCCTTCCGGAGCTGTGTATTCAAGAGAAACAATCGAAAATCTTGCTTCGCTTTTATATAAGAAGGAAGAAGCGTACGGACATCCCATTTTTCTCATTTCGGATGAACCCTATCGAGAAATTGTTTATGACGAGATAGAGGTTCCCTATGTGATGAATTATTATAAGGACACGCTCACCTGCTACTCTTTCAGCAAGTCGCTTTCCCTTCCTGGTGAGAGAATCGGATATCTTGTGATACCGCCGGATATTGCTGATTATGAAAGCTTGTTTGTCGCAATCTGCGGCGGAGCCAGGTATGTGGGACAGGTGAATGCGCCGAGTCTGTTCCAGAGAATTGCAGGAGATTGTATCGGTGCATTATCGGATATCAGCATCTATAAAAAGAACAGGGATCTTTTATATGAAGCATTAAAATCCTATGGCTATCATTGTGTGGAGCCGCAGGGAGCCTTCTATTTGTTTGTAAAGGCGTTTGGCGAAGATGCCGTGGACTTTTGTGAAAGAGCAAAAAAGTATAATCTGGTATTGCTTCCGGGTAATGATTTTGGATGTCCCGGATATGTTCGATTGGCCTATTGTGTGTCCACGCATACAATTATTAAGTCCCTGCCGTCTTTTGAGAAGCTTGCAAAGGAGTATAAGGAAATATGAAAATAGCGGTTTATAGTTATAACTCCCAGAAAGAGAGCTTTGAAGGCTTTGAAGAACAGTTTGGCTGCAGCCTTTTGATTACGGAAGAGAAACCGGATCTGCATAATGTCAGTTTTGCAGAAGGCGCAAAAGCGATCAGCGTTGTAACAACACCCATCTCGGGAGAACTGATACAGGCGTTTTATGATAAAGGAGTCCGTTATATCTCCACAAGAACAATTGGATATAATCATATTGATCTGGAGGCGGCTGACAGAATAGGAATGAAAATCGGCAACGTCACCTATTCTCCGCACAGTGTCGCAGAATTTGCCGTAATGCTGATACTGATGTCACTCAGAAAAGCAAAGCAAATGATGGCAAGCTATCAGGTTCAGGATTTTTCGGTTTTTCGATCGATGGGCGGACAGCTTCATAATAAGGTTGTAGGAGTGATCGGAACAGGAAATATTGGCCGTACAGTGATATCAATTCTGGAAGGCTTTGGATGTAATATACTCGCATACGACAAGTATCCAAATGAGAAAATGAAAAACTATTACGTCTCTTTTGATGAATTGCTGGAAAAAAGTGATGTGATTACACTGCATATACCAATGCAGCCGGGAGAACACTATTTAATTGACAAAAGGGCCATATCTAAAATGAAAGATGGTGCAATTATTGTAAATACGGCACGGGGACAACTGATAGATACGGATGCATTGATAGAAGGAATTGAAACAAAGCATTTGGGGGCGGCACTGGACGTTCTTGAAGACGAACAGTTCTACTTTAAAAATAAGAAGAATGAAATTCTTAGAAATAGAAATTTAGCAATCCTGCGATCCTTTCCAAATGTAATATTAACTCCTCACTTTGCTTTTTTTACAGATCAGGCAGTAAAAGAAATGGCAGAAAATTCGATCAGCAGCTGTATTCTTGAAATAAATGGAGAGGAAAACCCGTGGAGAAGAAATTAGGAGTGCTATATGGTAAATAAAGAAGATGCAAAGAAAATACACAATTATCTGAAAATAAATAAAGAAAACATGCTTCATGATATACAGCAGCTGATTCGAATCGAAAGTGTGTGTGAGACTGGTCAAGCGGGAATGCCCTTTGGCGCAAAGGCCGCAGAGGCCCTTTCCATGATGCTGAAAAAAGCGGAAAAAATGGGTTTCATCACACACAATTATGACAATTACGCAGGAACAGCCGACTTTATGGAAAATGATTATAATCTGGATATTCTTGTGCATCTGGATGTGGTTCCGGGACAGAGCGAATGGAAAAAAACAACCCCTTTTCAACCGGTAATCATTAAAAATAAGATTTACGGGCGGGGCGCTTCCGATGATAAAGGGCCGGCAGTTGCCGCATTATATGCAATGAAAGCGGTGAAGGATCTGGGAATGCCGATACAAAGAAATGTTCGTCTTATTTTAGGAACCGACGAGGAGTGCGGCGGCAGAGATCTGACTTATTATTATGCGAAAGAAAGAGAAGCGGCTATGACGTTTTCTCCGGACGCTGAATTTCCTGTCACAAATACAGAAAAAGGAATTTTAAGAGGGATTTTTGAAGCGGAGGTGCCAGCTTCTTGGGAAGCACCCGGAATTTTGCGGATTCATGGCGGCGACGCGGGAAATGTAATTCCGGATTATGCGACTGCGGAAATCGTTGGTCTGCAGACGGATGAGGTGAGGGGCTTCGCGGATGCAGCATTCATAGAGACCGGAATCACATTCCGGCTTGAAGAAAGAACAGAATGCTTACAGATTCATGCTTATGGAACAAGCGCACACGGCGCAGGTCCTCAGCTGGGCAATAATGCAGTTACCGGATTACTGTGTCTGCTGTGCAGACTACCGCTTTCGCAGAGCGAAGGATTAAAGAAACTGAAAGGGCTCTATCACCTGATGCCCCATGGCGATTATCTTGGAAAGGCAATGCATATTGATATGGAGGATGAACTGTCAGGAGAACTGACGAATGGGATTACGGTGCTTTGTTACGAAAAGGGTAAGCTTTATGCCACAGCGGATTGTCGTATTCCAATCTGTTCCATGAACATTGATCTTCGTAAAAAAATAATTGAGGAGGCAGGGAGAGCGGGATTAAATGCCGAAAAGACGGTGGTATATCCACCGCACCATGTTTCGGGAGAAACGAAATTTATCAAAACATTATTAAAATGCTATGAAAATGTAACCGGGAAAGCAGGAGTATGTAACTATTGCTGCGGTGCGACCTACGTGCATGCATTGCAGAATGGTGTTGCATTTGGCTGCATCGGAGAAGGGACGGACACCCATATGCATGGTCCGGATGAATTTATGAAAATCAGCGATCTGATAACGGGAGCCGAGATTTATGCACAGGCGATTATATCATTATGCCAATAAAAGAAAGGAAGGATAAAGAATGCAGATTGACAATAATCCTAAGGAAAAAGCAGCTTTGCAGGCATTTTTGGAGGGCGATTATGAAAAGGCGAGAGAATATGAGGATGATTTCGTAGCGGATGTCAGGGCGGTCATGGGCAAAGAAAATATCTGTTCCTGTAACAGACCATGCCGATTTCATGGTAAGTGTGTGGAATGTGTCGCAATTCATCGTGCACATGGCGATCATCTTCCGAATTGTCTGAGAACAATTGTGAATGATAAAATTAAAAATTTATGCGCACTGACAGAGAATAGTCTTTTGGAGGAGGAATCATAAGTTGCCTGAAAAATTCAAATTTAGTGTAGATCAATTATTTATAAACGGATGCATCCATACGATGCGCATAGAAGATGAAATCGTTGAGGCAATGGCCGTTTACGAGGACAAAATTGTTGGAATCGGGGCTAATTGTGAATTTACGGATATTGCGGCAAAGGAAGTGATTGATCTGGGCGGAAAGACGGTGCTTCCGGGATTGATAGATACGCATATGCACTTATATGAAGATTATAGGAACAGTAAGGAAATTTTTCTTGCGGATATTCATTCTTATGAGGAATTATGTAATGCCTTAACGGAATGGAAAAGAAATCTGGAACCCAATGAGTGGATTCTTGGGAAACACTTACATATGGAACGGCTGGCAGAAAAAAAGTTTCCGACAAGAGATATTTTGGATAGGGTTTCAAGTGAAATTCCAATTATTATTAAGAGTTTTTGCGGACATGCAAATATCTTAAATAGTAAGGCGCTGGAAATATCGGGCATTGATGAAAATTATGTACCCGAGATACTGAACACAGTTGATTTTTACGAGGATGGACGGCCGAATGGGGTTGTCAGAGAAGAGACCTATTTATATCATGTAAGAAACAGGATACCAGAACCGACATTTGAAAAGGCAAAGGAAGACATCGCCGGCTATTTGAAAGATTGTGCATCAAAGGGCCTTACCACAATACATACAAATGATATCAGTGATCCCTATAAGCTGGATTTGTTTCAGGAAATACGAAGAGAACAGGGATTGGCATGCCGTGTTGTCTATTATCCGACGAATATTACAAAAAATGTTTTGGGCGCTATTTCCGGCTTTGGTGATGATTATATAAAAATGGGTGCAATGAAAATGTTTATGGATGGATCGATAGGCGCCGCATCTTCGGCTATGAAAGAGCCTTATGCAGATATGGATACAACAGGTATTCTTATTCAGGATCAGGAAGAAACAAACCGGAAGATGAAGGAAGCTTATCATGCCGGTATGGAAATAGCGATCCACGCAATCGGAGACAGGGCAATTGATATGGCGCTTACCGGGTTTGAAAATGCATATGATCCGGAAATAGGCTGGAAACGGAGATTTTATCTGATTCATGGATATATTCCGGATTTTAAAGATATGGAACGAATGAAAAAGCTGCCGATGGTAGTCATTACCCAGCCGGTTTTTATCCGCAATTTTATTGGTATGGCAAGGGAGAGACTGGGAGAAGAAAGAACGGAAAAATTATTTCCCAATAAGGAATATATCAAACAGGGAATTTTAGTTACGGGAAGCTCGGATGCGCCGATACAGGAAAACAACCCATTCTTTGGAATCCAGTGTGCCGTGACTAGAAAAGCGTTAAACAAAGATCCTGAGGTGATCGGTAAAAGCCAGGGGATATCGATCTATCAGGCAATTGACATGTATACGAGGCAGGCTGCCTACGTTGCACAGGAGGAACTGAAAAAAGGGACGCTGGAAGCGGGAAAATTAGCTGATTTCATTATACTTGACAGAAATGTGTTTGCAATCAGCCCTGAGGAAATTTATAGGACCCGCGTAGAAGCAACCTATGTTGGAGGCAGAAAGGTATATTCCGGGTTTCAGAATAGTGAGGAAAAATAGAAATGAAAAAACTAGTTCTGAGCGGTAAAAAAATTATCACGGGGGCAGGTGCGCTCAGCTGTCTGAGAGAGGTTAACTATAAAAAAATAATGATTGTGACCGGCGGAAGTTCCATGGAGAAGGCCGGTGTAATCAAAACGGTATCAGAATACCTGACGGAAAAGGAAAGACAAATATGTGTGTATCAAGGAGTGCAGAAAAATCCGACGATTCAGGAGGTATTTGCAGGCATCGAGATGATGAAAAAATTCGGTCCGGATTGCGTCCTTGCCATAGGCGGGGGATCGGCCATGGATTGTGCGAAAGCCAT
The DNA here is from genome assembly GCA_047602645.1 of Lachnospiraceae bacterium. Taxonomy (GTDB): domain Bacteria; phylum Bacillota; class Clostridia; order Lachnospirales; family Lachnospiraceae; genus JAEYFP01. Next base: position 544 of record JASGGU010000069.1, on the reverse strand, counting down.
GCTGCTCTTCTATGAATTTCCTGAAATGACGTTTAAAAATATAGGCAGCTTCCTTGCAGATAACAGAATTCCGGAAGAAAGAAAAACAGGTCTGATCTGCGTGCCTTCGACATCGGGTACCGGATCGGAGGTAACAAGAGGAACTGTTATTACGGATACCGAGGAAGAACTTAAGGTTCCGATTATGACGGATTGTCTGCGCCCGGATATCGCAATTCTTGATCCGGAGATTACGCTGACCATGCCGAAAAGGATAGTTGCCGAAACCGGTATGGATGCATTGACTCACGCGATTGAAGCATATACAAATCATAATTTGGATGATTTTGATGAGGCGCTTTGCAGGGCGGCAATTGAAGGAATTGTAAAATGGCTTCCTGTATCCTATGAGCTGGGAAGTATTGAGGCACGGGAAAAAGTACATAATTATCAGGCAATGGCCGGGATAGGATTTGCAAATGTTGGACTGGGTATGGTACATGGAATAGCCCATTCTTTCGGAGCTGCATTCAATATGGCGCATGGGCTGACCAATGCAATTATT
>JASGGU010000068.1:0-21276 GCA_047602645.1 Lachnospiraceae bacterium | reverse complement strand
GTATTAACGGCAGCTGCAACAGCTGTTTTCAATTTTGACTGGCGCATTTGGGGCGCAACAGCAATCGGCCTCTTTGTCGGTGTCATCATTGGTATTACAAGTGATTATTTTACGAATGATAATAAAAAGCCCGTTCGTAATGTTGCAAAGGCATCGGAATCCGGTCCGGCATTTACGATCCTTTCCGGTGTATCCTATGGTTTCCTGAGCGTTTTACCGGCAATGGTTGGAATCGGCGTCGCTGCTCTGTTTTCTTATAACCTTTGCGCATCTATTGACCCGAGCAGCCCGATGGCAGGTATGTTTGGTATTTCCATGGCAGCAGTCGGAATGCTTTCGATTGTCGGAATGATTATTTCAAACGATGCTTATGGTCCGATTGCAGATAACGCGAGAGGACTTGTAGAAATGGGTGATTTGGGTGAGGAAGCGCTTGAAATTACCGACTCTCTTGACAGCGCAGGCAACACGGTTAAGGCTGTAACGAAGGGCTTTGCTATTGCTGCGGCAGGACTTACGATTATTTCCCTGCTCGGCGCGTTCATGAGTGAAGTAAATGAAGCCGCAGGCGAAACAGTGCTGACAGGCTTTGATATTATCAACCCGACAGTATTCTTCGGAATGCTTGTAGGTGCCGCAATTCCGGCTATTTTCTCAGCGATGCTGATGCTCGGCGTTGACCGTAACGCCCAGAGGATGGTTGCTGAAATCCATCGTCAGTTCAGAGAGATCATTGGCCTTAAGGAAGGTAAGCCGGGTGTTATTCCTGAGTATGACAAGTGTATTGATATTGCCACTGATGGTGCTTTAAAGGAGCTGATCCCTGCAGGTCTTATGAGTATTCTTTCTACGATTGCCGTTGGATTCATCGGCGGTGTTGAGGCAATGGGAGGATTTCTTGCGGGAAATATTGTCAGTGGTCTTCTGCTTGCTCTGTTCATGAGTAATTCAGGCGGTTTGTGGGATAATGCCAAGAAGTATATCGAGGCAGGCGGAAATGGCGGCAAGGGCAGCGATGCTCATAAGTCCGCAGTCGTAGGCGATACAGTCGGCGATCCGTTCAAGGATACGGCAGGTCCGTCTATTAATACACAGATTACGGTTGTTTCTCTGGTTGCATCCCTGATGTCTTCCATGTTCCTTGCATTCTCTATTTTCTAAGGATTGGGACAACCTATTATTTAAAATTATCAGGAGTGCGACGATTTGGGGCACTCCTGATTTTTTTGTTTCTGTAATAAGAAAGTTGTCACTATCGTGACAGTATGTCAGTGCCGGAGTCTGACAAGCCCGAGACCTTTGTTCTGCTATTGCTACATTTAATAAGAAATTGTATAATAGAAAATGAAGAAACAAGGATAAAATAAAAGCGGCAGTCTGATACGGATAAGGAAGAGAAAATGGAAAAAATTGCAGAGCGGCTTGTTGCCTGGCAGATTCAAAAGAAGGTAATAAAAGAAGAAGATAGGACAGCGTATGTTTATGCATACGAAACGCTGCTGATGCGTGTGATCAACCTTTTGATCGCGGTTATTGCAGGGGTTGTGACAAAAAATCTCCTTGCGGTAGTTCTTTTTCTTGTGTCGTATATCCCTCTCAGAACCTATGCGGGCGGATATCATTCACGGGACAGCATCCGGTGCATGATACTTTCTACATTGCTGATCCTTGGAGTGGCAATCGTCACAAAGATTCCTCTCCATGAGGAGTCACTGTTCGGATTTTTTGTTTATATAGGGATTGGGATTTTCTCTTATGCTGTGGTTCTTTTTACTGTGCCGGTTGCAGATGAAAACAAGCCGCTTTCGGAGGAAGAAAAGAGAAAATATGCCGCTAAAGCAAGGTTAATTGCCACGATTATAATCATGGCAACATTGGTATGTCTCTTGATCGGAAAACCTGAGATCAGCGGCGTACTGCTTCTGGTACAGCCTGTTATGGCATGCATGCTGCTTCTCGGAATTGTTAATAACCGACGCCTGCAAAAGAATACGATCTGAAAAATTCTGCCGGAAGTGTTCTCCTGACGGACATTTCGACAAGACTCTGATTATTGTTTGCTTTTTAAAAAAATAACATAATCATGAGCGGTCTTTCGGTTAACCGCATTCAGGGAGATGGAGTCCGATAAATAATCACCGTACGTGAGACCCTTGATGAAAGTTTCATTCAGACTGTCGGCACGCCCGGAATAATTTGTTTTGCCAAGCAAATAATCCGCGGAAACTCTGTAATAGTCTGCTAAGACCATTAAATGCCTTGTCGGAAGCTCATGTTTACCGGTTTCATATCCAGAATAGACCTGCTGTGAAATATTAAGCACATCCGCGATGGTTTTCTGCTTCAGATCATTATCTTCCCGCAAGCTTTTCACTCTTTCCTGAATCGTCATATAATTCACCTCTCTTAGCTGTAATTCGAGGATAACATACATTAATTGATGGTATACTGCATAACAACAAAACAATGTAAAAAAGTAGAAAATATTCTAAATTTAATGTATAAAAACTGTCGTCGGCATCATTTTTTGTTAGGCTCTGTACGCACAAAGCGGACAATCATATTTTTCTTAAATGAGAAAAATATATTCGTTTATATTTATCCCTAAAGTTACCAATGTTTTCAAAAAATATACATAAAATAGAAAGAAAAAACTATAGGATAAGGATTGAAAATACAGGCTGCATTATGTTATAATGCTCTCAGGCTAAGATATTTGTCTGACGGGAAAAACCGTTTGTAAATGTCTGTGTGAAAAAACAAACAGGAGGTAAAGTATGAGCAAATATGTGTGTGTATGTGGTTATGTATATGACCCGGAACTAGGTGATCCTGATGCAGGCATTGCGCCTGGTACAGCTTTTGAAGATCTGCCGGAAGATTGGGTATGCCCGATGTGCGGACTTGGAAAGGATATGTTTACGGCAGAATAATTGATGCCGCATAATACCGGATGCTATTGATTGTACTTCATATATCATATGAAAAGGAGTGTGGAGAAGTATGGAATTAAAGATTTATAAGTGTCAGTTGTGCGGTAAAATGATTGCAATGGTAAAGGACAGCGGTGTTCCGACAATCTGCTGCGGACAACCTATGGTAGAAATCATACCGGGCACGACAGATGCGGCGATAGAAAAACATGTACCGGTTATCAGTACAGACGGAAACAAAATTACTGTATCGGTAGGTTCTGTAGCACACCCTATGGCAGAAGAACACTATATCGAATGGATCGCGATCAGCACAAAGAATGGAGCACAGTGCAGGGAATTAAGGCCGGGTGACGCCCCTCAGGCTGAGTTTGCACTGGCAGAAGGCGATGAAGTTGCTTATGCGCTTGCTTATTGCAATCTACATAGTTTATGGAAATCTAAGTAACGAATAAATAGAGAGGAGACAATCCGATGCATTGTCCAATTTGTAGAGCGGAAATAAAAGAAGTGATTGTATGTGACATTGTACGTATCGGGGACGAATTTCATTATGTGGAAATCGTTTCACCGGTTCTGTTCAGTGAAGAATTTGACTTGGAAAGTGGAAGAATCTTTAGCTATGAACTTTTTAAGAAAGCAGTGGCAAAGAAATATTTATGCGAGCCGGAGGCGGTTCAGTCCAAATATATCGACGGTCTGGAGGTTCCGAAGGAAGCTTACGAAAAGTTAGACAAGAGGGAGAAGAATCTTGGCTGCCGTTGTCCGGTTTGTGAGGACTTTATTTAATCCCATGCAGTTGTAGAAACCCTTGCTACAGATTTGATCTGTCAAATGAAATCGGGTTTGTCTTTCATACGGAATACTATCAGAAATCCCCCTTTGTTGAACGGAGTATGGTTTTTAACTATATAATGAAATAAAGGGGGATTTCTGCAGATCAATATAGGAATTCCGAAACCCAGGCGCAAAACAATCAGCAATAGGACAATGGAAGGCGGAAATGGATGAATGATATGAAATTAAAAAGAAAACTTAAAACAATGGATGGAAATGAAGCTGCGGCACATGTTTCTTATGCATATTCAGAGGTTGCGGCTATTTACCCGATTACCCCTTCTTCTCCGATGGCAGAACACATCGACGAATGGGCAACAAAGGGAAGGCAGAATATTTTTGACCGCTTAGTATCAATATCGGAAATGCAGTCTGAGGCCGGAGCAGCCGGAGCAGTACACGGTTCACTGGCAGCGGGAGCGTTGACGACGACGTTTACTTCCTCACAGGGTCTTTTATTGATGATACCGAATATGTACAAAATGGCGGGAGAGCTTTTGCCGGCAGTTCTTGATGTGGCTGCCAGAACGATTGCCACCCACGCATTGTCTATATTCGGTGACCATCAGGATATTTATTCCTGCAGACAGACAGGCTTTGCAATGCTCTGTTCGTCCAGCGTGCAGGAAGTTATGGACTTGACACCGGTTTCCCATTGCTCCGCTGTAAAGGGAAGCGTTCCTTTTGTCAATTTCTTTGACGGTTTCCGTACATCTCACGAATACCAGAAAATCGAAGCATGGGATTATAAGGATTTGAAGGATTTGATGGATATGGATGCGCTTCAGGCATTCCGTGATCATGCATTGAATCCGGAGCATCCGTGCCAGCGCGGCAGTGTGCAGCAGCCGGAAGTATTCTTCCAGGCGAGAGAAGCCTCCAACCGCTACTATGATGTGCTTCCTGAGGTAGTAGAGGATTACATGAATAAGGTCAATGAACGAATTGGCACGGACTATAAGCTTTTCAACTATTATGGAGCTCCGGATGCGGAGAAGATTATTATCGCGATGGGTTCCGTATGTGAGACAATTGAGGAAACAATTGATTATCTGATGGCAAAGGGTGAAAAGGTTGGTGTCGTCAAGGTTCGTTTGTACAGGCCGTTTTCCGTAAAGCACTTGATCGATGTGATTCCTTCCACCGTAAAAGAAATTGCCGTACTGGACAGGACGAAAGAGCCCGGTTCTATCGGTGAGCCGCTTTATCTGGATGTATTGGCAGCCATTCAGGGAAGCCCGTTTGAGGGTGCGAAGCTGTACACGGGCCGCTATGGCATCAGCTCTAAGGATACGACTCCGGGGCAGATTCTCGCGGTATACAAAAATATCGAAAAGAAACGTTTTACGATCGGCATTATCGACGATGTGACAAATTTATCGCTGGCAGTAGAGGAAGAGCCGTATACTGCTTCCAAGGAAATGATCAGCTGTAAGATCTGGGGACTGGGTGCGGACGGTACCGTAGGCGCCAATAAAAACTCGATTAAGATTATCGGAGATAACACAGACTTATATGCGCAGGCATATTTTGCTTATGATTCCAAGAAGTCAGGCGGCGTTACGATCTCTCATCTCCGTTTCGGAAAAGAAAAAATACGTTCGACTTATCTGATCAATAAAGCGGATTTTGTAGCATGCCATAATCCTTCCTATGTTCATAAATATAATATGGTACAGGATTTGAAGGATGACGGAACATTCCTGCTGAACTGCCTGTGGGATGAGAAGGAATTGGAGGAGCATCTTCCGGGACAGGTAAAGAAGTATATTGCAGATCACAATATCCATTTATATCTGATCAATGGTATTAAGATCGGTAAGGATATCGGATTGGGCGGAAGGATTAATACCGTATTGCAGGCCGCTTTTTTCAAGCTGGCCAATGTGATTCCTGTTGATGAAGCGATTACCTATATGAAGGATGCTGCGAAAAAGACCTATGAGCGTAAGGGCGAGGAAATTGTCCGTATGAATTACGCTGCGATCGAAAAGGGTGCTTCCGAGGTGATAGAAGTAAAGGTACCGGAGGCTTGGAAAGACTGCGAGCCCGAGGTGCTTGTTCCGCTCGTTTCCGTAGAAAATCGAGATGGCCGCAGCAAGAACAGCCGGGAGGTTGTGGACTTTGCCAATAAGATTCAGATTGCGGTCGGCATGCAGGAAGGCGATAAGCTTCCGGTTTCCGCATTCACGGACTATGTTGACGGCAGCTCGCCTTCTGGTACTTCGGCATTTGAGCGCAGAGGAACGGCAGTCGATGTGCCGGTATGGATTCCTGAAAACTGTGTACAGTGTAACCAATGTGCGTTTGTATGTCCTCATGGTGTAATCAGACCGCTTACCTTGACTGAGGAAGAAAAGGCAGCGGCCCCTGAGGGAACCGTAACCTCGCCGATGCTTGGATTTGAAGGGCTGTCATTCGGTACGATTATTTCAACCGAGGATTGTATGGGGTGCGGCTCCTGTGCGAATGTCTGTCCGGGCAAGCAGGGAAATAAGGCATTGGTTATGACACCGCACGAGGAGGTAAGCGAGAATCAGCAGAAGGTATTTGACTGGGCAAAGACGCTTCCCGAGAAGCCGCAGTTATTTGAGAAGTTTAAGTTGGAATCCGTTAAGGGAAGCCAGTTCAAAAAGCCGCTTTTAGAGTTTTCCGGAGCCTGTGCTGGATGCGGAGAGACTCCTTATGCCAAGCTGGTGACACACCTGTTTGGAGAACGTCTGATGATTGCCAATGCGACCGGGTGTTCTTCTATTTGGGGAAATTCTTCTCCTTCTACACCGTATACCGCAAATAATAGCGGCAGGGGTCCTGCATGGTCAAACTCTCTTTTCGAGGACAATGCGGAATTCGGTTATGGTATGGAGATGGCGCAGAATGTTCGCAGAAATTCTGTTTTGGGATTGGTGAATGAGCTTGTGGATAAGGCGGTAAATGAGGAATTAACAAATGCAGGACGTGCCTATATCGATACGTTTTTTAACGGAAAAGAAAATGCAAAGGCAACGGATGTGTTAGTCGATCTGTTGAAGAGCACTTCGACAGAGGATGCGGAAGCAAAGACCTTGATTGGAGAACTATTGAAAAGCAAAGAATCACTGTCGAAAAAGTCGCAGTGGATTATCGGCGGTGACGGCTGGGCATATGATATCGGATTCTCGGGTCTTGATCATGTATTCGCTTCCGGAGCGGATGTAAATATTTTGGTTCTGGATACGGAAGTATATTCCAATACCGGCGGACAGGCGTCCAAATCGACACAGATCGGTGCGACCGCACAGTTTGCGGCCGGCGGCAAGCCATTAAAGAAAAAAGACCTTGCTGCGATTGCGATGAGCTATGAGGATGTTTATGTGGCGCAGGTTTCTATGGGCGCGAACAATCTTCAGTGTGTAAAAGCATTCAGTGAGGCGGAAAGTTATCACGGACCTTCTATTATTATCGCGTATGCGCCTTGTATCCTGCACGGTATCAAGGGTGGCATGACCTATTCGCAGACGGAGGAAAAGAAGGCGGTAGAAAGCGGATACTGGCATTTATTCCGGTTTGATCCAAGATTAAGAGAACAGGAGAAGAATCCGTTCCAGCTCGATTCTCAAGCGCCGAAGATGGAATATCAAGAATTTATCAGGGGAGAGGTTCGTTACAATTCTCTGATGAAGTCTAACCCGGAAAGAGCTGCGGAATTATTTGAGATTGCAGAGAAAAATGCGAAGAGAAAATACGAAAGACTGAAAGAATTAGCATCAAAAAGCTGAAATGGCAGGGGGGCTTGGCAGCGGTCAGGCTCCCCTTACGTCATAGAAAATTCGGAGGAGTGAGATACATGTATTGTGTAAGAAAAGTAGGCAGGGATTTGTCGTGGATTGGAGGAAATGACCGCAGGCTTTCTCTTTTTGAGGGAGTCTATTCCGTTCCGCACGGCGTATCCTATAATTCTTATCTGTTGCTGGATGAGAAGACGGTCTTGTTTGATACGGTAGATAAAGCGGTAGGCAAGACATTTTTTGAGAATGTAGAACATGAATTAAACGGAAGGAAGCTGGATTATTTATTTGTCCATCATATGGAGCCGGATCACTCGGCCACACTCAGTGAACTGATGATGAGACATCCGGAGACAACGATCGTATGCAACTTAAAAACGGAGACAATGCTGAAAAACTTTTTTCACAGCGAATTTCCGCTTCATCTCGTCAAGGAGAATGATACGCTGAACACGGGCAGATGCACATTCCGCTTTTTTATGGCACCGATGGTACACTGGCCGGAGGTTATGGTGAGCTATAATGAGACGGATAAAGTTCTTTTTTCGGCGGATGCCTTTGGAACGTTTGGCGCGATCAACGGAGCTGTTTTTGCGGATGAAGTGGATTTTGAACATGACTATCTGGGAGAAGCGCGCCGTTATTATGCTAATATTATCGGAAAATATGGAATGCAGGTGCAAAGCCTGCTGAAAAAGCTGCAAGGATTGGAACTTGATATGGTATGTCCGCTTCACGGCTTTGTGTGGAGAAGGGATTTTTCATTTTATATTGATAAATATGATAAATGGAGCCGTTATATTCCGGAGGAAACGGGCGTGCTGATCGCCTATGCATCTATTTACGGCAATACGGAGAATATGGCTGATATTATTTCCTGCAGACTGCGGGACAGGGGAATCAAGACGGTGATGTTTGATGTATCTGTGGATCCGGCTTCCGACATCATTTCGGCAGCTTTCCGATACAGCCATCTGGTATTTGCTTCCTCCACATACAATGCGGGTATCTTTGTAAGCATGGAAGAGCTGCTCAGAGATTTAAAATCCCACAACATTCAAAACCGCACGGTAGGACTGATTCAAAACGGTTCGTGGGCGCCGGCAAGCGGAAAGCTGATGAAGGAAATTATTGCGGAATGCAAGAATATGACGATTTTGGAGGAGACAATTACGCTGACCTCCTCGGCAAGAGAAGATCAGGAGAACGATATTGAGGCATTTGTAAGTGCAATTGCAAAAAGCATCTCAGAGACAGATGGAGAATAGAAAAGGATATGGCCAAAAACATCTCTGTACATCAGTTAAGGGATGTTTTTGGTTTGTGTATTTTTTAAAAAAATCACATAATCATGCACTGTTTTTCTGGCGGGAGAGTTCAGCGATGCTGAATCTGTCAGAAAGTCGCCAAAGGTAAGTCCTTTGATAAAGGCTTCATTCAGTCCTCCGGCACGACCGGAATAATTGGTGCGGCCAAGCAAATAATCAGTAGAAACTTTGTAATAGTCGGCCAGGATCAGCAGATGCCGGATCGGCAGGTCATGCTTGCCGGTCTCATAGCCGGAATATACCTGCTGCGAAATATGCAGGACATCGGCAATTGTCCGCTGTTTCATATCATTATCTTCCCGCAGACCTCTAATTCTCTCTTGTACAGTCATTTTGTTCACCCCGTTTTAATGTAATCTGAGAATAACATACAATATAAGATAGTATAGATATTCAAAATAAAAAAGTGTAAAAGAGGAATGCTTACTCTTATTTATTGTAATATCACTCATGCAATGGAAGAATATACCTAAAAAGAAAGAGGATTATAATGAAGAAAACCTATACATTTGATGACTTTTGTGCAATTATAGCCAGATTGCGTGCAAAGGATGGCTGTCCGTGGGATAAAGAGCAGACACACGCGTCGCTTCGGCCGTGTATGATGGAGGAAGCAGCGGAGTTGGTTTCTTCCATCAGAATACTGGAGGAGACCAATAATCCTGAAAATATGATCGAGGAGCTTGGCGATGTGCTGCTGCAGGTAGTGATGCACGCTCAGATTGCAAAGGAAGAGAATCTGTTTGCTATGGATGACGTACTGACAGAGGTCAGCAAAAAGATGGTCAGGCGCCACCCGCATGTGTTTGGAACGCTGAAGGCCGATACCTCCGAGAAGGTTTTAAATAACTGGGAGGACATTAAAAAGAAGGAAAAAGAGGGGAAAGACTGGATTGAGAATCCCCTGCGTGAAATTCCGCCCGAGCTTCCGGCTCTTCGGCGGGCGGAAAAAGTGCTGAAGAAGATAGATCGGCAGTATGAGCCTCAAAAAGGAATTGAAGCTTCCCTTGATGAGATCATGCAGCTTTGCGGAGAATTGAAGGAGCAGTATCGGTCCGACAGCTTTGACAAAGATAACAACGGGTGGCGGATGGAAGAGGAAAAGCGGTCGGAAGAAAATCGCCTGATCCTGCTTTTGCTGGCACTGACCCGTATTACCTCCAAGCGGAAGTTATATGCCGAACAACTGCTGACGGACGGGCTTGAAGATCTGATTCGACACTATGAACGAAAGATGTATTAACATAATATAATGTATTTCACATTATGTAATCAAAAGTCTGTGGAAATGGCAGAAAATCAAGGAAAACGGGCAAATATTCCTTGACAAATTGAGTAAAAAAGATTATATATAGTGATAGGCGTTGATTTTGACGTCAAAAACATACTCAGAATAGAGGAGGAGTTCGTCATGAACAAAACAGAATTAGTTGCAGCTATGGCTGATCAGGCAGGATTATCAAAGAAAGATGCCGAGAAGGCTCTCAAGGCCTTTACAGATGTTGTTGCTAAAGAGTTAAACAACGGCGGAAAGGTTCAGTTAGTTGGATTCGGTACTTTCGAAGTATCTTCCAGAGCAGCAAGAGAGGGAAGAAATCCTCAGAGTGGCGCAGTTATGAAGATTGCTGCATCAAAGGCTCCTAAGTTCAAGGCTGGTAAGGCTTTAAAGGATTTGGTAAACAAGTAAGATAAAGTTGATTACTATTAGAGACAGAGGACCTTGGGGTTCTCTGTTTTATTATTTAACAGGAAATTCCCACGGATTTCCCTATCAAATAAAATAATATGCGCAGCTGCGCGCGCGGAACAAAAGCTGTGCTGCCGGAGTATATGACCGCGAAAGTACTTTTATTAAAAAGAGAGGAAATGCAATGAGACTTGATAAGTATTTAAAGGTTTCCAGAATTATTAAGAGAAGGACGATAGCCAACGAAGCGTGTGATGCGGGAAGAGTGACAATTAACGGGCGTCCCGCAAAGGCATCTGCAGAGGTGAAGGAGGGAGATCTTCTGGAGATCCAATTCGGAAATAAGCCGGTAAAGGTCGAGGTTCTGACCGTAAAAGAGACCGTAAAAAAAGAAGAAGCAAAAGATATGTTCAAATATGTATAAAATAAAAGGCTCCCTAATATATTTAAGTGTGGCACGGCGATTTGGCATGCTTCATAGAATAGAATAGGGAGGTTTTTTATTTGGAGGACTTAAACCGGCAGCAGGCACATAAATTAGTGATTGCAAATAGAAGGACATGTAATATTAGCGGCGTGACCGATGTACTGTCATTCGACATTGCGGAGATACTGCTTGAGACGGAGCAGGGCATGCTGATGATAAAAGGTCAGGATCTGCATGTAAACAGACTGACACTGGATAAGGGAGAAATTGACGTCGAAGGAAAACTGGACAGCTTTACCTATTCCGAGATTGCAGGCTTTTCCAAACAAAATGAATCTTTTCTGAGTAAATTATTTAAGTAGGGATAGAGGAATGAGCCAGAATATCATCAAAGAGCTGGATTTTTTTCTGCAGGCGATGCTGCTCGGCATTATGATTGCTGTTTTTTATGACACGATCCGCATTTTCAGGAGAGTGCTCCGCCATGGTGTATTCTGGATTGCCATGGAAGACTTTTTCTTCTGGTTTATTTGCTGCCTAAAGATATTTGAGATGTTTATTAAGGAGAACAGCGGGACGCTGCGCTGGTTTGCGATTGCGGCAAATGCCGCAGGCATGCTGCTGTACTGCAAAACTCTGAGCAGATTCTATGTGACGTATGTTTCAAAGCTGTTAAACTTTCTCCTTCACGTTCTGGTAAAGGTTTTGACAGTCGCTCTGAAGCCGTTCCGCTTTTTCTTTGGAAGGCTGAAAAAAGCCGGGGCATTTGCGGCAAGGAAAAGCGGAAAGGGAGCCAGGTATGTGAAAAACAGGTTGACGCGGAAGGTAAAGTTATTTATAATAACATTATGTAAACGATAAGGGGAGAGTTTATGGCTAGACGGGTGGCATTTCGTAAGAAACGGCAAAACAGGCTTGGCATGATTTGCGTTACGGTAGTAGTAATTATGCTGTTCGCGGTGATTATGGTCAAAAGCACCGAGCTTAGCGCAAAGCAGGAAGCATATGTGAAAAAGGAGGAAGTACTGCAGGAGCAGATTGCTTCCGAAGAAGAGCGGTCGCAGGATCTGATTGAATATGAGAAGTATACAAAAACGGCGAAGTATGTGGAAGAGGTTGCAAAGGACAAGCTTGGCCTTGTATATGATGATGAGATTATTTTTGAATCTGAGGATGGGAATTAAGTAAAAATCATCGTTATTTTATAAAAGCACAGACAGGTACGCCTGCCTGTGCTTTTCAGGTTCTTAAATTCCATGACCTGCCTCGAAATCCCTAAGACATACAAATGGAAAACAATTTGTCAGACGATTTTTGATTTTCGGGAAATTGTTTGACAAACATTTTGTATCCCGTTCTCTATAATTACCCATTGAAATCTTAAATTTGGAGGGTAGATAAATGAGAAAAGGGAAAGTAAAACAATTAATTATTTGTGCATTGGGATTTGTGGTGTCCTGCGGGAGTATGTATGGGATTAATCCGTTTGGATTAATTTTCTTTGCAGCCATGTATATGGAAAAAGCAATGAGACTGCTCCTGTGTCCAATGCTTGTCGCGGCAATGATGTTGGGGCTGCCGCTTGAGCAAGTATTCCGATATGCCGTACCGATGATCATCACGATGGTATGCGTGGATTTATTCGAAAGAAAAAGCAGGATCTGCAAAAAGTGGAAAGGATATTTTATTGCCGGCATTTCGCTGTTCTTAATGGATGCTTCCACATGGCTTTTGATGCTGACAGATGCGGATGCCCTGATCAAAGGGGCTTTGGAGGCGGCATTTGTTATCAGTGGGTCTTACCTATTAGGCGGAATCCTGCATTTCGTACTCGGTACAAGAAGGAGTCAAATCGGAAATAACCGAAAGGAAGAGCTTATTTTAAACGGACCCGGAAAAGGAAAGCTGCTTGCTTATGCAGAGTCGTTCCGTAATCTGGCCGGCACGTTTTCCGGGCTTGAGGAGGAAGCAACTCATCCGGAAGATACCGGAGGACGTACCGAGCTTATTTGGAAAAGTAAAATAAAAGAAAACAGGGTGGTGCTTGCCGGGCAGTTAAATGAGATGGCGCAGATCATCTCCGAGGTTGCGGAAGAAATCTATGATGTTGTCGACGTAGGGGACAAGCTGGAAGAAAAAATGCAGAAGCGGCTGAAAGTCGAAGGGATCATCGCAAAAAACATTCTTGTTGTGGAGAAAAAGGAACGCCGGATCGAGGTGTATATGACTGTAAAGGTGGAGCGCGGTCAGGATGTGGCTACGGCAGAAATAGCGAGACTGCTTTCCAAGATTTGCAGGAGGCGTATGATCCCGTCCTATGAAAGTGTTGATAAAATTTACAGAGATTATGCGACGGTATTTTTCGAAGAAGATGCTAATTATAAAATCCTGACCGGTGTCGCACGGGCGGCCAAAAATGAGGAGACTGTTTCAGGAGACAACTATTCCTTTACGAATCTCGGAGTCGGCAGAATGGTCGCCAGCTTGTCTGACGGCATGGGAAGCGGTGAGCAGGCATGCAAGGAAAGTGAAGAGGTAATCGAGATGCTTGAGCATTATGTGGAGGCGGGTTTTACCAAGGAAGCCGCTGTGCAGATGATTAACACGACGATTGTCGCACGATCCAATGAGCAAATGCTTTCCAGCATTGATATTTGTGATATCAACCTCTATGAAGGAGTTTGCGATATTTTAAAAATTGGTGCTTCGACTACATTTATCAAACGGGAATCCAAGGTGGAAACAATTGCATCAACCTCCTTGCCCCTCGGCGTGTTTCATAAGCTGGACTATGATGCGGAGACACTGAAGCTTTACGATGGTGACTATATTGTGATGGTCTCCGACGGGGTGCTCGATCAGCTTTCCGATAAAAATGCAGAGGAAATTATTGCCAAGATTCTGAACAGAACTAAAATTACAAATCCAAAGGAAATGTCCAGAAGAATTTTAAATAAGATTATCCATATCAGTGGTGAGGACATCAGGGACGATATGTCCGTGCTTGTCATAGGGATCTGGAAAAAATAGTCCCACCCCTTGCATTTTACATTTATAATAATGTATATTGAAAAGACAGAGAAAGCTCATACAGACGAATGGAGAACCGATGGATTATTCTGATAAATTGACGGAAACGGTATGGAATTTTATTCGAAAGCATAAAATGATTGAAAGCGGCGATATGGTCGTTGCCGGTGTGTCGGGAGGGGCAGATTCTGTCTGCCTTCTCTTTATGCTGAAAGAAATGCGGGAACTTCTGCCTTTTAACCTTATGGTGGTTCATGTGGAGCACGGCATCAGAGGGGAGGCATCCAGACAGGACGCTCAATTTGTAGAAAAGCTTTGTGAGAGGCTTTCCGTCCCGTTTCAGTTGTTTGAGGAGGATGTGCCGGAAACGGCAAAAATGGAAAAGCTTTCTTTAGAGGAAGCCGGCCGGCTTGTAAGATACCGCGCATTTGAAAAGGCGGCAGCCCCTTATCCGGCAGCCAAAATTGCGGTGGCACATCACAGGAATGATCAAGCTGAAACAGTCTTGTTTCATATGATCCGGGGCAGCGGACTGAAAGGCTTGGGCGGAATGTCTCCTGTGCGGGAAGCTATTATCCGTCCGCTTCTTTGTATAGGCAGAGATGAAATCGAGCATTATTTAGAAGAGAGAAGGATCAGTTATTGTACGGACATGACAAACCGGGAACTTATCTATTCTCGTAATCTGTTGAGAAATAAGGCGATTCCGGCGCTGGAAGAAATTCAGGAGGCTGCGGCGGTGCACATTGCACAGGCGGCGGATGAAGTGCGGGAGGCTGAGGGCTATCTCGCGAATCAGGCACGGAAGCTTTCTGAAAAGGCCGTCCGAAAAGAGGGGCAGGGCTTTGCGGTTTCTGTCAGGGCACTTTGTGAAGACGAAGCGGTGATCCGGCGTTATTTAATAAAAAATGTGCTGCGGGTATTGTTTGGGGAATGGAAGGATCTTACGCGAACGCATATTGATGAAATTCTATCGCTGTGCGGAAAATCGGCCGGGAAGGAAATTTATCTTCCGAAGGATCGGACGGCGGTGCGTTTGAAAGAGGAAATTTATATCGGTCCCAGACTTAAAAATCCAGAGGAGGAGCCTCCTTTTCAGGAGATTTTAGTAAATATAGAAAAAAAAACAGAGATTGCAAACGGATGCTGCGTTATATGCAGCATTTTGGATGCGGAAAAAGTCAAAGATATTCCGCAAAATACCTATACGAAATGGTTGGATTATGATAAAATAAAAAATAGTCTGTTTATTCGAACCCGAAGAGAGCAGGATTATCTGTATCTGGACGGAACACTTGGGAAACAGAAGCTGAAAAACTATTTTATCAATAAAAAAATACCGAAGCAGGAACGCGGCAGAGTGCTGCTTCTTGCTGAGGGGCATGAAATTATATGGATCATCGGCTACCGCATCAGCGGGCGGTTCAAGGTTACGGAGCAGACAAAGCGTATTTTAAAAATACAGGTTATCGGAGGATTATATGATGAGTGAAAAGATCAAGGTCATGCTGGATGAACAGCGGGTCGACCGGAGAATTCAGGAAATTGGAGAAAAAATCAGCAAGGATTATGAAGGAAGAAGCGTGCATCTTGTATGCGTATTAAAAGGAGGAACCTTTTTCATGTGTGAGCTTGCAAAAAGGATCACCATTCCGGTATCGATTGACTTTATGTCGGTTTCCAGCTATGGAAATGAAACAGAATCGAGCGGTGTTGTAAGAATTGTAAAGGATCTTGATGAGCCGCTGAAGGATAAGCATGTAATTGTTGTTGAGGATATTATAGATTCAGGAAGAACCCTGAGTTATTTATTGAATATATTAAAGGAACGCGGACCTGCAAGTTTGTCTCTTTGTACACTGCTTGACAAGCCGGAGAGGCGCGTTGCAGATGTGGCTGTGGATTATACGGGATTTGAAATTCCCGATGAGTTTGTTGTGGGATATGGACTGGATTACGCACAAAAATATAGAAATCTGCCATATATCGGCGTTGTGGAAATGGAATAGGATAATACCGTGACGGAGAAAAGAATGATTCATAAAAGGAAATTATGTCAAAGACAGGAGGGAGGTTCATTGTGAACAAAGGAAATAAAGGTCTTGGATTTTATGTATTATTAATTGCCCTGTTTCTTTTTATGGTGTTGATTTGGCGGGAAATGTGGACGGACAGAGAGGAATATATTACCTATTCGGAATTTACGGAAAGCCTTGATGGCGACCAGATCATGTCGATCAATATCGTGCAGAACGGGGAGGTTCCTACGGGTGTCATTGAGATGATGCTCCGTAACGGAGAAGAGAAATATCTTTATGTCTCCGATGTCAATAAGATTGAAGATGTTTTAAAAGAAAAATTTCCCGCATACTCTATGGAGGATGTCCGGCGGGAAAACTGGTTTATGAGCTATATGCTGCCGGGCCTGCTGATATTCGGAGCCATGGCGGTTGTGTTTGTTTATATGAATAACCAGGCCGGTGCGGGCGGCAGCGGCGGAAAGGTCATGAATTTTGGAAAGAGCCGCGCGAAACTGTCCTCGGATGATAATAAAATGACATTTAAGGATGTGGCCGGTCTTGATGAAGAGAAGGATGAGCTGAAGGAAATTGTAGATTTTTTAAAGGCGCCGAAAAAGTATATTCAGGTAGGCGCAAGAATTCCGAAGGGAGTTATTCTGGTAGGCCCTCCCGGAACCGGCAAGACGCTCCTTGCAAAAGCGGTTGCAGGTGAAGCGGGCGTGCCGTTTTTCAGCATTTCCGGTTCTGATTTTGTAGAGATGTTTGTAGGCGTCGGCGCTTCCCGGGTGCGTGATTTGTTTGCGGAAGCAAAGAAGAGTACGCCGTGTATTATTTTTATCGACGAAATTGATGCCGTCGCGAGACGAAGAGGTACAGGTATGGGCGGCGGACATGATGAGCGCGAACAGACGTTGAACCAGTTACTTGTGGAAATGGACGGTTTTGGAGTTAATGAAGGTATTATCGTCATGGCTGCTACAAACCGTGTGGATATTCTTGATCCGGCAATTTTGCGTCCGGGACGTTTTGACAGAAAGGTTGGTGTTGGAACGCCGGATATTAAGGGACGAGCGGATATATTAAGAGTGCATTCCAAAAACAAGCCTTTGGCGGAGGATGTGGATATCGAACAGGTTGCCCGCACGACGGCGGGATTTACAGGCGCGGATCTGGAAAATCTGATGAATGAGGCTGCCATTTATGCGGCTCGTGAGGACAGAGGGTTTATTAAGCAGGAGGACATTAAAAGAGCCTTTGTAAAGGTCGGCATCGGCGCGGAAAAGAAGAGCAGGGTTGTTTCCGAAAAGGAAAAGAAGATTACGGCTTATCACGAGGCGGGTCATGCGATATTGTTCCATTGTCTGCCGGACGTTGGCCCGGTTTATTCCGTTTCGATTATTCCTACCGGTATGGGTGCCGCGGGTTATACAATGCCGCTGCCGGAAAAGGATGAGATGTTTAATACAAAGGGCAGGATGCTGCAGGATATTGTTGTTTCTCTTGGAGGCCGTGTTGCGGAAGCCCTTATTTTTGACGATATTACTACGGGTGCATCCTCGGATATCAAGCAGGCGACAAAGACCGCAAAAAGTATGGTCACAAAGTATGGAATGTCGGATGCTATCGGCGTCATCTGCTATGATAATGATGATGACGAGGTATTTATCGGCCGTGATCTGGCTCATACGAGAGGTTACAGTGAGTCTGTGGCCGGTGAAATAGATAGAGAAGTAAAAAAGATTATCAGCGATTGCTATCAACGCGCAGAATCGATTATTAAGGATCATGAGTTTATTTTGCATAAGTGCGCTGCGTTGCTGCTTGAGAAGGAAAAGATCGGCAGAGACGAGTTTGAGGCGTTGTTTGAGGGCTGATTTGTGCATAATAAACAAAAAAGGAACATCAATTTTGTAAAGTTTGTGCATCCTAAGGCTAGATTTTAGGAGGGGGCAATGCTACAATACTTCTTGTAACCCCCCCAATACATTGTATAGTTTTTAACTATACCCCATAAGAAAGAAATACCTTCTCCAAAAAAGACAGCATTCGTGAGGCTGTCTTTTTTATTTAATAGGAAATTCCTACGGATTTCCCTATTAAATAAAATTTTATGCGCAGCTGCGCGCGCATATGGTATGATATTGACCTTGTCAATAGAATAGTACTTGTATTTTGAAAAAAATTTTTGTATGAAATAACCATTTTTCCATACAGTATAAAGAAGTTAGAACTTGTTTTTTAAGGAACACTACATTTGGTGGCAGATGTGATAAGCGCTTGTATATCAAGTATGAAGATTGTATAATAAAAAGAAGCAAAATTAGCTGCCTGAGAGAGTGACTTTATAATGAGAAGGCAGGTATTTTCGCATCACAGTAATGATAAAAGGAGTTGTACCATGGATTCCCAGCATTTTGTTTCGGAATATGAGAAAGGGATGTACTTGTCAAGTATGCGCCCTTTATTAAATAAAAGAGCTTTATTCTGCGATTATTCGGA
The DNA here is from genome assembly GCA_047602645.1 of Lachnospiraceae bacterium. Taxonomy (GTDB): domain Bacteria; phylum Bacillota; class Clostridia; order Lachnospirales; family Lachnospiraceae; genus JAEYFP01. Next base: position 2,747 of record JASGGU010000068.1, on the reverse strand, counting down.
AGATTATATTATTCCGGTGGAACCAAGCCCTTATGGGTTGGTGAAGCTTCGCTTCAGAACGGCAAAAAACAATGCGGATTATGTATTTTTGGTCTGCAACGGGGATCGCCTCTTGATGGAGAAGACGGAGTCATTCAATGATTTTGATTATTATGAATATGAGTATCAGGCAGACAATGAACCGCTTACCTATTATTTTGAAATATGCTGCGGTAAGCTGAGCTGTTACTATAATTTAAAGGGCCCGTCCAAAAGCGTTGATGCGGTCTATCATTTTAAACTGTATCCGGGCTTTAAAACGCCTGACTGGGCAAAGGGCGCGGTTATGTACCAGATTTATGTCGACCGGTTCTGCAACGGCGATCCGGGTAACGATGTGGAGACGAATGAATATCGTTATATTGGCGAGGGAACCGTCCGTGTCGAGGAGTGGAATAAATATCCGGCTGCAATGGGGGTGCGGGAATTTTACGGAGGAGACCTGAAGGGAGTCATAGAGAAGCTTGATTATTTGAGCGGTTTGGGGATCGAAGTGATTTATTTCAATCCCCTGTTTGTGTCACCTTCCAATCATAAATATGATATTCAGGATTACGACTATATTGATCCGCATATCGGCAGGATTGTGGATGAGCAGGGAGAGCTGCTTGGCCCGGATCAGCATGAAAACCGGTTTGCGACGAAATATATTAACCGGGTAACCAATAAAAAGAATCTTGAGGCCAGTAACGCACTGTTTATCGAGCTTGTGGAGAAGGCACATAAAAGAGGGATCAGGATCATTCTTGACGGTGTTTTCAATCACTGCGGCTCGTTTAATAAATGGATGGACCGTGAGCGGATTTACGAACCCTCGGAGGAATATGAAAAGGGTGCCTTTGTGGCGGCGGACAGCCCTTACAGGAGTTTTTTCAAGTTTTCTTCCGGAAACTGGCCTTATAATACCTCTTATGACGGTTGGTGGGGACATGATACACTCCCGAAGCTGGATTACGAGGATTCCCCGCAGCTATACGAATACATGCTGCAAATTGCGAGAAAATGGGTTTCCCCGCCCTTTAATGCGGATGGATGGCGACTTGATGTGGCGGCGGATTTGGGATATGGATCCGAGACAAATCATAAGTTTTGGAAGGATTTTAGGAGAACCGTAAAGGAGGCAAATCCGGAGGCAATTATTATCGCGGAGCATTATGGTGACCCTTCCGCATGGCTGAAGGGAGAAGAGTGGGATACGATCATGAACTATGATGCGTTTATGGAGCCTGTAACCTGGTTTTTGACCGGCATGCAAAAGCACAGCGATGATTATCGAGAGGATCTGCGCGGAAATGCAGGATTTTTCTGGAGTATGATGTGTGCGAATATGGCGAAGTTTACATCTCCTTCTCTGTTTGTTTCGATGAATGAGCTGTCAAATCATGATCATTCCCGTTTTTTGACGCGTACAAACCGGGTTGTGGGCCGCGTAGGCAATAAGGGTTCGGAGGCTGCCGATCACGGAGTGAATAAGGCGGTATTTCGGGAAGCGGTTCTGATTCAGATGACATGGGTGGGTGCGCCGACGATCTATTATGGAGATGAAGCCGGTGTCTGCGGCTTTACCGATCCGGACAACAGGAGAACCTATCCGTGGGGAAGAGAGGATACGGAGCTAATCCGCTTTCATAGGGAAATGATCCGCATCCATAAGGAAAATCGGGAATTAAAGGCCGGATCCGGCAAAATGCTGCTTTCGGACTATAATATTCTTGCTTTCGGGCGTTTTACCAGATCGGATCAATGTATTGTGGTTGTCAATAACAATGACTGCAAAAAGAAAATAGAAATGAAGGTATGGGATATTGGCGTGCCGAGAGAGGCTTCTGCACTTTGCCTGATGTATACAGATGAAAACGGTTTTCATACGAGAGCGGAGGAATATGCGGTGGTAAATGGCAGACTGAATTTGACACTGCCGGCAACTGCGGCCGTTGTCTTGAAAATAAAAGTTTGAGTATACTGCCGGGTATCAAAAATAGAATTATGAAAATAATTGCACTAAAAGCAAAAGAATGTGTTATGATAAGGCTTAAGAAAATAGCGGGTGATAAAGTTGAGATTGATGGAGTTTAAAATGGAACGGCACGGATTGCTCACGGAAGGGCAGCATATTACCGTGACGGAGGGTATTCTTCCTGTGAGTTGTTATTATACGATTGATCCGTCGCTTGCGATGTCCGCCAACTACCCGTTTCGGGAACGGCTGAAAACAAAAGAAGGCATCGTAAAAAGTATAGAAGAAAAGCCGCGTGGATACTACGTGACAGTGGCTTTTGAGGAGCCGGGTGAATCGGATAATTTTACATAAAATGTAATCCAAAACAAAAAAATAAAAAAAAATGAAAAAATTGCTTGCCAAAATGTCTGGGAATGTATATAATAGCATTTGCGAGTGCCAAATGGTTTACCGGTGGTAAGACGCGCAAATGTCATCTTCAAAAACTTCGTTTTTTCGATGACCGTTTGATTTGCAAATGCAAATCAAACCTGTCCTTCACAAAAATGTTTATGAAAGTAAACTTTCAACACATCTTTGTAAAGCCCAGAAATTTGTGCTAGCAAATTTATTCGCCCAGATAGCTCAGTTGGTAGAGCAGAGGACTGAAAATCCTCGTGTCGCTGGTTCGATTCCGGCTCTGGGCATTTTGCAGGTGTAGTTCAATGGTAGAACACTAGCCTTCCAAGCTAGATACGTGGGTTCGATT
>JASGGU010000067.1:0-21582 GCA_047602645.1 Lachnospiraceae bacterium | reverse complement strand
CTCCTCAAGCACCATTAAATCTTTTTTGAGCAGGATGATATCTGCGGTTTCCTTGGCGATATCCACTGCACTGTCCACCGAAATTCCAACATCAGCCTGCCGCAGCGGAGGTGCATCGTTGATGCCGTCGCCCATATAGCCGACTGTATGGCCTGCGGTCTGGAACGCTTTTACTACCCGTTCCTTCTGAGACGGTGAAAGTTTTGCAAATAAATCACAGGTTTTTACTGCATTCACTAGTGCGTTGTCATCCATCTGCTCCATAGCGGGACCTGTTATGAGGCGAGAGGTATTCACCCCGACTTTGCCGCAAACCTTTAAGGCGACGCCCTCGCTGTCTCCGGTAAGTACCACGGTGCGTACGCCGTGCTTCAGAAGTGCATTAATAGCAGCCCCGGCACTCTCCTTAGGCGGGTCAAGAAACCCTACAAAGCCAATCAAAATCAGATCTCTTTCATCAGATACAGTGAAGTCGCCGCTTTCGGGAACCCCATTTTTTTGTGCAACGGCAATCATCCGCAGACCTTCGGTATTATGCTTTTGATAAGTTGCAAGCACCGTATGGCGGGTTTCTTCGTCCATAGGCAAAATACATCCGTTTATTTCTGCAAAAGAGGAGATTGCAATCATCTCTTCAACTGCGCCCTTTGTAATAAGCTGTCTGCCGCCGTTGCCATCCGTCAGGACTACGCTCATTCTGCGGCGGGAGAAGTCAAAAGGAATTTCATCAACGCGATTGTAAGAAGACAGAATATCTTCCAGCCCGTTTTGCATAGCCCGATTGATTATGGCAATGTCTATCAGGTTTTTGAGTCCGGTCTGAAAATAGCTGTTGAGGTAAGCTTGACGCAGAATCCTGTCATCGTCCTTGCCGTGCACATCCATATATTTTTCCAGCACAATTCTATCTTCGGTCAGCGTGCCGGTTTTATCGGTACAAAGCACATCCATTTCTCCGAACGTCTGTATTGCACCAAGGGTGCGGACAATCACCTTATGCTTAGACATGGAAACCGCACCCTTGGCGAGCGTAGAAGTCATAATGACGGGCAGCATTTCCGGCGTGAGTCCTACTGCAATGCTCACAGCAAACAGGAGTGCACCGGGCCAGTCATTTTTTGCGAAACCGTTAATAAAAAACACAATAGGAACCATGATCAGCATCATGCGGATCAGCAGTTTGCTGACCGAGTCTACGCCCCGTTCAAAGCTGGTCTTAGCTCTGTCGCCGGACAAAGACTTTGCCATCGATCCCAAATAAGTATTTTTGCCGGTTGTAAGGACAATTGCGGTCGCGCTGCCGCCCACAATGTTCGATCCCATAAATCCGATGTTGCGCAAATCCGTTAGTGCGCGATTCTCTTCGTTCCGGATGCCGCTGAATTTTTCCACAGGGTTGGATTCCCCTGTCAAAGCCGCCTGAGCGACAAAGGTGTCCTTTGTAGTCAAAAATCGCACATCCGCAGGAACCATATCACCTGCCGAAAGCCGTACAATATCACCGGGAACAACTTCGTCCATAGGAATCTCAATCAGTTGTGCGTCCCTCCATACATCGGCTTTATTAGAAATCATTTGAAATAATTCTTCAACCGCAGCATTAGAGCGCTGGCTTTGTATAAAGGCAACCAACCCGGATAAAAATACGAGCAGTAAAATAATAACTGCGGTGAGATAATCGGGTTCTAATGATGCCACAACATCCGTAAAGTACGTGACAACCGCCACGAGCAGTAAAATAATGTTGAAAGGATTAATGACTGCTTCGCACAGTCTGTGCAATGTTGTGTTTTTGTTTTCGGCAGCAATTATATTTTTTCCATATTCGTCCTGCCTGCTTTCGGCTTCCTCATTTGTAAGTCCTGTCTGCGCAGCAGACAGGTTTTCGAACAGCTCCTCTGCTGTTAGAAGAGCATAAGAACAAAGGATGCGTTCGATTTCATTTTGATTTTTTTGCAGCTGTCTGCCATAGTTTTTTTTGTTCATGATGTTCACTGGAATCATTCCTTTCTTTTTAAGAATTCCCCGGCGAAAACACTTTATTGCAAGAACAAAAGTGTGCTTCGCTCACTCTCACGGTCAAATACTCCGGCAGCACAGCTTTTGTTCCGCGCGCGCAGCTGCGCATTAAATTTTGTTATATAGGTAATTCGAAGGAATTTCCTATATAACAAAAAAGCCGCCCCAATGGACGGCGGCAACTACACAGGCAAGAAACCATTAGCGTAAACGCACAATGGACAACAGACTGTAATATGCACCGGTACATTGGTTAGTATTCCCGCATTGGGGGTTGAATCTGTTTCTGGGACTTCGGGGTTTGCCGTCCATTGTCTCACTTCCTTTCGACTTATAAATGTGACATCATTGTAGCAGTATAATAAGAAAAGGTCAATCATTTCGTGCAGAAATTTTTTTGATGTCAGTTGCGTCCGTTTTCCATAAAAAACATACAAAATCTATACTCTCTCTTATTGAGTAAAAATAAGGTCTCGGAGATAATGAGGCTGCTACCGGTTGTTAATGGTAAGCAGGAGAAAAGGAGGAGCGGAATGAACGAATATATTCCGGTGAATCTGCGGTGTGAATATGAGAGAGAGCCTTTGGGGGTACAGAAGGAGAATCCTTTATTTAGCTGGCAGACAGAATGTAAACAGGTAAATGGATATCAGAGTGCCTATCAAATTGTGGCTGCATCCAGTCAGGAATATTTACGGGGAGAAATTTATGATATCTGGAATACGGGAAAGATCATTGGCAGCCGGTGCTATGGAATTATATACAGCGGCAAAACGCTTACGAGCGGACTGAGAGTTTACTGGAAGGTGCGTATCTGGAATGAGCAGGATCAGGTGTCGGAATACAGTCAGCCGGCTTGGTTTGAGATGGGTCTGTTGAGGTTGGAGGATTGGAAGGGAAACTGGATGAGCTTTCTGGGCGGACTCATTGGAAACGGTATTTTAATGCGTTATTTTTTTAAAACATCGGAAAAGAAAATCGCTGCAGCAAGAGCCTATGTGTGCTGTGCCGGTTATTATGAGCTGCGTTTGAACGGAAAAAAAATCGGGACCAAAGTTCTGGATCCGGCACCGAGCGATTACAGCAAAACTCTGCTTTATTCCGTTTATGATGTAACAGAGGATATCAAAACGGAAGGAAATGTAATCGGTCTGATTTTAGGAACCGGATGGGCGGGACTGCCAAAGGTACTTGTACAGTTAAATATTGAATATGAGGACGGAAGCAGGCAGGAGGAATTCACAGACTGGGGAATCGGTTGGTGTGTGGCAAAGGGTCCGATCACTTATAACAGCATTTATGACGGCGAGGATTATGATGCGAGACTGGAAAAGGAGGGGTGGGATACTCCTGAATATGAGCCTCGGTTTTTGAAAGAGCATCAGCGGCCGAACGGTTGGATTTTGGCTACGGTGGTGGAAGATCCGGGCGGCAGACGAGTAGGTCAGCTTCTTCCGCCTGTTCGCAGAATCGGCCGGAGCGAGCCAAAATATCTGGGGAGACTCAAGGACAAAAGCCTGCTGTATGATGCGGGAAAAAATCAGACAGGCTGGGTTAGGCTCAGTGCTTCAGGTGAAGCAGGGGCGATGATTACTCTTTCCTTTGCAGAGGAGCTGAATGAAGAAGGATGCCTTGACAGGGTACCGCTGCGGCTGGCGAGGTGCGAAGACAGTTATATTTTGAAGGGCGGAAAAGAGGAAGAGTACGCGCCCCGGTTTACGTATCATGGATTCCGGTATTTTACGGTGCAGGTGGAGGGGAAGGCGAGTGTCAAAAAGCTCACTGTGGAATTCGTGCACAGCGACTTAAAAGAAAATGCCGGATTTGATTCCGGAAATGAGTTTTTAAATGATCTGGCAAGGGTAATGAAGCATACAGATGCCTGTAATTTGATGGGAATACCGACGGATTCCGCACAGCGAGATGAACGTCATGGCTGGACCACCGATACGACATCGCGGGCAGAGGGCTGCACTTATCATTTCGATATGGGAAGTTTTTTTGAAAAATGGGCGTGGGATGTTTACGATACGCAGAATGATAAGGGATATTTTGCGGATACGGCGCCCTTCAGATGGGGAAGACGTCCTTGTGATCCACAGGTAAATACGCCGATTAGCCTCGTGCGGCTTATGGATCAGGTCTATGGGAACCGAAGGCTGATGGAAGAAACGTATGACAATATGCTGCGCTATCTTCAGGTATTGCTGAAGGAAGCAGATCACTGGCTTATTTCCAGAACTGGTTTTGGAGAATGGGCCTGCCCTCCCGGAGAGTGTTATCCGGAAGAGTATGGTGCGGGTGCGGTCTCCAGACACGTGACGGCTACCTTAGTATCTACAGCTTACTTGTATTTTTCTATTTCGCAGATAAAGGAAATGGCAGAAATTTTGGGAAGGGAGGATGTCGGTTATCTCTCCGGTCTGAAGGAATCCGTATATCACAGCTATCAACAAAGATTTTTTCAAAAATCTACGGCACAGTACGATCAAGGAAGTCAAAGTTCCAATGCGCTGTCTCTGGAACTGGGGCTTGTGGAAGAGAAGAATAGAGCGGCTGTTGTAAAAAATATTGTGGAGGATATAAAAGCCCATAATTACCATATGACAACAGGAAATATGGGCACCAAGGCGCTGCTTGAGGTTCTTTGCAAAAACGGAGAGGATGACACGGCGTATGAGCTGATGATGGCGGATACGGCCCCGAGCTTTGGATATATGCTAAAAAAGGGCGCTACTGCGATATGGGAGAGGTGGGAAGCGGATCGGGATAATAATATTATGAATTCCAGAAATCAGCCGATGCTGGCAGCTGCCTGTGTCTGGTTCTATAAATATCTGGGAGGGATCCGGGTTGTCCAGGACGGGGAAGGATTACAACAGCTGCTGCTGGCTCCGTCGGTACCGGAAAAATTGCCGTGGGTTCATGTGGAAATGGATGTACTGAACGGTCATGTGGTTTCTTCCTGGAGACAGGAACCGGAGCAGTTTCTTTATGAGATACAAGTGCCTTTTAATACGAGGGCCGAAGTCCGACTGCCAAAAAAATGCGGGCAGGTGTGCCGGATTTTTTGCAGCGGACAAACTGCTATGCTGAAAAAACCGGTGGAAACGGAGCACTCTGTCATTTATCGGGTAGGGTGCGGTCAATATAGCTGGGTATGCAGGAAACAAGATCAATAGAAAGGGGGAAGCCATGTGCAGGGAAGACATGGCAAGTAACAATGGAACGTATCATAGAAAATAAGAAATTAAAATTAGTATGTGCCGGAGACAATACATCTTATCGGGAGCAAATTTATTTAAAGGGAGAGGACGGAGATAGGCTTGTACTGGAATCCTTCCCGCATGTGACAGGATTGCTGGATGAAAGGTTGTTTGCTGTTTACTATCAGGAACAGGAGCAGATAGAGGATCTGGGACAGGAAAATGGCATTCTGCGTGTTTTGGCTGAACATCCGGATTATACGCTGCACAGAGAAATCAGCATGGAAAAGCTGTTGAAAAAAGATGGTGATGAGCAGTTGAATACTTGTGAACATACGATCCATTTCCGAGTTACCTTAACTGCGAAAAAGAGCCTTTGCCTTCGCGCAGCAGAGGATAAATGGAATTATATGATTCCGAAGCGGGAGACAGATACGGCACAGGAAGGACCGTTAGATTTTGTATGGAGTCAGAGAATCAAAAGTGTCCCGATGGACATTATTTCTCATTACAATTTTCGCACGCCAATCGTGATGATGCAGCAAAACGAGATATTTGCAGGTATTATAGCCGGGCTGGAGGGCATATTGGAAGCGGATCTGGAAAGGCTGCCGTTGGGAATGGATCTGAATGTGACGGAAAATATTCACCCTTGGTTTTCCTATGGGGGAGTGGGGATCAGAGGACTTAAGCCGGATCAGCCCTGCGAAGCGGGACATACACATATTATCAGAGGAAGCGATAGTTCCTTTGTACAGATTCATTTGGAGGCAGGAGAATCCTGCACCTACTGCTATACGCTTATGGTTCGGCAGGCCCCGTATAAGCTGGGATATCGGGAAGCGGTGCGTTATCTTTGGAATAGATATAAAGCCTACAGAGAGGAAACCTGTGAGGATTTATATGAGAATGTGCGCTTTCCCGAAATTTTCACTCTGCGGCAATGGGAAGAGGAAATATGGGACAGACGGACGGCGGAAGATTTTTATACCTATGAGAAAAACGGAAAAACAGTAGGAGCCGTAACCGGAAGAAGACAGGGGGAATGGTTCAGCAGAACCAATTATAAACACGATGCATGGTTCGCCTGCTGGCTGCAGGAACTGGTAACCGGATACGGAATGTACCGTTATGGAGAAAAGACGGGAAACCGAGAATGGGTCAATCGGGCCGGCCAGATTTTGGATTTGATTTTGGGGGCGCCGCGGACAAACGGAATGTTTCCTGTTATCTGCTATTTGGAAGAGGACGGTACGGAAACTTGGCTGCGAGATGACGGCTGGGCAGGATACCGGGATGAATTTCATACGCTTCAGATGTCTTATACGGCATGGTTGTTAGTACTGTGGGCAAAGAAGGTATTTCCGGACAGGGAACAGGAAATTCTGGATTTTTGTATTCCTTACGGAGAATTTTTGCTCAAGGTGCAACATGAAGACGGCTGCATTCCATCCTGGTTTAATGAAAAGGGAGAGCCGAGCAGACTGCAGTTCAGAGATTTTAACGCGGAAACGGCAGCCAGTGCGCTGTTTCTGCTCGAGTTAGGAGAATTTTTGGGTCGAGGTGATTTTATAAATGCCGGTATGTCAGGAGTAGAGTTTATTGATCGCTATGTGAGGCCCAGACAGCGATGGTTTGATTTGGAAACATTTCTGTCCTGTGCAAAAAAATCATTTTCCTTTTATGATGGAATTACTGCTCAGTATCCACAGTGTAATTTGTCGGCGATATTTGCGTCTTTTGCATACTTAAAGAGATTCCGCATGACAAAGTGCCTGGAGGATCAGGAGAAAGCGGAAGAAGTGGTGGACTATCTGCTTCTGACACAGCAGCTCTGGAACCATCCGGGAATACAGATTGATACATTCGGAGGCTTCACAGTGCAGAATACGGATAATGAGTGGAATGATGCCAGAGAAGCACTTTGTGCGATTCTGTTGTATGAATACTACATCGACACTGGAAAATGGGAGTATTTAGAACGTGCCGCAGCGGCAATGCACGGCGGCTTTCAGAATCTTCCGTATGAAAACTGGGCACATTGCGGATATGAAGGGATGCAGTATGATTCAAGTTTGCTGTGGGGCTGCGGGATTATTCTTGCGGCTGCGGAATACCTGGATAAAAAGCTCGAATTGATTTCAGTAGATGTGCATGAAAAAAAAGCACTCGGACTTTGGGGCATCAAGGTTTTGGATGTGACAGTGGAAGGTAAAAAAATTCATATCCATGCCGACATACCGCCGCGCTTGCAGAAGGAAGCGATCAGGGTAAAGGTATATAACGGGGAAACGGCGGTTCATGAGGTGTTTTTAAACAGAGAAAAGATACCTCACAGTTGATTATCCAAGCCGCTGTCCAAACCGGCATTGCTTTTTTCGCCGGGATCCTGTACAAGCGGGATTCGAATGGTAATAACCGTACCGCTGCCGGGCCGGCTCTTGATTGTAAAGGTATGTGTTCCGGAAAAGAGATATTGTAACCTGTCGGCGATATTATTGATACCGATCGGACGGATACGGGCGCGGCGATCTGCGTCCGTATCTGTTTGCGCGGACAAAAGCTGATCCGCATAGGCCTGTTCCATTCCGATTCCGTTATCTTCGAGTATAATTAGTACGTGTTCCTCCATTTTTTCTATCGAGAGAGAAATCATACCGGGTTTGTCGTTTGTACAGATTCCGTGAATCAGAGAGTTTTCTACTAATGGCTGCAAAATATTCCGGGGAATATAGCAGGTGCTGAGGGCGGGATCGAATGAAAGCCGAAACTGGAAACGGTCTTTGTAGCGATATTCCTGAATAATCATGTATTGGCGGATGACCTTCGCTTCATTTTCATAACGGGCATATAGGGGAGAGTGTCCCAGATGAATGCTGTCCTGAAGAAGATAGATAAAGGCACTTGTCATCTTGATAATATCCGTGCACTGCTCTTTGCGTGCGAGATAAATAATTGAATTTAACGTATTATAAATAAAATGTGGATTTATTTTAGCCACCAACAGCTCAAAAGAAAGCTTTTGGGAACGTTCTGTTTCTTCAATGGAGTTGTTGATATGCTCCTGAATGGAAACTGTCATCAGATTAAAGCCGTCGGAAATATTTTTCAGCTCTTCAGAGCCGTTTAAAGCCACACTTGTATCCAGATTACCTAACCGGACCTGATCAATCGCACTGCTTAGATTCTGTATCTGATGAGTGATCTGATTTAGCAGCGGGTATAAGAAGACCAAAATGCAGAGGATGATGATCAACATAATCAGCAAACCGATGACCACGTAGGAAGGGTGTAATAGATCGTAGGACTGGGACATGTTTGCGGCAGTGACCAGATACCATCCGGTGGAGGGAAGATATTGTAAACTATAATAATTTCCGTCGATCTTCTGCGCTGTTGAGGTCATGGAAGCAACATTCTCCATAAAAACTGCGGAATCACCGGAGGAAAGATACATCAGATCTCTGTCCTGATTTAAAATTGCAATCTGGTCAAAAAGAGTCGTCTGATTTTTCAGTTTATAAAGCAGCTGGTCGAAATTCAAATTGATGATTAACCGTCCGATCGTCACCTGCTGTCCCTTGGTAACCGCTCTTACAGGGCAGACATAGCTGACCAATTGAACGGGCTGGGAGCTGTTTACGGTGACAGGAAACGAGTAATTATTGGTAAAGCCGTTAAAATCATCCACAGCCTGACCTCCCAGCGCATTCTCTTCAAACCATTCTAAAAAATCATTGCTGTTCGGGCTGTTGTTCCAGTAGCCCCGATGCGAGGCGGATACGATGCAGAAGCTTTGTACATAGTCTTGTAACAGTACATTTCTCTCGATGCCAGACATCATTGTGCGGACAGAGGTGATCTCATCTGAAATCGTAGAAGCCTGTTCACGGATCAGGAAATTCTGTACATTATCGTTGATAGCCAGCATCCGGCTGGCCTGTTCAGCATCCTCCTGAATGCCGCCTATCTGATAAGTCAGAAGCTGAATATCATCTTTGGCCCGGCTTTCCAGTGAAATTCTGAGAATATTGGTGATAATTATCAGCATGGACAGGGACAGAATCAAAGAAATTATGGAAATAATGATGATCATCCGGCTGAGGATTCGAAATTTTAAGCTTCGATTCATCTGTTTACCTCCTAAAAGAAAAATGTCCGAGCCGGTATTCATTCGGGGTGACATTGGTGAGATCCTTGAAAACCTTGCTGAAATACTGGCTGTTGCTGATGCCGACCTGTTCGGACACCTCAAAGATTTTCAGGCTGCCGCAGGCGAGAAGCTCTTTGGCTTTCTCAATGCGGTATTCATTCAGATAGTCGTGGAAAGTTCGACCGGTATCTTTTTTGAATTTCTGCCCCATGTACATCGGATTGCTTTTTAATCTGGCGGCTGCTTCGGCCAGCGAAGGGGTATGATTATAATGATCATGGATATACTGCAAAATATAGTTTGTGGAGGGTGAATAATTTTTCTGCTGTTCGTAGACCCGATAGTATTTTTGGCATTCTGTTATGAGAATTGAAGCAATCTGACCGGTGTAGCTGCACTCTTCTCCGGAGGAATTCAAATTTATGGAGGCGTGATACTCTGACAACCCGGACAACAGCAATACGGTCAGCTCACAGCACTGCATAAAGCCGGGAAGATTTTTGTCTGACTGCAGCTGCGTTAAACATTGTACAAGCTTTCCTATAAATTTTTGATGAGAATGAATAAAAGTTTCTCTGTTAATAAATGAGAAATCCGGTGTGATATGTGGTGAGATTTTTGTCATATTCAAGCAGAGGCTTTCCTTTTCCGGATGGAAACGATATCGTTCGCGTGATGAAGAAAGAAATCCATAATCTCCGTTGAGACCGGACAGCTTTGTTTCTGAGTCTGCATAAAGGGTAAAAAAGGACTGTCCCGTCTGTTTCTTTAAATGCTCCTGTAATTTTTTAATCAGAGGTTCCAAATTGCCGCGATAACGACTGCCAGCCCGGGTATCAGCTTCTGGGGCTAAAAAGATCAAAAAATCAGAATGATGAATAAAAATATCCAAAATGCGGATGCCGGGTTCCCTCAGGTCCAGCAATTCGGAAATATGCGGCTGATAGATCAAAGGCTCTTGTCCCGGTTTATGAAAATAAGGAGTGATTGGAGTGAGCAGGAGAAGCAGAAAGGAGTCCCGGTATGCAGACAGGGCATCCGACGCTTCCGCAAGCATGGGAGTATTGTGCTCCAGAATATCCCGCAGCAAAAGCCGGCTGCCCAGCAGCTTGGAAAGACGCTTTTTTTCAATTGTTTCGCGTGCGAGGGCGAGCACTTCAATCAGGTGGTCTGCAGTCATCTGGTGTTTGACAAGATAAGAGAGAGCACCGATTTCCACAGCTCCCTGTGCATAGGAAAAATCCATATAGCCGCTTAAAATAATGATAATAACATCCGGATACCGGTTCCTTAGATGTCTGGATAAGCTGATGCCGTCCGTATCGGGAAGAGAGACATCCATAAATACCACGTCCGGTTGGATTTTCTGAATCAGCCGGTTGGTTTGTATTCCGTTGTAGGCAAATCCTGCAATCTGGAAACCGCAGGAATTCCAGTCGATCAGCGTTTGCAAGTCTTCAACGACAAGGTTTTCATCATCTACGAGCAATACATTTAGATATCCCATAAAAAGCTCCTTTTCTGCAGCATGCCTGATATTTCTCAGAACCCCGTCTTTTGTGAAATGTGACAGGTTTTATGTGAAAATTACCACATTATTTGTCATTATCATAGCATAAAATTTCAAAATGTACAGGCTTTTCGCATAAGTCCCAAAAGATGGAAGCCATGGCGGGGAAATCTATAAATATTATACAGAAACTATAGTTTGAATAATTGTGTCCGCCCGCAATAACGTCTACAATTTAGCTATAACTAAAGAACACGTCAAAATGACACGGTGTTATTGACAAAGGAAGGGAGAAAAAGTATGAAGAACAGAATATTTAAAAAACTGACGGCTTTAAGTCTTACTGCTGTAACGGCAGTATCCTTGCTGGCAGGATGCCAAAGCGCCGAAAGCGGTAGTAAAAGTGCTGAGGCAAAGGGTGGTGAAGCACAAAAGACGGAGGCAGCAGAAGAAACAGCAGCAGGAGAACCGGAAACGATCACAATGTGGGGCTGGAATGCGGGCGACATTGAAACTATTTTTAACGCGTACAAGGAGAAGACCGGAGCAAATGTAACACTTGATTATGTGACGGTACAGCAGGAAGAATCGTTCCAGAAACTGCAGACGACAATCAGTGCAGGACTGGAGCTTCCTGATATCGTTCCGAGTGAGGTAAACCAAAGGGGAACAATGCTGGCTCTGGACATTTGGGAGGATTTGAGTGCGGAGCCCTATCTTTTTGATACGAACCAGATTTTTGCATATCAGGTGCCTCTGTGCAGTAATGAAAAAGGTGAATTGAATGCCATCCCTTGGGATGTAAGCACGGCAGGCCTGGCCTATAAACGGGATTTGGCAAAGGAATATCTGGGCACGGATGACCCGGACGAGATCGCGGCGATGTTTCCGACGTGGGAAGCTTTTCTGGAAAAAGGAGTGGAGATTAAAGAAAAAAGCGGAGACAAGGTATACATGTTTGCGAGTCTGACCAACGTAAAGCAGATCATGGACGGTCAGAATCCTCTGCCGATTGTGCAGAATGATACATTAGATATGACCTCTGTAAAGGAAACTCTGGATTGGATGATCAAGTTCAGAGATGCGGGTATTGTGGATAATATTTTGGAATCTTCCACCGCCTACAGCGCTTCCTATGCGGATGATCTTCACATTTTCTATCCGTGTGCAGGCTGGACGCCTAATTATGTAATTCGCCCCAATGATCCTGAGGGTGAAGGTAACTGGGGTCTGACGATTCCTCCTCAGGGCTGCTTTAGCTGGGGTGGATCCGCATTTATGATTCCGAGAGATGCCGAACACAAACAGGCGGCGTATGATTTCGTTAAATGGATGAGTACGGAAGAGGGAACAAGAACACAAAGAGAGATCGTGAATTATAATACTTCCAATGTAGATGCCTATAAAGATCCTGAATTTGCCGCTTTATACGATGACTGGTTCGGTGGTCAGAATATCGGAGATCTGCTTTTCAATAAGGCAATGGAAAATATTCAGGTAAGAGCGGTCAGTACGCATGACGCCACAATCATGGAAGTATGGTCAATGGTTACCGAAGCCGTAAACAGTGATTCCGGCATTGACCTTGACGGGGCATGCAGGATGTTTGAAGAAGAAATGAATGCGCTTGCGCCGGAATTAAAAAAATAGTCTATCGGAAATAAAGCATGTACAGCGCCCCGGTACCGCAGTGGTCAGTCCCTCATGAAAGGGAAGCGGTACCCGGGGCCCTCAGGGAAGGGAGTGTTAACATGACTGTACATAAACCGAAGAAACTGAAAGGCCGCTACCTCTGGCCATATCTGTTCATTCTTCCGTTTTTTGTGATCTATATCGCATTTAACTGTTATCCGCTGATTTATACTTTTTTCATCAGTCTCCATGACTGGGACGGATTTACGGAACCGGTCATGATCGGGTTTGGCAATTATAAAAATATTTTCACGGAAGATCCTTATTTTCTGAAAGCCATCGGAAATACATTGATTTTTATGATGTTTGATATTCCGATTGTTATTTTAGGCGGCTTGCTTCTTGCCTCCGTATTTAACAGCAGAAAGCTGAAAGGCGCAAATTTTTTCAGGACGGCGGCCTTTTTACCATATATCACGATACCGGTTGCGATCGGAGTGCTGTTCAGTCTGCTCTTCGACTGGAATTCGGGAGCTGTCAATGAGCTGCTGATGAAAGCCGGAATAATCAAGGAGCATATTAATTT
Organism: Lachnospiraceae bacterium; assembly: GCA_047602645.1. GTDB lineage: Bacteria > Bacillota > Clostridia > Lachnospirales > Lachnospiraceae > JAEYFP01. The sequence goes on along the minus strand of JASGGU010000067.1, from coordinate 8,476 downwards.
TTTGGGTACGCCCTCTTTGGCAAGAATGATAGTCGTTTTAATGATCTGCTGGAAATATATTGGCTATCATATGATTTTTTTTAATGCGGGAATTTCCGGTATTTCCCGAGAATTGTATGAAGCTGCGGATGTGGATGGCGCCAGTGGTGCTGCAAAATTCACAAAAATCACCGTGCCGCTCTTAAAGCCGATTATCGAATACCTTGTAATCATGAATATTATTTGGGGTTTTCAGCTGTTCGATGAACCAAAGGTTCTGTTCAGCTCATGGTCATCGTCTACGGGAGCCAGTGCACTTGTGGGCGGACCATTAAAATCCTGCCTGACAGCGATTTGGTATATTTATGATACATCCTTCGGATCTCAGATGAGATATGGAAAAGGTGCGGCAGCGGCATATGGAACCTTTTTATTCATCCTGGTATTTTCGATGGCTGCATTTATTGTGATGAAAATAATCGGAAGAAAGGACAGGGATGGCAGATGAAAAGTCTGAAAATTAAAAATGTGCTCTTGTTTTTGATCATGATGCTCATAGCGCTGATCTGCCTGCTTCCGTTTTACTTCATGATCATGATGAGCACACAGTATACAGAGGACATTTATAAAGGAATTACATTTTTGCCGGGGACTTATTTGCTGGAGAATCTGAAAACCGTATTTCATGCACATTTTGAATTATATTATAAAAATAGCACGATCGTGTCGGTTTCCGCCACATTGCTGTCCTTAATAGTCAGCACGCTCTGCGGTTTCTCATTTGCAATGTATCAGTTTAAGGGCTCCAAGTTTTTATTTGCCTTCGTATTGGTGACGATGATGATTCCCACACAACTGGGTTTGGTGGCTTTTGTAGTAGAGATGAAAGCAATCGGCTGGATGAACACGCTTCTGCCGTTGATTGTGCCGCCGGCCGCTACGGGCTTTGGCGTTTATTGGATGAAAAATTATATCGGAAGCAATTTTCCAAAGGAACTGATGGAGAGCGCCCGGATAGACGGAGCAGGGGAACCGCGGATCCTGCTGTCAATTGCAGTTCCGTGCATCAAACCGGCAATCGCCTCATTGGGTTTGATGAATTTTGTGACAAATTGGAATTCTTTTTTGGTTCCGTTGATCGTATTAAATAAATCAGATACATATACGGTGCCGATTGGAATCATCAATTTAAATTCAGCCTACAGAAATGATCTGGCGGCTAAAATTACGGCGCTTGCAATCGGAATCATTCCGCTGCTGATTTTGTTTTTATTGACGGCAAAAACTTTTATCAGCGGAATCACGATGGGAGCTGTAAAAGAGTAAGATTTTAAAATAAAAGGAGAGGTGACAGGTCAATGAAGAAGCATGTTTTTCAAAATCCCATATTACCGGGCTTTTATCCGGATCCTTCTGTTTGCAGAGTAGGAGAGGATTACTATTTGGTAACATCGTCGTTTGTATATTACCCAGGTCTTCCGATTTTTCATAGCCGGGATTTGGTTCACTGGGAACAGGTGGGGCATGGAATCGAACGGCCGGAGCAGCTCGATTATAAAAATTGCGAAACTTCGTTGGGTTTATGGGCGCCAACGATCCGATATTACAAAGAGAACTTCTATATCATCAATACGTTTGTGTCGGGTGGAAGAGAAGCGATACGCGAAAACTTTATCATTACGGCAAAGAGTCCGAAAGGTCCATGGAGCGATCCTGTTTTTATTGACGGCGCAGACGGAATTGATCCAAGTATTTTCTTTGATGAGAACGGCAGGATGTGGTATACGGGAAATTTTATCTATCAGGAGCCTTTTTATGAGGGGCACCATGGAATCTACCTTTGTGAGCTGGATCCTGAAACATTTCAATTTCGGGGAGAGCGAATCATAGTATGGGATGGGGCTGTGACGAGAAGTAAATGGATCGAGGCACCGCATCTGTATAAAAAAGACGGATTCTATTATTTGCTCGTGGCAGAAGGAGGCACCTTTGTCAATCACAGTGTAATGATGGCTAGGGCTTCCGATATTAAGGGCCCCTATGAGCCATGTCCGAGGAATCCCATTGTGACACACAGGCATTGCTCGATGGAAAGCCCTGTTTCGGTAGTAGGACACGGAGACTTGTTTGAAACACAAAACGGGGAATGGTGGATGGTGCTTTTGGGGATTCGAACTTATCAAAAAACGCATTTTAATACGGGAAGAGAAACCTTTCTGATTCCAATGCGCTGGGAAGAGGATGGCTGGCCGATGGCAGATACCGTCGATGGTCTCGTACATATGCAGGAACGTTTTCCAACTCTAGAAAGAACAGCAATATTGCCTGTCTCGGCCAGTGATTCGTTTGAAGATTCCAGACTGGCGTATGGTTGGAATATGATTCATCCGCCGAAGGAGCGGCTTTATTCTTTAAATGAGCGGCCCGGCTACCTGCGTTTATTTCTGAGACCGGAAACGATGGAGGAAATTTCGTGTCCTTCCTTTATTGGCAGAAGGCAGCAGCATAAAAGCTTTTTGGCAAAAACAGCCATGGAATTCTGTCCGGGAGAAGGCTGTGAAGAATGCGGAATTTCCTTGATACAGGATGACCGGTATCACTACAGCCTTCTTGTCGGTCTAAAAAATAGAAGGAGGGTACTGCGCCTTTATCAGGTGATGGAGTCGGAAAAACAATTAATAAAGGAAATTGAAATTCCGGACGGCCGCATTTATTTATCGGTGTTTTGCACCGGAGAAATGTATGATTGTTATTACGCCTTCAAAGAAGGAGAGAACAAATTGCTTTGCAAGGAGCTGCCGGCCGATCTTTTAAGTTCGGATGTGAACGAAGGATTTACCGGAGCATATATGGGTCCCTATGCAACTTCAAACGGTAGAAAATCGGAGGCATATGGCGACTTTGACTGGTTTTTTTATCAGGGAATCCAGGAGGGATGAAGGATGAAGCAGGCAGTTATGACAGGCTTAAGAAAAGTAGAGATTCGGGAGACAGAAATTCCGCAGCCAAAGACAAACGAAGTGTTGGTAAAGATTGAACATGTGGGCATTTGCGGTTCGGATTTGCATTACTTTGAATCCGGAAGAATCGGTGACTTTATTGTAGAACCCCCTTTCGTGCTTGGGCATGAGGCGAGCGGAACCGTGGTAAAGGCCGGGGTCGATGTGACGGATCTGGAAGCAGGTGACAGGGTCGCTATGGAGCCGGGAAAAACGTGCGGAGTATGTGAATATTGTAAATCAGGGAAATATAATCTTTGCAAGGATGTGATTTTCTTTGCGACACCGCCTGTAGATGGTGTTTTTCAGGAATATGCCGTTCATGAGGCATCCCTTTGTTTTAAGATTCCGGATACGATGAGTACGGTGGAGGGCGCTTTGATCGAGCCGCTGGCAGTCGGTTTTCATGCAGCCAAACAGGGAGGGGCCTGTATCGGGCAGACTGCCGTTGTGACAGGTGCGGGCTGTATCGGTCTTGTATCTCTTCTGGCACTCAAAACAATGGGCGTATCGAAAGTAATCGTTGTAGATGTTATGGAAAAACGGCTTCAGAAGGCTTTGGAACTCGGAGCAGATGCCGTAATCAATGGCAGAGAGGAAAGCAGCGAAGAAAAAATCTTGGAAATGACAGGCGGTCAGGGATGTGATCTTTCCATAGAAACAGCAGGCTCGGAAATTACGGCCTCCAATCTGATCAGGGCTTCCAAAAAAGGCGGTACCATTGTCTTTGTGGGTTACAGTGCCAGCGGAATGATGACGCTGCCGATAGGAATGGCGTTGGATAAGGAGCTGACGATGAAAACGGTATTCCGCTACCGAAATATCTATCCGCTGGCCATTCAGGCAGTTGCATCGGGCAAAATCGATATCAAACAGATTGTAACCAATTATTTCACGCTGGATCAAATACAGGAAGCAATGGATTCCTGTGTGGATCATAAGGAGGATATTGTAAAGGGGATTATAAAAATAGGATGATACAGATAGGGCGGTTCTGAGTAATGAATCGCCCTGCTATATAGAAAATAACGTATTACTTATATTTGGACGGTGACACGCCAAACCTCTTTTTGAAGCATTTACTGAAATAAAGAGGATCGGAAAAGCCGGCCATCTGGGCGACCTGCTGTAGGTTTTGGTAGCCGCTGTCGAGATAGTTTTTTGCGGTTTCCAACTTTTTTGAAATCATATATTGAATCAACGGAATATGAATTTCCTTATGAAATTGACGGCTCAAATAGTTATCATTGACATAGAGCTGAGCTGCAAGCCATTTGACGTTCAGCTCCGGGTTTGAGATGTTCTGTTCAATCAATTCCATGGTACGTTCGGCAAGCCGCCTGCCTGAAGAGATTTTTCCTGAGCGGAGAAAAGTTAAAATTTTTGTATAGAAATCCAGAATAAAGCGGGTGCATTCGGCAGGCTGCATGCATTCCGTAATTTCGGAAAGCGGATCAAAATATTTGCCAAACACATCGGTAAGGGAGACTTTTGTTTCATGAAGGAACATCATGCCCGTCATAATAAAATCAATTTTCAGCATATTGAAATTTTCAGGATTCATATTGGCAGGGGAATAATCGGAAAAAATTTTTTGCACATAACCGATGAGAGCAGGCAGAGCGTCAGTGCGAAGCAGCTTCAACAGCTGTGAACGGATACTGTCCAGATCAATGGTAGGATTTTTTGAGGTCTGCATATATTCTTCATAAGAAATAATTCCTTTTTCAATGACGGACTCTGTAAATTTAGATAAAAATTTTGTATCATAATAGCAGCGGTAAATATTCTGGTATCCCATATAGGAACGGCTGTAAAATAAAGTGACCGGCAAATTAAGGTTAAACAGAAGACTGTCGCGGATACTTTGGCAGATGGAATATGCATTAGGAGAAAAAGAGGATTTCTCGGGCTGAATTCCGATCAGAATGTTGAGATTATAAAAACGGTCGCTGAATACAACACAATTGGGATAGCCGCAAAGAGCATCCTCAATATGCTTTGTGACATTTCGTAAAAGATCCTCAATATTATGCTTCTCTAAAATAAATTCCTGCATCGGATTGATATGGACAGAGATGATCTGAAATTCCTTCGCATGCATGGGAAGCCGGTAAAAATCAAATTTCTCTGTTAATTGTTCCTCAGAGAGCGGCTGACGACCGGAAACCACCCAGTTTAAAAATTGATCCCGAATCATTTTTTCACTGAGGAGTGCTTTGCTGTATAGATTAGACACATATCGGTCCTGTTCTCTGTTTTCCTCCAACTGTGTAATGATTTTTTGAATGAGCTCTTCAATTTTAGCGGGAATAATCGGCTTTAAAAGATAGTGGTCAACACCAATATTAAGTGCCTGCTGGGCACAGCCGAAGCTGTCATTAACGGTAAGAATAATGCAATGTATCGAGGGATACTTTTCTCTTGCCTTTTTGGCAAGTGACAGGCCGTCCATGTTTGGCATATTGATATCGCAAATCATCACGTCCGGCTGATGAGTTTCCAGTTTTTTTAGTGCGGATATCCCATCCGGAGAATCGGGGAGAATTGTAAAATGAAAATTTTCCCAGTCCAGAATTTGATGAAGTCTGCGAAGAATCAGGGGATCATCGTCTACAAACATAATTTGATACATAAGAAGACTCCTTTTTAATAGGTTTTCGGAAACCGGATCATGACGGTTGTTCCGCAGCCCTGTTTTGATAATACTTGAAGACCGTATTCCTCTCCGAATTTCAGGCGGATACGATTATGCACGTTCTGCAGTCCGAAATGTTTGGGGACGGAAATAGAACTTGGCGTAGTCAGCAGGTTTTCGATCATCTCGCCGGGGATGCCTCTTCCGTCATCGGTAATTTTAATGATAATCGTATTTTCGCATGAACCGGCATCAATGGTAATCTGCCCGGGTACTGTAAGACCCGAAAATCCATGGACAATCGTATTCTCAACAATCGGCTGCAAGAGCATCTTCAATATTTTCATCTGCTTCAGCTCCTCCTCCGCCCGGATCGTATAAGTAAAAAGCGCCGGTGTTTTAATCAGTTGGATTTCTAAGTAATCCTGAATCATCTGCAGTTCTTCGTGTATGGTGATCAGATTTCTTCCCTTGCTTAAAATGCCGCGATAGTAGCAGCCAAGGTGGTAAATCATCTGTAAGGCGGTTTCATTCCGGTTGTCTGTAACCAGGCTGCTGATGCTGTCCATGCAATTGTATAAAAAATGAGGATTAATTTGTGCCTGCATGAGATTGAGTTCATATTCCCGCCTTTGGTTTTGCTCACTGTAAATCCGGTTTGTCAGTTCGTTAATATTATGGTTCATAAGCTCAAACCGATTTGCCAAAAAACCGATTTCATCGTTGGAGTGGATTGCAATTGTGAGTCCGAGATTGCCGTTCCCTGTCGCATCGGCATAGTCTGCCAGTTGAATAATCGGTCTGATCAGGCTGTTTGCAAGCAGCCTTGCAAGTAAAATAGTGATAAACAGGACAACCATGCCGACACTTAATAATAAAATCGTCAGGTTGAGTGCTGTTTTATAAATATTGGAATACTGCGTGAAATAAACAACGTAGAAGTTTTCGGTCTCTGTGCTGCGTGTGAGCAGCAGATTTTTTTCATTCTCAGAAGAAAAGACGGAGGAGGCACTGTTTGCGCCGATAATTTGCGTCCACATTTCGGAATCAATGGTTGTCTGTAATAGGGAGCGATCCTGCGAGGAAATGATATTTCCGTCACTGTCCGCAATCAAAAATGCTTCGGTATTTCCGTCTGTGACATTACGATACGCATCATAAAACAGCTCCTCTTTAATGTCAAAGGAAAGAATGCCAAGACACGCTCCGGTATCAATGTCAATCAGTGATTTCGATAGATGAAAGGCGGCAAGTCCGTCATTGCTTTTAGGAGGTTCCAGAAGGATTTTTCCATGCTGGGATGTGACTTCTTCATACAGGGCGTTCATTTCCTCGGTTGGCTCAGAAACCTTGTTCGTATTAAGGTGATAGACCTGTCCGTTCCAGGTCTGGATATATCCGCTGGAAATCAGACTGCTGATATCAATGATGTTGTAGATGGCGGCATGCATGGCGGTGGAAAACAGATAGCTTCCATAAGTGTTATCCGGATAGTCTGTGTTGATGGCATTTTGCAGAGCGGAGCTTGTGGAAAATGCCTTGATATTATATTTTACGTTGCTGATGATCCGATCCGTCTGGTCGCTCACTAAGATCAGCTTGTCCATGGCATTCTGCATCATTTCCTCCTTCCCGTTGTGAACAATCAGCGAACTGAAAAGAATTAATATGACAAGAATAGATAAAATATTTAACGGTAAGAAAAGCAGCAGGACTTTCTTTTTAAGAGTTAACGATTTCCAAAGCTTGTGGCGCTCCATATCGGCTCCTTTAAATGTTACTGTTTTTTAGATAACTATATTATATAATAGAATCGCATAAAAAAACACAGAGTAACAGTAAGCGTTTTGTTTTTTCCATACCAGGTCTTAAAATTCCATTCCGCAGAAGAGAAAAATGGAATAGGATACAGTTATCAGCTCTGCATGGCAGAAAAAGGAGGAAAAGAAACTATGATGAAGTTGAAAAAAGGAGTATCGGTTTCGTTGGCGCTGGCAATGGTGTTATCGCTAACGGCTTGTGGAAACGGCAAAAGTCAGGCTGCGGATGACAAAACAGAGCCGCAGGCGCAGGAAGAAGTGCAGAAGGACGTCGCATCCGAGGCCCAGGAGGCATCCGGAGAAAAGGTGAAGCTGAACATGCTGTTCAATGATACGGATGAAAATGTTCAGGCGGAAATGGCATATGTGATGGAGCAGCTCCCGACGGTGCTGCCAAATGTGGAAGTGGAATTAGAAATGGTGCCGGGAGATGCACAGACCTATGAAACAAAAATCAGGACGATGATTTCCGCAGGCGGTGAAGGCCTGGATGTCTGGTGGGAGCGCGGCGGAAGCTGGGCAAGCCCGATTCTTCAGTCCGGCAGCGCACTGGCTCTGGACAGCTACCTGGAGGAAAGCGGATACTGGGATAAAGTAATTCCTTCCGCAAAGCTTCCGGCATCGGACGGACATACCTATGCAATCCCCTTTGAAGATATTTCTTATGAAATCGTACTTTATAATAAGCAGATATTTGCTGATAATAATCTTGAGGTTCCAAAGACTGTCAGCGAACTGAAGACGGTTGTGGAAGCACTGGCTAAAACGGATATCGTACCAATTTCCGTAGGAGCGAAGGATGGCTGGTGTGCGGCAATGATGGTGGAAGGCTTTGCTTATTCTCTTGATCCTCAGATTACAAAGAAAATTGTGGATGGAGAAGCAAAATTCTCGGATGAGCCCTATACGAAGGCATCGGAAGTTATGAAGGAATTAATGGATATAGGTGCATTTTCCAAGAACGTGGCCCTGACAGGAATTGATGAGGCACTGCCGTTATTTGAAACAGGAAAGGCAGCAATGATGGCAAACGGTTCCTG
>JASGGU010000066.1:0-21672 GCA_047602645.1 Lachnospiraceae bacterium | reverse complement strand
CTCGCCATATAGCTGATCATACAGCAGTTCGTGCAAGCACGACAGCTGTATGATCAGCTATATGACTCTGCCCTACCGAACATTATAGCATGCGGTTTGGGGGATGACAATTTATTATTTGCTTATAGGAATAACTTCCAATGACCATAAGGGTAAATTCAGCAGCCAATCTTCTTTCTTATAATCCGTCATGGAAGCTCGAATGGATAATGGTGGATGATACTTCTCACGATAGGTTTTCAGACTCTTCGCCGGCAGGTTAACTGCGGCCTTGACCTCAATAGGGATGATGGCATTGCCGGTGTCAATCACAAAGTCAACTTCGGCGGTACCACGGTCGGCCGTCCAGTAGTAGGGTTGGATGTATTTGAGTGTCTTGAGTTGCTGCAAAACGTATTGTTCGGTCAATGCTCCCTTGAAATTCTTTGAACAGATTGTTACCGTCCAAAAGGACGTCCTGACGCAGCCCAACCATGCAAGAAAGCAATCCTATATCTAAAAACAGTTTGAACGCTTTTGGGTCTTCATAGGCTTTTAGAGGCAGTCTGTCAGCCAAAGCATAATGTGCTTTGAAAAGTCCTGTTCATAGGAGGCAAGGATACGCTGCTGAATCTCCCGCACTTCATTGAAGTCATTGCTCTCAGAAAAATGCAGTACTTAGCATGTTTATACAAAAATTCAAACGACTTTTCGCATAATAAAACACGAAAATCCCGGCATTATTATATGATATAAAATATTGCATTAGCCATCGAATAAAAGGTGTATCTGTGTTTTTCGAATACGCGGCACGAGAGAATCACCGGATTGGTAAAAGGGATGTCACTCTCCATTTCTGTTTTAAAATAACTTCTTTATAAAGCAGCCAGGGTATAGTTACCCGGAGATTGACGCACCCCATTTTCTGCGGTATTCCAGAGCAGTCATCTGTTCGGATTTTCGGAATACTTTTGTGAAATAGCTTGTATCCGGAATTCCGCACAGCACTGCGATCTCTTCGATAGGTTTGCTGCTGAAGCGAAGCAGGCGTTTGGCGAGACCGATCCGGCAGCTTAACAAATAAGAGCCTATTGTGATTCCATACGCTTTTTTGAATTCACGGGACAAGTGATATTTACTGATGTAAAATTGCTCGGCAAGATCTTCGAGCAATAGTTTGCCCGTGAAATTGGCATCGATAAAGGAGCGGACTTGATTGAGCTTCATACTCATCGAATTGTCCGGTGCATCTGCAGTCTCTTTTTTTGTCTCAAGAAAGCATTGGGTAATAATATCAGTGATATATTTGTTGGACTGCAGCTCGGTCATTGTCGAATGTTCTTTGTTGATGCGCAGCAGAGCGGAAAGTGTCTGCTCGTATGGCACGATGGAAACAGCACGAAAAATCCCCTGCCCTGCCTGTCGAAGATACTGCTGATAGAATTCATGTGCCCTGGATCCGTTGAAATGCACCCACATGAGTTCCCAAGGAGCGTCTTCACTGCTGATATGGGAATAATTTTTGCTACAGTCAATGAAAGCACAACCCCCTTCCTCCAAATGAAAAGCCTGCTCCTGGTAGGTGACAGTTCCCTCACCGGAAAGAACAATAAAAAAAAGAAAGGAATTCAGATTCTGACGTTTGGCGAGATGAGGAACAAGGCTCTTTAAGCGGCCTACCTCCTGCACATAAAAATAATTATTTTGGGCAAACCGAGTCGGAGTCGCGATAACACGGTCGGACTGTGAGGTTTCCGACGCGTGTTTATTTTCAAGCATAAAAGAATTTGTGTGGGCCATGCGGGGCTCCTCCTTTTGCTGTATAGAATAATCGTCAGGCTGTGATGCGATCAGCAGAGCACCTCAAATCCTGTCGGATTTTCGGTCGCGTTGCTCGCCATATAAACGGAATCCTGTCTGCTTGTGCGAGCACAGCAGACAGTCTTTCGTTCATCTGGCTCTGCTGATCGCGCAATATTTTACCATTAGATAGCAATTTTTAACGTAGATAGTTGTATTATAAAGGAGTATACTGATTTTTGCTAGTGCAAAATAAAACAAAAAATAAGAAAATGAATGATTTAAAGGAGATTTTATATGAGAAATGTTGCGTTAATTACAGGGATTACGGGACAGGACGGTTCTTATCTTGCGGAGCTGCTTCTTGAGAAGGGCTATGAGGTGCATGGGATTATCCGCAGGCACAGCAGTATCAGCACGGAGCGGATCGATCACTTATATTTTGACAGAGAGATCAGGGACAAGACATTATATCTGCATCACGGTGATCTGACGGATTCCAGTAATTTAAACCGCCTGATTGAACAGATTCAGCCGACGGAGATTTATAATCTTGCAGCACAGTCTCATGTTGCCGTATCGTTTGAAGTTCCGGAATATACGGCGGAGACGACGGGTATTGGTACTCTGCGCCTATTGGATGCAATTAAAAAGAGCGGTGTGCACTGTAAATTCTATCAGGCATCTACCTCGGAGTTGTTTGGCGGCTTGCCTGAGACGGCTCCGCAGAGTGAAAGGACGCCGTTTTATCCGAAAAGCCCATATGGTGCAGCAAAGCTGTATGCTTACTGGATCACGATCAATTATAGAGAGGCTTATAATTTATTTGCCTGCAACGGTATTTTGTTCAACCACGAATCTCCGAGAAGGGGCGAGACGTTTGTAACGAGAAAAATTACCCGTGCGGTTGCTTCCATTATGGCGGACGAGCGCGAGAAGTTGTCTCTAGGCAATCTGGATGCAAAACGTGACTGGGGCTTTGCGGGTGATTATGTAGAAGGCATGTGGCGGATTCTCCAACAGGACAAGCCGGGTGACTATGTGCTTGCCACCAATGAGACACATACGGTTCGTGAATTTGTAGAGCTTGCCTTTAGAGAAGTCGGAATCGAAATCGAGTGGAGAGGAACAGGAGTCGGGGAAAAGGGCTATGACAAGGCAAACGGCAGAATGCTTGTAGATGTAAACCCCCGCTATTTCAGACCTGCAGAGGTGGAATTCCTCTGGGGTGATTGTACAAAGGCTGAGAAGGAACTGGGATGGAAGCGCAAGGTTGATTTCAGAGGACTTGTTGCGATGATGGTAGACGGCGATATGAAGGCAATTGCCGGAATGGGTAGTGAAGAATTCAGAAGCAGAAATCAAAAGTAAGGTATTGTAACAGTTTGGCTGTCAATGCGGCGAGTTGTTTTTTGTGAGTGAAGCGTAGCAAAAGTCACAGAAAAATTGATGTTTCAGATTATAATTAGGGAATGGAAGTAATGATATGGACAAAAATGCAAAAATTTATGTTGCGGGACACCGCGGACTTGTAGGCTCTGCGATTGTCAGGAATCTGCAATCAAAGGGATATACAAACATTATAGGAAGGACGCACCGGGAACTGGATTTACTGAATCAGGCGGCAGTGAGAGCGTTTTTTGAAGAGGAACGGCCTGAAGTTGTCGTGTTGGCTGCCGCGAAGGTCGGCGGCATCAATGCCAATAATACGGCTCCCGCAGATTTTGCCTATGATAACATGCAGATCCAGTGCAATGTTATCAAATGTGCACATGATTACAAGGTAAAAAAACTGCTATTTTTAGGGAGCACCTGCATCTATCCGCGACTGGCGCCGCAGCCGATCCCCGAGGATGCGCTGCTGACGGGGCCACTTGAAGAGACAAATGAGGCCTATGCGATTGCAAAAATTTCCGGTCTGGAAATGTGCAAATATTTTAAACGTCAGTACGGAGATGACTTTATCAGTTGTATGCCGACGAACCTGTATGGACCATATGATAACTATGATTTAAAGAATTCCCATGTCATGCCGGCCATGATCCGTAAATTTCATGAGGCAAAGATTAAGCATGATCAGACGGTTGAATTGTGGGGAACAGGAACTCCGCTGCGTGAATTTCTTTATGTGGACGATATGGCAGATGCCTGTACATTTCTGTTGGAAAATTACAGCGGCGAGCAGCATGTGAATATCGGAACCGGTAAGGAAGTGACAATTAAGAAGCTTGCAGAGACGGTAAAGGAGACTGTAGGTTTTACGGGCAAGATTGTTTGGAACAATGATATGCCGGATGGAACCCCCCGCAAGCTCACGAGCGTAGACAAGCTTCATGCGCTTGGTTGGATGCATAAAATTGATTTAGAAGAAGGGGTAAAGCTCGCATATGACTGGTTTTCCGAGAATATTGAGCAGGCGAAGCTGTAAGAGATAAATGAAGCACACATAAAAATAGAGAATCTGTCATTTTTGCAAAACAGAGACAAGGTCAATAAACCGACCGAGTCTCTGTTTTTTATTTTCAAGGAAAGACTTGTAGCGCTGCAGCAGTAGAATATTGAATTTCTATGTAATATAAGAATTGAGCTGATACCGGTCGCCCCTTTTTTGTATAGAAATACATCCTGTGGATTGCATATTTTTCTGCATTTTCAGAAAGGAAAACGCTTTCAATATATAAAAAATAAAGTTGCATAAAATAATGAATACAAAATTGTTATAAATGTACAAAAAAGAAATAAGATCGAAGTTCCTGTTGACTATTGGATTACATGGTGCTATGATATGTCCATCAACAGGAAACCCTTTTCCTGACGGACGGAGCATACTATGACAATTACAATCGATGATATAGCGAGGGAAGCAAACGTATCAAAAGCAACGGTATCCAGAGTCATGAATCAATCAAAAGCCGTAAGTCCGGAATTATCAAAGCGGGTCATGGATATTATTGAGAAGAATAATTTTAAGCCGAATGAGCTGGCGAGGGGTCTTGTTACCAAGAAGACATTCACCATTGGAATTATCCTTCCGGATATATCTAATCCGGTTTTTGGCGCGCTGACAAAGGGTATTAATCACTATTGTCAAAAAAAAGGATATACGGTTCTCGTTTGCGAGTCGGGCGGAGAAAAGGAAAGAGAAATCCAGCTGCTTGATAAGCTGGAGGATAAAAAGATTGACGGCGTCTTGTTTGCCGGCGTCGATGTGGATTTTGAACTGGTTAAGACAATGGAAGAAAAGCCATATCCGGTAGTTTTGGTAACGAATGAGGCAACCTGCGGAAATCACGTAATTACTACGGTTGTTCACGATAATGTGAACGCTGTCAGTGATGCCGTGGAATTTTTAATACAAAACGGGCATCAGAAAATAGCATTTATTTCCGGACCTAAAAACGATTTCTCCTCCGGCATAAAAAGAATTCAGGGCTATCAAGATGCGTTGGTAAGGAATAAAATACCATTAAGAGAACCTTATATCGAATATGGAAAGTTTACTTTTGATTCGGGCTATCAATGTATGAAAAAAATATATGAAGAAAACAGTGATTTACCGACGGCAGTGATGGCTTGCAGTGATCTAATGGCAATAGGTGCCGTCCAGTATTTAAAAACAATGCATTTAAGAGTCCCGGAGGATATTTCAATTATGGGATTTGATGATTCAGAGCTGGCGATGTACTCGGATCCTTCGTTGTCTACTGTCAGAATTTCTTATTCGGATGAAGGGGAAAAGGCGGCGGTCGAGTTATTGAGATTGATTGGTAATAATTCAAAGCTTAAGCCGGATACGTATTATATAGGATATAAGATTATTCGAAGAAATAGTGTAATAAAAATTTAATTGGGTTGTGATACAACCCAAAAAAAATGGAGATCAGGAAACCGGTTTCCCATAAAGTGGCTTTATTTCCAAGTAAGGAATTAAGCATAAAAAACTACAAATAATAAAAACGGAGGAAACAGAAAATGAAAAAGAAAGTGTTGGCCATTTTTCTGGCTACAACAATGGCACTGTCTTTAGCGGCATGCGGTTCATCTGCAGAGACAGCAGAATCAGAAACAACGGAATCAGCAGCATCAGAAACCGCAGACGCAGCGGCGGAATCAGGGGAAGAAACAGCGCAGGCTTCGGCAGAAGCTGTCACAATTAATTTCTCATTTGACCAGGGCGTCGGTGAACCTACACAGAAAATTGTTGACGACTTTAACGCCAGTCAGGATGAAGTATATGTAAATTGTGTGATTCTTCCGCAGGATGCAGGTGCGGTACATGATGATTTTGTTAACAAGCTGGCTTCCGAGGATACAAGTGTGGATGTAATGGCCCTTGACGTAACGTATGTTGCAGAATTTGGTGCAGCTGACTGGTTACTTGATTTGGGAGATTATTTTGATTCCGCAACAACAGATCAGTATCTTGAGGGAACAATTGATGGTGCGACTTATAATGGGAAATTAGTGGCTTTCCCGTGGTTTACAAATGCATCTGCCTTATTCTATCGTGCCGATGTTTTGGAGGAACTTGGAGTGACAGAGGTGCCGGCTACCTATGAAGAATGGGAGGCATTGGCTGAAAAAGCACAGGGTGTGAACGGCATCGAATATCTGGCTTCTTTCCAGGCAGCGCAGGGCGAGTCGATGGTATGCGACTGGGTTGAATTTCTGTGGAATCACGGGGGCGAAGTTTTGAATGAGGACGGCACTCCAAACATTAATTCCGAAGCCAATATCAGAGGCACGCAGAAAATGGTTGACTGGGTTAATCAGTACGCGCCGGAAGGTGTTACAACTTATACGGAAACAGAAAGCGAACAGGTATTTTTGGCGGGAAAGTCCTTATTAATTCGTGACTGGTCAGGTTTTTGGTCATCGGCAAATGCGGAGGGCTCCGATGTTGCAGGCAAAGTCGGCGTAACAACGCTGCCGGTTGGAGAAGGCGGTGAAGAAGGTCATTCCTGTCTGGGTGGCTTGGATCTTGTAGTTAATAAATATATTGATGATGCCCACAAGGATGCTGCGATCAAGTTTATTACCTATATGACAAGTTATGAAACCGAGAAGGCAATGACATTAATTGCCGCTCAACCGCCGGTATTGAAGGCTGTTTATGAAGACGCGGAGATATTAGAAGCAATTCCGTTCTATGCTGATTTCTACAATGTTATTCAGGGTGGAAAGGGCAGACCGTTATCGCCGAGCTACAGCAAATTATCGGATGCAATTCAGAGAAATGTTCATGAAGCATTAACGGGTGAGGTTACAGTAGAAGATGCGCTCAATGCATTGCAGGCTGAGGCGGAATCCTTACAGTAGTTTTGAGACAGGCCAATATGGGTGTTTCTAATTGAAACACCCATATTTAATGCATCGGATATTTCTATGGATTTCCTATGTATTAAATACAATGTGCGTCGACGCTTTAGTCTGGTAAGCCGGACTCTTTGTTGAAACGGCAGAAGTATCATATGAGCATAAGGAGTATGAAACATGGCGACAAGCAGGAAAAAAGGAAAGGGCTCTTTAGAAAAGACAGAAGCAAGGACAGCGTGGATGATGATGGCACCCGCCATTGTTGTATTGTGTGTAATTGCTGTATACCCGATTTTAAGGACCTTTTGGCTGAGTATTCATGAAATGGTTTTGACAGATCCGGCTTCCGGTTATCCATTGGTCGGAGCAGATAATTATATTAAAATTTTTCAGGATAAAAGAGCAATCGACTCCATCCTGTTTACTTTGAAATTTACAGTGTGCACGGTAGTCCTTGAATTGTTTATCGGCTTCGGAGCGGCACTTATTATGAAGAATACATTTAAGGGAAGAGGTTTTGTCAGAGCGGCGATCCTTGTCCCGTGGGCGATCCCTACCTCAGTATCTGCCCTGATGTGGAAATTCATCTACAATGATCAATATGGAATGTTTAATGATATCCTGTACAGACTTCATATCATTGATTCTTATAAAGCATGGCTCAGCACATCCGGCGGTTCATTTATGGCACTTGTCATTACGGATGTATGGAAGACGGCTCCTTATATGGCACTGCTCATCCTTGCGGGACTGCAGATGGTTCCGGATGAATTGTATGAAGCGGCAAAAATAGACGGGGCAAATGTGATACAGAGATTTTTCTCCATTACGATGCCGGTAGTAAAAGGAACGGTGCTCGTTGCTTTACTTTTCAGAACGCTGGATGCATTCCGGGTATTTGATCTTGTATCGGTTATGACCGGCGGCGCAAATGGGACAGAAAGCGTCTCCCTTTATGCTTATAATAATCTGATGAAATTTCTGGACTTCGGGTACGGATCTGCATTGGCAGTTATGATTTTTGTTGTTGTATTTATCATCAGTATGATTTATATGCGGCTTATGGGTGACAAGCTGACAGAGATGTAGAGAGGAGACAAGATGAACCAAAAATCTATGAATATAGTTAAGAAGATATTATTTTATATAGTAGTGATTACATTTGTGGTTGTACTTTTGCTTCCTTTCGTCTGGCAGTTTTTAACATCTGTGAAACCGCTTAATGAGATTGCGGCAATTCCTGCAAAGTGGATCCCGAGTAAAATTAATATTCAATATTATTTTAACGTTTTTCAAAAACATCCTTTCGGAAGATATTTATTAAACAGCTTGATTGTAGCGGCTGCTACGACGGGATTAAGTATTTTGATAGGGGCCTCGGCGGCATATGCACTTGCAAGGTTAAGGTTTAAAGGAAAGAAAATCATGCTGATGGCAATTCTGTCAATCTCCATGTTTCCGACAATTGCCACATTAAGTCCATTGTATCTATTATTAAAGAAGGTGCACTTGTTGAATACGTACGGAGGTTTGATTATTCCTTATATTACCTTTGCACTTCCGATGGCAATCTGGCTGCTCACCAATTTTTTCGCCCAATTGCCAAAGGGTTTTGAAGAAGCTGCTTCTATTGACGGCTGTTCAAGAGCGGGAATTTTCTTTAGAATTATGCTGCCGCTGATCAAACCGGCAACATTTTCTGTCGGATTGCTGGTGTTCATCAATGCATGGAACGAATATATTTACGCACTGACTTTTATGACAAACGACAATATGAGAACGGTTCCCGTCGGAATTGCACTGTTTCCAAGCAATTATGAGCTTCCTTGGGGGGATATGGCTGCAGCTTCCGTTGTCGTCACTGTTCCGCTGATATTGCTGGTGCTGATTTTTCAGAAGAAAATTGTTGCGGGACTTACTACCGGGGGAATCAAAGAATAAAAGAACAAGAGGAGATTTGTGATGAGATACGTAGAATTAGGAAAAAATTTGGAATTGTCAAAAGTGGTTTTTGGATGTATGAGATTGCAAGAGGGCAAAGCAGAAGGAAATGAACTGTTGAATATCGTGAAAGAATGCCTTGAGCTTGGCATTGATACTTTTGATCATGCACCGGTCTATGGCGGCTATACTTGTGAGAAACTATTTGGTGATGCGGTTCTAAAAGCAGAGCCTTCCTTAAGAAAGAAGATGAAAATTGTAACCAAAGCAGGAATTGTGTGTCCGGGAGCAAGGGATAACACAATCATTTACTATGATTCAACTAAAAAAGAAATTCTTGCGGAAGTTGAGGAGTCCTTACAGAAACTTTCCACAGATTACATTGACCTGCTGCTGATTCATAGGCCGGATCCGTTGGCCGATCCTGCTGAAACAGCAGATGCACTGGAAACTGTTGTGAAGCAGGGAAAGGTTTTACATGTAGGTGTATCTAATTATATGCCGCCTCAAATAGACAGCCTTCAGTCAAAACTAAATCTTCCGATCGTAACCGATCAAATGGAGTTTTCGGTAAAAAATGTAGACAATTTCTTTAACGGAGTATCAGACTATTCATTTGAAAAGAATATGCCGATGATGGCATGGTCACCGCTTGGCGGGGGCTCTGTTTTTGCGGGAACCGATGAGCAGTCCCTGCGCTTAAGAGCAGTCATTGAAAAGATTGCAAAAGAAAAAAATCTGAGCATGGATATTGTAATGTATGCATTTTTATTCAAGCATCCGATGAATATCATGGCAATCACAGGGACAACGAATATGGGACGAATCAAAAATGCAATTGCAGCACTGGAGCTTGACCTGTCATATGAGGAATGGTATGAAATTCTTGCAGCATCCAGGGGCTACAATGTTCCATAAGAAGGAGACTGTCATGGAAAAAGTATGTTACGGATTGATTGGATCCGGCTGGAGAGCTGAATTTTATATAAGAATTGCAAAGCTTGTTCCGGAAAGATTTACATTAACGGCTGTTTTGATCAGAGATAAAGAAAAAGGAAGGAAGTTTGCCGATCAGTTTGGGGTCAAAGTGGTGAATACACTTGAAGAACTTACGAAAGACAGGATTGATTTTGTTGTTCTTGCCATCAAAAGAGGGTTTGTATCAGATTATCTGGAGGCGCTGTTTAAAAAGCAGATTCCGGTTTTGAGTGAAACCCCGCCCGGAGAATCTTTAGAAGCGTTAATTCATTTATGGAATGCATTTGAAAAATACAACGGCAGAATTCAGGTGGCGGAACAATACGCTTATCAACCGTTATATGCCGCCTATCAGAATGTCATTTCTTCCGGTAAGATTGGTGAAGTTGAAAATATCAGTATTTCCTCATTACATGGATATCATGGTGTAAGTATGATCCGAAAGTATCTCGGTACGGGATTTCAGAACTGCACCTTACGCGGAAAACGATATTGGTTTGATGTGACGGAAACCTATGGACGTGAAGGCATGGTGTTTGACGGAGAAATCGTTTCCTGCTCCAGAGACAGATTGACAATGGAATTTGAAAATGGTAAGGTTGCATTTTTTGATTTTTCCGATCCGGCTCAATACCATTCCTTTATTAGAACGAGGCAGATCAATATTCAGGGTGTCAGGGGTGAAATTGATGATAGGACAATCAGGTATTTGACAAAAAATCATAGGCCGGTGACACAGGAGTTAAATCGAATTGATAGGGGGGTCTATCATAATCAGGAGTGGTCCCATTATGGAATAATGCTCGGTGAAGAACTGTTGTATCAGACTCCGTTTATGAATGCCAGATTAAATGATGATGAAATTGCCGTAGCTACCTGTTTGCTAAGGATGTACGACTATGTAAAAACAGATACAGACTTTTACTCACTGAAAGACGCGCTTCAAGATATGTATCTTTGTTTGAAGATGGAAGAAGCATATGCAAATCCATATCAGGCGACTGTTACTGAGACCCCATGCTGGGCGCAGTGAATTTTGGATTTGAAAATTTATAAGTTTAAGGAGTGATTTTTATTATGAAAAAAATGGATAATAAAATCATGTTAATTACCTATGCGGATTCTATGGGAAACAATTTGCAGGAGTTGGAAGCTGTTTTGGAAAAGCATTTTTCTAAAGCGATCGGCGGGCTTCATATTCTCCCGTTTTTCCCGTCTTCCGCGGACAGAGGATTTGCGCCGATGACCTATCGTCAGGTAGACAGTACTTTTGGAACATGGAGCGATCTGGAACGTCTGTCTGAAAAATATTATATGATGTGTGATTATATGATTAATCATATTTCCGCACAGAGTGAGTATTATCAGGATTTTTTAAAGAAAAAGGATGAGTCTGCATACAGGGATTTATTTATCAGATATCAGGACTTTTGGGAAAACGGAGAACCGACACAGCAGGAAGTGGATGTTATTTATAAAAGGAAGCCCAGGGCACCTTATGTAGATGCTCATTTTGCGGATGGTACATCAGAAAAAATATGGTGTACGTTTGATGAAGAACAGATAGATATCAATTGTAAATCGGAAACCGCAAAGAAATTTATACGTGAGAACCTTGAGTGCCTATGCAGGCACGGAATGTCGATGATTCGTCTGGATGCATTTGCTTATGCGACAAAAAAGGCGGGAAGCAGCTGCTTTTTTGTGGAGCCGGATGTGTGGGAATTCCTAAATGATTGTGAAAAGATAACGGATCCATATGGGGTTGTTATTTTGCCTGAAATCCATGAACATTATACGATGCAGCAGAGAATTGCGGATAAGGATTATTATGTGTATGACTTTGCACTCCCCATGCTTCTGATCCATGCAATCTATTACGGAAATGCTGAATATTTAAAGCATTGGCTGGAAATATGTCCGAGAAAACAGTTTACAACGCTGGATACGCATGATGGGATCGGTGTTGTAGATGTAAAGGATTTGCTTCCTGACTGTGAAATAGAAAAAACAAAAGAGGATATTTTCAGATTTGGTGCGAATGTCAAAAAAGTGTATAACTCAGCAGCCTACAATAATCTTGATATATACCAGATCAACTGTTCTTATTATTCCGCACTTGGGGATGACGACAAATCCTATCTTCTCGCAAGGGCCGTTCAGTTTTTTGCGCCGGGAATTCCACAGGTTTATTACGTCGGATTATTAGCGGGAAAAAATGATTTGAAGCTGCTCGAGGAAACCCAAATCGGCAGAAATATAAACAGACATTATTATTCTTTGGATGAGATTGAGAAGGAAGTGCAAAGACCGGTAGTAGGGAAACTGTTAGAACTGATGGAGTTCAGAAATACGCACCCCTCATTTAACGGTGAATTTGAAATCATTCCGTCCGCAGAGAATGAGTTAATTATTAAGAGAACGTATCAAAACGATTGGGCAATTTTAATAGCTGATTTCGCCTCGAAGGAGTTTGAGATTAAGTATTCATAGAATATTAATTAAGGTACAATCCAGGTTTTTACTATGCAGCTGTCGTTTCGATTGCGAGTTGAAAACGACAGTTGCAGATGTTTTGTGCTTGGTAATGATAAGATGACTTACAAATAATGCAAAAACCTGAAAAACATGCGAGATGAGAAAGTTTTTCTGTAAATAGGATTTTATAAGGTCTTCTATGGTAAAAAAATCATAGGAGACCTTTTATTGTGGTAAAAGGAACCTGATTATACATTTGTAGATACGTAAAGTTTACCATTTACCAATAAATTATTAATCTTTTATATGAAAATATTTTGTAATGTCGAAAAATGCGATTTATTATTCCTACATATTTGTAAACATGCTGTAATTTTTGAAGATAAATGTTAAAATTTTGGAGAAAAGCGCTTTTGTGAGTACTTTTTAAATGGAAATATGCCATTATACAATAAACATTGAGGACTAAGAACTGGAAATAATGTGTAAGAGAAGGGGTTGCTTATTGTGGGTGAGAATTGTTTGAACCTTTTTATCGAGGTAAATGATGTCATAACATATGCAATTCAGCAGAACGGACTGCGAATTGTTAGAAATGTAAATATCAAGAATAATACAGAGGAAGATATACAAAGGATCATGTTAAAGGTGTCGTCAGATAACGAACTGATTATACCTTTTGAACAGGGAATTGAAACGATACAGGCAGGGAAAGAATTGAAACTTTCTGATCTGAGAGTGATAATAAAGGGCGATTATTTGGCATCACTTACTGAGAGAGTGGTATGTATTCTAAAGGTAGAGGTGTGCCATGGGGAGGATATTCTTGCAGTAGACTATAGAAATATAACAGCCTTAGCATACGATGAATGGCCGGGACTCAAATATTTTCCGGATATGCTTGCAGCCTTTGTTACCCCTAATCATCCCGTAATAGCAGAACTTCTTCAATTAACATCTAGATGGTTACAGAAATGGACAGGCCAGCCTTCTCTTGAAGGATATCAATGTCAGGATGCTAATCGTGTCAAAAACATTGCGGCAGCTGCCTATGCTGCAATTCAGGAGAAAAATATTACATATGCAAATCCACCTTCGAGTTTTGAGGTAATAGGACAAAGAGTACGTCTGTGCGACACTATTATGGAGCAACATATTGGAACCTGCATGGATATGACATTGCTCTATGCTTCCATATTGGAGGCAATAGGTTTAAATCCGGTACTGGTGCTAATAAAGGGACATATTTTTGCCGGCGTATGGTTGGTGGATGAAACATTCTCGGATCCGATTGTTGATGATCCATCACAGCTTGAAAAAAGAATGGCTGTCGGAATTAATGAACTAATTGTTGTCGAATGCACAGCTATGTGTTCGGGAAAAACATATAATTTTGATACTGCAATTCAGTTGGCCGTACAAAAAGTTGGTGATTATACAAATTTTCAATTTGCCATTGATGTTCTTAGAGCAAGAAGGAGCGGAGTACGACCGCTTCCAATTAGAGTAAAGACCGCAGATGGCTATGAGATAAAATACGACGGTAGAAAAGAATGCGATATAACTGCCAGACCGGAAGATATCGGCTATACGCTTGATATGAGTGAAGTGCTCACAAATAATGAAGTAACTAGACAGATTCAGTGGGAAAGAAAGCTTTTGGATCTAAGCATGAGAAACATGCTTATTAATATGCGCCTTACGAAGGCAGTTGTTCCGCTTCTCACTGCTGATTTTGGATATTTGGAGGATACACTTGCAGATGGAGAGGAATTTCAGGTTACACCACGACCAATGGAGTGGGATCTTGCAGAGATAAATATCTTTAACGTCGAAAGCACAAACCATTTAGGCCCATATAAGGATCTTATTGCATTAGAATGTAAGCGTAAGAGGTTACCGACTATTTATACAGAAAAAGAATTGAACTCTGCATTAACAAAGATGTACCGCTCAGCAAAAACATCAATGGAAGAGAATGGAGCAAGCACCTTATATTTGGCGCTTGGTCTCCTTCGGTGGTTTGAAAAGAAAAAGGGAGAAATGCCGCCAAGATATGCTCCAATTATTTTGATTCCTATTGATATTACAAGAAAATCGGCCAGCAAGGGATATACTATGCGTATGAGAGATGAAGATGCGCAGATTAATATTACTATGTTAGAATTTCTGAAACAGAATTATGACATTGTAATTAACGGACTAAATCCAATACCGATGGATGAACATGGATTGGATATGAAGAAAATTTTTTCTATTATTCGTCATGCAATTATGGATGAAACAATGTGGAATATTGTAGAAGCGGGATTTATTGGGAATTTTTCGTTTTCACAATTTGTTATGTGGAATGATATACACAACAAAACTCATTTCCTTGAAAGTAATAAAATTATCCATAGCTTGATGAAAGGAGCAATAGATTGGGATTGCTCCATTCCGGATAGTGTAGATACGGATGAGGCATATTTGCCTATTACGGCAGATTCATCGCAGATTAGGGCAATAAATATGGCTGCGAATGATGTGAGTTTTGTATTACATGGTCCCCCTGGAACCGGAAAATCTCAGACCATAACAGCAATGATAGCAAATGCGCTTACCAAGGGCAAAACGGTACTGTTTGTTGCCGAAAAAATGGCAGCACTTGAGGTTGTTCAAAAGCGATTGGAAAATCTTGGAATTAATAATTTTTGTCTTGAATTACACTCAAATAAGGCGACTAAAAGGTCTGTATTAGATCAGCTTCATAGAGGTCTTGAAATTAGTGTGTATGGTTTAAAGACGGAGTATGCCAGCAAGATAGATGAAATACGACAGATGAGAGAGGATATTGATTCTTATGCAAGGACACTGCACGAGAAAAGGCGCTTTGGAAAGAGTCTCAGAGAACTTATCGATCTATACGAGATGGTGCCGGATTACGGAAAGACAGTTTTCTTTGATCAGAAATATGTTGGAACCCTAACGCAAGGTCAAATTAATAATCAGGTACATATTTTGGAGAGGTTGGTGGCATCTGGAAAGGGAATTAATCATCCTTCAGGCCATCCTTTATCGGTAGTCGGTCAGACCGTATATTCACAGACATTAAAGCTGGAACTGGAGGGTATGGCAAAAGCATATCGCGATGCTCTCGGTACATATAGAAAAGAGACAGAACTGTTTGCAAAGACAATGAAGCTTGATATGCCGGTGAGTGAGGAAAAGTGGGTAAAGTTTGAGCAATACGCTAAAGGTGTACTTGCTTTCGAGACGATACCCACCTTTTTGATGCAAGCAGACAATTTAGATGAGGAGTTCTTTGCTCCGGAGGCTTATGTACAGAAAAAGGATGTGGTTAAGAAAAAACAGGCTTTCTTAATAACCAAATGGAATCAGAATTTTCTACAGCTAAATATGAATGATTTTCGCAGGAAATATGATGAGGCGGGTAAGAAAATTTTTGGCAAAGGGAGGGCGATAGAGAATCTTATAAAAGAAATTCAGGCATATGCTTCATTTCCTATAGTAGCTGAGAACATTCCTATTCTGCTAACAGATATTTTAATCTACCAGAAAGAAAAAAAGAAGGCAGATGAAGCTTTACAGGGGTTATCTACAAATTGGAAGGTACTTGTGGCTAAATATACGACTGCCAATGAATTATATAATTTTAAGGAGGGGGTAAAATATCAGTTTAGTATAGTTACGGGATTATCAGAGAAAATCAAGCAGTTAGATAGTGAAGGAACACTTAATATTGCCCTAGATCAAGCCAGAAGGCTTTGCAACAATTTATATGAACTTAAAGAAAAGGAACAAGCGGTTGTGAATCTGCTACAGCTTAGTTTTAATAAAAGCCAAGGTGATTGGGTGCAGTGCAGGATTGATGATTGTAACAAAATTATTAGTAATGCAGCTATAATAAAGGATTGGATTGTGTACAAGCAATTTTCTAAGGAAGCGAGACAAGCAGGTCTATCGCCTATTTGTGATGCCTATGAGCAGGGACTTGATCATGAGGAGGTGATAGATGTTTATCTGAAATCTGTGTATAAATCAATAGTTCTTAACGTTATTGAGAGTGAACCAGTTCTTAATAATTTTACGGGCATTGGCTTTAATGAGCGAATAGTTCAGTTTAAAAAGCTGGATAAGGAGTTCATGGAGCTTACCAAGGATGAAATGTGGTATAAATTAACCCACAATTTACCTTCGCCATATGAATCTGTTGAAATGAGCAAGGAACTGAATATACTCAGGAGAGCAATAAGCAGTAATGGACGTGGTATTTCCATTCGTTCCTTATTTGAACAAATACCAAATGTACTTAAAAAGCTGTGTCCATGTATGTTAATGAGCCCAATTTCTGTGGCACAGTATCTTGAAGCAAAAAATAATCTGGTTGATATAGTTATTTTTGATGAGGCATCTCAGCTGCCGACATGTAAGGCTGTTGGTGTTTTAGCCAGAGGTAAGAATGCGATAATTGTTGGGGATCCTAATCAAATGCCACCTACTAGCTTCTTTGCCGGAAATACTATAGATGAAGATAATCTTGATATGGAGGATCTTGACAGCATTCTTGATGACTGCTTGGCACTTGGCATGCCGCAGTCTCATTTAAAATGGCATTACAGAAGTCGCCATGAGAGTCTTATAGCATTCAGTAATCATGAATTCTATGAGAATCAAATGCTTACTTTTCCATCAGTAAATGATAGGGAAAAGCGGGTCAGCATGGTTAAAGTGAATGGGTTTTTTGACAGAGGAAAGGGACGTGTAAACCAAGGGGAAGCAGAAGCAATAGTAAAGGAAATTAAGTGTAGATATAAGGATTCTACGCTGAAAGATTACTCGATTGGTGTAGTTACTTTTAATATCAGTCAGCAAACCATAATAGAGGATATGCTGGCTGAGGAGTTTCAAAGGAATGCGGATCTTGATCATTGGGCAAATGCAGGTGAAGAGAAATTATTTGTAAAAAATTTGGAAAACGTGCAGGGAGATGAGAGAGATATAATCTTGTTCTCTATTGCATTTGGACCTGATTCAGAGAATAAAATTTCTATGAATTTTGGCCCCTTGAATAAAGCGGGTGGATGGAAACGTCTTAATGTTGCGGTTTCAAGAGCTCGAAGTGAAATGATAGTATTCTCTACAATGACTTCGGATATGATTGATTTAAGGCGTACAAAATCAAAAGGTGTAGAGTCGTTGAAAAATTTCTTAGAGTTTGCGGAAAAAGGAAAAATTGAAGATTCCTACGTTGATATTCGTGGACAAAAAAACCAAGGAATTACTGACACAATTTGCAGGAGTATCAATGAGGCTGGATTTGAATATCAGAAGTCTGTGGGACACTCAAACTTTAAAATCGATATTGCAGTATTGAATCCATATAACAAAGATGAATATCTTTTAGGAATTATGCTTGATGGGGAATCCTACCATCAATCTGCTAACACTAAAGATCGAGAGATTTCTCAGATGGGAGTGTTAAGTGATCTCAGATGGGAACTTACGAGAGTATGGACTATGGATTGGTGGGATAATCGAGATAAAGAAATCAACAGAATAATGCAGCTGCTAGATGAAAAGAAAGAAGCAGCTCAAACGATTTCCATTAATCGTACTAAATTAAGTTCTGAAAAAATGATAGTCGAGTCAGATGTAGGGGTTGAAATTAACAGTTCGGAGAATATAGTTAATAAAGATGCAAACGATATATATGTTGATGAGCCAGTAGGGGAGGTTTTATCGACTGATCAACTCGAAATAAAGCCTGTTGAACCTACATTATTATCTTTTAGGTCTAAATACGAGCAAGTGGACGATGTGAGACAGGCCATGGATAAGTCGGCAGGTATTGTTACAGAGAAAATTTTTGCTGAGGCGAAGAAAAAAGAAAGTGAGTATGTAGTAGAAGAATATGTGTTTGCTTCAATGCCGACAACACCAGTGTCTACTACAAACTATATTTTAAAAGCAACAATGTCTCAGATTGAGGAAAGACTCAATTTGCTTATTGAAAAAGAGGCTCCAATTTCCTACGATCGTCTTATTAAGAAAACTATACGATCGTTTGATATTGCAAGATCCAGTCCTGCAACCATTGAAGCAACAGAGAAGGCTCTTAAAAAGATTTCAGCAAAATTGAATAAACAAAATGGATTGAAATTCTATTGGAGAGAAAATCAGAATCCTGATACCTATTATGTTTACAGGAATGATACAAGCTGTGATGATTCCAGAACCATGGATGATATTTCACAGCAAGAATTGAAGAATGCCGTTTGTAAAACAATTCTAGACAAAGGTGCGATGGAAAAAGATATATTAATCAAGGAAACCATACACACAATGGGCTTTGGTAGGACTGGTGCAGCACTCGTAGATGCTGTCGAGAGAGGATTGAAATATGGAAGAAAGACAGGAGAAATAGTTCAGGATGATGATAAAAGATTTTGTTTGCCGGAATAGGAATAATAATCATGTTAGAGGAAAATAAAAATAATCCGTATCAGGATCATATGTATATGTACGAAGGAATGAAGCAGCGGGTTGATGTTCCACAACCCAAACTGGTTGTAGAAGAAGATCAATATCCGATTCCGAAAGAGAATACCAAAGACCCCCTGACTGTAAAAGGGGTTGTAGTAAAAATACTAGATTTAATTCGTTGGGTTTTCCTTGTAATCTGGGAATTTGTATTTATATTTGGAGGTCTGTCTTCTAAAGAGGGGGGATTAATTATTCTTGGAGCCTTAGTATCTGGATATATTATATGCCCTTTGAATCGTAGAATAGATCCAAAAATTAAGATACCAATGTGGGGTAAAGCCTTGATCATTATTGCGGGAATAATTATAATCTTTGTCGGAGTTGCAAATAGTCCAGTTGAAGGATAATTAAGGAATAATATGTTGAATGACAGAGCTAAAAAAATCATACATAACAGATAGTTTAGAGTTTGAATAATTTTTGTTTGTTAATTAGCCAAAAGAGGTGGGTAAAACGATAAAAATATTGGTGAAATATAAGGAAATATATGGTATAATAACTAAATAATATAGGATAATAAGGAATTATCTTTTGTTAGGAGGTTACTATGATAAAAGATTTTGATTCTCTTACAATAGAGTATTTGGAAAAATTTAAAGCAAGGTGGTATGAGGTTTTAGAAAAAAAATCTTGCAATCAAACACAATTAGTTATAGGAAGCCGATTAAGACCCCAGATTGTTTTATGGGGTTATCTGGCCGGGGTCAATTGGCATGAAAATTTAAATCTGCAAATTCCAGCTAATATAGCTGTCAGTGTTGAGTTACTACATAAAGCATCTCTATTGTTGGATGACTGGCTTGATGATGACGACAAGCGGCATAGTAAGAATGCTTTTCATACTGATTTTGGTGAACATATTACCGTTATGACGGCAATAAAACTGGTTTCAGAATCCATTCGTCAGCTTCTGGTATCTGATCAGCAAGATAGTAAAAAGCTTATACTATTAAACTATCTAATTAATACCGCTGCAGCGATGACAGATGGGGTTCTTACGGAGCTGGAACTGAATCGTGAGACAATGTTTAATCTTGACATTATTAAGCATATTGCTCAGATGGAGACATCCGAAATCATTGGAAATTCTCTGCTAATTGGATATACTCTAAATAGTAATACAAATAATACACTTGCCTCATATCTTAAGAAAATTGGAAATCTTAGTGGGTATCTCTTTCAAACTCTGAATGACCTAGAATCTTTCAGTAATGTAATTATAAATAAAAACCACAAAGGTTTGGAGAACTTCGACTTTAACCGCAACCGTAAAAATATTGTTATTGCATATATGTATTCTCTTCTTTCTGACAAACTTCAACAACAAATGGTTCATGCTGATGTTGAATATGTTATTTCGCTATACAAAGCACTAAATATTAAGATTTTGATTTTACGAGAAGTTGAGCTTGTATTTAGTGAAATAGAGAAGCTTATTCATGCTACAGTTGAATATGGTGCTCCATTAGAATGGGTAGAAGGGTATAGTTGGTTTTTACAGCAACTCAAGGAGGTCGCATCTAAGCGCGTATCATGGAACCAGTAATTGATTGCCCAGATGAATTGCCGTATCAATTGACCCCACTAAATTTAACACTGCAAGCGCCGCGGCATATGCGATACCTAATCTATTTGTAATAGGGTAGCCCGAAGATTGTAAGATTGATGATGAAAAAACCTCACCAAGTATACGGTGTTCTACTGTAAGTTTTGTCTTGTCTCCACTTTCTTGTAGGCTTAGTTTAATTTCTTCGATATAAGCGCATTTGACTTTAGTTACTAGCTTTTTAATAAGATTAAATTCAATAATAGATACTAGCGGAAAGATGACAACTATTGCTATAAAGATAATAGCCCACAACACATAGTGTAACCAATGTCCCAAAAGAACATCAAATTGTGGAGAGGAACAATAGAACCAGAATGCAGCAATATAAAACGTACCAACTGTGAAAAATGTGCTTCGATAAAAGTGTGTAAGTTTAGTGAGTCCATGCAGCCAATTAATTTCAGCCGGTAATGTGTTTGTTAGCTCCTGTTCTACCCTCTTGAACTCTGCCTTATCTTGAGCAATAAAGATAATATAAGCAAAGAGTAATATGTACTGAACATATCCCACAAGACTGAGGTAAACAACGATTGAGAAATAAACCAGACAAACTATCAACGTCGGTGTTATGGCTATTGCGCCATAAATGGCCACCCCACCAACTCCGAATATGCAAACGACTATGAGAGCAATAACACCAACCCATTTGCTTTGTTCAAATTGCAAAAATTTGCTGTTTGCAATTCTAAAGCCACTCTTATTAGCTGTCTGGGCCCGAATACGATTGATCTGTACCGTGTAACGAATTTCAGAAAACAAGGCCAACAACAAAACACCGGTGAAAGTTGTAAAAAAAAGATAAAAGTGTGGAAACTCCCATCTTCTGTTGCATAGCAAGGAAATAACAAAAAAAATAAGCATAATACAAAGTATACGGATTATAGTATTCTTTTTGAGTACGCTGGATTGCCATCTATACGGCTGAATAATAAATTGCAACGCTTTTCTCATGATTTTCACTCCAATTACTAAAAGATAATTCCTTATTATCCTCTATTAAGAGCCATAAAATTTCTCGGATGTTT
>JASGGU010000065.1:0-21981 GCA_047602645.1 Lachnospiraceae bacterium | reverse complement strand
CATCCGGTTACTTCCACAATTCCCAAACTTTTTTTCATAATCACACCCTATATGTTTGTTAGTTTTAACACTTCCTCGGTTCCTTCTTCCGGCGACGCGATGATGCCATGGTTACCCAAAGCCGCTATTTTTCCCGCCGCTAAAAGAGCTGCCTGCATTGCCGCTTCAACATCCGAAACAGAACCGCGTAATTTTACGCATACAAAGCAATTCCTTCTTGTTCTTTCAACTGCTTCTATAGACACATCTGCCGCTTTAGCCGCAGCATCAAGTCCCACAAAGGCGGCACAGACACCATCCACTTCAAAGTATCCGGCCGCTTTTCCAGCATATTCTTTCTCCATCACTCTACCTGCCGATCGTCACACGATGTATTAGTTGATCAATTTTAACTTTTACTACAACTTTTTTATAATAGCCGCTCTCACCATCACAGCATCCGGGCTTATGCCCATCAGTCGGATACAAGATATAGAACATTCCCGGCTTAACCGGAATACGCGCACCATGCCCCGATAACCATGTAATATCTATGTCACGATTATAAGGCTCTGCTTCACTAAGCTCCGCAGCATCCACATATTCCAGAATCTCATTACCTTCCAAAAGAAACTGGATATCCAAATATTCTTTATGGGTCTCAAATCTGCCTTCCGCAAAAGATTTCGTATTTCCTGTCTGAACAAGTGCAAAATTTTTCCCCAGAGAATATCTGCCTTCCTTCAGGTTTTCTTTTTTTACTCGTTCCACAAACTTTACAGCATCCCACAATTCCGGCACGCTGCGCTGATAAGACTGAAAACGCTCAACATAATCAATAATCATGACGGACTCCCCCTTCTTTCATCAAACAGTAAACTCCTTGTCACAATAAAAACGTTCCTTGTTAATCGAAATCGGACAACGGGTAGTTTTAAACATTTCTTTTCCGTTACGTTTAATGTCCTGCACCATCTCAAGTACTTGAAACCCATCGGTTTTTACCAAATCACTCCAGTTAAGTACTTTAGCCCCCCATATATCAGCGGCTTCCAGTTTTTCCATCCAAAAGGCTGCTGTTTCACTCTTTAAATATTCCTTCAAAATGGCTTTTATTTGATCTCTTTTTGTTGCCCATTCCACTTCATCAGTATAGGCAAGCAGTTCTTTGCATCCGAGCACCTCACCCAGTACAGGTATGGAACACAGCGCCAAAGCGATAAATCCTTCCTTTGTTTCGTACACACCATAGGGAGCATTAATATAGGCATTGGCATTGTTAACCTCACAGCGCTGCGGTAATTGATGTCCATCGTTTAAAAAGGTGCTGAATACTTCAAATTGAATATCCAATACCGATTCCGCCAGACTTACCTGTATGCAGGCGCCTGTCTGCTTTTTCTGCCGCCGGATCAAAGCTGCCATTACTCCTTGCGCCAAATGCTGGCCTGCAAATAATTCTGCCACCGGCAGCCCCAGTGGAATGGGGGCTTCATCCGCATTGCCGTTTAAATAAGGCAAGCCGGTCATACATTGTGCCAGCAGATCATGCGCCGTTTTTTTTGACCAAGCTCCTTTCGGACCATAGCCACTGACTTCGCCGTATATGATCAGCGGATTCCACTCCCTGACCGTTTCATAGGTAAACAATGGAAGTTCTGCGTCTCGGCTGAATATTACTACATCAGCGTCTTTGATGAGCTGTTTTGCCTCGGCTTGTCCCGCTTCCGCATTCAGATCCAACCGCTTTCCTTCCTTACTGCGGTTTACCGCACAAAACAACGGACTGATCCCCTCTATCTCGCTTCCCGGTACGGTCAGCATCCGACCGCCTTCACCAGCCGGTGATTCTATCTTTAGCACCTCGGCACCAAGATCTGCCAATTTAAGAGCCGAAGACGGACCGGCAAGATCATCACTAAAATCCAATACCTTAATACCTGCCAGTGGTTTCATACTGTCACGTCCTCCTCATTCAGACTGAATTCTTTTATTATTTTTTCTGTATCTTCCCCTAACAAAGGCCCGCACTTTGTACAATAATATCGTTCACCGTCTACCGTTATCGGGCAGCGGGTCGTTTGAAATTCTTTTCCGTTTTGCAGAATCATCGATTGCAAAATTTCTAATTCCTGAAACCCTTCCGATTCCATCATGCTTTGCCACGTATAAACATCTGAACATCCGTAATCAGCAGCTTCCAGCAGTTCAAGCCAGACCGCCGTTGTTTTTTCTATCGTCCGATCCGCTATGATACACTTGATTTCATCGCGTTTTTCAAATAAATCATTCTCCCTGTCATAGTGAAGAAGTTCCGGTAAACGAAGAACCTCCGACAGCACTTCCAGCCGTTCATCGGCTAAGGCGAGATACCCGTCTTTTGTCGGGTATATTCCATATGGGGCGCCTATATAAGGACCGGCATTATAATACTTTGACCGCACCGGCAGCTTGCTGCCGTCATTCAGGTAGGCTGTCATTCCCTGAAACTGCATATCAATCGCCGATTCCATAAGGCTTACCTGAACCAATGCACCTTCACCCGTACGCAAACTATTAAATACTGACGCCAAAATACCTTCGGCAAGATGAACGCCTGTATAAGAATCCACCACGGACAAAGCAAACGGTGTGGGCAGATTCTCACCGTTCCCGTTCAGCCAGGTCATTCCGGACATTGATTGAATCATCAAATCCTGACCGGGCTTCTTCGCCCACTCTCCCTCTTCTCCATAGCCGGTTACTGTTCCGTATACGATTCCCGGATTTATTTTTTTGACCGCTTCATAATCGAGACCATTCTTCCTCATAATACCCGGACGGAAGTTCTCAATCATTACATCCGCCTCGGCAATCAGCTTTTTAAGCATTTTCAGATCTGCTTCGTCCTTCATATTTGCCGCAAAGCTTTCCTTATTCCGGTTGATTGTATGAAATAGCATACTGTCATCCCCTGCCGTTAAATTCTTAAGAATGACTTTTCGGCAGTTATCGCCTGTTCCCGGACGCTCAATTTTAATGACTCTGGCCCCCAGATCAGCCAACCTGAGCGCACAGGAAGGGCCCGCCAGATACTGGCTGAAATCTAATACCAGGATTCCTTCCAAAGGTTTCATTACATACCCTCCCTGGATTCCCGATAAAGTCTATTTAAATGCTCAATCGTTGTCTCCGGGTTACCGCCATTCATAATATATTCCCGCACATAGGCACCCGCATGATCCTGGAAGTGTAAATATCCGCTATGGCGCGGCCGCAAATAAGATTCGTCGAGCGTCCGCAAAGTATCCTTAAAGAAATTCAGGCTTCTTCTGTTACATTCCTCATCCAGCCATGCCGCCCTGTGACCGGGTTGTCCGCCATTATCAAAAAACAGCGTGCTCTGAATCAACGGAGAAGCCGCATATTTCGTAAAATTCACCGCCAGTTCTTTTTCTTTGCAGGCGCTGGATACCGCAAGCCCTGTGCCGCCCAGAACAGTCCTGAAATGAACGCCTTGATAGCTCACAACGTCGCAGGCCTTTAGTATATTGGCCGCATAACCCCGCCGCGAATAATTTGTATAGCCATATACAAACGGACAATAGGAATAGGTCTCCCCCGCAGCCATCGCCTCATGTACCGCAATCGGATCCCAGTCAAAAATCTCCTTCGGACACAGAGACGCCAGTCTTCTCATTTCCTCCAGCAGTTCTGAACCGTCGGTCTTGCTGATCGCCTCTTCTTCTGTAAACATCGTTTTGCCGGCAGTGACGCCAAACATATAAAAATCCATCAACAAATTAATTGGAATACCCGCATAAATAACACGCCCCTTTTTGGCCATGTCAATCACTTCTTCAAATGTTTCCGGTACTCTTTCACCGGTATTTTCAAAATAGTCCGGACGATATACGGCGATGGGAGTCGCCGCATCGATCGGCAGCGCACTTAAAAAAGTATCAAAGCGGTAGCTTTCGTAAGAAGGCCCCACCGAATTATTTTTCTGATCACGCAGATAGTCATCCTCGATGTATTCCTGAAGCGGCAGCAGAATTCCGTGCTTGGCCGCAAAGCCTGCCCATGGATGGTCAATTATCAGCAAATCATATTGCTCGGACAGCTTTTCAATAGGCGCATCCGCAAATTCCTGTAACGATCTTTTTTCCCATGTTATGGTGACCTCTTTATTTATCTCTTCAAAACGCTGTGACGCGGCCACTATGGATGTGTAACCTCTGCTGTGATCCCAAGTAATTCCTCTTAATATCTTTTTAGCCATACCTTCACCTCATACCATTCATTTTCGAATCAAAATTGGTAGTACCGCCTACCTTTTTTCATTATGAACAGAATATAATTTGTTGTCAATATGTACAATTTCAC
Source organism: Lachnospiraceae bacterium (assembly GCA_047602645.1). Taxonomy (GTDB): domain Bacteria; phylum Bacillota; class Clostridia; order Lachnospirales; family Lachnospiraceae; genus JAEYFP01. Next base: position 17,637 of record JASGGU010000065.1, on the reverse strand, counting down.
AATTTTAATGACCTATATCTGTTTTTTTTTACTATTGAATTTCCTATTTACAACAAGTATACTAAGAATAAATGGTTTTGGTACCACCAATTTCGATGAGGACGTATCAACAAATAGACAGTCATTTTAGGAGAGAGAGGAACAACTCAGATGATTAATATGAATTACTTAATTGGACGAAAGGAAATGATCACCGCTTCTATCACCATCTACGACGAAAATAATCGTATTGACGATATTGCTATGGCTAAGCTCTTCGAGAGGATTTTTAAAGACGGGGCTGACGGTTTTTTTGTCGGCGGAAGCGTAGGAGAATGCTTTCTTCTTTCTGATGAAGAACGGATCCATTTATTTGAACTGGCCAGCCGCTATATTAACCGCGGTACCATCTATGCTCATGTCGGTACAATCGGAACCGAACATGCAGTTCATATGGCAAAGGCAGCCAAATCAATGGGTATTAAAAACATCGGTGCAACTCCGCCATTTTATTTTGGCTTTACGCCTAAAGAGGTAGCGCAGTACTATTATGATTTGGCTGAAGCAATTGACGGACCGGTTTTATATTATGATATTCCATCCAGCACACATAAGGATCTTGACACTGATAATAGTGAGATCAAAGCACTTCTGCAATCAGGTGCAATTAATGCAATCAAACACACCAATCTGCTCTCTTACCGCGCCAAAAAGATCAGAGAGTTAAATCCCGGCATCAAAATTATGGGAGGCTTTGAAAGTCGTGTAATCCCTATGCTGAATTACCACTGTGACGGGTTCATTGGAAGTACTTTTAATTTCATGCTTCCCCAATATAATAAAATTGTTGAAATGTACGATTCACCCGATAAAGCACCGCTGTTTAAAATTGTTTCCGATTCTGTTGAAATTCTTCAGCTTTTGCTGGATTTGGGGCTTCCCGCATCAATCAAGCACATTTTATCACAGCAAGGCCTCTATACAGGCCCTGTCAGAAAGCCGTTGCTGCCTTTGAATGACGAGGCTAAGAGGAAACTGGATAAGGTTCTGGAAGAAAAGCTGATATACCGTTAAAAACAAGACCCCTGAAATGGAGATTAACAATATGGTCAATCTCCATTCCAGGGGTTTTCTGATTTGTTTTACTCGCCCTTATGCAGTTCTTTTACCGATTTTCTATAGAATCTGTCAATGTTATATTCCAGTTCTTTGATATCATCCTGCTCGAAGGCATCCAGTACTTTGGAACGCAGCTCCATTGCCGATTTTTTATATTCACTGATCTCAAGAATCTTCAGTGCATAATCACGCCTTAACAGGTTCATCGTCTGGATCAGCTTAAAATATATGCTATTGCCGCTCATCTTGCCCACATACAGCTCCAGCTCATCAAGACATTCCAGAAACGCTTCCGCCGATGCTTTATCTTTGTAAAGATTCTTCATTTTCTCCCGATATTCTTTAATTTTCTCTACAATTTCAGGCGTCCGATGTTTATAGCACTCCACATATGCTGCTGTTTCGATCAGCTGTCTGGCTGCATAAATATCATCCACATTATCCAGCTCGCGATGATACATCCAAATTACGGTTTCTTCCGGTATTGTACAATCCATATCTGCCACAAAACTGCCGCCGCTGGGCTTTATTGTAATCATGCCGATTAAGGAAAGTGCCCGCAGGGCCTCTCTGATCCGGCTTCTTGTCACATGAAACATCTCTGCCAGCCCTCTCTCATTCGGCAGCTTTTCCCCGGCTTTTAATTCACCCGACATAATCTTCGCCGCAATCTGCTCCATAATTTGTTCTGTCAGCGTCACCTTTTTTACCGCCTCTACTTGTAACATAAAACCCTCCCGATACTCCATCTTTATCAATAGTGTAATGATCTATCAATCTATACTCTACTGTATTCGATTTTATCTTCTTTTACAACCCCTAAATATGATTCAGGCGGCTAAGCAACTGATAATTTCAGAAGCAAAAAAGCTGCATGATAAGCAGCTTTTTCACTTTCTTCTTAATAACCGACTACGGTTTCCCCTTTCGCATCCGATAAATAACAGGCTTCTACCACACACATGGTTTTATAGGCATCCTCCACACTGTTCATATAATCATAGGAAGGATCCTCCAGCTTCTTTAAAAGACCGCCCATCGTACCAATAAAGGCTTCCGGAAACCAGCTTCCGACGATCGGTACTTCTCTCCATTCCTTCGTTTCATCCGTGATATATTCAAGTTTATCCGGGCGGCCTTCGGGATAATCCAAAATCAATCCCAGTGTTAATCGAATCGCCCCTTTGGTTCCTTCTATTTTTACACAGCTCTCCTGGTAATCGGGTGCATAATCATGACCATGATTGGTACTGATATTAACCCGAAGTGTATCTCCGTAATCTAAAATAATGGTACTGGCTGTCTGCGTAAGATTAGGTGCCTTCGGACTTTTCATAGTCTTGCACCACACCCCTTTCGGGTCACCCAGAATTGACCTTACCGCATCTATGTAATGGATGCTGTGGTAATTTATCTCACATCTTTCCTTGTCATTTAAAAACGTCCATAATCCCCATGGCTGCAGCGTTACAACCCGCCAGTCCAAATCGTAAACGTCCCCGATAAGGCCCTCTGCCAGCATTTTTCTCAGCTGTATCATATAAGGCGCTTGTCTCAATTGAAAATTAATCCCGCAAACAAGATTCTTTTCCCGGCAAAGGTCAAGAATTTCTTTTGCCTGTTCAATACTTTCTCCCATCGGTTTTTGTAATAATACCCCGACATTATCCGGAAGCTTCCTTATCACATCCGCCATCATATCTGCCGGCAGCGCAACATCAAACACCCCGCCGGCCTCTGTGCCGGCTTTTATTAACTCATCCAAATCCCCATATACATTCGAAATTCCAAACTCATCAGCCAGCGTCTGTGCTTTGGCAGTGCTGCGGTTATAAATTCCGCCAACCGGATAACCGGCCAGCTTATATGCAGGCAGATGTGCATCCTTTACTATTTCACCGGCCCCAATAATAAATATTTTTTTTGCCTTTACATCTTTGGGCATCGCCGGTACAAAATTCAGTTCACTAATACTATTTATCATAGCTGCTCCTCACTTAAATGATATATTTTAATTGCGTTTTTATAGAAGAATTGATCTCTTATCTCTTCAGGCTGCTCTTTAAAAATATCCAGCAGCGCCAATGTCCAGTCATCAAACGAAACATTCAGATTACATACCGGGAAGTTGCTGGCAAACATGATTCTATCCGGACCAAATTTATTCAGACACCATTCGACCAACGGCCGGATAGCGGTAACTTCGCCGCTGGAAAGACCTGAAATTTTGCACGTAATGTTAGGAAGCTCCGCCAGTTTTTCAATTCCCTCCTGCCACAGACTTACTTCACCGCTCCGTTTCTCATCAGTCCATGCGGTCAGATCCGGCAATCCCATATGATTCAGGATAAATGCTGTTTTCGGGCAGCGCCTGACAAGTTCATAGAAATCCATAATCTCACTTGTTCGAAAGCACCCTTCGAACTGCAGGCCGCATTCTCCCAGCATCTTGACATTATTTACAAATTGCTCGGTTAAACAGGTTCCCGGTGCCTCGCTTGGTACATGAAGTACATAACGGACGCTGCTCACACCATTCCGGTTCACATACGGCTCAATCCACTCTCTCAGCTGAGGAGATTTCATATCGGCATAAATGGCTGCACATTTGATCACCGTCTCATTTGCTGCGGCCAAATCAACAAAATAATCATTTTCCTTACGTTTTTCTGAAGGTGCGGTATCCAGTTCAATATGAACCGCCCCAATCACCTTGTATTGATCTGTACTTGTTTGCGCCGCCGCATACTGATCCAAAAGAATGGGATGATTCAGCTCCGGTACCTCATCGAGCCACGGAAGGCGAAAACGGTCTAAATCAAGCTTATGTATATGCGTATCAATTATTTTTTGCATATTCCCTCCGTTCCACACTAATAATATGTTCACAGACTAATACCAGTTGATCATGCTGGTTAAAGATCTCGATTTTTTCGACAACAAATCCCCGCTCCGGCTTTTTAGGATTATCCCGCTTTTCGCTGATTGTCACATCAACGCGGATAGTATCGCCGATAAACACCGGCCTGATAAAACGCATCCTGTCATAGCCGTAAGAAAATGCCCGGGGATTAATTTCACCGCACTGCAGTCCCATCCCGATACTGAAAATCATTGTGCCATGAGCAATTCTCTGACCAAACTCCGTCGTTTTACAAAATTCAGCATCCACATGATGCGGATAAAAATCACCTGTATGCCCGGCATGAATCACAAAATCAGTTTCTGTTATCGTCCGCGATCCTCCTTTTCTAAGATTGCCGACCTCAAAATCCTCAAAATAAATTTCCTTTACTTCCATAACTGCTCCTTTCTCCTTATTTGTTTACTCTATCCCGATTGTCATTATTCATAAATTACTTCTTCTATAATCATTATAAGAAATCCCATATTGCAATTCAACCAAAGAATATTATTAAATTTAATCGTTTAACTATTACGATTGACTTTTTTTATGTTCTATGACAAACTAGTGGGAAAGGGGGGATGAAGCAATGGTCACATTAAAAGAAGTTGCGGAAAAAGCAGGCGTCTCGATTGCCACTGTTTCCTATTGCATCAATGGGAAAAAAAATATCAAGCCTGAAACACAGTTAAAAATAAAAGAAGCAATTGCGGAATTAAACTATATTCCAAATTTTTCTGCCCGCAATCTGAAAATGAAAACTTCCGATGAAATCGGCGTCATTCTCCCGAATCTGGATGACTCCACCAATTCGGAGATATTAAAGGGGATCAATGCACAGGCGGACAAGGAAGGATATTCTGTCAACATCGCCTGCAGTTATAATAATCCCCGCAATGAACAGGAAATCATTTATAAATTTATCAGTAAAAACTATGCGGGCATCATACTGATGACCTGCCAGCCGCAGAATGATGCCTTTTTTTTGAATACACTGGATAAGTATCAGGTCAGTAATGTGTTCATTATGCGTCAGCCCGCCAAAATCTCAGCAAATTTTCTGGGATTTGACAACTATAATACGATCTACTACCTGACTAAAAATTTAATCCAAAAAGGATATACGGATATTGCAATCGTAACGGGCCCCGAGGATTTCTTTTCTGAAAGCGAGTGTGTAAACGGGTATCGGGAGGCACATGAAAAATACGGCAGAAGCTGCCGCAAGGAAAATATTCTCTATACAGATATCTCCAAGGAAGGTGCATTTAAAGTAACGATGCTCTATTTATCCATTTTTCTGCCCCAGGCCATTATTACCTCCTCTCAGACAATTATGGAAGGGGTCATTGCGGCCTGTAATATTCACAGCATTAAGGCAGGAACCGATATCTGTCTGATTACGCTTTCCGAAGAAAGCTGGAACGAATCCTGTTACCATCCGAATGTAATTCATACGGCTGCAACTGCCTATACCTTAGGCGAGGACAGCTTTCGCATTCTTATAGAGGAAGCCGCATCCCAGCAACTATACAGCAGAAAATTCAAGTTATATAAGGATAACATCTTAGATACGGAGCTCTCGATTCCAAGGCCCGAGTTTAAACCCGCCGCGAACACCAAAACTCCGGAACAGATACTTCGTATTGCCAGCACAGATTTGCCGACAATCCGCGCCATACAGGCTGTCAGCTATAAGCTTACGGCAACCTGCGGTATCAAACTTCAAATTGACTTCTATTCTCTCCGCGAACTCTTTCTGTTAATTGAAGAGGATACCCAGATGGAAGAACCCAGGTATGATCTCTATTTGTCCGATGTATCATGGATGTCCTATTTTACACATAAGGATGTATTTATGGATATTTCAGATATTCTAAACAGCATTCCTGAAGTATCGTCGGCCGTATTACCTAAAAATTTAAATAATGCCAAGATTAAAGGGAGATATTATGGATTTCCTGTGATCGGAGGTACTCAGTTTCTTTTTTATCGAAAGGATTTGTTTGGGAATGCCCAGCTGCAGCGGCAATATAAGGAAGAGCACAGCATCTCCTTAAGGCCTCCTAAAACCTGGACAGAATTTAACCGCATCGCCCGCTTTTTTACACAAAAATACAATCCGGAATCACCAACCAAATATGGTACTTCTATTTCATCCAGCTTGCCGGAAGATTTTATTCTGGAGTTATTGACCCGTCTTTGGAGCTATAACGGCGGTTTGTTTAATACCAAAAACCAAATGGAGTTAAATACCCCTCAAAATGTGCGGGCATTTAAAAGCATGCTGGAAACGGTAGACTATACCCCTCCGTTAATCAATTCCAGCGAAACGACATTCGAACAAATCGGCAGCGGAGAGATTGCGATGGCAATTTCTTTTACCGAATATGCTTCAAAAATCCAAAATAGTCTGCATCCGGAATTTTTGTCAAAAATCGGTTACAGCATGCTGCCCGGAAATACTCCCGCGAATGTGGGATGGCATTTCTGCGTTACAAAAAAAATGAAGAAGCTTTCCGCCTTAAAGCAATTGGTCCTGTGGCTGTGCCAAAGACAGAATAGTTATTATCAAACAATCTTGTGCGGACAATCCACATTAATCTATCCGCATACACACCACGAGCTGCTGCTTTTATATCCATGGCTGGAGCTGACGGAAGAAGGATTGGCTCACTGCCGGAATCGTATTTATCCGGTACAGGGAAAGGGACGGCTGATTGCCCCTGCTGATTTTGAATCAAATGTACGTACCGCCTTTCATCGCGTTCGCTATGGGGAATTAACGATCCCCGAAGCGCTTGAAGAATGTGAGGCAAATATTACCAATCAATTTTTTTAATTATAAATAGGATCACTTTCCTATTCCACAAAATAAAATCCCATTTTTTCAGTATCAAACGGCTTTGGGCAGCACTGCCCTCCCGATACTGATCAAATGGGATTTTTCATTAATCACTATTCAAAATTAATGCTTTGAGCGAGATTTCTCAGCAAAAAGGATTCTCCGTCTTATAGAGCATTCCTTTGGGCTGGTTGAAGCCGATTTCATCAACATTCACACCGATGTATTTGAATACCTCATAAAGAGCCTTTCCGAAATGTCCGAAAGCTACGGCACCGTGATGAGGATAGTTGCCTTCGATCAGCACATGACGGTAAAAGCGTCCCATCTCAGGAATCGCAAATACACCGATGCCGCCGAAGGATTTTGTTGCAACAGGAAGTACCTCGCCTTGGGCAATATAAGCGCGAAGCTGATTGTCAGCCGTGCTCTGCAGTCTGTAAAACGTAATGTCTCCCGGAACGATATCTCCCTCGAGCGTACCCTGCGTCACTTCCTCGGGAAGGTTTCTTGCCATAATCATCTGATATTTCATCGAGCAGGCCGCAAGCTTTTTGGAACTCGTATTGCCGCAGTGGAAGCCCATAAAAGTATCCTGATGCGTATAGCTGTAGGTTCCCTTAATCGACTCATTGTACATATCTGCAGGAACGGAGTTGTTGATGTCAAGCAATGTAACGATATCATCGCTGACACAGGTACCGATGTACTCGCTCAGTGCGCCGTAAATGTCCACTTCACAGGAAACAGGTATTCCCCGGCCCGTCAAACGGCTATTTACATAACACGGAACAAATCCAAACTGTGTCTGGAATGCCGGCCAGCATTTGCCCGCGATCGCAACATGCTTTCTGTAGCCCTTATGCGCTTCGATCCAGTCAAGCAGCGTAAGCTCATACTGTGCAAGCTTCGGAAGCACCTCCGGCTTCTGATTACCGGTGCCAAGCTCCGACTCCATATCCTTTACAATGTCTGCGATACGAGGATCGCCGTCATGTTTCTTAAAAGCTTCAAACAAGTCCAGCTCTGAATTTTCTTCAATTTCAACACCAAGGTTGTATAACTGCTTGATCGGTGCATTACATGCAAGGAAATTCAGCGGCCTCGGGCCAAAGCTGATAATCTTCAAATCGGAAAGTCCGATAATTCCTCTTGAAATCGGTACAAATTCATGAATCATGTCCGCACATTCCTCTGCCGTCCCTACCGGATATTCGGGAATATACGCTTTTACATTGCGAAGCTTCAAATTGTAGCTGGCATTCAGCATGCCGCAGTAAGCATCACCGCGTCCGCCGACAAGGTCGTTCTGGGATTCTTCTGCTGCGGCAATATACATAGCGGGGCCGTCAAAATGCTTTGCAAGCAGTGTTTCGGAGATTTCCGGTCCAAAATTTCCAAGATAAACGCAGAGCGCATTACAGCCTGCCTGCTTGATGTCCTCAAGTGCCTGTACCATATGAATCTCGCTCTCTACAATACATACCGGACATTCATAAATATCCGCCTCATCATATTTTTTTGTGTAAGCCGCAACGAGTGCCTTGCGTCTGTTGACAGACAGCGTTTCCGGAAAACAGTCACGGGAAACTGCCACAATACCGATTTTTACTTTAGGAATGTTATTCATTTTTTGATCCTCCTGAGTTTATGTGAAATAGTCACTGCATTATAAATTTTGTAATTTTACACTAATCAAAATATATCATAATCAACCATAGCCTGGCTCTGCTCATACGTGCAGATTCTCTCCGATGAGTCCGTTAAATGCGCCCGAGATCGCGGCATCCGGATGCCCGATCAGCCACTTGTTCCTTGCAAACAGCAGCTTATCCTCCGGTGTATATTCTGTACTCTTTTTGATATCCGTATTCGTACCCTTCGGCAGAATCACAACGACCTTAAAACGCTTGCCGTCTGCATTGCACGGCGCGTAATGAAGCGTTGTCGCATAACACTCAACCGCCGTTCCCGCAGGGATCAAAAATGCCTCCATTCCGGATGTGTCATAGGTGAAATCCTCCGTGATGTCCTGCTGACTGCCCCAAAGCATGACCGCGTCCGTTACGGCAACGTTAATCTCAGAATCTCTATGGTACTCCACCGCATTCAGCAATTCGTTATTACCGTTGCAATACCCGATCTGAATAGGCATACCGCCATATAAGCTTTCCGCTACTGCCGCAGCCTCCGGGCAAGCCTCCAGCTCTGCGACAGAAGGAACATAGACGACATCCTCCGGCAGCGGAGTATCACCCATCTTTTCGATGATATTGCTGAAATCAATTCCTTTAATCACTTTGCCATACTTTCTAAAGGATGGGTCATTCACACTTAAAACCTTCATGATAAGAACTCCTTTCTCAATTTGTTTAATGACTAAACTAACTATTCTTATGCTACCACTTGTTTTGAATACAGTCAAGTTGTTTATTCTTGTTTTCAGAGGAAATTTTTATACTCTGTTGCTGTTCACTGTATCACTATTCTATAACTTTGTTTACTTATTAAACTAAATAGAGTATACTAGTTAACAACCACTAACCAAACAAAGAGGTGTTTTATCATGATAACCGGAAGCAAAGAATTAATCAGAGACATCAATTCTCATCTCGTGCTAGAAACGATCCTTAATGAAGGACCTATTTCCCGCGCGGCAATTTCCAATAAATTGGGTCTGACAAAAGCGACAATTTCAACGATCGTTGCCGACTTGCTTGAGAAGCAGCTTGTCCGCGAAATCGGAAGCGATGACACATCACTCGGACGCAAGCCGATCCTGCTCGAATTCTGCAAGGAACACGGACATATTATTTCTATCGATTTGGGCGTCAGCCTCATTACGGTTTTCACTTCCGATCTGAAGGGAAATAATTGCGGTCTCAAGCAATATGCAAACAGCTATTCCCGCTACAACGTCATCGACGGCGTCATTGAGCTGATTGCACAGACAATCCGCGATCTGCCCTCCGCTTTGTTCGGAGTTGTCGGCATCTGCCTCGGCATTCACGGCGTGATCCATGAAAATCAAATTACCTTTACTCCTTATTACAATTACGAGCAGCTCCCGTTTGCCGAAAAGCTCGAGGACTTTTTCCATATTCCAGTTGCACTGGAAAATGAAGCGAATCTTTCGGTTCTCGGAGAAAAATCGTTTTGCTACAACGTGCCCAACATGATCGGCATCAGTGTTCATTCCGGTATCGGCATCGGCATCATCATCAACAACAAGCTGTATACCGGCTTTAACGGGAACGCCGGAGAATTCGGCCATTCCATTGTCGAGGCAAACGGACGCGACTGTCCGTGCGGCAATCAGGGATGCCTGGAACAGTATGCTTCCGAACGCGCAATCCTGCACGATTATGCGCGGCTTAAAAAAATACCCTCCGCTTATATCAACGACTTTATCGCAGCTCATGTGGCAGGAGATCCGGATGCCGCCGCCATGGCCGATCAATTCGTCAAGTATCTTTCGGTCGGCATGAATAACCTGCTGAATATTTTCAATCCGGATGTTATCGTCATCAACTGCTCCTTTACGATGTACATTCCTGACCTCATTACGAAAATCGAAGCCCAACTGAAAAACCGGATGAACAAGTATTGTACACTCGTTCCATCCGGTCTTCAGGATATTTCTATTTTGCTCGGCGGTGTCTGCGTCTGCATTAACCGCTTTCTTGGTGTTGATTATCTGGAACCGAACAGCACCTTCACCGTCGGATAGAGCTTTCTGAACTGCTGATACTTTTCTTCATATTTGGCGACAAGCTCTGCGTCCGGCTCCACGGTGCCGACCACCTTGACAAGCTTTTCTGCCGCCTCCTCAACGGATGCGTATTCACCGCAGCCGACAGCGGCAAGAATCGCGCCTCCATAGCCGGGACCCTCCTCGGATTCGATGACCTCCACCGTAATACCGAGCACATTTGCCATGATCTTTTTCCACAGTGCGCTTTTGGCTCCGCCTCCGCAGATTTTTGTCTTTTCTATTTTAATTCCGAGCGCTTTTGCCACTTCAAAGGAGTCCCTGATGCCGAATGCCACACCCTCCAATACAGCCTGCGTCATATCCGCTCTCGTCGTATCCATCGACATGCCGATGAACATCGCCCGCGCATCCGGATTGTTATGCGGAGAACGTTCGCCCATCAGATACGGCAGGAAAAATACATTGTTCTCACCGAGCTTCGTGATTTCCTCCTGCTCCCTTCCATACTCCTTCGTGCCGACGATATCCTCCATCCACCACTTGTTGCAGGAAGCCGCGCTCAGCATACAGCCCATCAAATGATAATGCCCGTCGGAATGCGCAAAAGCGTGCAGTGCATTGTGGTCATCCACACAAAAGTTCCTGCTGGAAATAAAGATCGTACCGCTCGTACCGAGGGAAATATTGCACATGCCGTCACCGACCGTACCCGTCCCGACAGCAGCAGCAGCATTGTCTCCTGCCCCCGCTACGATTTTCACCTCTGCGGGAAGACCCAGCTCCCTTGCCAGCTCCGGTTTGATACTGCCGACTACGGCATAGCTTTCAAAAAGCTTCGCAAGCTGCTCTTCTCTGACAGAGCAGATCTCCATCATTTCTTTGGACCAGCATTTATTTTTTACATCCAGCAGCAGCATGCCCGAAGCGTCCGACAGATCCGTACAGTGCACACCCGAGAGCTTGTAGGCGATATAATCCTTCGGCAGCATAATCTTATCAATCCTTGCAAAAAGCTCCGGCTCATTTTCCTTCATCCAAAGCAGCTTCGGTGCGGTAAAGCCCGCAAATGCAATATTAGCGGTATATTCCGAAAGCTTCTCTTTTCCGATTACCGTATTTAAATAATCCGTTTCTCTGCCTGTTCTGCCGTCGTTCCAGAGAATTGCCGGCCGAATGACCTGATCCTCCTTGTCGAGCACGACGAGGCCATGCATCTGACCGCCAAAGCTGATGCCGGCAATCTCATTTTTATCACATTCGCTTGTCAGCTCCTTTAATCCGATAAGCGTCTGCTCCCACCAGTCCTCCGGTTTCTGCTCAGACCAGCCCGGATGCGGGAAGCTGATCGGATACTCTTTTGAAACAATTTTCCTGATACCGCCGCAGCCGTCCATCAAAAGCATTTTGACCGCAGAGGTTCCCAAATCAATCCCTATATACAACATCTTATTGCCTCCTTCATGTTCGCTGTAAAATTATTTAGTTTAGTGACTGAACTATATTTCTTTCAGCGTACTACATCATGGGACATTTGTCAATTGCAACTGTGAGATTTTCCCGAATAAGCGGCAGCCTGATAAGGATGGTTGTGCCTTCCAGTTCCCTTGAACGAATATCAAACGTATAATCCTCTCCGTACAGATACCTGATCCGGCCTTTGATATTCCTGATTCCGATATGCTCGCCCCGAATGACAGACGGCACATCGGTCTCAAGCTTTTCCAGAATATCCTCAGAAATACCTGTTCCGTTATCGCTGATACGGATCAGCAGATAATCTCCTTCCTTCTCGGTGCTGATTTTAATACAACCTCCGATAATCTCTCCCTCCTCATCTTTGTTGCACAAAATTCCGTGAAACAGCGCATTTTCAACGAGTGGCTGTAGAATATTCTTTGCAAGAAACAAATATTTCGTTTCTTCCGCTATAAAAAACTGTGCCTTAAACGTATCCGCATACCGGTACGACTGAATGGTCAGATAGTCCTTTACCACCTCAAGCTCCTGCTCCAGCGTATCATAGGCATCCTCAATTTTAATCCTCAGCCGGTCTCTTAAAATGGAGATCATCGCTTTATTCACTTCTATAACATCCTTATTCCGGCCCTTTTGGGCCAGATATGTGATTGTATTCATCGTATTATAGATAAAATGCGGATCAACCTGTGAGACGAGCAGGCTGTATTTCATTTTCTGCTCCCGTTTTTCCTGCTCAAGCATCTGTCCGATATTGACCTGCAGCTGCTCCGCCATACTGTTAAAGGCTTTTCCTACCTCGGCAATTTCATCCTTTGATGTAATTTCCACCCGGGCGTTCAGATTTCCGGCTGAGATCTGATTCATCTGGTCCAGCAGCTTCGACAGAGGCTTCGTAAATTTCTGCACAAGCGGAATCATAATCAATATCACGCAGATACCAAAGATCGCCACCAGCAGCTCGTCAAGCAGAATCAGGGATCTGTTGTTTTCCAAAATATCCTCTCTGGTCAGTCTGCAAATAATTTTCCAGTTTCCGTAATTAGAAAAATGCAGGGCGGAAACCGCATTTTTCTCCCGTACAAAGCCCTCCCTGTAGCTTCGTCCGTACGTAATCGATTCCAATATTCGCTCAACGTTAATTTTGGAATCTTTCACACTGGGTGCAATGATGTCGTTTTCCCCGTTCAGCAATAGATAATCCTTGCTGTAATCGCTCATACTCTCCGCAATATAGATGATCGGATCAAAAGAGGCAATCACCGTCACAGTGCCCGAAATCCCCTCCAATTCATACTCGCTCACATACCCGTACGCCATATTGAATTTATTTCCGAATACCGTGGCAGATTCCCCTTCGTAAGTAAACGGATCGAGGAATCCGGCTTTATTTTCCTTTGCCGCCGCCTCCGGCAGAACCTCCCGGATATGCCGCTTAAGCTCTTGGGGAAGTCCGACTGTCGTAAAGCTCCTCTCCCCTTTCGGGTCCTTACTTTCAATATAAATTCCAAGCATTTCATAAGAGCGCACATGATCCCTGAGCCCGATTCCCGATAAATACAGGCTGATTTTCGCCTGATTTGCTCTTGTCGGATTTTTATGATAGCTTCCGATCAGCTCCTTTAGTCCTTCGTCATCCCGCACCACAAGAGAAAACCGCTGCAGTTCTTCAAAATACTGATCAATATGTGTCATGATCTGCTCATTCAAATTCATCACATTTTCAAGATCGGTTTTGCTCACAGAGGTATAGATAATATTGGACAAGACCGTCGTGAAAACAGCAAATATAATAAAAAATACAAGAATCTGGGAAATCAGCAATTTATTTTTCAGTTTCATACCGGCTCCCCTTTATTACTGCAGTCTCTCTTATACTGGTTTGGCGTACAGCCTTCGTACTCCTTGAAAATTCTGCTGAAATACTGACTTGAGGTAAAGCCGACCTTTTCCGATACTTCATAAACCATCTCATCATAATTTTTGAGCCGCTTCTTTGCCTGTTCGATCCGTACGCTGTTGATATAATCACTGACGCCGATGCCGACCTCCTCTTTAAACCGTGTAGACAACCAGGAAGCGGAAATGTTTACATGCCCGGCCACCATATTTGAAGAAAGCTGCGGATCATCATATAATTCTTTGATAAAGGTAATGGCCTTTAAAATACTTTTAGAATAAATCTCCTTTTCACTTTCATGAAACATCATCCAGATCTCATTGATCTTCTGCTCAATAAAGCCGGTCATCTGCGCGGGGTCGCTGAAGTCATACGAAGTGCTGTTTTCGACAATAGAAAACCGCCTGCCGCTTTTTTCTCCGGCAAGGAAGCCTACATACAGGTTCAGCGCTTCAAACCCGTTTTTTACATACCATAAATAAGAAAAACAATCCTCTTTGGCAATCGCAATTTTAATTGTCTGCAAATAGTTAAAAATCGCTTCCTGATCCTGCTGCTTAATCTTTTGATAAATCTCATCCGAGGTAATCGACTTAGGCTCCCTGCCCTCTCCGATTTGCGGCAGTTGTGCGGCAAACTCCGTAATTTCTGCCTTTTTCTTTAAATACCGCTGGGACATCTGGCTTTTGTTTTCCGAATAAAAGCGGCCAAATTCACGGACTGACATTCTGTTCGCAGAATAATACAAATGAAACAACTGCTTTCCCGTATTCATTGCCTGAAAAACCCGGCGTGCATAATAATAGAGCTGCTCCAATATTTCCTTCTGCGCCACTACACCGCCGTCTGCCTCGAGCACCGCCAGGTGTTCATTCTCATTTACCGCAAAAACAGTAACAGGCCAAAGCTCTTTTTCTCTTCCGGCTTCTGTACACGCATCTAAAAACTCATATTCATAATTTTCATGCTCACTTTGTGTAAAATATTTTTCCAGAAACTTCGGTGGATTTTTCTCGGCCAGAATCATATAATAATATTTTTTATGCAGCCGGATATAATCTGTCTCGTCCAGCATCCGCTTATAATGCTCTTCCGGAATATTTTTCTTGAACAGCGTCTCCAGAATCACACCGAGCGTATATTCATTTTTAGCCTCTTCTTTATCAATTTCCTCTTTCAGCTTCAATATCTTTTTTAAAAAGCCCTCTTCCTCCAAATCACTCTTCAGCAAATAATCGTCGATGTTCAAGCGGATCGCCTGCTTGATATAATCAAAATTTTTATAAGCAGACAAAAACAGGATGTGCGACTGCCCGCCATATTCACGGATCAGATTCACTAATTCTAATCCGCTCATGCCGGGCATTTTCACATCCGTTATAACAAGCTTTGGCCTGTATTTTTTATACAGGCGCAGAGCCTGGTCGGGATCTGTCGTCACACCAATCAATTGAAATCCGTAATATTCCCATTGAATGATTGTTTCCAGATACTCCAGCGCCATATTTTCATCATCAACAAGTAAAACCTTAATCATAATTGTACATGCCTCAAATACCGCCGTTATCCGTTGTCACTGATTTGCTTCAATCAGCTCTTTTTTCAGTTTTCTGTCATTCATGAAATCAAGTACTCTTTGATTATTATACGTAAAGATCATAATTACCAGCAGAAAAATTCCCGAAGCCGTATCCTGCAGGGAGGCAGATAAGCCAAGACTCAAAAGCCCCGTTGTCAGCATGTTTAAAATAAAATTACCGATCAGAATGCCGACTAACAGATTACAGTACTGCTCCAGAGCCAGTCCTACATAAATCCCAAGCATACAGTTGAAAATAATGTTTGTGCTGGACATATACATCGGTGTATCAATCGAACCCTGAATCGATATTTTGAGCAGGGCCGCCACTCCGAGAAACAGTGATGACACAACATAGCACAAAAATGCTGTTTTCTTCGTATCCACCCCTGCATTCTTGGCGATCTGCTGAGAGCTTGCACACGCTCTTACATGATAACCGAATTTTGTATAATTGAACAGCAGATAAAAAAGCACGAACATCACAAAGAAGAGGATGATGCAGTACGGAAATCTTCCAAGCATTGTGATCTCTCCGCTGATTGCGGTTACCCATGAAATACTGGCAAGATTTGAGAGTGTTTCATAAACCATACACACCCCCAGAGCCGTTACGATAGCCGGAACTTTTAAAAGCATATAGACTGCTCCCGATATGGTTCCGAGCACAACCGCCGAAATAACGACGACCAGCACAAACGGGACAAGTCCGATGCCGTAAAGGTAGACCATCTTTGCCCCGAGCATCGCGGAGAGCATAACAACTGCTCCCGCGCTCAGGTCCATCCTGTCATTTAACATATTGCAGCACATCGCATAGGATATCAATGTGGGGGCTAATGTTTGTTTAAAATTCATAATAATGCTTGCCGGTTTTCCGAAGCTGCCGCCCGAACAGACAAAGAATAATACATAAACAAATACCGGCAGCAGAATTACCTTTATTATATTACGAAACCTGGTGGATTTGCTATTCATATTGTCCCCTTTTCTAAAGCAGCTTACTTGCCGTGTCTTGCAATTGTATCCTCTACACTATAGCTCGCGCCCATTTCAAGCAGGTCTGCCGAAGTAGCCTCGCTGTTCTTGGATAAAATCAACTGATCAATTTCTTCTGTTGTCCATGCATAAACTCCGTCGTTGTGAAGATAGGTCATATAATCTGCAAATTCGGTACCGGACTTGCATACGATGAAGTTGACAGGTACCTCTACCTTTTCCATCGGATTTCCTTCGAGTGCATTGTAGATCAATACAAACGGAAATACTACATCACTGTATTGACCGCCGATCGCACAGACTGTTTCTCCGCTGTCCAGACTCTGCTGACAATTTTCCGAAAGATCACAGAAAGCAATCTTGACCTGTCCTTCTCTTCCCGCAGATTTGATCGGCTCCGAACAGTATTCAATGCCAAGCAGCGTGATTGCAATGCCGTCAATCGTATCGTCGGCCGCAAGGAAGTCCTCAACTGCCTTTGTAAATTCAAGACCTCTGTATTCTCCGGCCTTTTTGATCTCCGGATGATCCTCAAATGCCTGCATCATACCTTCCCATCTTCTGTCATGGCAAGTAATTCCGGGCTCATAGCCGATTGCCGCGATATTGGTACAGCCCGAATCAATCAAGCTCGTAATAATCTCGTAGCCGGCATCGAAATCCGCCTCATAGGAGCTTCCCACAAAATATTCGTTTGCAAATACCTGCTCTCTGATCGCCTCGTCAATCTGTGACCAGCCGACTCCCAGGTAAACCCCGTTTTCTTCACAGATTTTTAATCCCTGCAATACGGAGGTTCCGGAAAAGTTTGTTGTGATGATCGCATTTACGCCCTGTGCGCAAAGATTTTCGATCGCCGAAAGGTATGTTTCATCCGCAAAATTTTCTATAATATAATAGTTAAACTTTACGCCGTAATTCTTTCCCAGATAATCGGTATACGCTTTATATTTCGCGCATAAGAAATCCGTTGTCGTATGGATGACGACGCCGATCGTGTATTTTCCGTCCGGATCGCCGCATGTTTCCCCTGCACCTGCCTGATCTGCCCAAACTGCCGATTCTTCTTCAGCAGGTGCTGCCTCTCCGGCCGCCGTATCCTCCGCCGCCTGCTCGGAAG
>JASGGU010000064.1:0-22097 GCA_047602645.1 Lachnospiraceae bacterium | reverse complement strand
CTGCAACCTGTCCTTCTCCGCTTTCAGCCTCCTCAGTACTCTCTGCCGTTTCTTCTGTTGTTTCTTCTTTCTTTTCCTCCGTTGCACTTTCGGCCGGAGCATTGCTGCCGCCGGAGCCGCAGGCCACTAATCCAATAGACATTACGCCTATTAAAGACAGTGCGCCAAGTTGTTTTAATAACCAATCCTTTTTCATTTTTTTACCTCCTTCTATGTAGTATTACTAATATGCTGTCATTTTAACACTTTTGAAATTAAATTTCAAGTATATATTATTTAGAAATTATATTTCATCTTTTTTAACAATTTTTCATTGATAAACGTCAAAAAACGTCATTTATTTTGTTTATATTTCACTAATTTATTCATTTCTGTTTACTCGCGTATAATGATTTCATAATTTCTTTTACTATTTTTAGGCAACAGAAAAACTCAGCTGATTATCTCAACTGAGTTTTTCAAGAAAAGCCGCAAGGAAACCGACCCAACGCGGCACTTGACAGCATAGATATCCGGAAAGCACGCTGACGGCGAATATCAACCATGGACGCTTATGGTATAGAGAAAATTTAACGACCAGCGGCAGGTGAGTGATCAGTGGTAAAAAAAATCTTTTTGATCCGCAGCAGTATTGTCAAAACGGCAACAGCCGACAGCAGCTTAATGTGAGCGCCTGTCGGCTGTTTTGTGGTATCGAGGTCACCTGAGTTAATGGCTACGATAAAGTATTTGCTTATGATCACCCAACAAATTTGACTTTATATGTTAATAATTATCAAAATAGCAAAGCTCAATATCCCACATATTGGAGCACATATTGCTATAACATTCCTAACTTGATTCTTGTCGTTACAAATAATCCATAATAGGTGATATAGACCTAACCCAATTACTCCTCCAAGGCTATTTAAGATAACATCATCTATATCCCCAATACCTAACCTAAATATATATTGAATGATCTCAACGATAACACTAAACAAAAACATCCATAGAATAGTTCCTACCTTCTTTGCGCTTTGATTGAATAAAGCTAAATAAACTCCAAGCGGAACGAATATCACTACATTACCTAAGACATTACTAAGTGCAAAAGATCTCATGACATTATCATTTCCAGCTATATAGGCATTAATCGAATGAAAAGGAATTAGATTAAGTGACCTAATTGAATGCTTTGTCCGAAATAATATTGCGAGTAAAAGAAATAGGTAGAATGCAAAAACTAAGTATAAAAGAATATCCAATATTCGATATTTTCTTTTCATATACTCTCCTAAAACTTCTTATTTGTCGATTTATATAGTTAGATTATAAAATTTACTCATCTTGCACAGTGCTGTAAATAAAGGAGGTTATTTTTCTTATGCAGTATACCATACCCCCTGTGATTATCAAGATAACAGTTACAATCTCCCCAGCCTTAATCCAGCCGAAGCGGTTTCAAAAATTGGTTGCTCTCATTGTAGCCCAAGCGGAGCGGAAAAGCAAGCGAGCATTTGCGTCGCTGGGGGTATGCTTGAGGACGAAGACAGGGTACCATGGACAGCAAGGCCAGGCAGGGCGCGCAGCAGATGAAGGCTGACAAATCCACCCTCACAGGCGCTCTATGAGGACACGGTGCTGGGTACAGTTCCCGAAGCGGTGTTCAAAAATCTGATACGGAAATATGAGGCGGCGCGTGTGGAAAAGCTGGCTCTGGTACAGGAACATCGTTATCCACTACAATCTGGTCGATAAAGCAGGGGACACAAAGCTGAGAATCTAAGGTGCCTGTGCACCATCCTTTATTTCATAATGCGTAAGCACTTAGTTTGTTCCGCGCGCGCAGCTGCACATAAAAAAACACTATATATCTGCTATATAGTGTCTTGACAGGGCTACAAGGATTCGAACCTTGAAATGACGGAGTCAGAGTCCGTTGCCTTACCGTTTGGCGATAGCCCTATTTCCTGTCGATAATACCGACAAACGATATTATACATGAACTACTTATAGATTGCAAGTCCCTATTTTTATTTTTTGAATCTTTCTTTCAGTTACTGTTCACATAGCTGCTTAACACTTGCTGTTATGCTGTGTAAGAATGTGACTCATGATATCCGCACCCACCCCGGCAGCGTCTTCTCCTCGTTGTCCTGATTCTTTAAATAAGCTGCAGGATATAGCGTCAAATGATCCTTATTTTTGTTTAACAGTGCCCCCCATTGGCTGAAGGTGGAATTTGCAATGATATTATGCTTGCAAAGGCTCATGAGCTGCATGTCCAGATAGCTGTCGTTTCCGGTGTTATGCATGACAATCGTCCTGTTCGGCAGCCAGTCAAACTGCTTTTCCGCAAAAGCAGGGTCATCGGAAAACAGATAAAAACGCGGACGCGGTACATGCTCATTAATACAGGCAACCGCCTTTTCATAATAATCCCTGCCAAGGGACTGAAACATGCCGGAATACAGCGGGGATAAATAATCTCCTCTTCTCACATGAATACTGACGGAATTTTCATTCCGCATCCTGAGAGCCAGTTCCGCATTCTTTCCCGTCAGGCCTCTGTCAAATACAAGCTCATCCCGCAGCTGTAAAATTCTGTCCCTGTAATATTTTTCTTCTATCCAGAAACCTGTCAAATACCAGTTTTTTGAAACATCTAACTGCATGACAGTTTCATAGAGTGCATTTTTCACACCTCCGTCCGGACATACAACATCCAAATTACTGATATCCCCCGTAAGCTGATCGATCTGGTAAGGCGCCCGCCTCTTGCCCGTAAGCTCTCTGAGGATCCGGTTCGGATAACGCCGCAGCTTCTCAAAGCCCTTGGCAAAGTTATTATCGCATAAATTCGGCAGCAGCCCCGTTGCTTTAAAAATATCGGCTTTGGATGCCTCAATGATCTGAAACCCGGTGCCGGCACCAAAGATCCGCTCCAGCTCATAGCCGTGATGGTCATTATTTGCATAGAACCATGTCAGATCCGCCTTCACCTCCGTATGCGGATAGGTCTCCTGCATCAGCCGGTAAAAGGAATATTGGAACATCTGATTCCCTAAGCCGCTTGTAAATCTGACTACAATCATCCTGTGTTCCTTCCTTCCCGACGATTCTCCGATTTATTTTTCCCGTATGATCCGGCAGATGCGGTCCACATCGGCAAGCGGCAGGGAGGCCGACATCGGAAGGGTCATCACCCTTTCGGAGATCCGTTTCGCCACCGGAGTCAGAGATACATCGAACTGTCCGCCAAAGCACGCAAGGGAACTTGTCAGCGGATAAAAATATTTCCTTGCATGAATATTATGCATCTTTAACTGATAAAACAGCTCATCTCTTGTCATTCCGAAACGGGTTTCTTCTATTATAATGGGAAAGTATGCATAATTGGCCTTGACCCCCGGCTGTTCCTTTACAAGGCGAAGCCCCGGAATGCCGTCCAGATTTTCGCGGTAACGTTCTACGACAGCCTTTCTTTTATCTATTTCACCGTCTACATGCCGCAGATTGCAGAGCCCCATAATTGCCTGGAATTCATTCATCTTCGCATTTGCACCGATGCCGTCTGTCGTTTCTTCATCCTTAATGCCAAAATCCTTCAGCTTATATAATTCGGCAATCAGATGATCGTCCGCCGTCGTCACCGCACCACCCTCGATGGTATGGAATACCTTCGTCGCATGAAAGCTGAACATCGAAGCATCCCCAAAGCTGCCAACCCCTGCGCCGTCGACCTCCACACCAAACGTATGTGCAGCATCATAAAGCACCTTTAAATGATGCTTTTTCGCAATTGCCTCTATCTTCTTAACATTGCATACATTTCCATATACATGCACCGGAATGATTGCAGAAGTCCTTTCCGTAATCAGATCCTCTATTTGATCCGGATCAATTGTATAGTCGTTCGGATTAATGTCACAAAATACCGGTGTCAGACCGTTTCGCATAATTGCATGTGTCGTGGACACAAAGGTAAACGGCGTCGTGATCACCTCTCCTGTCAATCCCATCGCCTGAATACAAAGCTCCAGCGCCATATGTCCGTTCACGAACAGCGATACATGTTTCACATGCAGATAATCCTCAAGCTGCCTGCCAAGTTCCTGATGATTGGCACCCATATTAGTCAGCCAGGCCGAGTCCCAAAGCGGCCGGATTGCCTCCACATATTCCTCAAACGGAGGCATGGAAGACCTTGTCACTAAAATCCTTTTTTCTTCACTCATTTTTATTTACAGCCGCGGTACAAGAATGGTCAATACAGCTGCCATCCTTTTTATATGCCGCATTCTCCTCTCGTTTATTTTATAACAAAAGTGTGCTCGCCCATCTCGCGGTCAAATACTCCGGCAGCACAGCTTTTTCCAGATCGTCTTAACGGAATAACCGAATAGGGAGGTTTTCTTGCCCCTGCGGACAACCTCCTTGATATTATAGGCAAACATATCCTTTACAAACCGCCTGTTTTCCTTATTCGGATGATGCAAATACAGATTCAGGGCGGTCTCAAAATCCTTTTGGGCCCTCTGTACACTGTAACCGGTCAGCCCGATACTCTCATCGCACCATTTCATCAGATTCTGCATCAGATAACAGTCTTCCCTGACGATATTACGCTGAAGGGAAAGCGAGTTCCAGTTTCCGCCCTCCTTTTTGCGTACGTACCGCCACGCGCTCATAACCTCATCCATCCGGTAAATATCCCCCTGAATGAGCAGGAACAGCAGGATTACG
Source organism: Lachnospiraceae bacterium (assembly GCA_047602645.1). GTDB lineage: Bacteria > Bacillota > Clostridia > Lachnospirales > Lachnospiraceae > JAEYFP01. The sequence continues at coordinate 17,369 of JASGGU010000064.1, read as the reverse complement.
CCGTCGTCCACAAAATCGTGTGCTCTATATAAAATCGTATAATCATATTTTCCTTCCGGATAAATATTACGCGATAAGACAGTTGCATAATGCCCCGGCCATTTGCCGGAGTACTTGAAATCTTCAAGAGTAAAGCATCCGCTCCACTCGTACAGGTCTCCGACGGAAAGCTCCTTCGGATCCCGTATGTCCTCACCGTTTTCATCAATCATCCGGCATGCATGTGTCACAGCGATATATTCAGGGTGTGCTTTCAAGAAATCCACTTGTTTTTGCAGCTTGTGCACATCCTCCCAGTAATCATCCCCCTCTAAATAAGCCAGATATTCACCCTTACATTCCATTGTTGTCTGGTAGACGTTCAACGTCGGTCTGCCCAGATTTTTCTCTCGAAAAAGAAGGCGCACCTTTTCAGGATACTGCTCCTTCAGCTCCATCAGAATTTCTCTCGTTAAGTCTGTCGAACAGTCCTCTCCGACCACGACCTCAAACGGAAAATCCGTCTCCTGGTTCAGCACGCTGAGCAGGGCTCTGCGCACGTATTTTTCATGATTATAGGTGATAAATATAACACTTACCGTCATTTCAAACATGCAGCACCTCATTTTAATTCAGTCGGATCTATACCCCGGATCGTTTGGTTTTCCACCTTGAAGATATACCGGCAATTGCGGATTGTTGTCAGACGGTGGGCAATGATAATCAGGGTTTTCCTGCCCTGCAGCCGATCAATCGCCTCCATGACCGCCGCCTCAGTCCCCGAATCAAGCGCGGACGTTGCTTCATCCAGCACGAGAATTTCAGGATTGTCATACAGCGCCCTTGCAATACCGATGCGCTGACGCTGTCCGCCTGAAAGCCGCACCCCGCGCTCCCCAACCATCGTATCAAGTCCTTCGGGAAGTCCTTTTACAAATTCCTTCAGCTGTGCTTCTTCAAGTGCCTTCCAAACCTTTTCCTCCTCGATCAGTGCATTGTCGATGCCGAATGCAACATTATTCCGAATCGGCTCATCCGCCAGGTAAATTGCCTGCGGAATATAGGCAAGCATCCTCGACCACTTGAGCGGATGCTCATGTACATTCATCACGCCGTAATTCACGGTTCCCCCGGTTGGTGTCAAAATACCCAGAATGATATCGGCCATCGTCGATTTACCCGCTCCGGAAGACCCGATCAGTCCGATCGAAGCGCCGAGAGGAATGGTAAAAGAAACATCCTTTAACACATCTCTGTCCGTATGGGGATAACGATACGAGATATGAGAAATTTCCACACAAGAGGGGCGATTGTCCGCATATACCGAATCTGAGATAGCGGCATCCTGCAATTCAAAGTTCTTCATATCCTCCGTATCCTTAATATCACGGTAGATCAAGTCGACTGAGGGCTTTAAAAAGATAATCAGATTTGCAAAATTATTGATCTTGCTCACAGACGGCAAAAGTTTAAACGCCGCAATTGCAAATGCAGCCAGCTGCGGAATCATCTTTGTCAAATCCTCTCCCTGATAAATCTTAAGCAAAAGCACGATCAGAATTGCGCCGATGCATACTGTTTCAATAATATATTTGGGTGCCTGTCCAAGGACATTGTTATTCCTGACCGCGTGCATTTTTTTCCTGCCATAGTCCGTAAAAGCATTTACAAAATATTTTTCACGGTGGAGAATCTTGATATCCTTAACCGCTCCAAGCGCCTGATTGATAGACTGGTGCATCTTTCCGTCATAAATTTGATTCTCTTTTCCGTATTCCTTCGCCTTGTTTTTAAATAAAATAAGATAAACCCCTGTAAAAACCGCAAGAATTGAAACAACCGATACCGTAATAAACCAATCCGTCCAAAGCAGGTATACACAGAGCAGTCCGGATATTAACACTTCCGACAGCATCAGGAACACACTTAAAAGCATCTGAAAAAAACGCTCCGTATCCAGCATAACATTGCGCACCATCTCCGCAGAATTTTTATCAAGATGATAGGTATACGGTTTTTTTAAGTAGCAGTCGATCAGCCGTCCGGACAGTCTGAGCTGATTATTATAAATAAATGTGTACTGCACATAGTTGATCCAAAGCAGAAAAGAATTTTTTACAATATACACCAATATCAGAGCGATTACAACATAAAAAAAGAACTGCGTGTCCGACTTCATCTGAAACAAATCATAGACTGCCTGCAGCAGCGCTTTTGTATGAATCATCGCCGGATCTGTAACAAGTGATACCAGCTGCGTAATCAGGGAAACACCAATCAGCTCCAGCAGTGCGCCGATAAAAATCCCGATGCAGAGAAATACGGACTGCACCTTTTGTTTTCCGGAAAAAATATAATTAATTTTCTTTAATAAGCCCATATTCCATATTCCTATCTTCCACCCCAAACACGGGGGACTTTCCCAAACAAAAAACATAATTTAAAATGCACGATTTAATACGGCACGCTCCCACAAATAAGGATACAGCGCACTCCATGCCTGCTCACCCATAATAAACGTCGCCTCCGGACTGTGTATAACCTGTTCCACCTGCATCCTGACAGCCTTTGCATCGATCAGGTCACACGTACGAAAAGACTCGCTATGGATGGTATCTTCAAAATAGCTTTTAAGCGGCCCCTGCATCCATTCGACAATCGGCGTGTTAAAACCGATCTTTGTCTTGCGGTAGGCAATTTCCTTTGGCATAAAAGGCGCCATCGCATCCCGGATAATTGATTTGGAATACCCCCCGTGCAGCTTCGATTTCCAGTCGATGGACATCGCCAGCTCCACGATTCTGTAATCCATAAACGGCATTCTGATTTCAATGCCGCTTGCCATGCTGTAACGGTCATAATTACGCAGCAGGGTCGGCAGAATCGTTTCGTGAGATGAGGCATATAAAATTCGGTTCAGCGTATCCAACTGCAGATAGCCCGGATCGTTTGCGGCCCTGACCGCTTTATAGGTTTCATTTCCGCTTCTCAGCCTGTCCTTTATGCTGCGTTTTAAATAATTGAAATAAACATCTGATTTGGAGCGGCTCTTCAGAGCCATATTGGAATGATCCTGAGGAAAACTGTCAAGATAGGCTGTCAGGATCATATCCCGTTCCCCTTTATTTTTTGCATCCCGCAGGGCATGGATAAAATCAAAGGTATAACCTCCGAACAGTTCATCGGCGCCATGTCCGTCGATCGTCACAAGCGTACCGTCCTTACGCAGGGCATGATACAGCATCATCATGGGAATGGGGCTTGTCAGATAAACATCCTCAAACAGGTAGATCATTTCATCCAATTGACCGATTGCCTTTCTTGGATCAATTTCCACGAAGGTGCTCTGAATGCCCAGATAATCTGTCACCTGTCTGGCATAGGCACTTTCATCCATCGTAGTCCCCGGAAAGGTCGCCACATAGGCGTGCTGCCAGTCCTCATTCATGCGTACATCACTTGCATTTCGTGCCAGATGTGCCATGGCACAAATCGTGGCGGAGGAATCGAGTCCGCCGGAAAGTGCGGTACCAATTGTTACATCACTTCTCATGCGCAGCTTACAGGCGTCCAAAAACAGCTCACGCATCAATTCGACCTGCTCCTCATAGCGCGCGGGCACCTCCGGCAGATGCTTCAGCGTATTCCACCATTTGGTGATCCGCATACCGCCTTCATCCACATAGGCATAGGAGCCTGCGGGAAATCTTTTAATCCCTTCGATCACGCACTCCTCACCGCTCTCATAAAACACCATTCGCTTTGGATCGGTCACAAGTGCTCTGTTTGGCCTGATATCTTTCATCAGAGGCATCAGCGCCTTCATTTCCGAACCGAAGGCAATTCCGTTTCTGCTGTTTACAGCCGTATAATACAGGGGCTTAATCCCAAACCGGTCACGGCTTAAAAACATCCGCTTCAGCTCTCTGTCCCAAATGGCAAATGCCCACATGCCGTTAAACTTCTCAAGGCATTTTTCGCCCCATGCAAGATAGGACGCGAGCAAGACCTCCGAATCGGATTCGCTCTTGAACGTATATCCCATAAGCTCCAGTTCCTTACGAAGCTCAATGAAATTATAAATTTCGCCATTATAGACAAGCATATATCTGCCATCCGCATACGCCATTGGCTGCGTCCCATTATCAGACAAATCCAGAATCGCCAGCCTGCGGTGTCCGAGCGTCACGCCGTCCTCCTGCCACAAGCCATGTCCGTCCGGGCCGCGATGTATGATTTGGTCTAAGCACCGCATTGCCAGCGCCTCATCTGTTTTTTCATTCACAACTCCAAATATTCCGCACATATGCCGCTCCGTTCAAAATTCACTTTAATCTTCTTAATTTTCGCCTGATCCGATAAGATAATACAGATCGTATCGCTTTCATTTTTAATGCTTTATAATGATATAAATATTTCCGGGCATCTTCGGTCTTCGGCGCACTTCCCGGCTCACCCGTGTCATACAGATAAAAATCATTTCCGGACATTTCCTCAAAAATATTGGCATCCATCGGGCGCAGACTTCTGCCATAGGATTTTAACAGTTTATACGGCAGGCTCCTCGATGTCAGAAAATAACGCATCCCGGGCATTATTGGCCTGTATCCGTAGAGATCCATTTCCACAAAATCCGTTTTTTCTATGCCGTATTCATTTCCGGCATTCTCAAGAATGCTCGTAAGCTGTTCTGCCACATATTTTTTTAGGCACACATTCTCAAAAAACGCGTCATAAACCGCTCTGGTCTCACGAAGTTTGCAGAAGTGATATTCCCGCGAAGAATCAGTTTTTCCGGCAAGCGGCACCTGCAAATCTGTGACCGTCTCTCTTGCATGTGCTCCTTCCTCAGAAAAATTTGTCGTGAGTGACAGATAGGGATACATAAAATATTTTTTTGTATCAATCAAATATTTAATATAGTATTTGAGCCACGACTTATCCGACCAGGAAGACACATTTTCCGGCATATCGCACGCCGCCAGCGGCTTGCCGTCATGATCCTTAAGCCATTCCCGAAATCCGCTCCACTGCCCCCTGCCAAAAGCCTGTCCCCACGAGGAGGCAAACTGGAAATACCAGTTGTCATAATCCTCTCTGACCGCTTCAAACGGTTCACGCACATGTACATTCAGCAGATGATTATAAAGCGAAACGCCGCCGATAGTATCCTGCCCCTCTGCAAATTCCAGAGCGGCAAAAGCATACGTATAAAAAGAGGGGGAAACATACAGGTCATCCTCCAGCATGACGACTCCGTCATATGACTGCGCATAATCCCCACATAAAAGCACATGCTGCTTCAGCCCTAAATTCGCTTTCCTACAAATCACGGACTTCTCCCCATGCTCCCATATAAATGAATCCGCCGTCTCAATCACCCTGGCATTATCACCCTGATCAATGCTGATGATCAGCGGAATGCTCTTCTTTTCCGGATAATTCGCCCCCGCAAGCGATGCCAGCAGGCGCCTTAAGGAATCCGGTCTGTTATATGCAATAATTACAATTGCAACTGTATTCATAATCTGCTCCATTTATTTATGATTATTCAGCCCTCTGCCACCCGGCAGCTATTATTCAGCAGCCGCCTTTTTCCAGCAGCTTTTGTGCATCCGCAAAATCCGCTTTATGCTTGATGATCCAAGCTTCTCCCTTGTCCCACCATTTAAGTTTGAGCAGCCTTTCGGCTTGTTCCTCGGGAAAGCGCATCCTGATCTTTTTTGCGGGCACTCCCGCATAAACGGCATATGGCTCTACGTCATGAAGCACAAGGGAACCGGCACCGATCACAGCACCGTCTCCCACTGTCACCCCTTCTTTGATGCGCACACCGTTTCCGATCCATACATCATTTCCGATGACAATCTGTATGCGCCTGCTTTTATCGATAAACGTAAATTCCTCAAAGGAATCACATTCTGCATAGCTGTATCCGAGAGCCCCCGAAGCTGAATAAAACGCCGGATGCAGCGCCGCGAAGTTATCTATCGGATGCGTTCCGAGAAGGCAGGACACATCCGTTCCGATGGATGTATAGCGTCCGATCAAGGTATTGGAGAGATCTCCCCTGTCATTGACATAAGAGCCGAAACCAACCCATGTATTAGACAGCCGCACCTGTCTGCCGATATAGTTTTTCCCTTCCAGCACGGAACCCTTATTCAAATAGGACTTCTGCTTCATGATGCTATGGGTTCTTCTTTCGATTCCGATTCTGACAAAGGGATAAATCACACTGCGGTAAATCCCCGAGCCGATCTCCTCAAGCTTTCTTTTCAACATCCGCTTCCCACGCTTCCTGTATGATCCAAACCATCTATCAAAGTATTATTCAGACATTCTCCGGCCCCGACCGCCGATCTTTCAATTCAGGTATAACATACCCTTTAGTATAGTATACTTTTAAGTAAAGTACAATAAAAAACCTTTCATTGACTTCGTGCGGGGAAGCCTTTAATATATTTGATATAACGTTTAGGGAGCGTGCGGAATGAGATTTGTGACACTGTTTTTAAAAACTGAGAACGTACATCTGCTCAAGGATGTCGGGATGATTCCCTATTTCCTGCATAAAAAATATGGTTGGGAATGCACCGTCGCATCCTACCAAAACAGTGCGGCGTATCCCTATCTTGAAGATGAGGTACGAGGACTGCGGCTGAATTTTGTTAATAAAACAGTCTTCGGTAAAATTTACGACGGAATTCGTTATTTAAAAGTGCATGCGGCGGAAATTGACGTGCTCAATCTATATCATCTGAATTTATCCACTTACTTTTTTGAGCTTGCTTACCGAAGATATAACCGGCGGGGAAAAATCTATTTAAAGCTGGATATGAACCCTGTCGGATTAAAAACATGTCTTGCCGGAGATTTGCGGGGACTGATCAAGCGAACAAGCATCCGGCGTGCCGATGTCGTTTCCGTCGAAACAAAGATGCTGCAAAAGGAGCTTGTAAAGCATTTCGGTGAAAAGATCATCTACCTCACAAACGGATATTTTGAACGGGCGGCTTCCTCGCAGGACCAAACGGCACTTCCGTTTAAAAAAGAGAATGTTCTCCTGACGGTCGGCAATCTCGGTACAAAAGAAAAGGCAACGGACATCCTGCTTGCCGCATTTGCCAAGAGCGCGTCCCATCATGATTGGACGTTAAAGCTGATCGGCCCCATAGCGGAGCAATTTCAGCCGAAACTCAAGAATTTTTATGAACATTATCCGCAGTTAAAGGAACGGGTACAGTTTCTTGGAAGTATTCGCGATAAGGAGCGCCTGATGAACGAATACAGGCGCGCGAAGGTCTTTGTGCTGCCCTCCAGAAGCGAAAGCTTCGGAATCGTACTCGTCGAAGCCGCAAGTCAAGGCTGTTATCTTATCACGACGGACATGGTACCGGCAGGCTATGATGTGAACGGAAACGGCCGGTTCGGCCTTGTCGTTCCCGTAAATGACAGTAAGGCACTTTCCGAGACATTCAAAAATCTGTTCATCGGGAACAGATTCTGGGATCAGGAGGCGGAGAAAATCGCCGCCTATGCAAAAGAAGCCTTCTGCTGGGATACCATTACAGAACAGCTTTATCAGGCTGTCAGCGCTCATTTTCAGTAACGCTTCTTTCCCAATCAGGAATCCTAAGAACTGCATTTTGTCCGCGGAGCTTAAGCTGCACCTTCCGGATCAGTTTTTTGATCCACTTTGGAAAATAGTCCATCACAAATTGCTTTAGCTTCAGCTCCCTGATTTTCTGTTTCATTTTCTTTGGATCATATTGATGAATGCCATGCCGTTCCCGTATCATGACCGTTTCCTGAAACGTATCATACAGCTTCAGAGAGGAAATGCCGTCCTTTGACACGATGCAGACGATCGTTCCTGTGTCAGTGAAATAGAAGCCCTTCTGATGAACGGTCAGCAGGAAATCATAATCCGCGCCGATCCGGTAGTCCGTGCGAAACGGCACCCTCAGCAGAAGCTCACGCCTTGTAAATGAGGACTGGTGAGAAAAGGGCATCCTGCCCTCAATCTGGTCGATAGCCTTACGAAACATATAGTATCTTCCATACTCCTGCTCCACCGCATCTCCATAAAGAATTGCGGTATTCGGATAGTCCCGCTCACCGAAAATAGTATGCAGCACATCTGCACTGTAAAAACAATCACCGGCATTCATATAGCTGACCCACACTCCGTTTGCATGCGCCGCTGCCTTATTCATCGCATCGTAAATACCGCTGTCCTGTTCCCTGAAATAATGCAGTGTAATTCCCTTTTCCATGAAGCGCTTCTGATAACGTTCTATCAGATTCGCCGTATCGTCGGTCGATTTCCCATCCTGAATGACATATTCAAAACCGGCAAAAGACTGTGCCAGAACAGATTCTATCGTCTTTATGATTGAATTGCCCGGATTAAAGCATACTGTGATCACAGATACCAACGGATTCTCCGTATTTTTCTCATCCATATCAGAAGCTCCCTTCGTTTCTTGTATATTATACCTTTTTATGATAAAGTAGACAACATAGATTAATCTTAGGAAAGGATGACATCGATGGATACGGTTTCCGCAGTAATGATTATTTTAAACTATAATGACGGGCAAACAGCTGCAAAGCTTGCTCTTACGGTAAAAGATTACGCCTGTCTCGATAAAATCATTGTTGTCGACAACTGTTCTGCTGACGACTCCTTTGTTTATTTGCGCAATACGCTGCTGCCTTCCCCCGATGAAAAAGCTGCCGCCGGGGTACAAATGGAAAGCAGGCTCGACGTCATACAGGCGCCGGAAAACGGCGGCTATGCAAAAGGAAATAATTACGGCATACGCTATGCCCTTTCAAACGGTACACCGGATTACCTGTTCATTGCCAATCCCGATATTATGGTCAGCGAGCAGACTCTGGATGCTATTCTGGAACGCATGAGACGGCATCCCGAATACGGGGCCATGAGCTGTCTTGTCAATCAAGGCTATAACGTCTGGCGGCTGCCCGGCTTCTCAGGCATGATAGAAAGTCTCTTTTTAATCTGGTTTAATCTGGATAAGCGGGCTATTAAAAAAAGACTTGCGGCTTCCGCCCTTGGGCTGGAAACAGTCGGTGTCGTCGAAGGTTCTTTTTTCTGTATAAAAAAAACCGCCTATGAAGCGATCGGCGGTTTCGATGAACGCACGTTTCTTTATGCGGAGGAAATCATTCTCTCCAAACGGCTTGCGGAGCACGGCTTAAAGGTCGGTATCCTGACAAGGGAGCGCTATGACCATTTTCATTCCGTCAGCATCAAAAAAGCTTACCGTTCCTCGAAAGCAAGGGCTTTTCCGAATTTCTACCGCAGCTTTCATATTTATAACCGTTACTATCTGCATACAAATCCGCTGCAGGATGCTGTTTTTGCGGCCGCATACGGGCTTGCCTATGCAGAGCGTGTAATCTATGACCTCCTCATGCGCCTGCGCAGTTAAGCTGCATTCAGATTCCTAAAAATTCCTCGATCACTTCGCGCATGCGATCCCAGGAGAACCGATATTCTTCATCGCGAATCTGTTTTTCATATTCCTCCGCTTTGTTTTCTTCAAAAAAGCGCCGGATTGCCTCCGCCAGCTGTCCGGCATTGCCCGGCTCCACGATCATCCCCGTTTTGTCCTCTTTTACAACTTCGGGCAGACCTCCGACTCTCGTCACAATAACGGGCTTATGAAAACCATAGGCAATTTGAACAATTCCGCTTTGTGTCGCGGATTCATAGGGCAGTACGACAAGATCGCTCGCAGCAAAATATTTTTCCACTTCTCTGTCCGGCACATAGCCGTCCACGAGCGTAATTCGATCTTCAACACCGCACGCCTTAATCTGCTTCAGATACTCTTCCTTATTTCCGTCAAAGTCGCCGACGATATATAGCTGAGGTGCCTGCTTGTTCTCCTCCCGCTCAAGAATCCCCATCGCATCAATCAAATGTTTTAAGCCCTTATATTCCCGTATATATCCAAAAAACAACAGCAACCGCTGATCCATCGGAACCGAAAGCTGACGCCTCGCCTCCTCCTTTTCCAAATTCTGAAACTGAAATGCGGAATAAGTCGGATGCACCTGTACTCTATAATTGGCATGATTTTTGATCGAAAGCAGCTCTTCGGCCTCCGTCTGCGAATGCAGAATAAAAAAATCGCCCTGCTTTAACACGAGCCTTGTCAGCTTCTTGTCCAGCGGAAACCGTTCATGCGGAAAAACATTATGGCACACAAACAAAATCCTGCTTTCCTTCAGCATTTTTGCAAGGATAGTATAACACGGCGCAAAATAGGGATGCCACCACTGCACGATGACAAGTGACGGCTTCTCTCTCTTGATTTTCCTTCCCACGGAAATAATATTGAACGGATTGGCGGTGTTCAGCAAAAACTCTGCCCCCTCCACCCGGAACGTATCGTTGGAAAAATCCTTCTGCTCACGCTTAAACAAAAGCTTCGGATACTGCATTTTGTAGGAGATCATGCGGGTATCATATTTTTCCGAAAGCGTCCTGTACAATAGTCCTGTATAGTGTGAAATACCACCCTTATAAGGGTATACCGGACCGATCAGGACAATTTTATCATTGCTCATTTTGATCCTCGCGCTCTTTTTCTTCCTCTTTGTAATCCATCCGTCTGATACGGTATTGAATATCTTCCAGAATCTTGCGGTTGTTCGCAATGACATCCGCCTGCAGTCCCACGATAAAGGTCATAAAACCAAGCAGCATCAGCGTACTGGCAAAAATCAGCGACTGCATATGTCCGTTTCCCGCACCCGTAAAAAAGTAGATCAGGAAGCGGATGCCGATTGCCACACCACCGAGGAACGGGATTGCACCGAGTGCGCTGAAAAACGTCAGCGGCCGGTACATCATATAAGCCCGTACGATTGTGAGCATGGAACGCTTAACATAGCCGAACATGCTGTGAAACAGTCTGGATTTGCGCAGCTCTCCGTTCGTACGGATCGGCACGGAGGTGATTGCCATGCTCGTCCTTCCCGCCTGCACAATTGTTTCCAGCGTATAGGTATAGTTATTCATTACATTCAAATGCATTGCCGCATCTCTGGAAAATGCGCGAAAGCCGCTCGGCGCATCCGGAATTTCGGTTTTAGATGCCTTGCGCACAACGAAGCTTCCCAAATGCTGCAGCTTCTTTTTCAACGGAGAAAAATGCGCCGTCTCATTGATCGGACGCTCACCGACGACAATATCCGCCTTTTTCTCCAGAATCGGGCGGACAAGCTTTTCAATATCGGCACCGCAGTACTGGTTATCGGCATCTGTATTGACGATAATATCCGCGCCGTTTCTTAAGCACGCATCAATCCCCGCCATAAAACCCTTCGCAAGTCCTTTGTTTCTTGTAAAATTGACAACGTAATTGACACCCCAATTTTTTGCGACCTCCACCGTATTATCAACACTGCCGTCGTTGATAATGAGATACTCGATCGTATCGATCCCATCGATGTATTTTGGCAGGTCGTTTAACGCGATCTCCAATGTCTCAGCCTCGTTCAGGCACGGAATCTGTATAATCAGCTTCATAGCGCTCTCCTATTCCTCCTCCTTTGAGATAAAGATCGGCCGATGCTTCGTTTCAAGGTAGGTCTTTGCCAAATACTGGCCGACGATGCCGATACTGAACAACTGAATGCCGCCGAAGAATACGATAATGCATACCATGGACGGCCAGCCGCTTGTCGGATCTCCGTAAAGCAGTGTCCTGCAAATAATAAAGAGAATCATAACAAACGCCAGCACAGTAAACAGGAAGCCCAGCATCCCCGCAATCGCAAGCGGTGCCGTCGAAAAAGCGATGATCCCCTCCAGCGAATAAAGAAACAGCTTCCAGAATGACCATTTTGTCTCGCCTGCCACGCGCTCCACGTTCTCATATGCGATCCATTTTGTCTCAAAGCCAACCCAGCCGTAAATACCCTTTGTAAACCGGTTGTATTCCCCCATAGACAAAATCGCATCAACCATCTGGCGCGTCATAATACGGTAATCGCGCGCACCGTCGACTATCTCTGTCCGGGAAATACTGTTGATCAGCCGGTAAAAGCATCTCGCAAAAAAGGAACGAACCGGCGGCTCGCCTTTTCGCGTTACTCTTCTCGTGGCCGCCGAATCATAGTCTTCTTCTGCAACAGCCGCATACATTTCTGTCAAAAGGCTCGGCGGATCCTGCAGATCCGCATCCATGATCACGACATAATCGCCGTTCGATTTGTTAAGCCCGGCATAAATTGCCGCTTCCTTCCCGAAATTTCTCGAAAAAGAAACGTAATGCACGCACGCATCCTTCACACGAAGCTCTTTGATACATTGGAGGGTCCGGTCCTTGGAGCCGTCGTCGATAAACAGCAGCTCAAAGGCAGTCTCAGGAAATTTTTCTTTAAACGTCCCGATCGTTTTTACCATCTCCGCATAAAAGTATGGGATTGCCTGTTCTTCGTTATAGCATGGAACAATTACGGTAAGCAGCTTCATTCTGACTCTTCTTCCTTTTTTCTTAATAAATCATATTGTGCACAAATCCCTGTATCGGCGGCACTCTCCGCAGACGAATCTGCCGCAGCCAGCCTTATGTGAAGCACCTGCTTCGGATGCGGAGCGCTGTCCTGCTCATTTCCGTCCTCATCCCGAATCGACAGTACGACTGCCGAAACATTTGTGCCATCCGGCTTCATGACCTCAATTTCCTCGCCGACCGAAAATTTGTTCCTCTGTTCGATCGTCACGGTACCGTCTTCCCTTATCTTTCCTATGATTCCGAGATACCTATATTCCTTCACATACGTATTATGATCATAAATCTGCGTTGTTTCATCCGGCCTCCCAAAATAAAACCCCGTCGTAAACTGCCGGTATGTACACTTTGCGATTTCTTCCCGGTACCAAGGCAGATTGGAGCGATATCTTTCCTCAGACACAAAATAATCGTCAATCGCCTTCCGGTAAGTACGTGCGACCGCTGCCACATACAGTGCCGTTTTCATACGCCCTTCTATTTTAAAGCTGTCAATTCCGGCATCCACCAATTCCGGAATGTACTCGATCATGCACAAATCCTTCGAGTTAAAAATATAGGTTCCCCTGTCATTTTCATAGACGGGCAGATATTCTCCCGGGCGTTTTTCCTCCACAACCGCATATTTCCAGCGGCAAGGGTGCGTACATTCCCCACGGTTGGCATCCCTTCCGGTAAAATAGCTGCTGAGCAGGCAGCGACCCGAATAGGAAATACACATTGCACCATGGATAAAGCTCTCGATCTCCATTTGAGCAGGAATTTTCTCTCTGATTTCCTTAATTTCCTTTAAGGAAAGCTCTCTCGCCGAAACAACCCGCTTTGCGCCCTGCTTCCACCAGAACTCATAAGTTCTGTAATTTGTATTATTTGCCTGCGTACTGATATGGATTTCTATTTCGGGGCAGATCTCCTTTGCAAGTGTAAACATACCCGGATCAGAGATAATCAATGCATCGGGTCGCATTTCCTTCAGCTCCGCAAAATATTCCCGTGCACCCGCAAGATCCCCATTGTGCGCAAGAATGTTTGCAGTCACATGAACCCGGACGCCGTGCGCATGTGCAAACGCAATGCCCGTCTTCATATCCTCTTTTGAAAAATTTTTTGCCTTGGCTCGCAGGCCAAACACCTCTCCGCCGATATAAACGGCATCCGCGCCGAAAATCACCGCAGTCATCAATACTTCCAAACTGCTCGCGGGAATCAGCAGCTCCGGCTTTTTATTCTGATTCATTTCTATTCCTCACTTCTTTACACTGACCGTCACACCGTCTCCGAGCGGAAGCACCGCCGTCTGCAGTGTCTCATCGTTTGTCAGCGCATAGAGATAGTCTCTCATACGCGAATGAATCGTACGGTTCCTGCGTGTAACGGCAAACCGCGACTCCACAATATCCCCGTCCTGCAGCACATTATCCGAAATCAAAAGCCCGCCCTGCCGCAATAACAGCAAAATATCCGGCAGAAAACGCAAATACTGACCCTTTGCCGCATCCATAAATATAAAATCAAAACTACGTGGCTGCTTTTTTGAAAGGTCCCGCAAAATATCGGCCGCATCGCCCTCAAGCAACAAGATCTGCCGATCTCTGCCTGCTTTCTTAAAATTCTCCTTTGCAGCCAGAATTCGCTTCTCGTATTTTTCAATCGTCGTAATCGGACAATCCTTCGGCCCGTATTCCGCCATCAAAAGCGCCGAAAAACCAATTGCTGTCCCGATCTCCAAAATTGATTCCGGCCGTTTCATTTGCAGCAGGAGCCTCAGCAGATTCTGTGTGGGCCGTTTGATAACCGGTACCTCATTTTTCTTTGCATAAGCCTCAAGCTCATTTAAAAACGGAGTGTTCCCCTTGTCGAGCGAATCAATATAGGCCTCTATTCTCTCATCTACAATCACTGCTGTTATTCCTCTGTCGTTCCTTCCTGTACGTCTCCTGTATCCTCAGCGGGAAGCTCGTCCTCTGTCGTGCCGCCGTCCTCCGTAAGCGGATCGGCCTCCGTGAGCGGTGCCGCCTCCGTAAGTTCATCCGGCTCCGAAGCAGCCTCACCTTCCTCCGGCGTTTCATCCTTCAAAAGAATCGCAAACATTTCCTCCGCCGTCATCGACGTGTTGAGCGTATAAACACCCGGCTGAATATCCCCCGTATATTGGGAAAGCAGCTTCTGAATGGAAAAAAGCTGCGCATCCCTGACCAGCCCCTTTTCCTCCAGCATCTTGCCGACGTCGCCGACGCTGTCTCCCTGCGTAATTGTCACTTCAATATCTCTTCCCGGCTCCGCTGTCATCGGCTCCTCCGTAAAAATACGAAAACCGAAATCATAAGCCTTCACACCCGCTTTATAAATAAATAAAACCACAAGGATCAGCACGACCGCCCTGATCACCGTTCCGAGAAATGAAATCGTCAACTGTTTCGCTTTCATGTCAATTCCTCCCTGCCGTTTCCCCTGCCGGCGAAAACGGAAAGCTATTCAAATTCAATGCCTGCCGTGATTCTGGCCAGAATGTCCTGAAACATTCTGCAAAAATCCAGCTCCGCCTGCATAAAATCATATACGCGTGTATCCTCACACAACTCCTCGTACTGCTGTTCGAGCTTTTCTCCCTCCTCATAAAGGCTTTCCGATTCCGGCATGTTCTGCATCCGGCAATTTAATTCTCTCAGCTTTTCTATTCGCTCTCTCAGCTCCGGATAACTCCTTAACGTTTCTTTTTGTTTTTTATAGTTTTGATAATCCGCAGTACCGCGCATCTGCGCGACCAGTCCCTCAATGGCACTATCCATGCTGCTTTCCGACATACTCATACAAGCCACTCCCTGCGTCTTTACTCCACTTCCATAATAATCGGCAGAATCATCGGCCTTCTTTTCATCTTTTTCCATACATACCCGCTTAAGGCATCCTTCATCGTACTCTTCATTTTGCCCCAGTCGGTAATTTTCCTGTTCAGCAGTTCAAGCAATGCTTCCTCCACAACAATCTGCGCCTCGTCCATGATTTCATCGGACTCCCTGACATACACAAAGCCTCGCGAAACAATGTCCGGGCCGGCCAAAAGCTGGCTTGTTCCTTTTTCAAGAGTCAGCACGACAATCAAAATGCCGTCCTCAGCCAGATGCTGCCTGTCCCTTAATACGATATTGCCGACATCGCCAACGCCAAGTCCGTCCACAAACACAGCTCCCGTCGGAACGGAACCCGCAACAGACGCCTGTTCACCATCCAGTGCCAGCACATCACCCGAGGATAGGATAAAAGTATTTTCCTTCGGAATTCCAAGCTCCTGCACAATTTTTGCCTGCGCCTTCCGGTGGCGGTATTCCCCGTGAACCGGGATTGCATATTTCGGCTTTACAAGCGTATACAGCAGCTTAATTTCTTCCTGACAGGCATGTCCCGAAACATGCGCATCCTGAAAGATAACATCTGCGCCCTTGCTTCCCAGCTCATTGATTACCTTAGACACAGCCTTCTCATTCCCCGGAATCGGGTTCGAGCTGAAAATCACCGTATCTCCCGGCTTAATCGACACCTTCTTATGAATGCTCGATGCAATCCTGCTGAGTGCGGCCATTGCCTCACCCTGACTGCCCGTCGTAATAATGACAGTCTTTTCGTCCGGATAATTCTTAAGCTGCTCAACATCGATCAGCGTCTGATCCGGAATCTTAATATAGCCAAGCTCGGAAGCCGTCTGAATAATATTGACCATACTGCGGCCTTCCACCACGACCTTTCTGCCGTATTTATATGCAGAATCTATAATCTGCTGCACGCGGTCCACATTCGAAGCAAAGGTTGCAACAAGAATCCTCGTCGACTTATGATCCGCAAAAATACTGTCAAATGTCTTCCCGACTGTTTTCTCGGAATTGGTAAAGCCCGGCCGCTCCGCATTTGTGCTGTCGCACATCAGCGCAAGCACGCCCTTTTTCCCAAGCTCCGCAAATCTCTGTAAATCGATTGCATCACCGAATACCGGTGTGTAATCCACCTTAAAGTCGCCCGTATGCACAACAACTCCGGCCGGCGAATAAATGGCCAGCGCACTCGCATCTGCAATGCTGTGGTTCGTCTTGATAAATTCTACCCGGAACACGCCAAGATTGATCGACTGTCCGTATTTTACAATTTTTCTCTTAACCGATTTCAGTAAATTATGCTCCTTCAGCTTGCCGTCGATCAGTGCGATCGTCAGCCTGGTAGCATAAACCGGCACATTTAAATCCTTTAAAATATACGGAAGCGCACCAATATGATCTTCATGACCGTGCGTGATAACAAATCCCTTCACCTTATCCGCATTTTCCTTTAAATAAGTAATATCCGGGATAACCAAATCAATCCCGAGCATATCATCCTCGGGAAATGCCAACCCGCAATCCACCACAACAATACTGTCCTCATACTCAAAGGCAGTAATATTTAATCCGATCTGTTCCAGACCTCCTAACGGAATAATCTTTAACTTGCTTCCGTTCTCATTTTTCTGCTTCAAACTCTATACCTCCCGCTCAAACTCGATATCCCCTATCGATTCCTCAAACACCTTTGCAACCGCCTGAAGCTCCGTATCGTCATCAACGATCTCATATATGCTCTCAGACGCCTCCTCGGGCGCCATGTCCTTAAGTATCAATGCTTCTGCCTCATCCTCCGGGGATTCGGCAACAAGCAAATAATTCCTGCCGCTGATGCGTGTCTGATCCAGCACAAAAAATTCCGCCGTCTCTTTCCCGTCATCAAACGAAAACTGAATTTTATCCATTTTCCTGTTCCCTTTCTTTTTCCAAATAATCCAAATAACCCTGCAAAATGAAGATA
>JASGGU010000063.1:0-22111 GCA_047602645.1 Lachnospiraceae bacterium | reverse complement strand
TAAATTTATTAAGTTATCAAGGTACATTTATGTATCTAAAAAATATTATACGAGGGAGAAAACCATATGAAATTATTATCCGTTGCAATACCCTGCTATAATTCTGAGGCTTATATGAGAAAAGCGATCGAATGTCTGCTTCCGGGCGGCGAGGATGTTGAAATTATTGTTGTTGACGATGGCTCCAAGGATGGAACTGCCCGTATCGCGGATGAGTATGCGGCCGCCTATCCGACGATCGTCAAGGCAATTCATCAGGAGAACGGCGGACATGGGGAAGCGGTCAATGCGGGGCTTCGGGCCGCGACCGGTATTTTCTTCAAAGTATTGGACAGCGATGACTGGTTTCAGGAGGAGGCTTATTTAAAGGTGCTTGACAAACTGCATGAAATTGTAGGCGGCCAGAAAGCTCTTGATTTGTTTATCTGCAATTTTGTCTATGAAAAAGAAGAGAAAAGGCATAAAAAAGTTATGACCTATCGTTCTGCACTCCCGCAGGATATGATTTTTACATGGAACGATGTTAAGTTTTTTAAACCGGGTCAGTATATTCTGATGCATTCGGTTATTTATCGGACACAGCTTTTAAAGGACTGTGGTCTGGAGCTGCCAATGCATACATTTTATGTTGATAATATTTTTGTATTCCAGCCGCTGCCATACGTAAAAGCGATGTATTACATGGATGTAAATCTTTACCGCTACTATATCGGCAGGGCTGACCAATCCGTCAACGAACAAATTATGATCAAACGGATCGACCAGCAGCTTCTTGTGAATAAACTGATGATCGATTATATGGCGGCAACAAAAAATCTGCATCCGAAGCAGCATAAATATATGCTGAATTATCTTGATATTATTATGACAATTTCCTCGATTCTGCTGATCAAGGAAGGCTCAACCGAGGCTTTGCTTAAGAAAAAGATGTTGTGGGAATATTTAAAGGAAAAGGATAGCCGTGATTATTTCAGGCTGCGCTTCGGTTTGCTCGGGACGTCGATGAATATACCGGGACGCAGCGGAAGAAAAATTTCCGTTGCGGAGTATAAGATTGCGCGGCGGTTTGTCGGATTTAATTAATTTAATCGTCAACTGTATAAGAGGAAATAAGGAAAGAGAGCATGGCAATGAAAATCAGGGCGCATATGCTCTCTTTTCTTGCATTTTCACGAAGTTTACAGTATGATATGGTAATAAATAGAAACAGCTTTGGGAGGAACTGGAACTATGAATAGGTCGTTTAAAGGTCAGCCGGTTCGGCTGCTTCTGACAATTGTGACTGTGCTTTGTATCGGACTTTTGGGCTGCGGGATAAATGATGCCGCAGTACCCGAAGAAACGGTTGATGTGATTGCAAGAGGGGCAGAGGCCCCCTTGGAAAGCGGGACTGCCGAAGCCGTAAAGGATGAGGCTGTCGCAAATGCAGCACAAGGTGAAGCAAAACAGCCGGCGAATAAGTTGGGAGAAGCGAACAGGGATCTCGTGATTCTCTATACAAATGACATACATTGTGCTGTTGAAGAGGGGCAGCTTGGCTATGCAAAGCTTGCCGCGTATAAAAGGCAGCTTAAGGCCGCTGGGAACAATGTTCTCGTCGCAGATGCCGGAGATTATGTACAGGGCGCTCCGATTGGGATGATTTCTAAAGGCGCTTATATTATTGATATTATGAATCAAGTTCCCTATGATGTCGCTGCAGTGGGAAACCACGAATTTGATTATGGGATGGATCAGTTTGATAAACTGGTCGAAAGGGCAAATTTTCCGGTGGTCTGCTGTAATTTAATTGATGAAGAATCGGGAATGCCGTTGCTGCCCGCTTATCAGATGTTTGAGTTCACCGGCAGAAAGGTTGCTTTTGTCGGGGTTACTACGCCGGAGACGATGACGGTCAGCAATCCGTCGAGCTTTAAAGATATCACCGGAAATTATAAGTATGGCTTCTGTCAGGATGAAACAGGGGAGGCATTGTATTTGAGAGTGCAGGCTTCTGTTGATGCCGCGAGGGCGGAGGGGGCTGATTATGTCATTCTTCTGGCTCATCTGGGAATCAGCGCAGAATCCTCCCCGTGGATGTCCACAGAGGTCATTGCCAATACGAAGGGCATCGATGCGGTAATCGACGGGCATTCTCACAGTGTGGTGGAGTCAGAGTACGTAAAGAATCAGGATGGGAAAAATGTGCTTTTGACACAGACTGGAACGCGGTTTGCCAATATCGGTTCGCTGACGATTTCAAAGGAAGGCCGCATGACGACAGTGCTGCATGAATCCTATGGAGATGAGGATGAAGCGGTAATGTCCTATATTGATGGAATTGAGACGGACTATGAAGAAGAAATGGGTAGAAAGATCGGAACAAGTGAGGTGACGCTTGCCATCAAGGATCCCGACACGGGAGAGCGCATTATCAGAAACATGGAGACGAATGCCGGAGATTTTTGTGCGGATGCCTGCCGTTTCGTAACAGGAGCTGAGATTGCAATTGTAAACAGCGGCGGTGTGCGCAGCGATGTGCCGAAAGGAGATCTGACCTATGGCGATATTATAAGCCTTCACCCATTTGGGAATATGGTCAGCGTCGTTGAGGTGAGCGGACAGCAGATTCTGGATGCGCTTGAAAACGGTGCCCGCTATTTGCCGGAGGAGAACGGCGGTTTTCTGCAGGTGTCGGGAATGACATATGAGATTGATATGAACGTTTCATCCTCGGTAAAATCTGATGAATATGGTTCTTTTATCGGTGTTTCAGGTGAATACCGTGTCAGGAATGTAAAGATTGACGGGAAACCGTTGGACGTGGAAAGAAATTATGTCCTGGCGGCAATCGATTATCTTCTTAAGGATGGCGGAGATGGCTTTACCATGTTTAAGGATGCAAAAATGATCAACGAATCTTTTATTCTGGACAGCGAAGTTGTCATTGAATATATTACGAATGGGCTGAACGGGCATATCGGAAAGGATTATGCCGATCCTTACGGAGACGGCAGGATCGTGGAACTCGAGTAATCAGAATCGGAGGAGACAGGATGAATACGATTTATTTGAAATATGCGGTCGAGGTAGAGGAGGCGGGCTCCATTACACAAGCTGCGCAGAATCTTTATATGGCGCAGCCGAATCTGAGCAAGGCGGTTAAGGATTTGGAGAGTGAGTTGGGCTATGCGATCTTTAAACGCACCTCGGGCGGTATCAGCGTGACGGAAAAAGGCGGTGAGTTTCTCTATCACGCGCGAAAAATGCTGGATCAGCTCGGGGAAATGGAGAAAATATCCAGTAGAGAGAACGGGGCCGGGTGCCGCTTTAAGGTTTCGATTCCGCGCGGCAGCTATATCGCGGATGGATTTGCGGCGTTTGTCGCCGAGCTTCCAATGACTGGTGGCATGGAGATCACAATTAATGAAACAAATGCTTTAAAGACTATCGACAATGTTGTAAATAGAGGCTATAACATGGGGATCATTCGCTATCAAAAAAAAGATGAGGACTTTTTTGAGATGTGCCTGAAAAACAACAGGCTTGCGCACGAGATGATTTGGGAGTTTGAATATGTGCTCGTGATGTCGCAGGATCATTCGCTTGCGAAAAAAAAGATCATTACGAGAGAAGATTTGTCAGGCTTTGTGAAAATTACACATGGAGACATCGAGATTCCACACGCGAATGTAATGGAAAACAGTATGCGAGCGAGCCGTGATACTCAGAGTAAGACGATTTATGTTTATGAGCGCGGCAGTCAGTTTGACCTGCTTGCCAATGTCCCCTCAACTTATATGTGGGTATCTCCGATTCCGGATTCTTATTTGAAAAAGAATTGTCTTGTACAGAGGGCTTGCAAGACTGAGAATAACCTATATAAGGACGTGCTCATTTATAGAAGAGATTATGAGCTCGGAAAGGATGATAAGCTTTTCCAGAAAAAACTGTATGAGTCCAAGGTTGAGGTTGCATCTGAAAGGTATCAATAGGGGAAGTAGTTGCAGTGCCATATAAAAACGTATATGGCACTGTTTTTTATTTATATTTCCGTGAAATACTCTTTTTTGATATTGTTTAAAGTGTAAAAAACAGAATTATAGCAGATTCCGAATTGCAAAAGTTAAACATGGCCATAAAGAGGAGGAAACGGACAATGAACGTGGTACTGTTTTTGGAAGAGATCCTACAGGTGTTGGGAGTTGAAGCGGCAGGCGTAGCCGTATGTGCCGTATTGCTGTACGGCTATGTAAAAATGATGAGCAGGCATACTGCAAAATGAAACGATATCCGGCAGGGATGTTTTGGCCGGCAAAGAAAATGTTGCTGTAAATAGTAAAAGGGTATTCCGAAATCAACCGGATACCCTTTTGTTTTATATATGGGAATGCCTGTTACGCTCCTGCATGTTCCTTTTCCCGGCGTCTGCGATCTGCCCAGGCAGCATAATCAATCCGATAGGCGACAGGATACATTACAACGGCGAGGCCAAGCGCGGTAATGACATCAAACATCGAATGCTGTTTTAGAAATACCGTCGATAAAATGATGGAAATACATAAAATCAGAGAACTGTTTTTGAGCCATTTTCTTTTGCGGAGAGTTTCATTGGTTGCAATCGCAAGGTGGGAGCCGATGGAATTATATACATGAATGCTCGGAAACAGGTTTGTCGGCGTATCAATGGCATACAGTCCCTTCACCATATCCGTCAGGAAATTGTCACGAGGAAATACAGCCGGCCTCAGGTGATGTCCATTAGGAAAAATCGTGGAGACAATGAGGAAGATCGTCATGCCGCAGGACAAAAAGAAAAAGGTTCGCAGAAACGATTCCTTACTTGTCAGCATGCATAAAAAGACTGCTATGAGCATATACACAAACCACATATAGTATGGGATGACAAATGCTTCGCAAAAAGGAATGTAATCGTCAATTGCCATATGAATGATGTGATAGCGTCTTGTGACCTTTTCCTCCAGATAGAAAAACCAGGGAAGATAGATGGCAGCGTATAGCGGAATGATCAACCCATACCGGTATGCCATAAAAAAGCTCTTAGGCGAAAACCCTTTCAGCTTAAGCCATGCTTTCCTCAAATCATTTTTCATAATAGTTCACCTCTTAATTATGTTTCCCCTCATAAAAAGCTATTTATCTGACAATGACGCGAAGCTGTTTCAGTTCCTGTGTCATCGTAATAACCGATTGGATTCCGCAGGATTCTCCGTCTGCATGAACCGGACGGGGAATATCCGTGATAATTGTTACTTTTTTTGCCTGATAGGTTGTGATGCCCTGAAAGCGGGTATGCTTTCCTTTGTAAGCAGTAGGAAGGATACGCAGTGCTTTCAGTTTGGAAAAATTACCGGCGGCACAAACATTTAGGATGCCGTCCTTATAATCCGCATCGGGACAGAACATAAAGCCGCCGCCCTCATACTTATGTATCATACACGTGACAAAATAAAAACGGTCCAGGCGTATTTTCCTAGTGTCATCTAATACAATCGTGCAGCCCTGTTTTTGCGTTCTGGCCAGCTGCTTGAGAGCGATGCCGACATAGGTCAGCTTACCGAGATGCAGTTTATTTAAAAAATTCTTGATATTTGAATGCAGGGCCTCATGACAGATGGCGGCATCAAAGCCAATCCCGGTACTGACGCCGAAATTTTTCTCCCCATCCTGATATTTGATGATTCCGATGTCCATATAGGCATA
Source organism: Lachnospiraceae bacterium (assembly GCA_047602645.1). Taxonomy (GTDB): domain Bacteria; phylum Bacillota; class Clostridia; order Lachnospirales; family Lachnospiraceae; genus JAEYFP01. The sequence goes on along the minus strand of JASGGU010000063.1, from coordinate 16,408 downwards.
TTCCTTCGGATGCAGGATGTAAGACAAAGCACTTTTGGGATCAGTGGTGAGCATCAGATCTCTTGCCAGATCATTGCTGGAGCCGGCGGGAATGTAGCCGAGTGTCACAAGGCTGAAATCACGGATGCCGGTCAGCACTTCATTGATCGTGCCGTCGCCGCCCAGCACAACGAGAATGACCGGTTCGTCTGAGGCGGTGATTTCTGCTGCGTACTGTTTGGCCGAACCGGCTCCTGTCGTCAGATAAAACTTATAAGCCGTATTCGTTTCGGTAAGTTTGACTTCCGTTTCTTTCCAGATTTTCTTTCCGTATCCGGTGCTTGAGGCCGGATTAACAATAAAATGCAGCATGCAGTAAATCTCCCATCCGTTTTGCCGCCTGGTACGAAAATTCCGTATCATGGGCGGTATTTTGGCATTTGTAAAAATACCCCGATATTCACAAAGTAAGTTTACTACACAAGAATAAGAATAACAAGAAAGATTTATGAAGTTTTTTAAAGTTTATTGAGTTTTTCTTAATTTTACTATATAATTGATAAAACGCTTGGCAAAAGCAGCTATTTAGAGTCGTGAAAGTGAATGGCTGCGGTATTATAAAATCATAAAAGACAGACGGAGGTACGAGATGTATTCATTGGAGGAAGTGAAAACGGTCGATCCCGAGGTCGCGGAAGCGATCGTAAAGGAGCAGGAAAGACAGAACAGCCATATCGAGCTGATCGCATCGGAAAACTGGGTGAGCAAGGCAGTCATGGCGGCGATGGGCAGTCCGCTGACAAATAAATATGCGGAGGGCTATCCGGGAAAGCGTTATTATGGCGGCTGTGAATGTGTGGACATCGTGGAAGAGCTTGCAAGAGAACGTGCAAAGGAATTATTCCATTGCGATTATGCAAATGTACAGCCTCATTCGGGCGCACAGGCAAACATGGCGGTATTCTTTGCGATGCTTGAGCCGGGGGATACATTTATGGGCATGAATCTTGATCACGGCGGCCATCTTTCTCACGGCTCACCGGTCAATATGTCAGGAAAATATTTCCATTGCGTTCATTACGGTGTGAATGACGAGGGCTTTATTGATTATGACAAGGTGCGTGAAATCGCATTGGAATGCAGGCCTAAGATGATTCTTGCAGGTGCAAGTGCATATGCGAGAAAGCTGGATTTCAAGAAATTCCGTGAAATTTGTGATGAAGTCGGGGCTTATTTGATGGTGGATATCGCACATATTGCGGGACTGGTTGCTTCGGGTTATCATGAAAGTCCGTTCCCTCATGCAGATGTCGTTACGACAACGACGCACAAGACGCTGCGCGGACCGCGCGGCGGCCTGATTCTCTGCAATCAGGAGGCTGCGGATAAGTTTAATTTCAACAAAGCAATTTTTCCCGGCATTCAGGGCGGCCCGTTGATGCACGTTATCGCGGCAAAGGCCGTTTGCTTTAAGGAAGCGCTTTCGCCGGAGTTTAAAGAGTACGGTAAAAATGTAGTGGATAATGCGCAGGCACTTGCGAAGGGACTTTTGAGCAGAGGTCTGGACATCGTTTCGGGAGGTACGGACAATCATTTGATGCTGCTTGATTTAAGATCCCTGAATCTGACCGGCAAGTCAGTCGAAAAGCTGCTCGATGAGGCGCATATTACCGCAAACAAAAATACGGTTCCGAATGATCCGCAGTCTCCGTTTGTGACGAGCGGTATCAGGCTCGGCACACCGGCGGTTACCTCACGCGGTATGAATACGGCTGATATGGAACGGATCGCAGAAGCGATCGCGCTTGTCGTGAAGGGCGGAGAGGAAGCGATGCCTCAGGCAAGATCGATTGTCGGGGAGCTGACAAAAAAATATCCCCTGCTTTAATTAACACAGGAGAAAATGTGAGAATAAATGGATGGAAAAATGCCTTCAAGTCAAAAGATTTGAAGGCATTTTTCTATTTGTTCATCATGTGAAATTTTTGACGGCAAACGCAGGATGCAGTTCTTTTCAGGAGTTTGTATGAATTTAGAAAATGATAGTAAAAAAATATAAAATTTGTTATTATTTTAATTAGATGTATAAAATAAATGGGAGCGATTGCAGAGCTGGTTTTTCCTAAAGGTCCCAAACGTGCCGGCCCATGAATTGAATCATTTAAATGAAGGGCGGTAACAGAGAATGAATTTATATAGATTGATTTTTAAAGTTGGTATGGCACGTTCAAAAGGTGCTGTCAAAAAGAAGTACAGCAAGGAATTTCAAAGGAGTTTTTATGCCTCATCAAAGAAGTATTTTAAGGCGGTTGCAGGAAAAATACCGGATATTGGAAAGTCTCTGTTTGCATTTAATTATGCTTTTGGACCGGCGTATATTGCCTGGTATAAAGCCGCTTGTGACCTGGGTTCAAGTAAAGAGGATATTGAAAAAATCCTGTGGCTGATGAATGAGAAGATTATCACAGTGATACCTGGATTTGCACGCAGTGTTTATGGAAAGCAATACCTGAATGCCTTCAGGAAAAAAGCGCCGCTTCATGAAAAACGTATGAAGGCCGGAGTGGTTCACCCCTACGATTATTTGATCAAATTTTTACCGGAGAACAACACGCATTTCGGTATTAATATTGAACGCTGCGGCATGAAGACTCTTGCCGCGGATTTTGATGCTCTCGGAATTTTTCCGGCAGTCTGCCGTGTGGATTATATGATCGGTGCATATCTCCATTCCGGATTTGAGCGTACGAAAACATTAGGAGACGGTGACGAATGCTGCAACTGCACATATACAATCGGTGGTGTTTGCGAATGGTCGCCTGAAAAAGGATTTGGAAAAAGAAAATAAATGTGTCTTTTTTAAACATCCATAGTCACACTGTATCCTGCAATGACTGCGGACAAGTTCCTCCCTGCATTTCCCTGCTATAGAAAATGTTGAAAAGGGCAGGCTTTTCGTAGAGGAAATTCCTACTTACAGAAGCTTAACAGCAAATGTTAAGCTTCTGTGTGAACAGTAACCATGCTTCATAAATTATTAAGAATTGTTTTGAGGCCAAGCTGTTCAAAATTTGGTATTTCATGATATAATGGCGTAAGACATTATATCGCGCCGAAACGAAGTGGAGTGCGCATAAGATTGTTGAATTACGGAGTAAATCAAGGTAATGGCGTAAGACATTATATCGCGCCGGAACGAAGTGGAGTGCGCATAAGGGCGAAAGACATGATGAGCGGGAGAAATCAGTGGGACAGAAAAAAATACCTGTCATACAGGTGAGGAGCTTAAAAAAAATATACCTTGTCGGGGAGACAAAAGTCAGGGCATTAAACGGCGTTGATTTTACGATCTATAAGGGTGAGTTTTGTGCAATCGTGGGTACTTCCGGGTCGGGAAAGTCGACACTTTTGAACATGCTGGCCGGTTTGGAAAAGCCGACAAGGGGTGAGGTTATCATAGCCGGAAATCATATAGAGCTTATGAATGAATCCCAACTTGTAAGATTCCGAAGGGAGCATGTCGGTTTTATTTTCCAGTCTTTTAATTTATTAGGTACGATGAATGCGGTGGAAAACGTGGCACTCCCGCTCACATTCCGGGGAATGCGGAAAAAAGAGCGCAATGAGCTTGCGATGGATACGTTAAAGCTTGTCGGACTGAAGAAACATGCTCTTCATAAACCGACGCAGATGTCGGGCGGGCAGCAGCAAAGGGTTGGTGTGGCACGGGCACTCGTCGTAAAGCCGGAAATTATCTTTGCGGACGAGCCTACGGGCAACCTCGATTCCAATACGTCTGTAGAAGTGCTGCATCTGATGCAGCAGGTTGTCAGAGAGCAGAATCAGACGCTTGTTATGGTTACGCATGACAATCATCTCGCCTCTTATGCCGACCGCATATTTCGGATTATTGACGGGAAAATAGTGAGTATAGAAGAAAACAGACATCTGGAAACAGATGTGCAATCAGGTAATCAGATTCGGGAGGAGCATAAAAATGAGGAACGGGATTAGAAAAGTATTATTAGCTGCGGTATCGGCGATGTTGGTTGTGAGCTTTTCAACAGTCAGGATTTCTCCGCAGCAGGTGTCGGCCGAGACAGTTTCCGGTGGTTCAACAGAGGATACCAATTCGGGCTCCGGCTCCACAAATTACAGCGGCATCTATTCCTCATCTGAATATGTCAAGCCGGGAAACAGTTGGCTGACGCCGGTAGCTACGCATGGGGAGACCGTTATTATTGCCCTGCCGATTGTGAATATGACACCGTATAATATCAAGGATGTAATTATCACACCGGTCATCAGCGGCAAGACGGCGGATTATCCGTTTGAAATCACGCAATCCAACTATACGCTGACGCTCGACTATCTTGTCGGTTCCAATCAGGACCCGGATGTCAAAAACCGGACCAAGACACTTTTTTGGACATTCCAGACAAGAGACGATGTATTGAACGGCTATTATGACTTGAAATTCAATATTTTATATACGGATGAAGTGTGCAATCAGGGAACGTCTACGATTTCTACTTTTGTTAAGTGTATCGGCAAAGAGGGTGCCGCAAATAGGAATACGGATGAGAAGTTGGCGGCATCCACACCGAGGATTATTGTTACCGGTTTTGAAACGAATCCGGAGGAGGTAAAGGCCGGGCAGGACTTTGACCTGATTATACATCTGAAGAATACATCGGCGGAAACCTCCGTCAGCAACGTGGAAATCAATCTGACGGCGACGGTGGAGGGAAAGGATACGGATTCCTCGTATTCGTCATTCCTGCCGACCTCAGGCTCCAATACTGCGTATTTTTCCTCGATACCTAAAAGCGGCGTCGTCGACATTGAAATGCAGTTTACGGCCAAAGCGGATTTGGCGCAGAAGCCCTATGTAATGAAACTGGCCATGCTGTATGAGGATGAAAAAAACAACCCCTATACCGCAGAGGGAAGTGTATCCATTCCGGTGCAGCAAGAATCCCGTTTTGATGTCAGTACATTTGAGGTAATGCCAAGCAGCATTGAGGTAGGCGGAGAGTCTAACATCATGTTCAGCATTTATAATACAGGGAAGACAAAGCTGTACAATGTAAAGGCATCTTTTAAAGGTGATTCTATTACGGGCGGCGATACGTTTGTCGGAAATTTGGATTCCGGTGCGACGGGCAATGTTGATACAATGGTAACCGGTGAGGCGGCCACGATGGATGAAGGTACAATTACCGTGACGGTGTCCTATGAAAATGAGGCGGGTGAGGTGCGCAGTGAGGAATACGAAACAATGCTGTATGTCAGTGAACCGTTTGTAGAAGAGATGCCGGATGATATGATCGATATGAATGAAGGAGAAATGGAGCCGGCGGGAATTCCGTTGTGGGCAAAGATTGTAATTGCGGCCGCGGCTGTTCTTGTCATTGCCGGAGCAGTTCTTTTGGTTCTTCGCAATAGAAATAAAAAGAAAAAGCATCTGGAGCTTACGATTGAGGATTTGGATGACGAGGATTGATAAGAGGATGATTCAATGAAGCTGATAGATTTACTGAGAATGAGCAGCAGCAGTCTGTTTAAGAGAAAGGTGAGGACGCTCCTTACAATACTCGGAGTGGTAATTGGTACGGCTTCTATTGTGGTCATGATTTCACTCGGGCTTGGCTTGAATAAGACATCACTTGAGCAAATTGAAGAATATGGCGGTTTGACGACAGTTACTGTACGAGAAGGGGGAAGCGGCAGCATGTTTTATTCAGGCAGCTCTGCCGGTACTGCCGAGGCGGCTTCTTCATCGTCCGCTGCCGCAGAAGTCAAGCATCTGGATGACTCTGTTGTGGAAACGATCCGACAGCTTCCTCATGTCAAGGTGGTTTCTCCGGTACTGGATACAAGTGTAATTCTGCGCCATGGTGTGTATGAGGCTAACATGAGTGTCACCGGTATGACGCAGGAAGGCTTGGAAAACATGAAGATTGAGCTGGCCGAGGGCGAGCTTCCGAAATCCGGTGAGGGCTTGAAGTTTTTATATGGCAGCGCCATACTTGAAAATTTCTCTAATTCTAAAACAAATGCAAGCTATTGGGAAACGGGTGTGCTTCCGGATATTGATATGATGAACGATGATATTTTTGTTATCTTTGATACCGATGCATATTATTCCTTCCGTTCGGGCTCCTCGGGTCAGGATTCCGGCAGCGGCGGAGGGGATTCCGCGGCGAAACAACCGCCCAAGAAATATTTTGTTGAAGCGGCAGGTACGATTGCTGCATCCGATTCGGGCTACAACCAGTATTCCTGGAACATTTACTGTGAAATTGAATCGCTTGAGGCGCAATTGAAGAAAGTATTCAAAAACAAAGCAATTCCGGGGCAGCCGACGAATAAGAACGGAAAGCCGTATAAACAGATTTATTATACGAGTATTCATGTCGATGTGGATTCAATGGATGATGTTTCAGCGGTTCAATCGGCGATATCCGATATGGGATATATTGCCGAGAGCAATGTGGAATGGGTGGAATCCATGCAGAATCAGTACAAATCCATTCAGGCAGTGCTTGCCGGAATCGGTGCGGTTTCACTTTTTGTTGCGGCGATCGGCATTGCAAATACGATGATGATGTCAATCTATGAGCGGACAAAGGAAATCGGAGTCATTAAGGTGCTCGGTTGTTCACTTTCCAATATCAGAAGCTTATTTTTGCTTGAGGCCGCTTATATTGGTCTGCTTGGCGGAATTTTGGGGGCGCTGTTAAGCTATGCTGTTTCTGCGATCATTAATTCGGTGGCGCAGAGTATGGACTCTTATTACACCGGAATTTCTTATATCCCGGTGTGGCTGACTTTGGTTGCTATCGGTTTTGCAACGCTTGTCGGTATTGTGTCGGGCTTTTTCCCGGCGCTTCGCGCAATGCGCTTAAGCCCGCTTGCGGCGATAAGAAATGAATAGGGACGGATGAGAGAGTGATTGCATGATATTTAGCAGTTTGTTATTTTTATTTTGGTTTATACCGGTGTTTTTCACGGTTTATTATATCGCACCGAAGCGCTTTAGAAATTTGGTGCTGTTTTTGGGCAGTATTGTTTTCTATGCATGGGGAGAACCAAAGTATCTGGTTCTTCTGTTTTTGTCTGTTTTCGTCAATTATGCGGCAGGAAGACTTCTTGCACATTTTGACGGAAGCCGTTTGCTGCAGAAACTTTGTCTGATTCTGGCAGTTATTTTTGATTTCGGAATGCTGTTTTTCTTTAAATACAGTAATTTCTTTATAGAAAATTATAACAGACTAGCCGGATCCTCCCTTTCATTAATTAATGTTACGCTGCCACTTGGAATCAGTTTTTATACGTTTCAAATCGTATCCTACATAGCTGATTTATATTGTGGAAAAATAAAAGCTGAGAAATCCCTGTTTAAGCTTGGCACTTATCTTTGTATGTTTCCTCAGCTCCTTTCCGGCCCTCTTGTTTCCTACAGTCGGATTGAAAGGGGATTTCAAGACAGGACCTATAGTCTGTCAGGGTTTGAGGAAGGGCTCCGCATTTTTATCTTGGGACTTGGATCCAAGGTGTTGATTGCGAATCAGGTGGGTGCTCTTTGGAGTGACATTACGGCAATCGGGTATGAAAAGCTGTCGATGCCGCTTGCTTGGCTGGGCATGCTCTCCTATACGCTGCAGATTTATTTTGATTTTAACGGATATTCGATGATGGCGGTCGGGCTTGGCAGGATGCTCGGGTTTGATTTGCCGAGGAACTTCAATTTTCCTTATATATCCCGCTCTATCACGGAGTTTTGGCGCAGATGGCATATTACGCTGAGCAGTTGGTTCAGAGATTATGTTTATATCCCTCTCGGCGGAAACCGGAAAGGGAAGAGAAGGACTTATGTAAACTTACTAATCGTATGGTGTGCCACAGGCTTTTGGCATGGTGCGGATTGGAATTTTATCCTTTGGGGATTGTTTTTCTTTATTATTTTGTCTATAGAAAAACTTGGTCTGGGCGCTTTTCTCGAAAGACACAGGATAATTTCCCGCATTTATGCGCTGATTCTGATCGGGATGAGCTGGATGATTTTTGCAATCAGTGATCTTTCACAGCTCTTCGTTTATTTCAGCCGTCTGTTCAGTTTTACGGCAGGAACGGATGTCGTTTATTATTTGCGAAATTATGCTGTTGTTTTAATTCTTGGCTGCGTACTGTCTACACCGGCTTTGAAAAAGCTGTATGAGAAAGAAAAACGGCACGTCTTTGGCATCATTGTCAGTGTGCTGATTCTGCTTTTGTCTGTGGCGTATTTAACGGACGCAGCGTATCATCCGTTTTTATATTTTAAGTTCTGAAAATTGAATTTAATGGGCAGTGAAAGAAGAAAAGAGATAAAGAGATGGGAACTCAAATAAAAAGAATAAAAGAATATCCTCTGCTGATTGCAGCGTGTATAATGCTTGCGGGCATGTTTTTTGGCTATTTGCTCAAACAGGATACGTCGTTCTCTGATATGGAGAACCGTTATCTGGCAGCACGGCCGGCTATCTCCCTTTCCGGAATTGAAGGGGGGACGTTTATGCAGGAGTTTGAGACTTATACGGAGGAGCAGGTTCCGTTTCGAAATGTACTGATCAGGGCGAAGGCGGTTGTTGAGCGATGTGCGCTCAAATGTGAAAATAATGGGATTGCTGCCGGTAAAGACGGTTATTTGTTTGAAAAGGTGCTGCACACAGACGCACAATTATTGAAAAATGAGACGATTGTTGAGTCGTTTATAAAAAGCACGGACAAGGCGGTTTCTGTGGCGATTGCGCCTAATTCCTATGAGGTGTTAAAGGAACTGACACCCGCCGGATTTCCGAATATTGACCAGGGCGGGGAAATCGACCGATTTTATGACCGGCTTTCCGGCTATGAAAATTGTACAGTCGTGAATTTGCAGGAAGCACTTAAAGACAGGACCGGAGAGCAGGTCTATTACAGGACAGATCACCACTGGACAACGCGCGGGGCGTATTACAGCTATGAGGCGTTTTGTAAAAGTACCGGAAGCAGCCCGGTGAACCTTGCAAAACTCACAGAGTTTCAGGTACCGGATTTTTACGGAACCTATTATGCAAAGTATAAAGGATACGGGGTGGAACCGGATACAATTACCTATTATGATATCCCGATTCGTTCGCTGACTTTGACGACGGGTGTTAAGGATACATTGTATGATATGGAGAAAACAGTTGTCTATGATAAATATGCGATGTTTTTATATGGAAATGACGGCCTGTGTGAAATCAAATCGGAGAATGCAGGGAACGGTAAAAGTCTCGTGATTTTTAAGGACTCCTACGCAAACTGTCTGATTCCGTTTCTAACCTATAATTATGATACGATTACGATTGTAGATCTGCGTTACTACGGGGGCAGTGTATCGGAACTGTTAGATAATAAGGAGTCTGCCGAGATCCTGTTTCTGTATAATTTTTCATATTTAAATGAAGACAGGCATTTTTACCGATTGACAACTTGAAACTGCCGTGCTAGGGTGAAAAGCGAAAAGGGGAAACGCGAAAAGAAGAACTGCACGGGAGCCGCCGCAACAGGATGAGGATAGGATAAGGGATAAGGAAAATGACAAAGCGAATGAAAAAACCGATGAATCATAAAAATAAGGAAACGGATACGTCAAAGACTTCGGAGAAAACCGGCGAATCGGTGATTCGCGGGGGAATCCGGGTAGAAAAAATCAACCGTGACAAAGGAAAGCAGGAGGAGACGGATCGGGAGGAAGTAAATCCGGCGCAGACAAACCATAGCGGTGCCGCTAAAGAAATAGACGTAATAGAGTTTAAGGATGAGGAAATAGAGGAAACAGGGAGCAGGAAAAATGGAAAAGGGCGCATTGCTTCCGTGCTTCTGGTGTTTCTGTGTACGATTTTGCTGGCAGTTGTTGCGGGATTTGGTCTTGCGCTTTGGGATTTGGGCAAGACGCCGTCCGATGTCATAGATACGATTCGAAAGGAAGATGCAGAGCCTGCGATGGCGGAAGCGGAAGAAAGGGTAGAATCCGTTTCCGAAAATGCGGAGCCCGAACCGGTACAGGAGGAACAGGTACCGGCGCAGGCCGAATCGCTTGTGCAGACGGATGAAACTGCGAATATCGCCGCAGTCGTACGTGCCGGAGATGAGGATGTAATCGCTTCGAAAGGTTCGTTGTCAGGCGACGCTGTATCCGGCAATTCCGTTTCGGAAAACGAGGTGACGGATCCGAATGAAGGATATCCGCGCGCGTTCACAACAGTTGATCTAAGCTACTTTGATGATGCATTGTTTATCGGGGATTCCAGAATGGAAGGCTTCGGTATGCATTCCGGAACAAACGCAACTTTTTATGCAACAAAAGGCTTCCAGCTTCATAAATTTGAAACGATGAAGGTGGCGCAGACGGAAGCGGGAAAAGCCCCTATCTTCGATGTGATTCCGCAGGATGCATTTACAAAAATATATATCAAAGTTGGTTTGAATGAGATGGGTTGGGGCACAGACCAGATGTTCCTCGAAAAATATGCGGAATTGATTGCAAGACTTAGGGTATGTGAGCCGCGTGCAATTATTTATGTTCATGCACTGCTTCCGGTCACCGCAGAAAAATCTGCGGAGGACAGTGTTCATTCCAACGAAAATATTGCCGCGAGAAATGAACTGTTAAAGCAGTTTGCGCAGGAGCAGCAGGCATATTATATCGGAATCAATTCCGTCGTTTCTGCGGAGGATGGCAGCCTGAAGCCGGAAATGACGACGGACGGCATTCATTTGAAGGCACAGTACATGGATCTTTGGAGGGAATATTTACGTACACATGCCGTGGAGCTGCTGCAGTAGGGAGATATAGAATAATACATGCTAAATAATTAAGGAGGAATCTGTTATGAAAAAAAGGACTTACAAAAATGTGGTGATGAGCGGGTTGGCGCTTATAGCGGTGCTGGGACTGACAGGCTGCGGCAAAAAGGAAGTGACGCTGGACGTGACTGAGGTTTCCAACAGACTGCTGGAGGAAATTACTTATCAGGATGAATTGTCGTCAATTGATTTGGACACGGCAGCAATGATATTTAATTTTTCTGAAGTGAATATTACAAACGGCGCGGTTTTTGAAAGCAGCGGTGCAACCGCAGAGGAAATTGTCGTACTTGAGTGCGCAACCGCAAAGGATGCAGATGCGGCGAAAGCGGCATTGGAGGCAAGAATTGCAGACCAGAAAGAATCCTTCACGGACTATGTGCCGCAGGAGCTGGTTAAGCTTGATAAGGCAGTTATTGTAGAGAACGGCAATTATGCTATTCTTTCCGTCTCAGATGAGCCGGACAAAGCGTTGGAAATTATTGGAAATTACACGAAATAAGTTAATATCCGAGTTCTTCCCCGATCAGAAATACTTTAATTCGATTTTTGATACCGCTGCGTCTTGTGATGACGATCTGGTTGCAGATGCAGTCGGGAGAAAGACAGTTGCCGCAGACACCGGTCACGGCGCAGGGCGTATTCCTGTCAAGTCGGGATACATTTGCCGGTGCCGCAAGATTTCGCGCCCGGTGATGGGCGTCCGTAATGTCTGTGGCTACTTTATTCATGCCCGCTACGACAAGGACATTTTGCGGCCCGTGAATGAGACAGGCGACGCGATTGCCTGCTCCGTCCACGTTGATCAGCTCACCGTCGATCGTGATGGCATTCGTGCTCATTAAATAATAATCGGCAGCCACGATTTTTGAATAGGTTATCCTGCTTTCCTGCGGTGTCTTTGATGCAAGCCGGTCAATATACTCATAATTTCCTTTTTTAATTTCACTGAGAAGGCCAATATCGCTGATTGTCATAGAACCACCGTTTGTCACAACACTTCCTACCGGTATCATGCGCAGAATATATTCCACACATTCTTTTGCGGCAGGAAAATAGTGTCCCTCCATGTTTCTTTTTTCAAGATTCTTAATAATGGTTTGTGCCTGTTTCTGCATTGCTTCCTGTTTTGGATTCATGAAAAATACCTCCTTATTTGCCGCGCAGCATCATAGCAGCGGTTTTTTTTATTTAATAGGAAATTCTTACAGATTTCCTATTAAATAAAATTTGATGCGCAGCTGAGCGCGCGGAACAAAAGCTGTGCTGCCGAAATATCTGATCACGAGAGTGGACGAAACACACTTTTGTTCTTTTAATTTAACAGATATCCCTTGATTTTTCAATGCACAAATATTGCAGATATAGGATGATCAAGCCCTAAAAATATACATAAAATCCCAGATAATAGTTGAATTTTAAATTGTATCTAAAAAGGTAAAAATTAAATCCATATATACTATAAAAACAAATAAAAGGTATATAATTAAACTGTATTTTGAAAATATAAAAATAAGTATAAAAAAGCGTTGACAATTTAAAAAGCTTGTATTATAATCAAAATATAAAAAGAAGAGAGAAAAAAGGAATAAAAAGAAGAATTACTTCTAATTTTAGCAAAGGAGGTACAGTCCACCGAAAACATAATTCGATAAATATCCTTAAATTACTAGGTGACAATTATCCAGTACATCAGTTATAATAGTTTGTAGGGTACAAGAGATAAAATAAAGCGGTACAAAAGAAGCTTCAAGTTATACGAAAGAAGAATCAGCACAATACAGACGACAGCCAGATCAGGATACAAAAGAAGGCTGAGCAGTAAACGTACGAGAGATAGAATATAAGCGATGAAAAGCGAGGTACATAAGAACGTAAATGTACGAGTGAGAATATCTGAGGTACGAAAGATAAACTTACAATTAAATAGCGAAAATGATAAAACGGAATTTGTACCTGAAAACTAAGATGTACGAAAGAATTGAGAGGTATGATCCATTGGAAAGTGAAAATGTAGTATGAGAGCGGATGCAGATGATTAAAATCAGCATCCGCTTTCATATGTTATAGAAAATCTTATGTGATAACGCAAAAAGCGCTCCGCATTAAAATATTTTGTATTTTATGGAGTAATTTGTTATACTTTTATTGGATCTGGCAGGATGTTGGATGAATTGGAAAAAGATTGGGGTATAATAAATAAGGAACATGTGATCTGGATGGGAGCAGGCGTGAAGACTTACAAGAGGTTTTTTAACCGAATCGGAAAAATGGCGGTGCTGTTTATGGGGATCTTCCTTTTTTGTGGGGCTGATGCTTGTCTGGTTCAGGCATATGAAAATGTGACGGTTGTTATTGACCCGGGACACGGAGGATCGGGAACAGCCGATGATTCGGATCTCGGTGCCAAGTATAACAATGTGTTGGAGAAGGACTTGACTTTAACAACGGCGTTGGCTTTGAAAGCAGAGTTGGAACAGTACGGCAATGTGACTGTTTATTTGACAAGGGCTGAGGATAAGAAGATGAGCCTTAAGGAGCGTGTGGATTATGCGGCTGCCCTTGATGCGGATGTGCTCGTCAGTGTCCATTACAATGCTTCGGCATCACATCGGTTTTATGGTGCGGAGGTATTTACATCGGCATTCGGGCAAAATTATGCGACGGGTTATGGTTTGGCCCAATGCGTGATGAGTCGTTGGACGGAGGACGGAGCTGCAGATAAAGGAATCAAAACGAGGATCGGCAATAGCGGTGCAGACTATTACGGGTTGATTCGCCACGGTACTGCGGCCAATATTCCGACAATCATTCTGGAACACGGCTATATTGATAATGATACGGACTGGGAACGCATCGGAAACGAGACGGAATGGAAAAACATGGGAGTTATAGATGCGGCGGGAATCGCCGATTATTATGGGCTCAAGAAAAATGTTGTACAGGCATCTGTGACTCCGACAGTCGCTGTTTCAGTTCCTTTGGAAACGATGTCGCCGGATCTGACCCCGCCGTCTAATGTGAAGCTTTCTATTGATAACTATGATGTATCCAAAAAAGAGGTTTCATATACACTTTCCGGGTCGGAAGCGGAGAGCAGACTGATGTATTATAGTATTGCCACAGAGCAGGAGGCCGCCGATGCGGATACTGCCTTTATGGAGTTGCGTCTTTGGGACAGCGGACAAAAGCATATGTCAGGAACCTACACTGTGCCGGATGGATATGAAGGAGCTCTTATTGTCAGGATATATAATAATTACGAGCTGTATACGGACAGTGAACTGGTCAGTCTTTCACTGGATATGGTGGTCAATCCGCCTGAAGCAGAGAAGCCGGTTTCGGAGGTCTTGTCACCGGCGGGCGGGGAGGCTGCCGAAACAGACAGCGTGTCCTCAACGAATGTAAAGCAGGCGGAAAATGCAGATAGTGAAGACAATGCGGAGGATACCGGTCAGAAAACAATGAGTGCCGGCGAGAAGACCTTGGTACAAAATGAGGGTGCTGATTCCGCAAATGCAGTCATCACAAAAACCGGAAGCAGCAGAAGCAAAGCGCTTGCCGGATTGATTGCGGCCACAGCGGTGGCGGTGTTAGTGTTGATTGGGGCGATTGCGATTGCAGTCGGAGCAAACGCGAAAAGACGACGCGGGAAACAACGTCGCAGATAGGGAAATAGGTCCCTTCTTAAACCTAAATTTATAGTAAGGAGAGGGTGCAAAAGAGGCACCGGAAAATTATGAATGAACAAATGACAGAATCCATGGATACGTATAAGGACGAGCTGGAAAAATCCTTTCGGAGACTTGCGGTCGGCGATATTATTGCGGGCACAATTATTGATGTAACGGAGGAGGCGCTGTATATTGATTTAAAATATTATGCGCAGGGTGTGATTCCGATTACCGAAATCACGGATGATCCGTCTTTTATTGCCGGCGAGAGCTTTCATCAGGGCGATGAGGTGCAGGGCACAATCGTCAGGATGGATGACGGACAAGGAAATCTTCTCCTTTCAATGAAGGAAGCAAATCAGGTGCTGGCGTGGGAAAAGCTTGAAGCATACAAGCAGGAGGAGCGCATACTGTCCATAAAGATCAGTGGTGTTGTAAATGCCGGCGTAACGGCTTATCTCGAAGGAATCCGCGCTTTTATTCCGGCTTCTCAGCTTTCCTTAAATTATGTGGAAAATCTGGAGGAATGGAACGGAAGAATGGTAGACGCGGTTGTAATTACGGCGGACGGAGAGAGAGGGAAACTTGTTCTTTCCGCAAAGGCGGTCGAGCAGAAGAAAAAGGAAGAAGAGCTTGCGTCTAAAAAGGCGCGCCTTGTTCCCGGAACCGTGTTTGAAGGAACCGTAGAAACAATTATGCCGTACGGAGCATTTATTAATTTAGGAGAGGGTCTCTCCGGCCTGGTGCATGTTTCGCGCATTTGCCAGCGGCGAATCAAATCCCCTGCGGAGGTATTAAAGGAGGGCGAAAAGGTCAAGGTTAAGCTTCTGGATATTAAAGACGGCAAGCTGAGTCTTTCAATGAAGGAGTTTGAGGAAATTCTCGGAGCCGAGCCGGATGGCACCGAAACATTTGAATATCATGAGGAGGGTAAAGCGACCACCTCTCTCGGCAGCTTTTTTGCAGGCATGAAGTTTCCGGATTAAACTGTAATAAATAACATCGTTACGAAACAATGTTATACAACAGTGTTATATAATGATGTTATGAAACAACGTTACGTAACGTTGTTATTTAAAAAAATAAGAAAACAGAAGAAAGAGAAAAGGAATCACAGACGATGATGAATGGATTGATTTTTGATGTGGATGGAACACTTTGGGATTCGACTCCGATCGTAGAGAAGGCATGGAACAGGGCAATGGCCGATATGGGAATTGAAAATGCCGCGGTTACGGCCGATCAATTAAAAGGCTTATTTGGCCTGCCTATGAAGGATATTATAGACCGTGTTCTGCCGGCGGAACCGGAAGAAATAAAAGAGAAATTTATGCCGCTGTGTTTTTCCTATGAACATGCATTTTTAGAAAAGAATGCGGGGATATTGTATCCGCATTTAGAAGAGACGCTTTCAGAACTCTCCCAAAGGTATCCGCTGTTTATCGTGAGTAACTGTCAGGCTGGGTATATAGAGCTGTTTTTAAGAAAGACCGGCTTTCAGCGCTATTTTAAAGATTTTACGTGCCCGGGTGACACAGGTGTATTCAAAGCAGAAAACATCGGTATGATTGCCGAGAGAAACGGATTGAAGGCACCTGTTTACGTCGGGGACACGCAGATGGATGCGGATGCCTGCAAAAAGGCAGGCATTAAAATGATTTTTGCGTCTTATGGCTTCGGAAACGTGGAATATCCCGATTATACAATCGCAGATCCGCTGGATCTGCTTCAGATTCGTTTTTAAGCAGCTTTCATGTTATTGCATGACTGGCGGTCACAGTTTTATGAAGCTGTCCGTCGGCAGATGAATAGCAGACGAGAGAAATTGTGTTGTGTGACAGCTCAATTGCAGTAATGAGGTTTTCCCAGACACA
>JASGGU010000062.1:0-23305 GCA_047602645.1 Lachnospiraceae bacterium | reverse complement strand
CAGTAGTAAAGTTTTAGTTTCCTATAAAATAAAAGCACTCCGTACGGGATACGCAGCTGCACAGCTTTTGTTCAAATCAAATTTATTTGTTCTCCTGTGCTGCTTTATATTCCGAGAGAAGATTCTGGATCCGGTCGTTCGGATCGAGCAAGTCGCTGATGGACGTATCGTGATTGAGCGTATCAATAATGTAAGCAATATATTTACTCAAGTCACAATTGATGTAGTAGGGCTTTTCGAGCAGCTCCGGAGTCTGGTAGATCAGGTTTGTGGTCAGGACCTTATCAATAATTCCCTCCTCGTAGGCATCGTCAAATGCAGCGAGACCATTCGTGAACAGTCCGAACGTAGAGGCAATGAAAATACGCTTCGCATTCCGCTTCTTAAGCTGTCTTGCAACATCCAGAACGCTTTCGCCGGAGGAAATCATGTCGTCGATGACGAGGACGTCCTTACCCTCTACGGAGGCCCCTAAAAATTCATGGGAAACAATCGGATTCCGGCCGTTGATGACCTGCGTATAATCCCTTCTTTTATAGAACATACCCATATCAAGGCCGAGGACGTTTGCCATGTAGATTGCCCGGCTCATACCGCCTTCATCGGGACTGATGACCATCATGTGGTTTGAATCAAGCTGAATATCCTTTACTTTGCGCAGTAATCCCTTGATAAACTGGTATGCAGGCTGGATCGTTTCAAAGCCGGAAAGTGGAATTGCGTTCTGTACACGGGCATCATGCGCGTCAAACGTGATGATGTTATCCACACCCATATGAACAAGTTCCTGCAGTGCGATGGCACAGTCTAAGGATTCTCTTGTATTTCTTTTATGCTGTCTGCTTTCATAGAGGAAAGGCATGATGACCGTAATTCTTCTTGCTTTGCCGCCGACTGCAGCGATGATGCGCTTTAAATCCTGGTAGTGGTCATCGGGGGACATGCGGTTTTTATAACCGCAGAGTGAATAGGTGAGGCTGTAATTGCTGACATCAACTAAAAGATAAAGATCGGTGCCACGGACAGATTCGTTGATAATTCCTTTTGCTTCTCCCGTGCCGAAGCGTGAAATTTTAGCATTGAGGATATAAGAATCCCGTTGGTATCCGGCAAATGCAAGAGATGCCTTGTGCTCGTTCTCTCGCTCTGCTCTCCATTTGATCAGATATTTGTCGATTTTTTCTCCCAATTCTCTGCATCCCTCCAAAGGGATCATACGCAGGGAACCAACGGGAATGGTTTCCAGATTTCGCTTCTCTTCGCGATTTGGCATGATGCCTGACCTCACTTTCTGTTCTTCAGCTTTTTCTTTTTAATACGGATATCCTGTATTTCCGGTTTGATCATTTTATAATTGCCGAAAATTCTTGAAAAATTTCTTTCGGAATATCGGCTTGCAAGCATTTCCAGAGATAAATTTGTCGAGATGATCGTAGATTTTTTGCGCAGATCCCGTTCATTTAAAAGAAGAAATAATTGGGAAGAGACGAAAGAATTGGTCGTCTCCGTACCAAGATCATCGATGATCAATAAATCACAGGAAAAAATATCCTCGTGAATATCGGCGATATCCGGAGCCGAATCAGAGGAGCGGAACACATACTTTGCCAGTGTATCAAATAATTGAAAGGATGTAAAGTAGATAACGGAATGTCCTGTTTCCAATAATTCCTTGGCAATACAATTAGTCAGATAGGTTTTTCCGACACCGACAGCCCCGTAAAACAAAAGATTGTCACAGGTCTGGTCGAAATTTGCCGCAAATGCCTTGCAGTCTGCAATAATGGTACGCATGAGAGGAACTTCAGAATCATTATAATATTCATAAGAAAGGTTATCAAAGTTTTCATTGTCAAGAACGGATTCGATATTGGACTGTGCATAGAGCACATGTATGATGGCCTGCCGGAGGCAGTGGCATTTTCTGCCTTCGATGTATCCGGTATCCTTACAGTCCTGACACGTATAGATCGGTGCGAGATAGTCATTCGGAAATCCGTATTCCTGCAACAGCTGTTTTTTTCGGGCGGTCAGCTTCTTCAAATCCGCGCGCAACGAAAATAAGGCATCGGAATCCCCCATAATAAGCTTCTTTCCCTGTTCAACCGACAGGGAAGCGATGGTGGAATCAAGTGCCTTGTATTCAGGAATTAAATCGTACACTTCGTCGCGATGCTCCTCCTGCAGATGTCTGTTCTGAAATTTTGTTTCTTCATAGGTCCGCATGATTGCATCATACTGCGTATTGCTGAGTGCCATGGAAATCTCCTTATTGATCCTGCGGATCAGACGCCTTACCGGCACCCGTCCGTCAGTTGCTGAGTATTTCACGCTCTAATTCAGAGTAATTATAAGTGCGTTGAGAAAAATTGTTAAATTTATTCGGTGTTACATGCTCCTTTGCATTGACAGATACGGTGCCCTTTGCGGAAGCAATGTTTTTGACTGTTGCCTTTGTGCTGCGGAACTGCTCATCCTGCTGTTCGATATCAGATAACAGCCGGACTCCGGATTCGGACCAGTTCGTTAAAATCGTATCGGTATATTCAAAGCTCGGACTATGGATCGCCATGATCGTACGGCTGCATGCCTCCGAAATTATATCAGCGCTAAAACCGAACGAATCCGTCCATTTGCGTACATAAGCGATTTCCGGCTCGACCGGATTCCTGCCGTTAATACCGAACGCCTTGAAAACCTCGTAGACTTCCTTCGGAAAGCTGGACGTACGTATTTTGGCCTCTTCTACGGTATGTACACCTGCACAAGCCCATGAAACTGCAACTGTTTCAATAAAACGAATACTTTTTTTCTTATTATTGACACAATATTCAATCAAATATTCAATCAGATCGGCACTAAAGCCAAGAGAATCATACATATATAGTATAGAAGATATTTCCGTGCTGCTCAAGGTCTTATTTAAATATTGCTCCGCGATAAAAAGAAGCTGGGAAATATCCGGCTGGCTTTGAAATGCAGAAAGCCTGTCCAGAGAATATGCAGGCTTCCCGGGAAGCTTGAATACCTTGGACGAAACCTCGCGTTCCTGTATGGCAGGCGCAGGCGCTTCTAAAGCAAGCTGGACAGCCGTCTGTGTCTTGTCCTCTTCCTGCTTTGACATGGGCAGCAGCTTAATTGCCGTGAGCTGTTTGGAGCCGTTAAATGTCAAGGAAAGCAGATGCTGCTTTTCCCAATATTTTAAAGCACGCACAACATCCTTTTCTGTGTAATTGAAGCAATCCGCGATCGAAGAAACAGAAACGGGCATATTTCCGTTCATGCAGCGCAGTAAATGCAGATAAATCTTGATCTGAGCATCATTTGCATCACGCATATAGTCATCAATGAACTGATTGGACACAATTGTCGCATCAGAATAGCAATTGCCGCAAAGCGTAATCTGATTCATATTCTCACCCATTTCTCTTATATTTTAAGTAAGATGAATTATAGCACACCCCGCTGAAAAAAAGAAGACTAATTTTTGTAAAAAAGCCAGTAAAATTGCGGCTTCGCAAGATTGTGGACAATGTGGAAAGTGTGGATGGAAAGTCCTTCTCAGAACACCTGCTATTTTATTAAAGTTCGATGTTTTGTACGTCAGCAAAATAAAGTGAAAAAGTTATGTAAATTTAAAATCCACAGTTATTTTTTTGCTTACAATGAGCAAAAAACTGTGGATTTTGTGGACAACCTATTTGCCAAGCAGGTTTTCGCCCACTTTTACGATATCTCCCGCGCCCATAGTTATCAACAGGTCGCCGTGAATACAATTTTGCAATAAATAATTTTCTATTTCATCAAAAGACGGAAAATAATGGGCTTCCGTTCCGTTTTCGTCAATCGCCTCCGCCAAATCCTTTGAACTGATCCCGAGCGTATCCGTTTCTCTGGCCGCATAGATGTCCGCAAGGATAACCTGATCCGCGAGTGAAAGCGCCTCCGCAAAATCCTGAAAAAAAGCTTTCGTTCTTGTATACGTGTGCGGCTGGAATACGCACCAGATTTTTTTATGCGGATAATTTCTTGCGGCATTCAATGTCGCACGAATTTCCGTCGGATGATGGGCATAATCGTCAATGATGGTCACGCCTCCGATCTTGCCTTTATATTCAAACCGCCGGTCCGTTCCGTGAAAGGTATCAAAGCCTTTTTGCATAATTTCGGGTGTGACAGATAAATCATCGGCAAGTGCAATCGCGGCGAGTGCGTTCGTGACATTGTAAATGCCGGGAACATGAAGGGTCATCCGGCCGATTTCTCCGGCATTTCCCACAGCCGTAAACGAAGCGCATGCGTTTTCGTCATAGGCGATCTGCTCCGCATGGTAATCGGCAGACTCCTTCATGCCGAAAGTAAGCACACGGCAGGCAAGCCCCTGCGTGATTTCCTCGTAATGTTCGATGTCGGCATTGATGATGAGCAGGCCGTCTGCCGGAAGAAGCTGTGCGAAGCTTCTGAAGGAGCTGCGGATGTCGGCCAAATCCTTAAAGAAATCCAGATGATCCTCTTCTATATTCAAGATAATGCCGATTTTGGGGAAAAAGCTTAAAAAGCTGTTTGTATATTCGCAGGCTTCCGTTACAAAAAAGTCCGATTTTCCGATACGGATATTTCCGCTGATTTCTTTCAGAATCCCGCCGACCGAAATCGTCGGGTCCAAATCTGCGGCAAGCAGGACCGAAGAGACCATAGAGGTCGTCGTTGTTTTTCCATGTGTACCGGAAATCGCGATTGGAACGCCATAGTTTTTCATGATCTGACCGAGCAGCTGAGCACGTGTCAGCATCGGAAGTTCTCTTTGCACGACCTCATTTAATTCCGGATTTTCTTTTTTAATGGCAGCCGTATAAACAACTAAATCCACGTCATCCCGAATATTTGAGGCACGTTGTCCATAAAATAGAGTAGCCCCTTTGCTTTCGAGCAGTTCCGTAAGCGCGGAGACCTTGGAATCGGAGCCGGAAATACGAAAGCCCTCTTCCAGCAGGATCTCGGCAAGTCCGCTCATGCTGATGCCGCCGATCCCGATAAAATGGACATGGATAGGCTCCTTAAAATTAATTAGATACATAATCTGCACTTCCTGTTAAAATTATTTTGGATTGCTGAACGAAAAAATAAGTACGTCCCTAATAATAGACTAAAAAAAACAAAAACACAAGAACTGTTGCCAAGTTTGCCTGCAGTTCTCACAAAATTGCTATGGAAACGCAATTTTAACTTCGCAACGTTGAAGGCTGAGCCGTTAGCACAATACAATTTATATATATGCAAAACATATAAAAGGAATACAAGAAAATTGGAATATGTATAATTTGTGCAAAAAATAATAAAACACCCACATGTTTTTGTTCACTTTTACAAAATTTTATGATATAATGTCGATAGATATGATAGAGGTAATTCAGAGAATCAACAATGATAAGCAAGAGGTGATTACGTGATTAAGAAAGAAATGATTGCGATGTTGCTGGCAGGCGGTCAGGGAAGCAGACTGGGCATATTGACATCAAAGGTAGCAAAACCTGCAGTATCTTTCGGAGGGAAATACAGGATTATCGATTTCCCGCTCAGCAATTGTATCAATTCAGGCATCGATACGGTCGGTGTACTGACGCAGTATCAGCCGCTTCGCCTGAACACCCATATCGGCATCGGTATTCCGTGGGATCTGGACAGGAACATCGGCGGCGTGACCGTGCTTCCTCCGTATGAGAGGAGCGGTAACAGTGAGTGGTATACGGGAACCGCAAATGCCATTTATCAGAATATTAACTATATGGAAATGTTTAACCCGGAGTATGTATTGATTCTTTCCGGTGATCATATTTATAAAATGGATTATGAAGTCATGCTTGATTTTCATAAAGCCAATCATGCAGATGTTACGATTGCAGCCATGCCTGTGCCGTATGAAGAGGCAAAGCGTTTTGGCATCGTGATTACCGATGAAAACAGAAAGATTACGGAATTCGAGGAAAAGCCGGACAACCCAAGGAGTAATCTGGCATCGATGGGAATCTATATTTTCAACTGGAAAATACTCAAAGAGGCGCTGATCGAAAAATCCGAGCAGCCGGCTCTGGATTTCGGCAAACACATCATTCCGCATTGCCATGAGGGCGGGGGAAGGCTGTTTGCTTATGAATATAACGGCTATTGGAAGGATGTCGGTACACTGGATTCTTATTGGGAGGCCAATATGGAGCTGATCGATATCATCCCGGAATTCAATTTATATGAGGAATACTGGAAGATCTATACAAAGAGTGACATGCTGCCGCCGCAATACATATCGGGTGACAGTGTCGTGGAAAAAAGCATCATCGGCGAGGGTACAAATATTTACGGAAAGGTATATAATTCCGTTATCGGCTGCGGTGTCACGGTTGGAAAGGATACGGTGATTCGGGATTCCATCATTATGAACGAGGTGGTAATCGGTGAGGGCTGCGTGCTGAATAAAGCGATTGTTGCCGAGAATGCGATGATTCATGACCGGGTGACGCTGGGCGCGGGCGATGAGGCGGAAAATGAGACGGACCC
Source organism: Lachnospiraceae bacterium (assembly GCA_047602645.1). Classification (GTDB taxonomy): domain Bacteria; phylum Bacillota; class Clostridia; order Lachnospirales; family Lachnospiraceae; genus JAEYFP01. The sequence goes on along the minus strand of JASGGU010000062.1, from coordinate 16,753 downwards.
GCATATTTATGCGCATGGCATCGTGACCGTCGGTGAGAATACCGTAATACCGGAGGGAATTACGATTGGTAAGAACAGTATCGTATCCGGCAGAACAGAAGCGCCGGATTATGAAAATGGCTTGTTAGCCAGCGGAAAAACATTGATTAAGGCGGGTGATGAACGGTGAGGGCAATCGGATTTATTTTGGCAGGAGGAAATAGTTTCAGGATGAAGGAGCTTTCGCAGAAACGGGCAATTGCCGCGATGCCCGTTGCAGGCAGCTACCGGAGCATTGATTTTGCGCTGAGCAATATGTCCAATTCCCATATTGCCAGAGTCGGTGTGCTGACCCAGTATAATGCAAGAAGTTTAAACGAGCATTTGAGTTCTTCTAAATGGTGGGATTTCGGGCGCAAGCAGGGCGGTCTGTTCGTATTTACACCAACAGTGACCGTGGATAACAGTTTCTGGTACAGGGGCACGGCTGATGCAATCTACCAAAATTTGTCTTTCCTGAAAAAAAGCCATGAGCCGTATGTGGTCATTGTATCCGGCGACGGTGTATACAAAATGGATTACAATAAGGTTCTCGAATATCATATCGAAAAGAAGGCGGACATCACAGTTGTCTGCAAGGATATCGAGGAGAACGAAGAGGCTGAGCGGTACGGTATTATCAAGCTGAACGAGGATTTCCGCATTGAGGAGTTTGATGAAAAGCCGATGGTCGCTAAATCCAATACGATTTCATGCGGAATTTATGTGATCAGGAGAAGGCAGCTCATTGAGCTGATCGAAAAGTGTGCGGAGGAGGATCGTTTCGATTTCGTAAGGGACGTTCTGATCCGGTACAAAAATATTAAAAAAATTTATGCTTATAAGACAAAGGACTATTGGAGCAACATTGCGTCGGTGGAGGATTATTACCGGACTAATATGGATTTCCTAAAGCCTTCGGTCAGAGATTATTTTTTCAGGCAGTATCCTGATATTTATTCGAAGGTGGATGATTTGCCTCCGGCGAAATACAATGTCGGCTCTAATGTCAGGAACAGCTTGATTTCCAGTGGGTCCATCATTAACGGCACCGTGGAGGATTCTGTCATTTTCAAGAAGGTGTTCGTAGGAAACAACTGTGTGATCAAAAATTCCATTATTCTGAACGATGTCTACATCGGAGATAACACGCATATTGAGAATTGTATTGTGGAAAGCAGGGATACGATTCGGGCCAACTCCTATTTTAAAGGAGAGGGTGAAATCAAAATTGTTGTGGAAAAGAACGAGCGTTACGTACTTTAATTTTAGTATAATTTAGGGAGTGAAGCGGAATTGAGCTTGCCCTCCCTCCATCCTGAAATATGAAGGGGAGGAAAAGGAGAAAAATTATGAACGTTACGGATGTTAGGGTGCGCAAGGTTGCAAAGGACGGAAAGATGAAAGCAGTCGTATCGATCACGCTGGATGATGAGTTTGTTATTCATGATATCAAGGTGATCGAAGGAGAAAGAGGTCTGTTTATTGCGATGCCAAGCAGAAAGACGACGGAAGGGGAATATCGGGATATCGCCCATCCAATCAGTTCCGATGTGCGGGAAAAAATACAGGCTATTATTTTGGCAGGCTATGAAAGAGCCATGCAGGAGGAAACAAACGAATAGTGAGTGTGTAAGAAAAGACAGGTTTGGGCCTGTCTTTTTTTCTGGACTTCGTGCGGCTGTTTTGGTATACTTTAATAACGTCAAAATATACAGCACAGGAAGGAAATTAGGATGTATCTGATTGCAGGGCTGGGAAACCCAAAAACAGAATATAAAAATACAAGGCATAATATCGGCTTTGATGTAATAGATGTGCTGGCAGATCAGTATAATATTGTAACAGAAATCAGAAAGCACAGGGCATTTTGCGGCAAGGGCTTTATCGGAAATGAAAAGGTTGTGCTTGCGATGCCGCAGACCTATATGAACTTAAGCGGTGAAAGTATCCGGGAAATTGTGAATTATTATAAAATTGATGCGGAAAAAGAGCTGATTATTATTTATGATGATATCGATCTGGATGTCGGACAGCTTCGCATCCGCAAAAAGGGGAGTGCCGGCGGCCATAACGGCATGAAGAGTATTATCAGTCAGCTTGGTACCGAAAGCTTTACGCGCATCCGCATGGGTGTCGGAGGAAAGCCGAAGGGCTATGATCTGGCGGACTACGTGCTTGGTCATTTTTCCGGGGCGGAGCGAGAGGTGATGGACGAGAGCATTATCAAGGCTGCGAAGGCGGTCCGGGTCATCATTGAGGACGGCGCGGATATGGCGATGAACCGGTTTAACAGCAAAGAGAAGGAGTGATAGGGTGGAAGCGCTGCTGGGCCCCCTAAAGGAGCTTGCCGAGTTCGATGAGGCAAGACAGGAGCTTATAAAAAAAGAAGGCATTATCGAGATCAGCGGTTGCGCCGACTCGCAAAAATTGCATATGTCCTACGGCTTTGGCGATGGTTTTTTGTATAAAATCATCGTTACTTTCAGTGAGCAAAGGGCGAAGGAAATCTATGAGGATTACCAGTTTTATGAGAGAAAGGTCTATTTGTATCCGGCAAAGGATCTTATTTTTTATCAGGCTGACATTCATGGCAATCTGCTGACCAAGCAACGGCTGAAATGTCTGAAGGCGCTGCTCCTGAATGAACCGGCAACGATCGTGACGACATTTGATGCGTTTATGGATCATATTGTACCGCTTTCGGTCATTGAAGAGCATATGATGGAACTGTCCTCGGGGGAAACGCTTGATGTAAAGGATTTTGTGAGGGAACTGACAGCGCTTGGCTATGAGCGTAATTATCAGGTGGAGTCGGAAGGACAGTTTTCCATGCGTGGCGGTATCATTGACATTTTTCCGCTGACAGAGGAAAATCCGGTTAGAATCGAGCTTTGGGGCGATGAAATTGATTCGATCCGCAGCTTTGATATTTTGAGTCAGCGTTCTCTTGAGACGCTTTCCTCTATTCTGATTTTTCCGGCCACAGAAACGATTTTGACCGAGGAAGAAAAGGCAGATGGGTTAAAGGCAATTGAAAAGGAGGCAGTGAAGTTTGCGGAAGGTCTCAGGAAGGATTTTAAGACCGAAGAATCGCATCGGGTGAAGCAGCTCGTTTCTTCTTTAAAAGAACAGATGCAGGAGCTTGGGACAGGCGGTGTCAATATTTCGAGCTATCTGGACTATTTTTATGAAGGGCATGGGTCTTTTCTGGATTATTTTGAAAAAGAAAAGACGGTACTGTTTTTAGACGAGCCTGCGAGATTGTATGATAAGGGAGATGTCGTTGAGCAGGAATTTCGGGAAAGCATGGAGCAGCGGCTCATCAAGGGCTATGTGCTTCCGGGACAGACCGATATCCTCTTTACAAAGGAAGAAATCTTCGGACGGCTGGAAAGAAGGCATTGTATTGCGCTTTCTGCATTGCAGGTGCGCAAGGGTGTCTATAGAGCGGAGTCAAAGCATTCGATTGCCGCAAAAGCGATGAATTCCTACAACAACAGTTTTGAAGCACTTGTCTCCGATCTGCGCAGATATAAAAAGAACGGCTACCGAGTCATCTTGCTGTCTGCTTCAAGGACAAGAGCGGCAAGACTTTCCGAGGATCTGCGGGAGCAGGAGCTGAACAGCTTTTTTACGGAGAACTATGACCATACTGTCAAGGCGGGCGAAATCATGGTGATGCACGGCCGTATCCGGCAGGGCTTTGAATATCCGATTTTGAAGTTTGTTGTAATTTCGGAGAGCGATATTTTTACGGCACAGAAAAAAAAGCGGCCGAAGCGAAAGAAATACGAAGGTCAGAGTATTCAGAGCTTTACGGAGCTTTCCGTAGGAGATTTTGTCGTACATGAAAGCCACGGGCTGGGCGTGTATAAGGGCATCGAGCAGGTGACGGTCGAAAAAGTTACAAAGGATTACATGAAGATCGAATACCGTGACGGCGGTAACTTATATATCCCGGCGACTGCGCTTGACGCAATTCAAAAATTCTCCTCCAAAGGAGCCGCGCAGCCGAAACTGAATAAGCTCGGCGGCACGGAATGGGCAAAGACAAAGGCACGGGTCAAAAGCGCGGTCGATGTCATCGCAACTGATCTTGTCGAGCTTTACGCAGTGCGTCAGGAAAAGAGCGGTTATCAGTTCAGCGAGGATACGGTATGGCAGACGGAGTTTGAAGAGCTGTTTCCGTTTGAAGAGACGGAGGACCAGCTTCTCGCGATTGATGCGGCGAAGCATGATATGGAGAGCACGAAAATTATGGACCGCCTGATTTGCGGAGATGTCGGCTACGGAAAGACGGAGATTGCAATTCGCGCGGCATTTAAGGCGGTACAGGACGGCAAACAGGTTGCCTATCTTGTGCCGACGACGATTTTGGCGCAGCAGCATTATAATACGTTCGTGCAGCGCATGAAGGATTATCCGGTCCGTGTGGACCTGCTGTCCCGGTTCCGCACGGCGGCGGAGCAGAAAAAAACCATTACCGATTTAAAAAAGGGACTTGTAGATATCACCATCGGCACGCATAGGCTGCTTTCGGCAGATGTGACCTATAAGGATTTGGGTCTGCTGATTATTGACGAGGAGCAGCGTTTCGGCGTGACACACAAGGAAAAGATCAAAAAGCTTAAGGAAAATGTAGATGTGCTGACGCTGACGGCAACGCCGATTCCCCGCACGCTGCATATGAGCCTTGTCGGAATCCGGGATATGAGTGTACTGGAGGAGGCGCCGCAGGACCGTATGCCGATTCAGACATTTGTCATGGAATATAATGAGGAAATGGTCAGAGAAGCGATTAACCGTGAGCTTGCACGGGACGGACAGGTGTTTTATGTTTATAACAGGGTGAGCACGATTGCCGATATGACGGCGGCACTGCAAAGGCTCGTGCCTGAGGCATCAATTGCCTATGCACATGGCCAGATGCGGGAACAGGAGCTTGAACGCATCATGTTTAATTTCGTGAACGGGGAAATCGATGTGCTTGTTTCTACGACAATTATCGAAACAGGACTGGATATTTCCAACGTCAATACGATGATTATCCATGATTCAGATAATATGGGCCTTTCTCAGCTTTATCAGCTGAGGGGCCGTGTGGGACGTTCTAACAGGACTGCCTATGCGTTTTTGATGTACCGCAAGGATAAGCTGCTGAGGGAAGTGGCGGAAAAGCGTTTGCAGGCGATCCGTGAGTTTACGGAGCTTGGAAGCGGCTTTAAGATCGCAATGCGAGACCTGGAAATACGCGGTGCCGGCAACTTGCTCGGAGAGCGGCAGAGCGGGCATATGGAATCGGTCGGCTACGATCTGTACTGCAAGATGCTGAATGAAGCGGTCAAGCGGAAAAAGGGTGTTGAGACGGCGGAGGATTATTCTGTCAGCGTCGATTTGAATGTGGACGCATTTATTCCCGATAGTTACATTGTAAATGAATATCAAAAAATTGATATTTACAAGCGGATTGCGAGCATTGAAAACAGCGCGGAAAAGGAAGACATGCAGGAGGAATTGACAGACCGGTTCGGAACGCTGCCGAAGTCCGTGCTGAATCTGCTTTCGATCGCCTATCTGCGTGTGCTCGCAAGAGAAGTGTTCATTACGGAAATCAAGGGGGAGCCGCGGGCGGTGAAGCTCAGTGTTTATGAGAAAGCGGTCTACAATACGGAAAAAATCGGTTCGTTTATCGCAGGCTACAGGGGACGGCTTAGCTTAAAGACGACCGCAAAGCCGTATTTTATCTATGAAATGACGAGAGAGTCGGCCGGAGACGGCGAAGAAATGTTAAAGGCTGTATTTGAACTGCTGACGCAGATGAGGTATCTGATGTTTTGATACATCGTCAAATTTGTAATTGTGATTTGAAATGTTTAGTGATATAATATCGTCAGACATGATATAGTCAGCGGCTGAACGGCCGCACACCCAAATAATAAATTTCTAAGATGAAAGGATGATAAAAAATGGCATTAGTTACAACAACTGAAATGTTTAAGAAGGCTTACGAAGGCGGATATGCTATCGGTGCTTTCAACGTAAACAACATGGAAATCGTGCAGGGTATTACCGAAGCTGCAGGTGAGCTGAAATCCCCTCTGATCCTTCAGGTATCTTCAGGTGCAAGAAAGTATGCAAAGCACAACTACCTTGTAAAGCTTGTTGAAGCAGCTCTGATGGAAAATGATATTCCGATCGCGCTTCACCTTGATCACGGCGATACATTTGAGCTTTGCAAATCCTGTATCGACGGCGGATTTTCTTCCGTTATGATTGATGGTTCCCATCACAGCTTTGAGGATAACATCGCGCTCACTAAGCAGGTTGTGGAATATGCACATGCACACGGTGCTGTCGTAGAGGGTGAGCTTGGAAGACTTGCAGGCATCGAGGATGCAGTCAATGTCAGCGCAGAGGATGCTTCCTATACCAGACCTGATGAAGTGGAAGAATTCGTAACAAAAACAGGTGTTGACTCTCTTGCGATCGCAATTGGTACGAGCCATGGCGCATATAAGTTTAAACCTGGTCAGAAGCCGCAGCTCCGTTTTGATATTCTTGAAGAGGTAGAGAAGAGATTACCGAACTACCCGATCGTTCTTCACGGCGCTTCCAGTGTTATTCCTGAGTATGTTGAGATCATCAACAAGTTCGGCGGAAAGCTGGACGATGCGATCGGTATTCCTGAGGATATGCTGAGACAGGCTGCCAAGATGGCGGTTTGTAAAATTAATATCGACTCGGATCTTCGCCTCGCATTGACGGCAGGCATCAGACAGTACATGTTTGAGAACCCGTCAGCATTCGATCCGAGACAGTATCTGACACCGGCAAGGGCAAATATCAAGACTCTTGTTGCACATAAGATTACACACGTACTTGGTTCTGACGGAAAGGCTTGAAAATAAGCTGATTTTTAATAAAAAGGAAGGGCTGCCATACCGCAAGATATGGAGGCCCTTCTTTTGTTGTGTTGAAATTTGGCACTTTTTGTGTTAAAATCAAAGTCCAGAAGAGGATTAGTAATAATTACCAATTATGAACGTCGGTAAAGATTCCCGTCATTTATATTGGAGGAAGTTTGATGTATAAAAAAACGGATCAACAGCAGAAATACTACTTTCCGGAAAAACTGAAAAAACAACTTTCCCGAATTCTGGAATATCCTCTTACAATCGTAGAGGCGCCGTCCGGCTTTGGAAAGACGACGGCTGTCAGGGAATATTTAAATGAAAATCTTCCGCAGGACTCCGTCCAATACTGGTACACAAGCCTTGGTGAGCCGGGATCTATCGCGTGGATGGGCATCTGTGAGCTGTTTTCCAATGTGAGCATCGGAGTCGCGGATGATTTGCAGAATTTAAAAATGGCAACAATGGAGACGCTGTTTCGGATAGCGTCTTATTTGCGTGGTATTTCCTGCGAGAGGGAAACATGGCTTGTCATTGATAATTACCAGCTTGTGGACTGCAAGGTTTCTCGTGAACTGATCAGTGTTTTTTCCATGCATGGAAATCCCAAGCTGCATATTGTGTTCATTACGCAGCAGTTGGGTGTGCAGCAGCGGTTTTCGATTCATAATAATAATATTCATACGATTACGGCCGCCTCGTTCTTTTTTGACAGGGAAAGTACGGCGTGTTTATTTCGTATGCAGGGTATCCGCCTTACCGGAGAAGAGCTGGAAAAGCTGTTTTTCAGTACGGAAGGGTGGGTATCCGCAATTCATCTGCAATTGATTAATTATCAGGAGACAGGCTCCTTTGATTTTAATTCCGATATCGAGCATCTTGTCGAAACTGCTATTTGGGACAAGCTGTCTTTAGAGGAGAAGAATTTTCTGTTGTCGGTTTCGATTCTGGACGGCTTTAACGCTCGTCAGGCCGCTATCATGCTCGAGGAGGAGGTCTTGCCGGAAAATATTGAAGAGCTGTTAAAAACAAATGATTTCATCAACTATCTTCCCAATAAAGCTCTTTACAGCATGCACAGCATTTTGCAGGATTACCTGCGTAATCGTTTTTGTTACCTGCAGCCTGAAGAATACCAGAACCGCACCTACCGGAAGGCAGGAGCTGCCTGTGCTGCCATTTCACAATATTTCCCGGCTGCGGGATTTTACTATAAAGTGAAGGATTTTAAGACGCTGATGTCTCTCAATTTCAGCCTGGAATATCTGAGTGAACACAAAGAGGAATACGATCCGTCCCAGATGATGGAAATTCTTATGGAATGCCCGGATGAAGTGCTGTGCGAGCATCCGCTGACGATGATAGTTTTTGCCTACGAAGAATTTGCCTGCGGACAAACGGAGCCGGTACAACGTCTGTGCACACTGCTGGAGAAACTGATTCGAGAGAAAAAGGCGATTACCGCCGAGGGGATCCGGATCATAGAAGGAGAATATAAGCTGATGCAGGCAATCTTCGGCCTTGCCGATGATTCCGGAGCAGAAGAAAATATAAATGATGCCTGGGATATTCTAAAAAGCAAATCCTTAATCGTCAGGCAGGATATGCCATGGACACTTTCCGGCACTTCCATGCTGAATACCTATTGGACGAAAGCGGGAGATCTTGAGCGTAGAATCAGACAGGCTGATGAACTGCTTCCCGTATATCTCAGGCTGACAGGCGGACACGGAGCCGGAAGCAACAGTCTGATGCGGGCGGAGGCTTTGTTTATGAGGGGAGAGGAGGCTGAGGCCGAAATCTACTGTCATAAGGCATTTTATGAAGCGCGCGGTTATAAACAGATCTGCATTTGTATCAGCGGTGAGATGCTTCTTGCCCGCATGGCGGTTTTGAAGGGGGATGTGGAAGCATTTTGGGCGGCTGCAAAAAACATTCAAAAATATGCGCAGGAGAATTCGGGTCTGCATGTGCAGCGTATGGCGGAGCACTGTATGTCGTTTCTGAGCCTGCTGATCGGTGTTAAGGACTGGATTGCACCGTGGCTTTACGATATGAGTGAAATCAAAAAGTTATTGTATGCGCCTGCCGTTCCGTTTGCAACCGTGCTTCATCTGTATCTTTTGCTGATGGAAAAGCGATACAAGGAATTTTATGCACTCTGTGAACTGACTTTGGAACGGGAGCCGGGTTCTGCCGAGGCTACCGGTTCCAAAATGCAGAGGCTTTATCTGCTGATTTTAATGGCGTCCGCCAAATACGACAACGGAGAACAGCTTGATGCGCAGCAATATTTGCGTGAGGCGTTGCATATCGCAGTAAAGGATCGGATTTACATGCCGTTTTCACAGCGTGTCGGGATAGAGGAATTACTTTTTGAACTTCCGGTCCGCAGGGCGGAGGATGCCGAAAACGGAATCGGAAAAGAAAGTATTGCAGCGATTACTGCACTTTGCAAACGCCAGCAAAACGGCGTAAATGCGATCAGAAAAGGCATACTCCAAAATAAATCACCGCTGACCTCACGGGAAAGGGAGGTTGCCCAGCTTGCGAGGGAGCGCTTAAGCGCGAAGGAGATCGGTGATATGCTCTATATTTCCGAGATGACCGTAAGAACAACGCTCAGAAATATCTACAGTAAATTGAATATTCATTCAAAATCTGAGTTGTTGATGAAGGAATTTTAAAGGAAATTGACGAATAATGAAATTTACCACAGAATGAGGTATGAACAAATTAAAATCTGTTGTATCTTATTATATAGTAGGCTCTTTCTATTTTGGGAGCAAAAGGAGGAAGAAGAATTGGATAAAGAATTCTCAACAGAACCGATGCTGGAGGTATTCATCTATGAGACTTCTCAGAATATTGAACAGCTTGAGAAATTGATATTGGAAAGCGAGAAAGCAAATCATTTTGAGCAGGCAGCGGTCAATGAAATATTCAGGATCATGCATACGATCAAAGGCTCCTCCGCCATGATGTTGTACAATAATATTGCGTCTGTGTCCCATGCCATGGAGGATCTCTTCTTTTATATCAGGGAGGAGAATCCGAAGGAGCTGGATTGTTCCATTCTTTCCGATCTGCTGTTTGAAGGTGTGGACTTTATTAAGCTGGAGATGGAAAAGGTCAAAAATGCGGACAATGTTGACGGAGATCCGGAAGCGCTCATCGGGCATATAAAATGCTTTTTAGTGGAGCTCAAAGAAGAAAACGGTACGAAGGAGGCAAAGAAGCCGGACATCAGTGCAAAAGAGCCGGCTGACGCACAGCAATACTACCTTCCGCCTGTCAGGAACAGCACGGGCGGCGATAAGAAAACTTATGAAGCGGTGATCTTTTTTGAAGCCGGCTGCGAAATGGAAAATATCCGGGCATTTGCGATTATTCATAATTTAAAAGATATTACGGAGGAGTTCGCTTATTTTCCGGAAGATATTATCGATCATGCAGACAGTATCCGTGTCATTCGGGAAAGCGGCTTCAGAATCGTTTTAAGAGTTGACCAGACGCTGCAGGAGCTGCACGAATATTTATCTAAGACTGCGTTTGTGAGAGAGATCGAGCTGACGGAGGTGACGGAAGAAAAGTTCGTCCGGGAGCAGAAGGCAAAGGTGCAGGAATGTCAGGTGATCGTTCCAAGGCTGGCGTCAGAGCACGAGCAGCTGGAGCAAATTCAGTCCGAATGCAAAAGCTCACATCAGAGTATGATCAGCGTCGATGTTGGAAAGCTGGACAAGCTGATGGATTTAATGGGCGAAATGGTAATTGCTGAAGCGATGGTTACACAGAACCCGGATTTGCAGGATTTACCGCTTGTCAACTTTTATAAGTCTGCGCGTCAGCTCAAGAAAATAACCGGTGAGATGCAGGATATGGTTATGTCTATCCGCATGGTTCCTCTGTCAGGGTCATTTCGGAAGATGTTTCGCATTGTGCGGGATATGAACCGCAGGCTTGACAAAGAGGCGGAACTCACACTGCTCGGAGAAGGGACGGAGGTTGACAAGAACATTATCGAACATATTTCCGATCCGCTGATGCACCTTGTCAGGAATTCTGTCGATCACGGTATCGAATCGACAGCTGAGCGTGTTGCCGCAGGTAAACCGCGGGCGGGACGGATCGTTCTGGAAGCCAAAAATGCCGGCAGCGATGTGCTGATTATCGTCAGCGATGACGGAGCAGGCATCAATAAAGAAAAGGTACTGCAGCGGGCGATGGATCACGGCATGCTCAACAAGCAGGAAGGCGAACTGTCGGACAGGGAAATCTACAATCTGATTTTTCTTCCGGGCTTTTCCACAAATGATAATGTCACGGAATTCTCCGGACGAGGCGTTGGGATGGATGTCGTGGTCAAGAACCTGGAGACAATCGGCGGATCGGTATCAGTAGACAGCGTAGAGGGGACAGGTACGGTGACAACACTGAAGATTCCGCTTACACTGGCAATTATCGACGGCATGAATATCAGGGTGGGTGCGGCAAAATATACGCTGCCGACGACATCAATCAGAGAAACGTTTCGTGCGGAGGCTCCTAATCTGATCAGAGACCCGGAGGGTAATGAGATGATCATGGTGCGGGGAGAATGTTATCCGATCGTTCGTCTGCATGAGCTGTTTGCAGTGGAATCCGATACGACTGATTTGACACAGGGTGTCATGCTTATGATCGAGCAGGATGAGAAATCTATAATTTTATTTGCCGACGAGCTGTTAGGACAGAATCAGGTAGTTGTAAAGGCGCTTCCGTCTTATATGAAGAATATCAGACGAGTGGAGGAACTGGCTGGCTGTACTCTTTTGGGAGATGGCAGCATCAGTCTGATTCTCAATGTCGGAGGACTGTTAAATGTCAAAAACTAAGTGACTGAAAAAGCTGAATAAAATAAAGGAGGATATAAAAATGGCACAGACAGCAGATTTATTAAACCTGGCAGGAGTGGATATGGAGGATGAAGATACCCTGAAGGGGAAATACCTGATTTTTACGATGGGTGAAGAACTGTATGGCATGGAGATCCGATATGTGACAGAAATCATCGGAATACAGCCGATTACGGTAATTCCGGAGATGCCGGAATACGTGAAGGGCGTTACGAACCTGCGTGGTAAGATCATTCCGGTCATGGATGCAAGGCTGCGGTTTAAAAAGGCTATGAGAGAATATGATGACAGGACCTGCATTATTGTTCTTGATACAAATGATGTTTCAATCGGACTGATCGTGGACAGTGTTGTGGAGGTACTGGCAATGCAGGATGAGGACATTGCTCCGCCGCCGGAAATCAATCAGAACGGACATAAGTATATTAAAGGAATCGGAAAAACCGGCGGGAGTGTGAAATTGCTGCTCGACTGTCAGAGGCTGCTTACCGACGACGAGGTGGAGCAAATTTCCGGAACGCAGGAAGCATCTGCGAATTGATCGGATAAAAAGGGTGGAAGGAGTGCCGGCGGGCTCTCCTTCTCCTGTCAGATGAGGGTATTGGAATGATTATCAAAGAAGAAGAATTTACAAAATTTGCCGAATATATCAAGACTAATTACGGTATTCATTTTAAAAAGGAAAAGAAGGTTTTGATTGAAGGCCGGCTCGGCCAGGTGCTGACAAATCTGAACATAAGCACCCTGTCGGAATATATGGAATATGTGAAGGCGGACAAGACGGGACAGGCGGCTTCATTGATGCTGGATAAAATTACAACGAACTACACATTTTTTATGAGAGAACCGGAGCATTTCCGCTTCTTCAAAGAAATGGTTCTGCCTTATCTGGCAAAGACAGTGCAGAGCAAGGATCTGCGCATTTGGAGCGCGGCGTGCTCCACGGGTGAGGAGCCTTATACACTTGCGATGCTCCTTGACGAGTTTTTTGGAAGGAACAAGTCCGGCTGGGATACCAAAATACTCGCGACGGATATTTCGCAGGGTGTAATCGACATCGCGAAGGCGGGCCTGTATACGTCCGATAAGATAGCTGATTTGCCTTCCGCATGGAAGAAATCTTATTTTAAACGGATCAATGACGAGCAGTATGCTGTTGCGGATAAAATTAAAGATGAGGTGATTTTCGGCAGCATTAACCTGATGGACCGCACCCTGCCCTTTAAAAAGAAAATGCATGTGATTTTCTGCCGTAATGTTATGATTTATTTTGATAATGAAACAAAGGATAAGCTTGTTCAGCGTCTTTACGATATTACGGAGCCGGGAGGTTTTTTGTTTATCGGTCACTCGGAGGGATTAAATCGCGAGACAATGCGCTATCGTTACATGATGCCTGCGGTTTATAGGAAGGAGTAACGGCCAATGGACAGATACGGAAAAATTAAGGTACTTGTGGTTGACGACAGTCTGTTGTTCCGCGAGTCGATTAAAAAAATACTTTCTTTGGATTTTCAAATAGAAGTCGTGGCAGTGGCCTCCAATCCATTTGAGGCAAGGGACAGAATTTTGGAAAAAAAGCCGGATGTTCTCCTGTGTGATGTAGAGATGCCGGGCATGAATGGAATAGAATTTGTGCGCCGCCTGCTGCCGCAGTATTTTGTGCCTGTCGTGATGGTCAGTGCCGTCAGTGATAAGGTGTTTGAGGCAATGGAGGCCGGAGCCGTCGATTTTGTAGTGAAACCTGATCCGCAGAAAAATGGAAGTGTGGAAGCGTTCGGACGCGACATGATCCAGAAAATAAAAGCCGCTTCAAATGTCAAAGCGGCATGTTTGAAGCCGGAGCCGTCGTCAGGGAAAATTTCCGGCAGCCTGGCGGGCAATGCGGGAAGGATTATTGCAATCGGAGCGTCTACGGGAGGGACAGAGGCGATTTACAATGTGCTCAGTGCCTTGCCTCCCACAATTCCGGGAATCGTGATTGTACAGCACATTCCGCCTGTTTTCTCCAGGATGTTTGCAGAAAGGCTGGACACTCAGACGGTTCTGCACGTAAAGGAAGCCTCCACCGGCGATCTTGTGGAAAAAGGCAGCGTATATGTTGCACCGGGTGATCGTCAGATGCGGATCAAAAAGGCCGGAACCAAATACCGAATCGAGTGCTTTCAGGGCGAAAAGGTGAATGGTCATTGCCCGTCCGTGGATGTCCTGTTTGACTCGGTGGCAAGGGAAGCCGGCAAGGATGCGATCGGGATATTGCTGACCGGCATGGGTTATGACGGAGCCAAGGGAATGCTCGCTATGCGCCGCAAGGGCTGCAGGACGATCGGCCAGGATGAGGCATCCTCGGTCGTCTATGGAATGCCGAAAGTGGCGTATGATATCGGAGGCGTGGAGAAACAGGCGCCTCTTGGGAATATCCCGCAGGTGCTGTGCGGTATGTTGAACTAAGGAGAATAATGATGGATCATGTAGTGGGGATGGGAGAATATATTTTGTCCGATGGAAAAGAGGATACGATCAGGACGTTTGCCCTTGCATCATGTGTGGCAGTGACGGCTTATTGTCCCGGCAGAAGGGCTGCGGGTATGATTCATATCGTACTGCCTTTTCCGCTTGACAGGAAAGCGGCTATGGAGAGGCCGGCATATTTTGCACAAACGGGCGTACCCCTGATGATTACTTCCATCTGCCGGCGGTATGACTGCCGAAAGGAAGAACTTCTGATCCAGATGTACGGCGGTGCGGATTCCGGCAGCAGCTGTGATATTTACAGGATCGGGCTGAAAAATGTGGAGGCTGTAAAAGCGGTGCTGCAGGATATGGGCCTTCGGATACAAAAAGAGGAGCTATATGGAAATGAAAGCAGGACGCTCGCAATGGATGTAAGTACCGGTGCCGTGCAAATATTCTGCCAACCGATCATGACAGCAGGGAGGTGAAACGGTTGCTTCGAAATATACAGGAGGAAAACCGGGTACAGTTTTTGTCGGATGCATTGTCCTGCATCGGAGACGGAGTCATTATGGCCGACCGGAATGGCAGCGTGATTTACATCAATGCGGCGGGAGAGCGGATCACCGGCTGGCTTAATGAAGAGGCAGCCGGAAGATCCTTTGACGAGGTATTTCCCCTGACGGATTATTTTTCCGGCGAACGTCTGGATAGCCCGCTGAAGAGTGCACTGATCGGCAGAACCTCGATGGGTCTCCCTAATTATTCCGTATTGAATACGAAAACCGGAAAGAGGCCGTTTGTTTCTGCAACCTGTTCACCGATTTACGGAAGCGGAAGCGAGAAGGCAGAAGGCATTGTCGTTGTATTTCGTGATATCGACCGAATTAAAAAAATAGAAGAGGAAATCAAAAAAGAAAAGAATAACTTAAATAATCTGATAGAAGCCCTGCCGATCGGTATTGTGCTGCTTGCAGGTGATACAACCGTACGCTGGTACAATAATCCATTTTTGAAAATGTTTCATATCGGCGGTAAAGAGGAAATCATTGGGCTGCGCTTCGGAGATGCCACACACTGCGCGTTTAACAGTAAGGGCTGCGGCAGGGGGGAGAAATGCGGTCTTTGTGATATCCGCCGAAACATTGTGGAGCTCATCAGAGAAGGAAGCGGCCATAGGGAAGTTATTATCAAGCATGAGTTTTTTATAGATGAATCTCGAACAGGACTTTGGGTAGATATTAACTTTATTCCGATCACACATACGGAGGATACACAGATCGTCGTGGCGATTGAAGATATCACCGAACGGAAAAATTACGAGATGATGCTGTTAAAGAGCAAGGAAGAGGCAGAACTCGTCAACCGGCTGAAAAGTGAATTCATCGCAAATATGAGTCATGAAATCAGGACACCGTTAAACGGCTTGATCGGCATGATGGAACTGCTTTCACAGATGGATATGAATACAGAACAGCTCGAATATGTCAATATGGCAAAGATGAGCGGCAATGCACTGCTTCGGGTCATCAATGACATTCTCGACTTTTCCAGTATTGAGGCCGGTACACTTTCGATTAGGAAGGAGCCGTTTCACCTGCACGAGTTCATGGAGGAAATCGTCAAAATTCATACGATCCTTGCCCGAAAAAAGGGATTGGAATTCTTTTACCATACCGCTTTTGAACTGCCTCGCTATGTGATTGGAGATCCTGACCGACTGCGCCAGATCATGAACAATTTAATCGGAAATGCTATCAAATTTACCGACACGGGGGCAATTACTGTTTCCGTACAGGATCTTTCCATGATGGAGGAGGAAGGTCTGCTGGAGTTTTCCGTATCGGATACGGGGATTGGTATTTCCCCAGAAAAAATGGATCTGCTGTTTCGGCGGTTTAGTCAGGTGGATGGCTCTGCGACGAGAAAATACGGGGGAACGGGTCTCGGGTTGGCTATCTGCAAGAATCTGGCGGAGTTGATGGGCGGAACAATTCGCGCAAGGAGTGAATACGGAAGAGGCAGCACATTCCTGCTTCAGGTTACACTTTCACCTGTAAAAGAGGAAGTGCCCGGAAGCAGCGGACAGGAGAACAGCGGACAACCGGAACTGAAACAGATCGGCGGTGATCTGCCGTTTCCGCTTTCGGAAGATGAAATGACGGTCTCGGAGGGAGAACGGTCAGTCGGATTTGACGAACTGCGGAGGCTTTCGGAACAGCTGCGGTACGCTGTCAGTGAGAATCGGTATGAGCAGCTGGAGGATATTGTTCATCTTGTCAGGCACACAGCGCTCAGGATCGGAGAAAAAGATCTTTCTGATTTGGCATTCAGAGCGGAACTTTTTTCAAGAAAGCGGAACTGGTATGACACGGCAAAGTGCTGTGAGAAAATAATCAATCAAATCGATGTTCGATAAAGTCCAGCGGTGTGATGTCAAGTGAGAAATGAAATAAGAATCATATATTTTTA
>JASGGU010000061.1:0-24142 GCA_047602645.1 Lachnospiraceae bacterium | reverse complement strand
ATGTGCTCTGGGCTGATTGATTCATCCTTCAATTACAGTTTGCGGAAACTCAAGAATTTTCATTCCGCGTTCGTTTGCCCGCCCTTTTAATAAATACAAGAAGCTGTCCGTTATTTGGTGAGCACTCGCCCAACCGCAGCTTTCCATCCGGCATATTTTTTATTTTTTACATCATCTTCCATCATTGGAACATAAGTCTTGCGGCTCATGTGAGTAAATACCCCATCCCTGTCAAAAACACCGAGCGCAATACCGGCCATATAGGCGGCACCGATACCTGATAACTCCTCCGCTTCCGGCACCTGTACCGTCACTCCCGCAATATCACTTTGAAACTGCATCAGGTACCGATTCCTTGTCGGGCCGCCGTCCACACGCAGCTCCCTGATCGGAATACCTGCATCCTGCCCCATCGCCTGCACAATATCTGTGATTTGATAAGCGATACAGTCCAGCCCGGCACGCACGATTTCCGCCTTTCCGGTTGTTCTTGTAAGGCCGCTGATCGACGCTGTGGCATCACTGTCCCAATAAGGCGCCCCCAGCCCCGAAAAAGCAGGTACAAGGTATGTTTGATCCTCTTTATTTGCCATATCCGCCAAAGCCTCCGTCTCAGCCGCCGACTGAATCAGCTTTAACTCCTGGATCAGCCAGGTAACCACTGCTCCCGTATAATTGATATTTCCCTCCAGCACATATTCCACCGTCCCGTCAATTCCCCATGCAAGAGAGGTCACAACACCGTGACTGCTTAATACCGGTATTTCCCCGATATTCATCATAATGGAGGAACCGGTTCCGTAAGTACTCTTCACCATCCCTTTTTTGTGGCAGCCCTGTCCGAAAAGCGCTCCATGAGAATCTCCGAGTACTCCCCGGATTGGTACCGGTCTGTCAAAATAGCCCTCCAGATCCGTCTCTCCGAAATCTCCGTTGGAATCCATCACCTGCGGCAAGCAGGAGATCGGTATTTGGAACAGATCGCAGATTTCCTGATCCCACGAAAGCGTATACAGATTAAACAGCTGTGTACGTGAAGCATTGGAATAGTCCGTCCGGAAACATCTTCCGCCTGTCAGCCGGTAAACGAGCCAGCTGTCGATTGTTCCCAAACAAAGCTCTCCCTTTTGTGCAAGTGTTTTTGCCTCCGGCCGGTTCTTTAAAAACCATGCAAATTTAGATGCCGGAAAATACGGTGATAAAAACAGTCCCGTCTTTCTCCGGATTTCCTCCGCCGCACCGGCCTCCTCGATTTTTCTGCACAAATCCTTTGCACGGGCACATTGCCATACGATCGCGTGATCGATAGGCTCCCCGGTCATTTTATTCCATGCAACAGAAGTCTCCCGCTGGTTACTGATGCCGATTCCGGCTATCTGCTGTTTGTCAATGTTTGTTTTTTCTACTAATTTCTGCACAACTGAGACCGTGTTTTCATAAATCTGCGATGCATCGTGGGAAACCCAGCCCTTGTCATTAATCAACTGCTCATGCAAAAGATCCTCCCGCCCAAGCAGCTTTCCCGTACTGTCAAATAACAGCGCTTTTGTTCCTTGTGTGCTTTGGTCAATACCAATGATATACTTCTCCATCATAAACCCCATTTCCATACCCGTTGTTCTTTTTCAAACAGAAGTAAAGCTCTTATTCAGAAAATACAGAAGCATTTCCAAGGTTGGTAACTACCGTCTTTGCAATGCCTTCTGCATTCAAGCCATAATAATCAAATACTTCTTTGGAATTTCCCGATACAACCGGTGCGTCCGGAAGTGCCATATTCACGACGCGCATCGGACATTCTCTGCCGATTACCTGACTCACCATAGATCCCAAGCCGCCAAACGGCGCATGCTCTTCTACAGTTACGATAAGCTTTTTCCCTTTCGCCCGGCTTAGGATCGTCTTCTCATCGAGCGGCTTGATGCAGTACATATCCACAACACAAGCCTGCACGCCCTGTTCCTTTAAAAGTGCCGCGGCCTCTACGCACGGACGCACCATTTCGCCGCATGCAATGAGGCAGACATCCGTCCCCTCTTCGATTACGACCGCCTCATCCATTTGGAACGGACAGTTTTCTTCCGTATAAATATCCTCTACCGGGTTTCTGCCAACCCGGATGTAAGCGGGCTTTGTATCCTGTAACAGTGCCTCGATCAGATGCTTTGTCTGATGCCGGTCACTCGGAAGATAAACGCGCATATTCGGAACGGAGGACATCGCCGCAATATCCTGTGCGGAATGGTGGCTCATGCCGAGCGAGCCGTAGCTGATGCCGCCGCTGATGCCGATTAGTTTGACGTTTGTATTGGAATAGGCAACATCGACCTTTGCCTGCTCATAGCTTCTCGTAGATAAAAAACATGCCGGAGATGCCGCAAACGGCTTTTTTCCGCACTTGGCAAGTCCTGCTGAAATGCCTACCAGATCCTGCTCCGCAATGCCCACTTCAATAAACTGCGCGGGATATGCTTCCGCAAACGGAGTCAGTGAAGCGGAGCCCCTCGAATCACTGCACAGCACCACAATATCCCTGTCTTTCTTTGCTTTTTCTGACAGCACATCACAAATGGCTGCCCTGTTCGGTATTTTATTCATTAAGGAGTGCCTCCTTCCTGTTTGTAAGATCTTTCATAATTTGTGTATATTCCTCCTGTGTCGGAACTTTGTGATGCCAGTTTGCTTTGTTTTCCATCACAGAGGAGCCATAGCCCTTGATTGTATTGGCAATGATCATCGTCGGCTTTCCCTTGATTTGCCCGGCTTCCGAAAATGCCGCATTTAATTCTTCAAAATCGTTACCGTTTACAGTAATGACATGCCAGTCAAAGCTTTCAAACCGATCTTTTAAGCGTTTATGAGACATGACGTCCTCGGTGCTCCCTGATATCTGGAGGCAGTTGCGGTCTACAACCGCACAGAGGTTATCCAGCTTATAATGTGAGGCAGACATAACCGCCTCCCATACACTTCCTTCCGCAAGCTCACCGTCTCCCATTACCGTGTAGACGCGATAGCCTTTTTCGTCCATTTTGCCCGCGAGTGCCATACCGACGCATACCGGCAGACCGTGTCCGAGAGAACCTGAATTCATTTCGATACCGGCAAGCTTATTATTCGGATGTCCGATATAAGGCGTATTAAATTTAGAAAATTGTTGTTTCACCGTATCCAGATCCAAAAAACCTCTCGCACAGAGCACCGCATAATACGCTTCCACGGAATGTCCCTTGCTCAGAACAAACCGGTCACGCTCAGGATCCTTCAGACGGTCCGGCGATACATCCATCTGTCTGTAATAGAGCTCTATCAGAATATCGATGACACTCATATCGCCGCCGATATGTCCTCCGCCTCCTGCCACAATGATTTCCACAACATCTTTTCTCAAATCATATGAGATGGCTTTTAAATTTTCCATTTCTCATTCTCCTCTCAAGTAAGCTTTGACATCCTCTTCAATCGGATCATAAAGATCCGGCTTGATGCCGATATATTTACACGCTTCATACAACACCGGCACAACATCCCTGTGAATGCCGACACAGTGGTGAATATAAGGACCTTCTACGATTTTAGCTTCCAGCCGCTTTATATTTTCCACCTCCACCCATACATACGTTCCTTTTGTATAAGGGCCATCTACACCTGTTGCATTTCCCAGCAGCAGGGAATATTCTCCGTTATCCCCGTCAAAACGACACAATGTCATTTCTCCGTGCTTTGCTTCGGCCTCAACCGCACCCGGATGGTCAAATGCAAGCGGATAACCAATCGACGGCTTTTCCTTTGCGACGGAAATCGGCCACGGACCGCAGTGCTGCAGCAGTTCGCCGTTCTCGATATCCGGATGTCTGACTGTCCAATCTGCAAAAAAGCTTCTGACTTCACCCATTCCGGCCGCCTCGGCCATGACTGCAGTGATTGCGCCGTGGATATCCGTTTCGCATACGACCGGCAGTCCCTCTTCATTTAATAAAGAATTTGCCGCGCAGGGCATGATCCCGATTTCGCCCTGCAGCGCATTCCAGCATTGGATCGCAATCGCATGACAGCCATATTTTTCCGCAAGCTCTTTCATTGCAATCTTTAACGCCGCAACATTTTCCAACTCCTGATCCTTAATTTTAATTTCCATGTGCTCTCTGCAATAAGCAACGACCTCTTTGACAGCCGTTCCCTCTTCCTTCACCTTTTTGATCTGAGCCGTCAGCTCCGGCATCGGAATCGGGGAAAGCTGAATGTTGAAGCGCTCTAAGAGCTCGCCCTCATTGCACATCGTTGACCAAAAATCAAACGGACGCGGCGCAATTTGCAGAATCCGTGTATTGCGAAATACATCGACGACATTGCAGACAGCAAGAAAATCTCTGACTCCGCGTTCAAAAACAGGATCGTCCAAGCGGCAATTTGTCAGATAGGTAAAGGGCACCCGAAATCTGCGCAGCACTTTCCCCGTCGCAAATAATCCGCACTGGCTGTCTCTGAGACGGATCCCGTTTTCATCGGGGCGTTCATCAAGCGGTCCCCAAAGCAGCACCGGCACATTCAATTCTTTTGCAAGCCGGGCACAGATATATTCGGTTCCAAAATTACAATGCGGTAAAAATAATCCCTTCACACCTTCCTTTTTAAATTTTTCCGCAATTTTAACGCGGTCATTTTCGTCATATAGCAAGCCTTCCCCGTTGATATCCGTGATATCCACGAACTCTACACCAAGCTCTTTCAGTCTGTCTCTCGTCAGATTGGCATACTTGATCGCATCCGGCGCACTGAAGATACTTCTCCTCGTGGGGGCAAAACCGATTTTTAATTTTTCCATACTTCATCCTCCGTTTTCCTGTTTGTTTATTTCTTCATATATAAATTTATATAAATTATATATATAAACATTATATAATATATTTACAAATATTCAATCCGTAATTTTATATGAATTTTATATCTAATTTTCATATAAATCTTACAACAACCGATTCCGTTAAACAAAAGTGTGCTTCGCTCACTCTCGCGATCATATACTACGGCTGCACAGCTTTTGTTCCGCTCGCGCAGCTGCGCATAATATTTTGTGCTGCTTAGAAAATTCTCTCTGCAACACAAAACAGGCCGGAAATTCTTTCGAATTCCGACCTGTTCTAAAACTTGTTAATTATGATTAAATACGAATTGATCAAATGCGGTTTGAATAAAGCGTGTAGTTATTTTTGTTTACTTCATAGTTCCCTGTATCAATAAAAGCATCCATCTTTCTGCCATCGAAAATTTCCGATAATCCTTCAAGCGCCACGCTGCCCCATACGAAATTACGCTGCGCAACCGCATAGCTGATTTCGCCTGTCTTAATATAGTGTGAAATCTGATCTGTGAAATCAATCGTAACCACTTCAAAGCTGCCGCCGTGTTTCTGCTTATAGTTAGCCAGATTGCATCCCCAGTCAGCATTTGTCGTATAAACAACCTTAAGTTCCGGCTCGCTGCGCAGCAGCCCTGCCATGATATGTTCCACCTCCGATTCCGAAGGTGCGCTTGGCACCGATACCTTTTTAACGTCTCCGCCAAGGCGCTTCATACCCTCAATAAACCCTTCCTCGCGCTGCACAATTGCGTCAATTATCACATCACTCCATTGCAGAACGGCAGCCTTCCCTGTGCCTTTCATTAACTTCCATGTGATTTCCGCAGCGGTCGCACCGAGCTTTTTACTGTCGGTTGCAACAACCGATTCGCATGGTACACCCTTTAATGCCGCATTCAGGAAAATAATTTTAGTACCGGATGCCACGATTTTCTTTAACAGCTCTTCCACAGCCGGACTTGCAACCGGACTGATCACAAGGCCTTCAAAATGCTCTTTAAGCACATATTCCAGATCACGGCACATTTCCCGCTCACTGCTGCTGCGCGATTTCGGTGCAAAAATTTCCAACTGGTACCCCAACATCTGTGCAGACTTTTTTGCATCGGCCTTTGTAACATCATAAAACGGAATATCCAAATCAAACATAAGCGCGATGCGCTTTTTTTCACGTTCTACATGGTTCATCTGTATTTTTTCAAGTGTCTTCTCCACACCCTTGATTTGATTCATCAGGTTTTCGGACATTTTAGATAGCAGCTCCACCGTGCTGACCTGTGTCATTGTCAAAGAAGCAACCTCCTGTGTGGTGGCGGAGGACTCCTCAATTACATTGGCGATTCCTGTGACCGAATCAAGCAGTCTATTTTTGTTTTCGGCAAGTTCATTGACATTTCCCATCAGTACATGCTGGCTTTCTACAGATTTTTCGATATAACCGTCCAGCTTTCCGAAAAAATCCACGACCGTTTCCACTGCTTTTTCCTGAATCACAAATGAAGCATGGGACTTATCCACCTCACCCTTAAGCACCTGCAGTTCCTCATCCATACCCTGCAGAGAGCTGTTAATATCTCGGCTCGCGTTTTGGCTTTCCAGAGAGAGCTTGCGAACCTCATCGGCCACAACCGCAAAGCCTCGTCCCGCTTCTCCTGCCCTCGCCGCCTCAATCGAAGCATTGAGCGCCAGTAAATTCGTCTGATTTGCAATGGAATACAGGACGTTTGTCACGGCTTGAATCGTCTCCGATGTTTTTACAAGCTGGTTCATACGCTCCATGATATGATTCATTGCCGCTTTATTTTCCTGCTGACCCTCGATCAGTTTTTCGACAGTCTTTCTTCCCTCTTTATTTTCCTCCTGCATGCCCTGTGCCATTTGAAGCAAGCTTTGATACTGTTCGGACATCTGATCAATCTGTTCCCCCAGCTCATCCGCCACGGATCGGCAAAGCTCCACATCCTCAGTCTGGGACACCGCACCATTGGCGATATACTCCGAGGCCTCCTTGATACTTTTGGAAATATCACCGACATCCTTTGTCGCTCCAAGCACCTGACCGCTGACTTCCGCCGCCTGATCAACGTTTGTATACAGTGTCTCAAAGCAGTCTCTAAGCTGATTGTATAAGGGCGCGCCGGCTTGATTACTGTCAGGCTCCCTATCAGAAAAATCCCAATTCAGCATACTGTCCAGCAATTTGTTTTGATTTCCACCAAATTTCTTAAGCATTTTCATCAGTACCCTCCAAATTTTATACGGTTTTTTCTCCCACAAGACTATATTACTACATTTTTATTCCATTGAACATCTTTTTTTGACAAATTTCACAAAATCAGGGGCACCTATCCATACCTATGATAGCAGCCCCTGATTTATTTTCAGTTATTGTGTCAGCCTTTTTAAGCGGCCGGATATTTACGCCCTCTTTAAAAGCACTTCATCCTCATATTTTTGAATCTCCGCATACCAGGCTTCCTTAAGCGGAACACCATTGGTCTCGCAGAAATAATCCCATACAGAACCAAGCGGATAGGTTTTCATTTCTTCCTGCTGCATCATCAGCTCCGTAAACCTCGCCTCATCCTGAAGTGTTTTCAGCTTTGCATTCGGCAGCAGCAACGCATATAAAAATGCCTTCTGCATATTGCGCATTCCTACTACCCATGCAGCGATGCGGTTGATACTCGCATCAAAATAGTCAAGTCCCAGCAGTACACGGTCCACCGCATCATTCCTGACGATTTCTTTTGCGATTTCCTTTGTTTCATCATCAAGCAGCACGACATGATCACTGTCCCAACGCACACCTCTTGTCACATGAAGTGCTATTTTATCATTAAACAAAAGCATGGAAGAAATCTTATCGGAAACAACCTCGGTCGGATGATAATGTCCGTTGTCCATCAAACTGATGATGCCGTTTCTTGCCGCATAGTTAATCGTAAACTCACTGGAGCCTACCGTATAGGATTCCAGACCGATTCCGAACACCTTGGACTCTAAGCATACCAATACCTTTTCCTTGTCATACGGCACCGCAAGAATTTCATCCAGAGACTTCTTGAACCTTGCGCGCGGACCTAAGCGATCTGCCGGCACATCCTTCATGCCATCCGGTATCCAGATATTCATTGCACAGGGGCTGCCCTGCTCAGCGGCCAGATATTCAGAAATTTTGATACAGGCGATGCAGTGATCTACCCAGAATTTTCTGACCTTTTCATCCGGACTGGAGAGTGTCAGACTGTCGGAAGCCATCGGATGGGAAAAGCAGGTCGGGTTAAAGTCAAATGCAACCCCATTCTTCTTTCCGAAATCCACCCATTTTTTAAAATGCTTCGGCTCAAGCTGGTCTCTGTCCGCATATTCACCCTGCTCAAAAATCGCATAGCTTGCATGCAGATTGATCCTGTGCTTTCCGGGAATAAGGCTGAATGCCTTTTCCACATCTGCCATCAATTCCTCCGGATTTCTTGCCTTACCCGGATAGTTGCCCGTTGTTTGAATACCTCCCGTCAGCGGACCGTCCTGATCAAAGCCTGTCACATCATCGCCCTGCCAGCAATGCATTGAAATTGAAATATTCTTCAATACCTCAATTGCCTTGTCCACATCAACACCAAGCTTTCCGTACTGCTCCTTCGCTGCTTCATAATTCTCTTTTACTGTCATGATTCATTCCTCCTGTTTTATGATTCGAATTTAATGGATTTGTTTATAACGGTGCGTATTCCTTTACACCGAACGATTCAAAGATGCTTTTTCTTGCCGCCTTAATTCCTTCCAGTTCCTTTGCCTCTATCATCTGTACGGCAATATTACCGATTGCGGTCGCCTCGGACGGGCCGGCAAATACGGTACGCCCACTTTTTCTTGCCGTCAGTTCATTTAAATATGCAGCATTGGAGCCGCCCCCCACGATGTTGACTGCCTCAAATTTCTTGCCGGTCAGATGTTCCACGGCATCGATCGTTTCCGCATAGCTTTCCGCAAGACTCTGATAGATCACCGTTGCAAGCTGTCCGAGACTCTCCGGAACAAGCTGCCCTGTTCTCCTGCAATAATCCTTGATTTCCTCCGTCATATTTTCCGGTGCCAGAAAACAATCGTCGTTCACATCCACACGCGACGGAAATTCCTTTTCTTTCTCCGCCATTTCGCAAATTTCGCCAAAAGAATAGGCATCCTGAAATTCATGGCGGACAGATTGGATCATCCAAAGGCCCATAATATTTTTCAAGAAGCGGTAACGGTATTCATAGCCGCCTTCATTTGTAAAATTCTTTTCCTTGCTCTCGGCTGTACAAATCGGCGTTTGCACCTCGGTTCCAAGCAGTGACCATGTACCGGAGCTGATGTACAGACAGTCCTCCGTCAGCGTGGGAACGGAAATAACGGCAGAAGCCGTATCATGAGATGCAATCTGCATGACCTGGCACTGATAGCCGATCTGTGCGGCAATCTCCTCCCTCAGTCCGCTAACGACCGTTCCCGGCATCGTCAGAGGCAGAAATAACTTCTGCGGAAATCCGAGTGTTTCTATCAGCTCCCAATCCCAGTCTTTTGTCTCCACATTCACGAGCTGTCCCGTTGTTGCATTTGTGTATTCGCTTTTTCTTATTCCGGTCAGCACAAAATTGAAATAATCCGGTATCATCAACAGGCTGTCCGCATTTGCAAGTGTCTCCGGCTCCTTAAGCTTTGCCGCCATCAATTGGTAAATTGTATTAAACTGCAGTTTTTGGATACCGTTTCGCATATAAAGTTTTTCAGGTGAAATAAGCAGAGCCACTTCCCCGTCCATTCCTACCGTCCGATTATCACGGTAGCCATATGTGCTGCCAACAATTTGATCGTCTTTATCTAAAAGTACGTAATCAACCGCCCATGTATCAATTCCCATCGTTACAGGAACCTTTCCGATTTCCTTGCAGCGCTTCATTCCGGCAATGATTTCCTTCGAAAGCTGTTCCACATCCCAATACAGATGTCCATCCTTTTTTACCATGCCGTTTTCAAAACGGTAAATCTCTTCTAAGACGATTTTCCCATCCTGCATCGTACCGAGAATATGACGGCCGCTCGAAGCGCCGATATCCACCGCCAAATAGTAATCTCCCATTGTTTTCTCCCTTCTCTTTAAGACTTATCAGCTTTAGTATACCCTCTTGCTGTCATTTTTTTTAGGACGAGGTTTGCATAATTTACCGTCTTTATTTGCATTTTTTAGTTTCCTGTGCTATCCTTTAAAAGGAATTGGCTCAGGAGTTTGAAGGGGACAGCGCATGAAAAGCTTTGAAGGAGAGAACTGATGATAAACGAACAGCTGCTGGCGCAGCTTAAGAAGATTTCCGACGAAGAAAAGGAAATTTTATCCGGAGAAAAAAGCGTCCAAAAAAGCATTTATACTAACGAAGAAGATTTCATTATTGACAGCCACAAGATGCTGGCCCGGGGAAAGCTCATCGACGTCAGGCCGCATACCCGCTTTGTCCATTTTCCCGTACACCGGCACAATTATATTGAGATCATCTATATGTGCAGCGGATCCACCACGCATATCATCAACGGTACGACGAAGGTGACCCTCTCGGAGGGGGAGCTGCTTTTATTCGGTCAGAATACGACACAGGAGATCTTGCCGGCAGGTGCCGGCGACATTGCGGTTAACTTTATTGTGCTGCCCGAATTTTTCGACAGAGTCGTCGCAATGATGGAGGAGGAAAACGTCCTGCGTGACTTTTTGATTCACTCTTTAAAACAGGAATCAGGCAGTTCCGAATATTTTCACTTTCAGGCCGCCGACATCCTTCCCGTACAGAACCTCGTAGAAAATCTCATCTGGTCATTGACTAACAGTCAGCCCAATCGCCGGGGAATCAACCAAACTACGATGGGACTTTTATTTTTGCATCTGATGAATCACACCGATCAGATTAACAAAAGTGACCCTTCCCAATACGAGCAGAATCTCACTCTGACTGTACTGAAATACATCGAGGATCATTACCGCACCGCCTCGCTTGAGGAAATTTCCTCTTCATTAAAAATACCGTCCTACTATGTCAGCAAGACGGTCAAAAAGCATGCAAATCATACATTTAAACAGCTTTTACAGACAAAAAGGCTGAACCAGTCAGCCTTTCTGCTTTCCACTACCACACTCCCGGTAGAGGATATTATTACACTTGTCGGATACGACAATACAAGCTATTTCCATAAAATATTCAGAGAACACTTCAGTCTGACACCCCGCGCTTATCGGCTTGCGGGAGTGCCGGAAAAATAATTGCCTCTTTAAAACTTTCTGTTTCTTATTTCTTTGGATACCAATCTACCGGATGTTCAATTTTCCCGCCGTTTCCCAATTCTAAAACAAAAGATAGTTTTTCTTTTGTATCCATATAATAATGCCAATCTTCTTCCAGATGTCCGCATTGCAGAACTTTTATACCCCTACTTTTATATTCCTCAACTGTCTCTTTTAATTCCTCGTTTGTCATTACATCTTTAATATGATGCAACCCTACTCCTGCAGTATTTAGCGCATCCCAATATATATTGGGTCCTTCTATCGGCTGCATTAATTCTACTTCCATATTTCCGAATTTACAGCAGCAGGTAATAAAATTATATCCCTCCGCCAACTGCTTTTCCCCTACTTCAAAATAACTTACATGCTCCGGATCAAATCGGTAGATGTTCCATGGCTTAATATCAAAAATTTCCGCAAAGTTTTTTAGATACTTATTCACATCATCTACTAAAATCCCAATTTGTTTAATATTTACACATCTTTTTGTTTTTTCAGCCCCAATTGCTTCAGGCGGATATACCTCCGGTGCCGGTCCAATTTCACCACCATTACCCATTTCAATGATAAAGCCCACCTTATCCTCCGTCCCAATATAGGCATGAACATCTCCATCCAGCCATCCTGTCTGTGTCACAGAAATTCCTTTTTCGGCCAATTCTTCTAGATATCCTTTTAATTCATCTGTATCCTTGATTACCACTTTAAAATGATGAATACAGGGTCCTTTTTTATTTAATACATCCCAATACACATTTGGACCTTCTATTGGCTGCACTAATTCAAATTCAATATCTCCTGCATATGCAACCGCTGCAATGAAATCAAATTTCTCTACTAATTGTTTTCCTCCAACCTCAAAATAACTGCAATTTTCAGGATTAAAATGCCTTACATCCCATGGACCAATCTGCAATACCTCCCAAAAATCCCGCATACTTTTATATACATCTTCTACCAGAATGCAAATCTGTTTAATTTCACCTTTCATGTCTGATGTCCTTTCAATAATCTAGTATTCAAATGTTTTCAGAATCCGTAAGCCCTGATTTCTAAAGCTT
Source organism: Lachnospiraceae bacterium (assembly GCA_047602645.1). Classification (GTDB taxonomy): domain Bacteria; phylum Bacillota; class Clostridia; order Lachnospirales; family Lachnospiraceae; genus JAEYFP01. The sequence continues at coordinate 11,904 of JASGGU010000061.1, read as the reverse complement.
TACTTAAGGTCATCTGCTAAATACGTGTTTTACAAATTGTAATGCTGCTTTTGCATCGGAATCTAATATCGCATCAGATGTATCTGCAATAATATTTCTCCAAACTTTTATTTCGTTGCCAACTGTTCCACCCGGCATAACAAATGGCTCCATAACCGCAGCATGCTGGTAATTAATATCTCTGAGTGCCTGACCGATTTCATCCCAAGGCATCGTTCCCTTACCCGGCACCTGGCGATTTCTTTCTCCTAAATGTAAATGACAAAGTTGATTACCGGCTTTTCTAATTGCTGCCGCGATATTATCCTCTTCAATATTCATATGAAATGTGTCGAGCATAACTTTTACATTATCACTCCCCACAGCATTGATATAATCGAGGCCTTCCTCACAAGTATTTAAGAGGTATCCTTCATATCTGTTCAGAATTTCCATCCCCAGCGTAACATCACAGTCTTCCGCAACCTTAGCTAGTTTCTTCATATTAATAATAGAGCGTGCCAAATCCCCTACTTTGTCCACTGGCTTTGCATAATCTATCGGCCAGTAGGAATATAAACCGCCGCCAAGAATTTTAATATCCAGTTTCTGAAGTTTCCGCAATGTTTCTGTAAAAAACTCAAGTGCATGCTTTTGAACTGCCGGATCTTCTGAGCTTAAATTCTCTTCGGCTCTTGGCCCATAACCTCCGGTTAAAATTATATTTTTATCTTTTGCATATTCTTTTAAATCATATAGCTGCGCATCAGTTGTATATGTATTCTTTAGTGCCCCGCATGAAATTTCAAGAATGTCAAACCCTAGAGCTGAAATTTTATCAATGTATTTCTTATAATCTGCAAACCATTCTTTTTCCCAATATGCAAAATAAATACCATACTTCATAATTTTTCTCCTTTTTCTAATCAACTAATTTTTGCAAGCTTCGCTATTTTTTTCTTGTCAATTATAAAGTTGGCAATCAATACACCTACAAGTGCAACACCCCAAATTAAATCTCTGTAGTAGTTACTGATGTTTGGAAACGTATTTAAATAAGAAGAGAGCATCTGTAGGATCAATACAGCAATAGCAATTCCCGGAACAGATCCAAACCCACCATTTGGGTTTACGCCTCCAAGAACCGCAATCAAAATACACTGCATAGTATAGCTTGTGCCAAAATCTGCTTTCGCAGAGTTAATTCTTGCTAACGAAAGTAATCCGGCAATTGCCGCGATTACACCTGATATCATATATGTTTTAATAATAACCGCATTATTCTTGATACCCGCAAAAATCGAGCATTTTGAATTTGTGCCAACCAAATACACCTTTGTTCCAAAGGTTGTTTTATCCATAACAATTGTCATAATTATTACAACTATAAAAAACATAACGAAAGCAAAAGGAATACCTGCAATAGTCAGCGTCCCTAGAGCTGTATAAGCTTCAGGAATACCACTCACAGAACTGCCGCCCGATAACACAACTGAAATGCCTTGAAACAGTTGATAAGAGCCAAGTGTTGCAAGCATTGCCGGGATTCTTAAGTAAGAGACTAAGAAACCATTGAAGGTGCCGCAGAGCGCTCCGACCAAAAGGGCAACTACCACTGCAACAATCATAGAGCTTCCGCTCCTCTGCATAGAAATGCCGGCAACAATACCACAAAGGTTAGCGATATAGACACAAGAAAGGTCTATCCCTCCGGAGATCATACAAATGCCACAGCCAATAGACATCAAGCCGTATTCTGCAAGCTGTTTTCCCATTGTCTGAAAAATAGAAGCCTTCATGAAAGTACTTCCCTTAGTAATACCTGCAAGTAATAAGAATGCAAGTAAAATGATAATTAATCGAATTACATTATCGTCAATTTTTTTTAATCTCTTCATACCGTTTCACCTGCCTTTGCTTCTTTCTTCTTCTTTCTCAAATAGGTCTGTAAAGCCGGAATAGCGGTGCCAATAATGATGATTGCCCCAATAAACACTTTCTGCCAATACACTGAGATACCCACAAGAATCAAACTATTTGTTACCATAGTTAAAAGTAATGTGCCAAGAATGCAGCCTCTCAAAGTACCTACCCCTCCTGTTAATCTTGTCCCTCCAAGGATAATAGCTGCAATTACTACCATTTCACCACCGGCAAATTCAGCCGGTAAATATCTCATTGACATAACCGAGTAGGAAAGGCCTGCAACAGCTGCAATCATGCCATTTATTACAAAAATACCAAATCTTATTTTGCTTACGTTAAAGCCTGCTCTTTCAGCGGATACTTCATCTCCGCCGACCGCATAAACACCACGGCCAACCATGGTATAATTCAGAATAAAATATGCAATAATATACAGCGCCACAAGAATAAGAAATGTCGTCGGCAGAGAAGATCCAAGACCTGTTTTTTCATTTTTTACAGTAAGCAAGGTCAATCTGCCAAATCTTTGTAATGTTTCCGGCAGCTCCATGCGTTCTGCTTCAAAGGCTCCAAGTAAAATACCACTGAATACAGAGGATGTGCCTAGTGTAACAATCAGACTGGGGAATTTGTATTTTACAATAATAAATCCATTTAAAGCCCCCATAAGTGCGCCAAAAAACATACCAATTAGGAATACTACAAAACTCGGCCCATCATAATTTGTTTTATAAGTAATCATAATTGCAATATAACTGCTTAGTCCGGCAATTAACGGAAATGATACATCCGGCCCCGTACTGACAAATGCAAGAAGCGCGCAAATGGCATAAATTGATGGACAAATTATGGATCGTGCAATATCTACTAAATTATTATTCGCAAAAAATGCCCCTGATCTCGCTTGAATAATTACTGATAATCCTAGTATTATCAAAAATACCCAGAATTCAGTCTGATTTACATATCTATTCATTAGTTTCTTCACAAAATTATGCTCCCTTCTATACTGCCGCCTCTGCCAGTCTTGCCTCGTTAAGATCTTCTTTTTCAAGAATACCCGTTACATGTCCTCCATGCATAATAATTGCGCTATCGCACGTTGCGACAATTTCCGCAGTATCATCAGATACTACAATGATCGCCATACCTTCTGATGCCTGTTTCCGAAGTAATTTGTGAATATCATATTTTGCACCGATATCAACACCCACGGTAGGTCCATTTAGAATCAATATCTTAGGATTGTTGGAAAGCCATCTTGCAAGAACCACCTTTTGCTGATTCCCTCCCGATAGCGTTCCCACTGGAAATTCATGGTTTTTTGTAACAACATCTAATTCTTTCACCCACCTCGCAGATTCCTCAGCAATTTTTTTACTATTTAATATACCTAATTTATTAGATAATGCATCCATTCTTGTAACTGTTATATTTCGAATAATGGATTGCGGGAGGAATAATCCTTCTGTCAAACGATCTTCAGGTACAAGTGCAATCCCTAATTTTTTTGCTGTAGCTACATCTTTAATAGTTACTTCTTTTTGTTCTATTTTTATTTTTCCGTATGTCGGTTTATTCAAGCCAAATAAAGACAAGGATAACTCTGTGCGGCCGGAACCTAACTGACCGGTGATGCCAAGAATTTCTCCCTTATGCAACTTAAAGCTTATGTTTTCAAAGCCTTCTGCAGACAAGTTTTCCACTTCCAAAACAGTCTCTCCATGCTCTGCTCTTTTGTTTTCCATCAACTCTTTATTATCAAAGTTCCGCCCTGTCATATAATAAGTAAATTTTTCTTCTGTCATCTCTGCAGTAGGGCAGGATACAACATTCTCACCATTTCTTAAAATTGTAATACTATCAGAAATTTCAAATACCTCATCAAGCTTATGAGACACAAAAAGAATTGTGATACCATTTTTCTTTAAATTCTCAATAATATCAAATAATCTTCTTATTTCTTTTTTAGTAAGTGCGGTTGTTGGCTCATCCATAATAATCAGTTTCGCATTATCTAATAATGCTCTTGAGATTGCAATCAGCTGTTTATCTGCAACAGAAAGCGTTTCTACCAATTCATCAAGGTCTACCGAAAATTTAATCTTAGCTACTGCTTCCTCTGCTATTTTTCTAAATTCTTTTTTATTTACTAATTTTTTCCCAGCTGCGAGCTCCTGATTAAAAGCCAGATTTTCAATTACTGTTAAATTGGGGAAAACAGAAAAATCCTGATAAATCACCTGTATGCCTGCTTTGATTGCATCTACGGGAGTCATCAGCGGATATTTTTTTCCATCTACCTCAACGGTCCCTTCATCAGGTTTATAAAAACCCGATATCACCTTAATAATTGTGGATTTGCCACATCCATTTTCACCAGCAAGGCAATGTGTTTCGCCCTTCTTTATTGAAATATCCACACCCTTTAATGCATGAACACCTCCGAAGGATTTCTTTATTCCCTTTACAACTAGAATATTTTCCATAATACTTCCTGCCTTCCCTACCACCCTTAACAAGCGTTATGTTTGTTCAATAGAAGTACCGCACATCCCACAAATATGAGATGTGCGATACTGATACATCAAATATACTATGCTTTTAAATTAGAAATCATATTCATCAATATTGTCAGCTGTAAGCGTAATATCAGCCAGGCCGATTAAGCATCTGTTTGTGCCTTGAGATAATGTCATGGCTTCATATCCTTCGGCACCGGCATTGTAGCCATTACCATCACCAATTTCTACACCGGCAAGTATATCAGAAGCAAGCTTGCACATTACATAACCGGAAACCATAGGATCCCATAATTTAACAGTTGTGATGGTGCCAGATTTTACATATGGCTTAAACTCGTTAGGTGTACCAACACCAACCACCTTAACATCAAGTCCTAATTCTTCAACCGCCTTTGCTATTCCAGGGCAATCAGTCGACGCAACCCCTGTGAATCCCTTTAAATCAGGATTCGTCTTTAATACCTCTTTTGCTCTTTCATATGCAGTGTCGATAGATTCCTCAGACTCACATGTCGGAACAGCACCGTCATTAATCAATTCCATATTGGGATAGGCATCCTGCTGATGTGCATACTGAGCATTTGCATATTCCATATGGGTTGTGGAAGTCGTATAGGCTACCATCATCGCATATTTTCCCTCTTCATTCATATCATTTGCAAGAGCATCCATGATAGCCGCACCAAAATCATCTGCTGTAAATGCTTCTGTGTCAAATATCGTATTCTGAAGGTTAGATGCCTCGTGAGAAATTACTACGATACCCTGCTCCATAGCCCTTTTCAAGGATGCCTCTAAAGCGCCCGGATCAATAGGAACAACGCATATTGCATCCACACCCTGATCAATCATGTTATCTACTACTTCTACCTGAGAAGCCGCATCCGCATTAGCCGGACCTTTCTGTATTACATTAATAGATGTCTCTTCTCCAAACTGATTGACACCAAGCTCCATACGCTTAAACCAAGCGGACGTATTGTCTTTTGTTATAACCGCTATTGTCCATTCGGATTTATCCTTGTCAGATTTATAGTTTGCTGCGTTGAATAAATCATCATCTGTTGCTGCGGCTTCTGCCGCACCTTCCTCTTCTGTTTCTGCCTCTTCTGACGTTGTAACAGCCGCTTCTTCTACTGGTTCTGATGTTACAGCTGTACTTCCACAGCCCGCTAATGATGTAGCAACCATTACTGCTGCCAGCATTACTGAAAATAATCTCTTTTTCATTTTTTTCCTCCTTAGGATATTTAAAAAATATGTTAATCGCCTTTCAGCGCCCCTTATGGGTAATTGGATACATGTTGTAACCGGTTTCATTTGTTGGTTAATATATAGAACGCTAACGCGTTCTATATATTATATTAAAGCTTTCTTATTACTACTTCTGAGTTTAAATATAAATCTTGTACTGGTTCTGAGGGAAAGGCAATTCTATGAATCATGAGTTCTCCTGCCGTCTGTCCCATCAGTTTTGCCTCTCTTCTAATGAAGTTGAATTCATTTCCAACAATATCAAGTGCTTCTATCCGATCCAGTCCTATGCAGGATATATCCTCTGATAATCTCAAGGAGTGCTCTCTCAGTGCCTTTAAAAATCCCATGCTTATTCTGTTATTGCAAGTGATAATTGCTGTAGGATAATCTCCTGATTCCAGCATCCTGCATGCCAGCTGATATGATTTTGTCATCGTATAATTGCCTAAATAACAATATTCCTTTTTGTATGCAATATGATGTTTTTTTAGTGCATCCCTGAAACCCGCTTGTCTTATTCTGGCTAATACCCCTTCCATCGTTGCGTTAAAAATACCAATTTTTGTATGCCCGGCTTTTATTAAGACTTCTGTGGCCTCACAAATACTTTTTCTATCGTCAAAATATACCCCATCATACCGCTCGAAAACATCCAATTTTCTATCCATAATAACAACCGGTTTATCTAAATCTTGTAATAAACCCAATATTTCTTTTGCTTCTCCAGGTTTGCTGTAGTCAATTGCCGGAGTATAAAGAAGCCCTGTTACTCTTTGTTCTTTGAACATTTTCAAAGCTTTTATATCGTTCTCTGCTTTGTCATCTGAGTTTACACAAATCATTGTCAGATTATGCTTATTAACGACACTTGTAATTCCTCTTAAAATCTCACCAAAAAATGGGTTATCCACTTCCGGAACAATAACACCCACTATTGTGCTTGTCTGTCTGGAAAGGTTTCTTGCTAATGCAGAGGGCGTATATCTACGCTTTCGCATGATTTCCAAAATTTTTTCTCTGGTATTGAGATCAACACTGGAAGGATTATTCAAAACCCGTGAAACTGTTGCTTTAGAAAATCCTGATTCTTTTGCAATATCATTAATTGTACACTTTGGCATCTATTCAAGCCCCTCTCGGTGTTTTCTTCCTTCCATAATGTTCTTCGAGGATTCCCAGTCTCCCAGTCAAAGGACATTGTCATGTTTTCCGGATGTAACCGGTTTCTTTTAACTCATGATAATCAATTTATTGTATATTGTCAATTCTATTTTTGAGGATTTTGACGTTTCATATATTTTTTACAAAATCGTATGTGCTATTTTGTGCAACTTTTATATGTTTTATTATTATTTGTAGCCATTCAGACAACTCTGTAGGGCTATAGCTCATATAAAACAATTTAGAATGCAATTACAGGATCCTTGGATATCATTTTGGAATAGGTTTACTAAACAATTGTATTTTTTAAAATACTCTATTTTCAAATTCGACCAACTGATCAAACTCTTTTTCCACAATCGCCGCCATTTCTTTGGTAAGACCCTGCATGTGTTCTACTTCAAGCCATGCATCCGCCATTACGCACCCCATTTCTGATCCAATAATAAATCCACCCATGCACAAAACATTCGTATTATTAACCTGTTTTGCTCTTCTGGCCTGATATACGCTCTCACACAAGGCTGCATATACGCCTATATGCTTATTGCATATTATGCTGACTCCCATTCCTGTTCCGCAGATTGCAATGCCCCTATCGTATTCCTTATTCTGAACTCCTCTGGCAACATTACAAGCTACATCTTGGAATAAATCAGGACTATCCGAATCAACATCAGTGACCTCATATCCCTGCTCAATCAAATGATCTCTAATAGCATTTTTCAAATCAAATCCGCCCGCATCTCCGCCAATAATAATCCTTTTAATATTGGGATTTCTCATAATCATTTACCATCCTTTCATTTCTTTTTCTTATGTAACCGGTTACAATTCTCTGTATAAAAAATATCACTCAATATTTCTATGATTTGCTTCCATATCGTCATATGTAAGTTTCATCTCATCCTTGAGAATAATAGCAATGATATCCATCAATAAGTAAATATGCTGTTCATACTGATTTCCCATCGGTTGCTCTGTCGGAACTGTGTCATGCTGTTTAGGCGCATCCGCTTCCGCATGCTTCTCATCCATGTAAACTGTCGAATGAACAAATAACATGTAATCCGCATAACTTTTAACAAGATTTCCCTCAGGAAGGGCGGTAATCATTGCAATTTTTGCACCTGTCTTTGCAGCTTGCTGGACGATTCTCCGGTGAACCCCCACATCACCTCTGCCATCGCAAACGATAAACAAATCACCTTCATGCATTCCAACTGTTGTATCGTCCATCAGCCAATAGGATGATTTCCCCAGATGTGCAAGTCTCATTGCAAATCCTCTCATTGAAATACCTTCACGACCTGTACCGTGTACAAAAACGCGTTTTGCACTAATAACAGCATCAACAAATGTTTTTAATTGCTTCATATCAAGCTGTCCAAACACTGCTTCATGCTCTGCTACAATGATTTTTGAAAATTTTTGATAAGTATCAATATAGCTCATATTTTTTCTCCTTCTTATTTTTGAGGTATCACTACCCCATTACTAAGATATATAACACCTTTGTCTAGGTTTTGTAAATAGTAAATTTAAAAACACTTAAACATTAATAGAAAATCAGCAAGAATCGTAAATGCTGATTTTCTATGATAACGACAATAGAATCTCCTGTATTTCTCCTTATAAAAATCTTAAATCGTCTGCTCAATAAAACTGAATTGTTTTTGCATCACTAATGCCGCGGCTCCTATCGCCCCCAAATCTTCGCCTTCGTTAGAAGCCTGTACCGAAAAGCCCTCTATATTTTCAGGAATTACAATATCCTCAATATCCTTCCTTACCTCATCAATAAATAATGATCCTATTTTTGCCAATTCACCAAAAATAATAATTTTTTTAGGAGCGAGTAAATTAACCGTAAATCCAAGTGCATTGCCAAGATGAAGCGCTATCTCCTTCATGAGTTTCAAAGAATCTTCATGACGCAGCAATACCGATTTTACAAAGGTTGTCACAGTAATTGCCTCCAGATCACCATTGACCATTTCTTTGATTTCTCTGAAGCGTCCGATTCTAATACCCTCTCTGATTCTGGCCGCTATGGCGAAATCAGAAACCTCCGTATTTAAACAACCAAATTTTCCGCATGTACAAATATCATGTTTTGCTACAATTTTAACATGTCCGATCTCACCCGAAAAGCCCGTCTCACTAAAAACCAGCCGGTTATTTATCACAGGAACCAATCTTGCTCCGGTCCGGATCGAAAGAAACAGGAAGTCTTCACACGCTCCATTAAAATAGAACCATTTATATGCAAATGCCATGACATCCACATTATTTTCTATATAGCATGGTACATCGATCTGTTCCTCTATGATTTTCTTAATAGGAACATCCTTCCAATCCACAAAATGCGTATATCCTTTTGCAATGCCTTCTTCCTTATTGATATAACCCGGAACACCAATGCCAACCCCCAGCACTTTATCCTTATTCTCGCCCAATTGCTCCCTGGCCATATTAATATTATTCAGAATCTTCATCAAAATATCATCTCGGCTGTCTTCCCTGCTCATGCTCGTTTCATTTCGGTAAATAACACTCCCCGAAAAATCCAGTATATCACAGTGCATCATTCTTCCGTTAAACTCAATTCCGATAAAAAATCCTCCTTCAGGGTTGATTTTGATCCATACAGGCTTTCTTCCCACCCTGTTTTCCTCACACTCCTCTTCATAGACATAGCCTCGGCTGACAAGTTCATCAATCATACCAATTACGGTTGTCATACTATAGGAAGTCATTTTTTTTATATCATATCGTGAAACATTTTTATGAAATCTTATAATATTAAGCATTTTATTTCTTTGATAATATTTCCGGTTTTGCACAATGGAATCGCTTTCTTTTATCATAAGACCATCCCCATATTTCTTTTTGTATTTGATACATTTTATTATAGTTTATCAAATGTTTCATAGGTTGTCCATGGATTTCCTAGCCTTTTACCGCTCCCGCAGTCAGACCTTTTACAAATTGCTTTTGAACAATTATATAAAAAACCAACGTAGGTATCGTGACAATTGTCAATGCTGCAAACAAGGATCCCGGCTGGCTGAAATAGGCTCCGTTATACTGCTGTGCAATCAGCGGCAAAGTCTGCTTGCTTGCATCTGTCATTGTACATAATGCAAGAAAAAATTCGTTCCACGAAGTCAGGAATTGCCAGATTGTTATTACCACAATTCCCGGTTTCAGCATCGGACATATAATCTGTATAAACAGACGAACCGTTCCGCACCCGTCAACAATAGCCGCCTCTTCCAGTTCATGAGGAACCGCAATCATAAATCCCTGTAAAATCGTAATCGCAAACGGAATCCCCAGGGCAACATAGGGAAAAATCAATCCGAAATAATGATCAATCAGTCCCAGTCTGCTGTTAATTTGAGTTAACGGAATAACCAAACCGCTGATCGGTACCATCAAGGTGCATAATAGCATATTATACAGAAATACCTTTCCATGTACATTTTTTCTGGAAAAGCCAAACACGGACATCGCCGAGCACACAGTAACCAAAACAACCGTCATTGAAGTGACAAAAGCACTGGAAAAAAAGTTCTTTATTAACTTAGGATTTTCTTTTATTACCTTTACATAATTATTCGCTGTCATTCCTTCTACGATTAATGACGGACTATACATATTATCCGCCGTTCTAAAGGACATGCTGAGCATATAAAGAAGAGGAAGCATAAAAATAATCATTGCAAATATCAGAATGACTAACCATATTTTGTCATTTTGTTTTTTCATCATTCTTCTCCTCTCTTCATAAAATCTCCCGAACCCAAAAACTTAATCTGAACCATTGTAAGCGCTAATGCAAACAGTAAAAAAACCACCGAAAGCGCCGATGCATACCCCATTTGCTGATTTGTAAATCCCATTTTAAACAGGTAGGTTCCCGGCATTTCAGAAGCATAGTTAGGGCCCCCATTGGTCATTGTATATACTAAGGCAAACGTCTGCAGGGATCCTATAATTCCCAACATCAACAGTGACTTATGAGTAGGTGCCAGTGCCGGCAAAAATATGTGTTTAATTTCTTTCCATCTGCCGGCTCCATCTATTTTGGCGGCTTCTTTTAATTCTTCCGGTATTTGAGAAATACCGGCTACATACATAATCATCGACCACCCTGTCCATTCCCATACATTTGTAAAAATAATTCCATATATGGAAGCTTTCGGATCTCCCAAAACATTTACTGTTACGTTCATCCCCATACTTGACAGCATCGTCTGAAATAGCCCATTATATGGCAAATACATTTTTCCCCATATAATTGCCACAACCGATACCGAGGTTGCTACCGGCAAAAAAAATACAGTTCTAAAAAAACCTTTTCCTTTTTTCAAACGTTCTTCAATCAAATATGCCAAGAAAAAACCAATACCGGCCTGTATCGGGATTGTAATCAATATCCATACGATCGAATTCCGAATAATTTTTATGATGTTTCTATCTTTTATAATCGCCGCAAAATTATTGAATCCGACAAATTCCATATTCCTCAAATTAGTCCACGAAAACACGCTCCCCCATAGTACAAATAAAATCGGATACAGAATATAAATACAAAAAAAGAGAAGCGCCGGAAATATAAACAAATAACCTACTATATTATATTTCTTTTTCTGCAACATTATATTAGGTTTTGCAACCGCCTTAGTCATGGTAATCCCTCCCAACAGTTCATTACACGCTCATTTTTTAATTATTAATGCGAGAGAACCACTCCCGGATTCTCTCGCATGCTCTCGATCCTTCTACGGCTTATTTTATTATGCTACAGTGCATCTTGTGCTTCCTGCACAATTTGCATTGCTGCCTCAGAATCCATTTCTCCGCTTGCAACTGCCTGTAAGGCTGCTTTTAATGCCGTATCCACAGTAGGATTTGCTATGCGCTGATTCATGGCATCTGCCAAATCCTCCGAAGCACGATTAAACTGCGAAACCACATCTTCCGGCAATTCCGCTGCCTGCGGTTCAATTCCTTTGAATGCCGGTAAATTATTCAAATCATCCGCACA
>JASGGU010000007.1:0-88015 GCA_047602645.1 Lachnospiraceae bacterium | reverse complement strand
GCCTTGCGCGCATTACAAAGGATTTTCCCGAATTCAACTGGCACGAATTTAAACAGAAGTCAGAAAATATGCTAAAATCCGCCCTTCTTGCCATCACAAAGGAAAATGCCGCCCTTGTCACGGATGCCTCCGACGATTTGCGCACACAAATCTCGCTTACCATCTCTGCTAACCGCGAGCAGCATATGAAAGAAACCTATCAGACGATTACGATTCATCAGACCGAAATCACCGATTACCGCAAAACTGCCGGCACATGCATCATTACACTGCAGACCGCGGTCGGCTTCCTTCATTATCAGAAAAAGAACGGCATCCTTATCTTAGGCTCCGATACCGCTCTTAAACAGACACGCTTCAACATCGAACTGCTCTATATACAGGACGCCGATAAAGTGAAGGGAAATGCGCTTTCCCTCACATGCCCAAGCTGCGGAGCCCCCGTCCACGGTGTGGGCCAAAAAATATGCGGCTATTGCGGCTGTGCCGTCACGGAAATCAGCATCCGTGCATGGGCACTGAACCGTTATTATGAGGTATAATCCACCGTCTTCACATGCCTTTGCCTTCTTCCGAAGCAGCGGCATGCGCCTTCCTGATTTCTTCTGTGATCCGCACGGGAATCGGTTCAGGTCGTGCCTGAGGCTTTGCAATATAATAGCCCTGCACATAGTCCACCCCCATCTCGATGAGCGTCTGAAGCTCTGCCGAAGTTTCCACTCCTTCCGCGATCACACCGGTACCGCGGCTTTCGGCATAGGAAAGCATATTTTGCAGAAGCTTGCGCCGATTGACATCGGAATCCACATGATGCACGATGGAAATATCCAGCTTCACAAAATCGGGATTGATCAGCAGCAGTGCAGCTTCGGAATTATATCCGGTTCCGAAGTCATCCAGCGCAACCTGACAGCCCCAGTCTGCCGCCCATTTCAATTTAGTGTTTGTCTCCGCCTCGGTTGACCGTTCCTCCTCCGTAATCTCAATAATCACGCGCGGCAGCAGATGGAAAAATCGCTCCCTGATCCTCCGGCTGTCCTTCTCATTTAATAACTGGTTTGAGATCGAATTGACAAATAAGCGAACGGTTGGGCTCAAGTCGGTCAACTGCTCAAAATCAGCAAGGCTGCGCCGCCAGGTAAGGCGTTCAATGCCATAAAGCTTGGACTGCGTTTTGGCTAACATCAGTACCTCTCCCGGGGATTTGATGGTTAGTATTGTCGGGCGCATCAGCGCCTCATATCCAAACACCTCTCCGGTTCTTGCATCTACAATCGGCTGGAAGTGGAACGCTACCTGCTCCTGGTCAATCAGGCGGTTGATCTCTTCCCGGTTATGGAATAAATAAGCGTCCCGGTTATATCGTTCCACATCGAATTCACCGAATTCACCCTTTGTCGTATTTTTAACCTGATACATCGCAAAATCGGCATATTTGAGCAGCTTTTCATAGGAAGTCGCATGATCGGGATACCAAGCTACGCCCGCAGATGCACGAACGTTGATCCGTGAGTGATCCGGCAGCAAAAATGCTGCATGGCGCACGCCTTCCTCCAGCTTATGAATGATTTCCTGCACTTCCTCCCGTGATGAATAGCCGGAGAACAGCACATAAAATTCGTCTCCCGACATTCTGGCAATCAAGGCCCGCTCTGATGAAAAATGCCGCAGCGCATCCGCCGCACAGCGAATATACTCATCTCCGCAATCGTGACCGTATGAGTCATTAATAAACTTTAAATTATCCAGATCCAGCATCACCATCGCAGCAATTCCAAGCTCTTCCTGATTTTGAAAACGTTTGGCGAGTTCCGTACTGAAGGCGCGTCTGTTGAGCAAATCGGTCAACGGATCGTAATCACGTTCTCTCTCCAGCTGGCGGCGTTTCAGAATCTCCTGCGTGATATCACTCACAACACCCATGATCCGCTCACCCGTGCTCACAACTTTCAGTCTCAGCCAGCGGTCTTCTCCTGAGTCCCTCACGATGTGCAATAGTTTGATACTGCCGTCATCCGACTGGTCTTCCACCTGATTGGAAAGCAGATCCTGTATTGCTTCAAATTCCTCTCTTCTGATCGTCCCGTCACTCTCCAGCTTGTTCTCCAAATCAAGCATTTCAAAAAAACGGTTCGTACAGAACATTTTTCCGGAATCCGGCAGCGACTCAAAGGCGCCGATTTCAATGCCTGCCATATCGATAATTTGAGAAAGTCGGCTCGCTTCATGCGCAACATGAGCGCTAAGCGTTTCAATCGCACCCGAAAGTTCATCAATTTCTAAAATATTAAGCTTGTCCAGCACAAGCCTGTGCCGCGGATCACTCTCACGAAGCTGCACGAGCAATTGTGTAATCGGTCTTGCAAGCAGTACGCTTGCCGCCCATGCAGCAGCAAGTCCCAAAAACAGAGAAAGTCCCCAAGTCACCCAGACGGAAGTCATCATTCCGTGAGAAAATCCGAGCAGCTGTTCTCCGTCCAGCATTCCGATCAGTGCCCACTGTTCCGACTCAAAGGGTGTATTTTTATTATACAGATTAAAATACTGAATACATCCGTATACCTCCTCCTTGTGACGGAGTGTCCTTCCGGTTACTGCGAAGGCATTGGCATATTCATCCTGCTTTTTGAATTGTAAATGCGATGCCCCGCCAAAGAGGTGCTTATAAAATGGTCCTGTGGAAATTTGTGCATCAAAAGTCAGCGTCTCTCCGTCAGCGGTGCCGATGAGATACATCCCCTGCTTTTCCGTGTTCAGTTCCTGATAGGGGATCTGTTTGCCCAGATAATCGGCGGAAATTTCCACTCCAAGAATTGCATGAACCTCACCTGCCTGATCGCGGATCGGTATCGAGTAAGTAATGATATCAAGACTGTCGCCCTCCGGACGAAAAACCGGACACCAGTAGCCCAAATCCTTCTCTCCGATCTCCGGATGGGCAATTGCCGATTCATATGGTTTCCTATAATAATTCCAGTTATCCGGCTGATCCGGGTCAAAGCTCATATACGACTGCCAGTTTGAATCGAGGGGAATGCTCAATTTCTTGGAAATACTTGCCGGCGCATGAAGCAGCAGTAAATCGGAATTATTCACCGAGCTTGTGGCCGGATCCATATCCCGGATGTAAAGCGCATGTTTTTGCAAATAACCGGCTTCGTTATATACCTCACCGTCTGTCAGAATAAGAAAAACACCCGTCACCAGATTTCGGCGCAATAAACTGATCAAGCTTTGGGAGCTTTGTGCTAAAATCCTGTTTTGATAAATGCTGTCCGCAGAATCTGTTTCTTTCCATTTTGTCTTGCGGTCAAAGATCGCACCGATTTCATCCGCAGTCGGGTCTAGATTAGACCAGCGTCCCAGCATTTCGTTTTGCAGATAATTGCGCCGGTTTGTAACCTGTCCGTTTAAAATATCGAACGCATTGTGGTTTAATTTTTCAATCGTACCGCCCCAAATAATATTGGCGGAAAAAAGCCCTGCCTGTACAAACAAAGCGATGATGACCGGGATCAAGATGCGGCTCATCATAGAATTGCCGGATTTCTTTGCCTTTTCTTTCGCTTGTCTCTGTTTCATCCATATCCTCTTCCTATTGATTTGCGCCGATCTCAGTGCGAACCTCTTCAACAAAGCCCTGATACCAATCCTGAAAATTTTGATCGGATGTATATTGAGATACTGCCTCTTCCACGGTCATTCCGCTCTTTACCTGTGCAAGTACCTGCTCACGGTCAGCCTTTGCGCGGTCGGAAAGGGAATATTCCAGCACCTCGCGGACATCAGAAGAACCCGAAAATGCTTTTTCATAATAGAGCTCATAATCATTGACGATACCGACAGATACCGTAAGCGAGTCCTGCACTGAAGGAGAAAGTGCCTGAAAGCCTTCCGATTTTTCTATAGGCACCATATCGTTCGCAGCCTTTTTTACCGGCAGATATGCGGAGGATATCGCGAAATCTATGTTTTGCTCTGCTTGGGTAAACCACTTAAGGAAGGTGGCCGCTGCCATCTCAGTTCTCGGATCAGAGGCAACGACCGCCATTCCCGCCCCCTGCTGGATCGCACTCGGCTTCGCTCCGTCAAAACACGGAGCGGGAAATACCGCGGCCTCAATCGGATAGCTCGTATCATCCGCAAGCGTAACCTGCTCCGGAAAATAATAGGCCCCGGCTGTGGAGCCTACAAACGCAATGAGATCGCCGGTTTTTGCATCATCCGAGCGGAATCGCCCATAAGCACCGAACCAGCCGTTGATATAAGGCACGTAATAGTTGTCCCAAAGCTTACGAAAAGCTGCTTCCTCCGGTTCGAAGGAAACAATGCCGTCCTCTTTAGAAAAAAGAGAGTCTCCGGTCAGCTGATAATATCCAAGGATCATATAGTTTGCCATGGCGTCCCGTCCAAACATCGCTTTGCCGTCATCGGGAAACTCCGGTGTCTTTTCATCCGTCCAATGATAATAGGCCTCAGAGACCGCCACCACACCCTCAATCGTATTCAGATCATCCATCGACGCTCCGGTATCGGCGGCGAACTGATCCCAGTCTGTCTGATTGATCATCATAATTTCAGTGGATTTAGCGGTGGGGAAAATTTTCAGACCATCCGTCCCATCAAAATAGCCCTCCTCCACATAAGCCTCCACATATCCGGCCAGCTCCTCCTCGGTAAAATACTTGCTTAAATCTGCCACCATTCCACGCCGGTCTAAATCATAAAGCGTGTCCGTATAGGCGGAAAATACATCCGGAACTTCACTCGCTCCTACCTTTTTATCGACGGCATCATGCACCTTTTGAAACAGTTCATTGACATTGCCCTGTCCGAACGCTTCCACGATAATGCCCTGCTCCTGTCCCACTGTTTCGTTAAAACGCTCTACAAGATCATCAAATGCCAGTTTCTGCGGGCCGTTATAGTAATGCCATATTTCGACCGAAACCGGATCGCCGGGGTCCAGTTTTCCCTGTGTATTCTGCCCCGTACATGCCGTCGTTAAAAAAGCTGCGCACACAACGGCCGCAACAATCTTACCGGCATTCCATATAGAATCCTTCATGAATTCTTTCCTCCTGTGCCTTTTATTTTCCGATCCCCCAGCACCATGCACACCCCGCTTTTTGGGCTAAGCAGTCAATCCGTTCCTATTAAGCAGGAATTTCCATTTGATGACATTATACTACAGCTATGCCAGAAAATGAAGTAAAATGCGGTTTTTTGTCAAGGAACAAACGTGTGCTTCCCCCGCGCGCAGCTGCGCATAAAATTTTGTTATATAGGAAATTCCTCCGAATTTCCTATATAACAAAAAGAGCGCCAGACCGACGCTCCGCTTTTTATAGAAAATATTCAGTAAATTGCCGTACAATACCCTGTGTCATCTCATCCGCCATCATCAGTGCCTCCCGCTCGATATTCTCAAAGGTATCAATACTGTCCGCATAGTTTTGAGACAAGATGTCGAAGGCTTCCTCCTTCGTCATCGCAAGATGGTCATACAGCATTTCACGCCACTCCTGTGCAGACCAGTATGGATTAATACTGCCAAGAAAATCTGCAATCCGGTCGGCGTTTTCGTACCACCTCTGCTCCGCATCGGCAGCCGTTTCGCTGTTACCGGCTTTTGCCGCAGCGATCAGCTCGCCGGCAATTTTGAGATGTTCTGTGAGAAGCTCCCCAAATTCTGCGGCAATACTTTCCCCGTAAAACGGCTTCAGCGCCGCTTCGAAATCCGTGGGATTGCGCAGAAGCCGGGCAGTGACAAGCTGTTCATCAGGCAAGTCAAAAGCCGCACTGATAATGTCCATCCTCGTCCAATAAACATGCTGTGTCCACAGCATTCGCATATGGTTGCCCAGTATCTGCTGCGCTTTGCTGATGCCTTCATAAAATGGTCTTGGAAATGTTGTGCGGTCATTGCTTTTCTGAGGAATATAAATGGTTCTTCCAATTTGCAGATTTCTTTCGTCAAGGGTGGGATTTGCCGACATGATCGCCTGTACGGTCGTACGGAACCGTTGTGCAAGCAGCCATAAGGTATCTCCTGCGCGGATGATGTATGCCATATCGGGATACATATTTTCGGGGGATGAATTCATATCTATTACAGCCTTTCCGGTAACTTAAGTTATATGATATATCATATGATTTTTCCGGAAAGACGGTTCTCGGTTTATCAACTATCAAAAAAATTTGTCTTACATTTATTCTTCATACCTGACAATATCCCCTCTTTTCAGCTCGTCGGAAGAAGAAATAATAACCTGACTTTCCTTATCTAAGGAGCCCTCTTCCACCGCCGCAAATCTGTCATTCTGATCATTCACTCTGACACTGACTTTTTCCGCATATAATTCCTTCCCTAAAATTCCCTCCTTCTCCTTTACCACATATACGTAATACCTTTCATCCACTTTATATAAGGCTTCCGACGGAATACAAAGATTTTGACTTTCCCCCTGTACGCTTACTGTCATCGTCCCGCTGATTCCGGGACTCACCTCCTCTGAGGGGAGTCCCAGAAGGATCTCATATCCCCCCGTACTTCCCGTACTTTCCGTAAGATACTCGACCTTCGCCTCTATGCCTGTACGATTGCCGCCCAGCTTTATTTCTGCCGTATCACCTATGTTTACATATTTTTTCTGATCTTTTGTCAGAATCACCTTAAATTGACAGGGAACCGTGTCATCGGTCAGCAGCATCGCGGCCGTATCGGTAGTTCTTTCTCCCGCCGCAATCAAAATATCTGTGACAGCTCCTCCTGCGCCGGCAATCATGATTCCTTTCTCATCCATGATTTGCTGATATCTGGCCAGATCCTCCTGTGCCGTCTCAAGCTCCAACTGACAGACCGAAAGCGTGGAGTCTGCCTGCCCCGGCAGAAGAGTATCCTGAATATCCCGTTGTTCCTGCTTTAAAGCACTGCTTCTGTCTGTATCGGCATCTTCCTTCTTTATTCCTGCACTCTGAACTGATTCCTGAAGGTTCTCTTTCTCCTGCTTCCAAGTACTCAGAGCACTGTCCTCGCCGCTGAAATCCGGTTCGGTTACACTGTTCCTTTCATGATTGGTAAGCTCATCCTGCAAGGCGATTAATTCCTTTTTTGCTTCCTCTAAAATAGCCTTCTCTTCCTCTGTCTTTGTTCCTTCTATAGCTTCAATATTTGCAATCACTCTTTCGCGTTCCGTAATTTTATCAGTCAGTTCATATTTTCTGCTCAGCCAACTGTGATACGCATCCCATGCTCTTTGCCGTTCTTCCTCAGAGGTAACCTGTGCCGGATGATTCAGATGATCCTGCAACGCGGTTTCTGCCGTATTCTTCGCTCCCGCCGCCCGGCTTGCCTGCGTACCCGTTTTACTGTCGGCAGCTGCATAGTCCTCCATCGCCCGCTGCTGAAGTAACTGGTCTTTTTGCTCCTGCAAGACACGGTTTGCCTGCAAATCGGAGATCTGATAGTTCAATTTTGCTATGGCTGTTTCCTTTTCTTTGATGATCTCCGTTAAATCCTCTGTATCTATTTCAAATAACGGCATTCCCTCTTCAATCCGGTCACCCTTCTTTACAAGAATATTTTTGACCCTCAGGCCTTCCAGCACTGTTACTGCCTGCTTTCCGCCTTCTATTACAAGACCTTCCGCCTCTACAAGATGCTCTACAAATTTCTTTTCGGGAGTCTGTGCCTGTACCATTGGAAGCCTTGACACATAGATACTTTTGGACACAATGGTACAGATCCACATAAATGCCAAAAACAGGGCAAATGCGGATATCCACTTTTTATAATTCCTGTTTTGTAAGTGTTGATCTGTCAATTTTATCTTCCTATCCTTTCATTCCCGAGTAAATAATCCCCTGTTCCAAATAATCCTGACCTATCATAAAGACAAATACGGCCGGTATCAATGTAATGAAGGAAACGCAAAAGGCATATCCTGCCTGCACCCATGTGATCTCCGGCAAATAAAGAGATAACGGCCAAAGAGCCTTCTCCTCCAAAAATGCCATCGGCTGCTCCATCATATTCCAGTACTCCAAAAACCCCAGCACCATAGCGGAAAGGATTCCGCTCCTTCCAAGCGGTATTCCGATCTTCCAAAACAGATACCCCTCTCCTCCCCCGTCCATTCTGGCTGCCTCCAGGAGCTCTGTGGGAATTGCACGAAAGCCGCCATAGGCAAGGAACACAGGAAAGGTACTGAACACCGCGGGCAATATGACCGCCATATGGGTATTGATAAGAGAAAACCTGCTCAATACCAGATAGCTTGACAGCATTGTGACCTGAAAGGGTAACAGCATCAGCACAATATAAACGCTAAAAAGGACCTTGCTTCCCCTTACCCGATATACCGCAAATGCCCAGGCTGCCGGAATTCCTATCAGCAATTGCCCTAATAAAATCGACACTGTAATCTTCATGGAGTTCCAAAACAAGACAAAAAACTGCGGTGTCAGAAACAATAGCTTCCCATAATTGGAAAGTGTCGGATAATCCGGTATCAGCTTCCAGGAAACAAACCCTGTCCCTTCAGAAAAAATAGGGGAAAGACATTCCTTTAACTCACTGCTTCCCATCACCGACCCTGTTATTATCAAAAGGACAGGAAGCAGCACAAATAATCCGGGCAGCAGGAGCAGGATTGTCAATATTCTCGTCCTCATGATTCCACTCCTCCCCTTCATAAGCTTCGATCCCATAAATATTGCAGCAGCATAATAATCAAAAACAAAAAAACACCTACGCATACCGCTGCCGCTGCCATCTTATCAAATTCCATGTTTACAAACCAATTATTGAACAGATGCTGAAGCAGATAACTATTCTGCTGCGGATAGGAACCGGCAACCAGATAAGCCTCTCTGTAAATCTTAAAGGAATTTAAAAAAGAAAGTATGACGATTGTATAAAGGCTTCCTTTTAAATTCGGAAGAACGATCCGAAAAAAGCATTGTACCTGTGTGGCTCCGTCAACTTTGGCCGCCTCCAGAAATTCATTTGGGATACCTGTAATTCCGGCAAGCCACAAAACCACCGTATAACCTGTATTCTTCCAAACATAACTGACTACCAATACCCAGAAGGCCGCTCCGCTTCCCATATAATCGGTATGTACTTCTCCCCACAAACCCGTCCATTCCCCCAGCCGGCTTAAATACAAGTTGAGGAACCCCTGCTTGTAAAAAAACAGCTTCCACACAATCACGACTGTCGCCGTAGGCATGGCAAGCGGAAACAGGTATAGCGACTTTATGGTTCCGGCTGTTTTCAGCCGGCTTAAGGACAGTGCTATCAGAAGTCCCGTTACTACCAGAAGCGGAATGCCAACGCCTGTAAATTTCAATGTATTTTTTACCGCAAGCAAAAATGCCTGATTGTCAAATATGGTTCTGTAATTTTGGAATCCGTTAGGCCTGCCGGTAATTGCTGTTGTAAACGATCTTCTGAACACATCCAGAAAAGGGAGGATGACCAGCAGCAGCACGCCTCCCATACTGACAGCCAGGAAGCGGAGGAATGCCCTTCGCTCCCTGACTGTCTGCTTATAGCCGTTATGCCTTCGGTCTGCCATAGCTGCCATTATTCCGCCATATAAAGAGCTGCTTTTTCCATGATGGAGCCAACCGCTTCCTCCAGCCCCTTGTTTCCCTGTATATAGTTCGTTCCTTCTTCGCATACCGCATCCTCTAATATACTGTCTTTGATATAAGGTGTGTCCGCTTTTGCTATCCAGTTTCTTAGAGATTCCAGTTGTTCGTCATCTACCCAGTAAATATCCATGGAAATCATCAGCCCATCCTCATCGGACATGGCAATTGCACCATAAAGTCCGTCTTCGCCAAGATACTTTTCATTCGGCACAAAGCTTTCCTCAAAAGCTGCTTTATTTACCGCAAAGCCTTTAAATAAAGATGTTTGATTATCCTCTCCCAGCAGCACCTTTAACAGATCCTGTGCCATTTCAATTTTCTCCGAAATTGCATTGATTCCTGCCAATGTTTTTGGGATAAAAACATTTTGACTCTGCCCATTTAGCGGAAGAAACCTATTATCTTCAAATCCCTTTACTCGTTGAACGGAATTCAGCTCCGCATAGCCGTAAGGATAAGACGCCGTGCCCATCACGATCTGCGTTTTTCCACCGATATAGCTCATATCATCCATCGCTCCGAAATAGTCTGATTCTTCCCGCGTAACCCCGTATTCCCCCACATAATATTCGTTTACATTATTATATCGTTCGATTTCCTTGTCTGTTGCTCCCTCCATCTGTGCTTCATAAATTCGCCTTGTCTGTTTCAGGAATTCTGTAATTGCCTCCCGATCGATTTCTCCGCTGTCCGTTTTCCAGGCCGGAGCCGAAGTCATTGAAAATAAACGGAGAATCCCCTCTTCAGAAAAAAGATCAAGCAAGCCTCTCTCAGGATTTTCTTTACGGATCATTTCCATTGAGTCTGCGATCCCCGCTAAACTATCCATCTGTGAGACATCGTTTTCCTTTCCAAGTACCATCGGAAGCTGAATTTCACAAGGAACCATATAAATTTTTTCATCTTCTTTAAAAGCATTCACGATACTGGGAAACAACTCTGTTTCACCTGACAGACTACCCAGACAGGTGCTTAAGTCCAAAAGCATCCCTTTCTCTATATAAGAATCCGCCGGCATGTCGTCCAGCACGAGCAAATCAGGTCCTTCTCCCGCCATCATCTGCGTATTTAATTTTTTCAAAGCATCCTCTCTCGTAACCGAATGATCCTCTTCCATTCCAACTTCATATTCTACAAAAATATCCGGATACACAGTCTGATAGATGGAAATCGCCTGGCGCATCGTATCGCTTTCCTTTAAGCTGTATACCTTCAGCCTTTCACTGGGTGTCGTGGGAATATCGGGATTATAAGTATAACGCACCAGTCTGCCCCCCGAAAACAAGGCAAGAAATTCGTTATTTTCAAGTGCGGTCATTCCCAGCAATCCATTCGCCGGATTGCTGAAGCTTGATAAGGCTCCGTCCACAACCTGCTCGATGGCGCTTCCTTCAAGCACATGGCGGTGCAGGCCTTCCTTACCCGCCAAATAGAGTACACCTTCCTCGCCGGAAAAGAAGTAAAGATCATACCAGCTGTCCCCGTTGAATTCCCGATCCGGGTAGTTCTCCAAAACAAATTTATTCAGCACCTCATCCTCGGTGTACTCTTTTTTTTCCATATCGTAAAGGAGCAGCCCGTCCTCAAAAGAATATCCATCCATTATCATCAGATCGCCGGCGAACTGAACAAGGCGGGGACCTCCTTCTGCCGTCAGAAATTTCTCACTGCTTCCGTCTTCTTTTATCTCGTAAATTGTCTCACCCAGTGTCGTTACAAAAATTCTCCCCGTGTCTGTAATCCAAACTTTGAAAGGATACATCTCATCATCCGACAGAGAAATCTCCACCTCAACCTGTGTTCCGTCCGGCTTTATAATGACACATTTCGGATCCAGCTCAAAATCCTCCGAGGCTTCTTCTTCCGCTGAAGATACGTTATAAATTACTCCGACTGTTCCGTCTGCTCCCATTGTCAAATCCATGATATAGGCTTCCTGATTCTGCAGTGAAGTGAACCAGTCTGTTTCTTTGAGATTCCATGTGACACCGTTATCCTCCGACTCAATCTGACCCATATAATAGTCCAAAATAACAAGTCTTCCGTCAGATAATCGGGCAATCCCATCTGCCCTCTCATTATAATCGGACAAATCCGTTACTGTTTCCACGTACCTGCCCATGCCGGTGCTGTTTTCGCCGGCTTCCGTCATTGTATCTGCCTGTTCTCCGTTACTTCCGTCCGCCTCTGCCGCGCCGGCACATCCAACTGCCGATAGCGCCATTGCGCCGGCCAGAAGGAGACTCCCCAGTCTCTTTACAAAAAATTTCTTTTTCATTTCAACTCTCCTCATTGTTCTATTTCTTTCTTACTTAAATTCACTGATCGTAACCTGATCCGCATAAAAATCATCCCCGTCCCAGCTGCCGGTCATATTTAAGATCATATACTTTTTAATATCCTGAAAGGTTCCTTCCCTGCTTTCCACATCTTCTCCCCCGTTTCTCACCGTTTGAAATTTGTACTCGGCCGTCTCACTAAAATGGACAGTCAGAAATACTTCCTCACCGCTCTCCGGCGAACCGGAAACTGCAACAAGACCACCCTCGCCCAGGTCTTCTGTAAAAATCCGACTAATTAACACGCTATCCTCAGCAATATTTATTACATGTCCGTCTAATATCTCATTTCCTTCTTTAGCCGAAGTCCCGGCATCCGGCTGCTCTTTTTCTGCCTGTTCCGTTTCCGTCTGCTCTTTGCCCGTGTTTGCTGCTTCCATGGCTTCAGCTCCGTCACTCTCCGTGCTTACGGAAATTACCGGTTCTTCGTCCCCATCCGTTTCTGCAGATGCCGCTTCCTCTTTTTCTGCCGCAGCCGGCTGCTGTTCCTGAGCCTTAGCGCCGCACCCTGCCATCAGGCACAGTGCCATTACAGCCAGTCCGATCGTTATCATTTTTCCCTTCATTCTTTTTTCCTCCTTTTCCAACTTTCATTTTTATCATAGCAGGGCTTCCTCTAAATTTTCTCTAAAAACAATTCTAAAATAAAATTAGAGAATATTTAAAGATTTCTATGTTATTATAATATGGAGATTTTTGTGAGGTAATAGGCCGAACAGAAACACATGGAGGTCGAACGATCATGAGAGTATTACTTGCGGAGGATGATGAACACTTCAATCATGTCCTTACTTATCAGCTTACTGCCAAGGGATTTGAAGTAGATTCTTGTTTTGACGGTGAAGAAGCACTATTTCTTGCCTGTCAGGCTATTCATGATGCGATTTTACTGGATCGTATGCTGCCTGTTATGGAGGGTACCGAGGTATTGCAGGCATTGAGAGAAAAAGAGATTTTTATTCCTGTTATTATGATCACCGCTCTCGGAACTTTGTCGGACAAGGTCGGCGGATTGAATATGGGAGCCGATGACTATCTGGTAAAGCCCTTTGCTTTCGAAGAGCTGCTTGCCAGAATCTATTGTGTAACAAGACGTCCGCCCATGCTCGTCCCCGACAGTACGTTCCACCTGCTTGACATCACCTATTCACCCGAAGCGACGATTCTGACAGGCCCGGCGGGAAGCTGTTCCCTTTCCAAAAGGGAAGGAACCTTGCTGGAAGCTTTTTTAAGAAGCCGCGGGCAGACACTTTCCAGAAGTATACTGCTGTTAAAGGTCTGGGGACCTGACAGCGAGGTTGAGGCCGGAAATTTAGATAACTATATTCATTTCCTGCGCAGACGCCTGATTTCGGTAGGAAGTGCACTTTGTATCAAGACGCTCCGGGGAATCGGATACTGTCTGAAAGAAGGAGATCCCCATGTTTAAAAAGGTCCAACTGCGCTTAACGCTGATGTGCGGCGGAATCACCACACTGATATTAGCGGTTATGACACTCGGCTATTTATTGATCTCTGAAAAAAACTTAAAGGATACCCAATTTCTTTCCTTTCAAAATAATATCCACACGATTACCGCAAATCTGGAGCAGCAGTCTGTGATTACTCATGAGTGGCTTTCCAAATTGGAGAACAGCGGAAACTACTTTATTTTTCTTTTGGATAACGGCGTTCCATTTTTATATAACAGCCATTCTCCCTACAGCCGGGCTGAAGAATTACTTACGGAGGGTTTTCAGTATTATCAAGAGCAGTTTGCCTCGGAAGCCGAAAAGCCTTCTTTGTACCATACCGTTCATTTGGAATTTCCTTTTGCCTCAGAAACCGGTGAGGAGTATTATGTTTCTGTCATCACTCTGGAAAAAGGGAACAATGTACTACAAATGCTCGTATTTTCTCCGCTGACATCAATGAGGGAACAGCTCCTGCATCAGCGCTTTCTTTTTCTGGGAATCATCCTGATTGTCCTCATCCTGCTCTGGATCTTTTCCTATACTTTCACAAAAATACTTTTGCTGCCGATTGAAAGGAACAGACGCAGTCAGGCGCAATTTGTCGCCTCCGCCTCCCATGAACTGCGTACACCGCTTGCTGTCATTTTATCCTGTCTCGAAAGCTTTCCGCAGGCATCCGAACATAAAAAGGAGGATTTTCTTTCCATTATAGAATCTGAAGCAAAACGGATGTCCGCATTGATTGAAGATATGCTGACTCTGTCCCATTCAGATAATCAAAGTTTTTCCGTTGAAAAGGAAAGGGTTGAATTGGATACGCTTTTACTGAATACCTATGAAGCATTTGAACCGATGGCCAATGAAAAAAATCTGAGACTGACCATCAGTTTGCCGGATGCAGCTCTTCCTTCTTGTATTTGTGATAAAAGCCGCATCAGACAGCTGGTTGCTATCTTGCTGCATAATGCGATCAGTTATACTCCGGCAGGCGGAGCCGTCACCTTGTCTCTTCAGGCAAAAAAGAATTGCCTTCTGATACTGGTCAGCGATACGGGGATCGGTATTTCTGATGAAGATAAGGATAAAATTTTTTATCGCTTTTACAGGAGTGAACAATCCCGAAGTACCAAAGGGCACTTCGGGCTGGGCTTGTGTATCGCTTCCGAGATTGTACAGGCTCACAGCGGAACAATCAAAGCCTCTGATACACCCGGCGGCGGTTCTACCTTTACGGTCAGTCTGCCCGTCCGATAAACGCATAGATTCCACTGTTTCGGGAAATGCTATCTGTCAGGAGGACTGACAAATGAAGCTGCATTTTGATGCGATTTATTATGAACCGGCAGCACTTGACTATGAGCTGGGGCAGCTGCTCCGGCTTCAATATGAAGCCCTGCCCTGGTTCGAAATAGAAAATCATAATTATATCCCCGCTCTGGCGGCATCTGAAAATCATGAATTTGCAAAATTAAAAAACCATCTGATTATAGGAATCCGAAAAACACACAAATATGTACCGAACCATAAGGTTTCCGACTGGCTGGTACCGTATACCTCCTCGGGCTGCCGGGCGATGTGCCTATATTGTTATCTGGTATGCAACTACAACAAGTGCTCCTATCTCCGCCTGTTTGTCAACCGGGAGCAAATGCTTAACAGACTTCTGAAAAAGGCCGCTAATGCTCCCGTACCGCAGACCTTTGAAATCGGCAGCAACAGCGATTTAATTTTGGAGAATACAATTACGGGTAATCTGATCTATACCATCAAGCGCTTTGCCAAGGAGGGCTGCGGACATCTGACCTTTCCTACAAAATTTGATATGGTAGACTCCCTGCTTCCCCTTGATCATCAAGAAAAAATCATATTTCGTATGAGTATGAATCCGGAGGAAATCATCCGGCGGATAGAACTGGGAACCTCCCCTCTGCATGCGCGAATCCGTGCGCTCAATACGATGGCGGAGGCAGGCTATCCGGTAGGAATGCTCCTTGCACCCGTTATCCTGCTTCCGGATTGGAAGCAGCTGTACGGCCAATTAATCGAACAGCTGGCTGATGAGCTGAGCCAAAGGGTGAAACAAAACGGCTTTATTGAAATCATATTAATGACTTACAGCTTTGTACAAAATGCCATAAATGCAGATGCATTTCCTGATTCCATAGCGCTTTTAAACAGGGAAACCATGACCGGCCGCGGCCGCGGCAAATATTGTTATCGAAACGAGGCGCGCGCAGAGGTCGAGGCTTTTTTGCGGAAAAAACTTGCCGAGCTGCTGCCCCGGATGTCTATCTTGTATATTTCATAGCTTCTGTCCGGCCCGCCGCAGTCTCCCGGGCGTAGTGCCGTATACCTCACGGAATGCCTCATGGAAATGTCCGTCACCGCAATAACCGACTCTCTTTGCGATTTCCAAAATCGGCAGATCGCTCTCCAGCAGAAGCTCTATCGCTTTTTGCATCCGCACCCGCTTCACATATTCATAAATTGTGATTCCGTTTAATTGCTTAAAACCGGCCATCAGCTTCTGCTGATTTAATCCCGTGATACGAGTCAGTTCCTTGATTTGCGGGGGATTGATCAGCCGCCCGGACAGCAGCTCCTTAACGGATTCAAGAGCCGCCCTGTCAAACGGCAAAAGCCGGACAGCCGGCTCTTTTCTATTTTCATAAATATAATCCAGCGTAATAGCAAAAGACTCCAGTGCCTTGCCTCGTATAAAAATTTTTAATGCCTCCCCACCGAGACGGCAGTTCCTGATCTGATCACAAATCAGTGTAATGGCCGGTATGGTTAGGGCCTCCGGATTTAAAACAGCCGCAGCCGACTCCCAGAAATCATCGGGAAGGGTATAAGGCAGCGTATCAAAAAATTTTTGCCGATAGGTAATTCCCACGTTGATCAGCCGTATATGCGGTTCCATACGCTTATAGGCAGAGAAGAGCGGATAATTGACTAAATAATTCAGCCCGTGTTCAACCGGCAAGGCCTCGCTCCGCTTTTTATAGAAGCTGACATCTCCCTGATAAAACTGTCCGAATTCAAACACCTTTTCATGAACCGACTCCAGTATGATACAGGGCTGAAAGAAAACGACATCCGACAAACATGCCATACAAGTATCGGTATCACCCCAAAGCTCAAATCCTCCTATCCCGAGATGAGGCGGAAGGCTGTAGCGGACACCATGCTGCAGCACTTCCTTGATGAACCCCATTTTTTCAAACTCCAGCCAATACTGATCAACCGTTCTCACCTGCTCTCCTCCTGTTTTTAAGTTTTTACCTTCCGATATGAAGAATCAAAATCCAAAGTATTGAAAGTAAACTTATTATAACATACACTGAGGTGGTTAGAAAGGGCTAACCAATCCGGTTGCATTGTCCTTTCCGTTCAAAAAAAGGAGGTCTTTTATGGAAAAAAATAAAAAGGGCGGTGTGCTGAAACGTATATTTCAGATATCCGCGCAGAGCAAGGGTCCTTACATAGCAAGCTGCCTGTCGGCGGCAGCCGGCATGCTGCTCGGAGTGGTTCCGTACCTCTCCGTATATTTTATTGCACGTCAGCTTCTGCTTGGAAAGGAAGAGAGCCGTACACAAGGAGTTCTTATATTCTGGATCATAGTCGCAGGCATCAGTATTCTATGCCATATGCTGTTATCCTATTTAGGCAGCTATGGCTGCCACAAGGCTGCCTTTCAGCTGCTGTATCAGTTCCGCATACGCGTCATGGAGCATGTGGGCCGGGTGCCGGTCGGATTTTTCTCCAGGAACACCACCGGAAGCATTCAAAAAACGATGGACGAAAATATCGAAAAGATAGAGGGCTTTGTGGCTCATATGCTGCCTGATCTTCTTGGCTCGCTGACCCTCATCCTTGTATTGTTCGGGAGTTTGTTTATGCTGAATGGATGGCTTGCATTGACCGTTATAGTCACCATATTGGCGGCACTGATCCTCCAAATGTCCGTGTTCGGAGGGGAAAAAGCAAAAAAGCTGTGGGCAGATGTTGCCACCGCCTCTCAGAATATGACCGGAGCCTTTTCAGAATATGTTAAAGGAATGGCCGAAGTCAAGCTGTTCGGGCTTACGGGAACAATGACCAGGGGGCTTGAGGAGACGATCAACAGCTACCGCACATGGGAGCTGAAAAGCTACAAAAGAAGCGCGGCCGCCATGAGCGCTTATAAGGCAATCGTGCTCTCAATTCTCACCTTCGTGCTTCCGGCAGCAATTGTGCTCCTTACAAAAAATCCTTCTCCGGAAATGTTTCTCGCTGTGCTTATGGCGCTGATTATCACGCCGGCCATTTATGATCCCTTTATGACCTGTGTCAATTACGGCTCGCAAATGGGTATGCTTGCGGTGGGAATGAATTCCATAGATGCGATACTCGATGAGTCAACAATTCCGCAGCCCCGGACTCCCAAGACACCGGCATCCTGGAATGTACAGTTTCAGGACGTCTCCTTCTCCTATGAAGGAGACGCGAAAGACAAAAAAATGGCGCTGTCCAATATCAGCTTTTTGGCACCGCAAGGAAAAATGACCGCTCTGGTCGGT
Source organism: Lachnospiraceae bacterium (assembly GCA_047602645.1). Lineage (GTDB taxonomy): Bacteria > Bacillota > Clostridia > Lachnospirales > Lachnospiraceae > JAEYFP01. The sequence goes on along the minus strand of JASGGU010000007.1, from coordinate 69,997 downwards.
GAAAGCGGCGGCGGAAAATCCACAATCGGACAACTGCTGCTCCGCTTCTGGGATGTATCTTCCGGCAAAATTATGATCGGCGGAGCGGATATCAGGGAAATGGATTCCCGAAGTCTGATGGACAGCGTTGCCGCCGTTTTTCAGGATACCTATCTCTTCGCAGACACGATCTGGGGTAATATCACGATGAATCGAAGCTATCGCCGGGACCAGGTAGAAGCAGCTGCAAAGGCGGCCCGCTGCCATGATTTTATCATGGCATTGCCGGAAAACTACAATACCCGCATCGGAACAGGCGGTGCGGACTTATCCGGCGGTGAAACACAGCGCATTTCCATTGCACGGGCGATTTTAAAGGATTCCCCCATTGTGGTGCTGGATGAAGCGATGGCATATTCCGATGCGGAAAATGAAAACCTGATTCAAAAGGCGATTCAAAATCTCGTAAAAAATAAAACTGTTATTATGATTGCGCACCGCCTGCAAAGTATCCGTCAGGCCGACCAGATTTTGGTATTAAAAGACGGCCGCATGATCGAGAGAGGGACCCACCGGGAGCTGATGGCCTCCGACACCGAATACCGTACTTTATGGGAATTGCAGCATGAGGCGGACACCTGGGCAATTAATTTTGAAGAGATAGAGGAGGCATAATAATGAAAGAAATTATAAGAAAATTTACCTGCGGACATCCGGCGCATATGATCGGCCCGGTTTTATGGATTTTTTTTGAAAACTTTTTTATGAGCTTTCCCGCCATAGCCATCTACTTTGCGATCAATCTTATCGTAACCGCATATGACCATCCCGCAGCGGTCAATCTGAAAGGCCTGTGGATCATCGCAGCCTTTATGACGGGAATTCTGCTGATTCAGTTTTTACTGAGCACCGGCTCTTTTTTGGGTACTTTTCTCCCTGCTACCGTTCATTCTGCTGAAAACAAAAAGGCCTTTATTAAAAAACTCCGCAGCCTGCCCCTTGGATATTTTCAGACAAAGGAATCCGGAGAACTGATCAACACCTTTACCGGAGATTTCCTGGCTGTTGAGCAAAGCATGGTCGGAATGTTCACCGGAATTTTCAGTGTGGTGCTTTCCTGCATGCTTACCTCTGTATTTTTCTTTTTCTTCAATCCCCCCATGGCACTGGCACTCTATATCAGCATACCGGTCACAGCCCTTGTCATCGGCCTTTCCATGAATCTGACCGCAAGGCTTTCCCTTCGCAATATCGAAGCAAGAGATCAAACGGCTACTTATCTCAACGAATATCTGCTCGGCATGAAAACCCTCAAATCTTACAACCAGACCGGCGAGGGCTTCGGCAAGCTGAAGGACGCTTATCAGAAGCTTATGCGGGTGAATCTGCATGCAGAAACAGTGGGCGGCTCTCTCATGAGTCTGGCAAATACCCTCGTGAAACTGGGACTTCCGCTCATGTGCTTTACAGGGGCATATCTTCTGCTTGGCGGACGTCTTTCTGTAGTGGAATACCTCGGTATTATCATTATCGGCACGAAAATCCTCTCTCCTCTTGTTACATGGGTACAATATATGGTCATGCTGCGCACCCACTATGTATCTGCCACCCGTATTGATGACGTCATGCAGGCTTCCACTATGACAGGAGCCGATTCCGCCGATTCCGGATCGGATCTTGTATTTGACAAGGTGTGTTTTTCTTATTCCGGCCGCAAGGATGGAAACGAAGTACTCAAAGACACCTCGTTTACAATTCCGGCTCGCAAGCTGACCGCAATTGTAGGCCCCAGCGGCGGCGGAAAGACCACGATTCTGCGTCTGATTGCCCGTTTCTGGGACGTAAACGGCGGAGCTATTTCCTGCGGCGGCAGATCTCTGAAAACGCTGGACGCCGACCGCTGGATTTCCGGTATTTCCATGGTGCTTCAGGAGGTTTATCTGTTTCACGATACGATCCGGGAGAATATTCTGTTCGGACGCAAAGATGCTTCAGAAGAAGAACTGATCGACGCAGCCAGGCGGGCATGCTGTCATGACTTCATCATGGCACTGCCAAACGGTTATGACACTTTGGTCGGCGAAGGCGGCAATACACTGTCCGGCGGTGAAAAGCAGCGGATTTCCATCGCACGGGCAATTTTGAAAAATGCACCGCTCCTGCTCCTGGACGAACCAACCGCCAGCCTTGATGCCCGCAACGAGGTGATGATCCAGCAGGCAATCGGCGAGCTTGTCAAAGGACGCACTGTTGTTATGATTGCTCACCGGCTGAAAACGATCCGGAATGCTCATCAAATTTTAGTGGTAGAAAACGGTTGTATCAGGGAAAGCGGAACACATGACACTTTGATGGAAAAAACGGGAATTTACCATCGGCTCTGGACGTTGCAAAATCAGGCAAAGGCCTGGAATATTTAATCAAGTAAAAAGTATTAAACATAAATCCTCCCAACACTTGCTTTTATTTTAATTAATGGTAAAATATTACTATATAGTTGGGAGGATTTCATGTTCTATTTACAAAAAGCAATTTTAAATATCAAACGATACCGAATAAAAAGCCTTTTAGTCGTACTGATCTGCTCATTAATTATAACATTTCTTTTTTTATATTTAGGCGGTTTACGGGCTAATCAGGCGCAAAAATTGAGCCTGCCTGATGCCGTGCCGGTTTATGCCCGTATTAGCAATTTGAACGGAACCTTGAACACCGGCCTGTTAATCAAGGAAAGTGTTGTTGATGCGTTAGAGCATTCTCCGTATGTAACTGATTTTCGTTATACTGTAGAATTAGGAGCTGCCGTTGGCCCCATTATCAAAGACGAAGTGCCTGACATGGAACCGGGACGTATGAATTTTCCTCTTTGCCTCGGACTTAACCACATTTCATCTTTTCCGGAACTTGATACGAACAAAATCTCCTATGGGGATGGCTTTGATTCGAACATTTTTGAGGGAGATGAGCCGCTGTTCATTTTGCGTGAACGAGAGTTAGAGGAAATGGAGCTTTCCATCGGAGATCGCATTCCGCTTACCTTATTTTATGTAACCTACCCCAACGACAATTCTGCAAAAGACTTTCAATGGCTTGATATACAAGAAGTAACCATTGCCGGCAGTTTCAACGATTCTTTAATGGAAGACAGTCAGCGAACGGTTCAGGTACTATTTCCGGTAAAGTGGCTGCAGCAAATTCATCAACAGGCAAATGTTATGTTTTTTGCGGACTCTGTCAGCTTTCGAGTCGCCACCCCTTTAGATCTTAATGGCTTTAAGGCTCAGGCAAAGCAATTGAGATTTATGTCCGTCATATCACAGGCTCAACCATCACAACGTGGAATCGCTCTCATTATTAATGACGAAACCTTTATTAAATCAGCTACTCATCTGTTGGAAAATATCGAACTCATGCTGTTGTTTATGCCGCTGCTGATTATTATTGTCGGGCTGGTGGGATTTATTCTTTCTTATCTGCTCCTGCAGAACCGAAAACCCGAGTTTGCCATTATGCGTTCTATGGGACTAAGCCAAGGAAGCTGCTTTCTTTTGCTTTTTTTAGAAAATGCCATACTACAGGCAACAGGAAGCATGCTGGGCATAACAGTTTCCACATTATTTATCAATTTAAATGCAGAAACTGCCGCTGTTGTTCTGCTATTTTTTGTTGTTTATATGACCGGCACATCGGCAGCTCTTATTTTGCTTGGCAGATTCAGTGTTATGCAAGTATTGACCGCTTTGGATTAAATGGGAGGGTTTTATGGTTACATTGAAAATTATGGATGTCGGATACATTTACCAGAGTAAATATCAATCTATTGAAGCAGTCAGACATGTAACTTGCAGCTTTCAGTCTGGGAATATGTATGCAATTACAGGTCCGTCCGGAAGCGGTAAAAGTACCCTGCTGTCATTACTGGCCGGCCTTGATCTGCCCACCTCCGGCGAGATCTATGTAGAAGGGGCTCCCATGTCCTCCATGGATCGGAACCTCTATCGCAGAGAAACAGCTTCCGTTGTATATCAATCATTTAATCTCTTTCCGCTACTTACAGCATTGGAAAATGTAATGTATCCGATTGAACTGCTTAAGGTAAAAAAAAGCGAAGCAGCAAAAAAAGCAAAACATTTGATCAAGGAAGTCGGCCTGAGTGAAAAAATCTATACTCAATTTCCTGTTATGATGAGCGGCGGGGAGCAGCAGCGAGTCGCTATTGCTCGGGCGATCGGCGCCGGCGGCAAAATTCTGTTGGCAGACGAACCTACCGGCAACCTGGATTCAGCAAATGAAAAGAATGTTGTAGAATTATTAAAGTCCCTTGCACACGAACGAGGTTATCTTGTGATTGTAATTACCCACAATCCCTATGTAGCAGAACAGGCCGATGAAGTCTGCTACATGCGCGACGGGGAACTGCAGTCAAACAGTGAGGTGTAAATTATGGTAGTTATATCAAAAAGTCTTCGGCAGCTATTGCGTACACCGGTGCGTTCACTACTTTTTTTACTGCTGATTACACTTGCGGCTGCATTACTGTCGCTAGGTGCAGGCTTATTTATGATGAGTGAACAGAATATTAAACGGCTTGAGGATGTATTTATCACAATAGGAACTGTGCAGCAAATTCCTGACGAGACAACGCAGACAGAGCTATGGAGTGCCGAAAAAAAAGAACTGGTTTCAACAGGCACGGTCAACAAATACAATAAAATTATACCTGTAGATACATTACATTTTGACGATGCAAATTATATCTATGCTCCCACACGAATGCCCTATTATGGCGCATATCACCCGGATTTTACCTATCGGGATGATTTCTATATTAATCTTATTGCACAAACGAGAGATAGATTCCCTATTCTAGAAGTGACCCCAATAAAGGATTGTGTTCCCTCAGAGCCGGTTGAACTAAAGCTTGTAAGGGAATTGTATGGACTGAACGGAACTGCCGGAAGATCCGTGCAGGATTGGGAAACAATTTTATATTGCGACCATTATAACCCCAATCCACCTACGCTACACAAGGATACCACATACATAATGGCCTTGGAATGGGGAATATCCCATATTCAATGGAAAAAGACCCATACCGGAGCCGATAGGCTTGTCGGTGAATACTTTCCGCGCAGCTGCGATTCCAACTATGTCCTTTCCTCTCAATATACACAAGACGGGCAGTTGATTCCGGATGTCCTGCCGATGCAAACAAGATGGGATATTGTAACAGATGGCTTTTATGAAACGCCCCAAGGTAAACGCTGGTTACAACTGGCCAAGGCAATGGAAATGGCTGAGCATACCATTCCGGTGATTCCAACAGAGAGCACTCAATTGCTTATGTCTTTTTATAATGGTAATGCCACGATTCAGGAGGGGCGAGATATCTCCTCCGAAGAATATCAAAATGGGCAGCAAGTTTGTCTAATCAGTCAAGAATTTGCAAAAATTAATGGATATAAAATTGGAAACAGGCTCCCCCTTCCGTTATATTATGCTGACTACCGTGATTCCGCCAGCCGCGATTTCCCGCCTGACAGCCTTCCTCTGGGAAATCCTAATCATTTACTTAATGCACAGGGACAGTGCTATGACATTTTTGAGGAAAAAAGCTATTTAGTTGTTGGCATCTATAATGAAATTAATAAAGCATCCCGCTCTTCCGGATATGATATGGCGGGCTACGGAGTAGTTATACCTGCTGCTTCTATCAAAAATAGTGATGCAAATAATATTTTGGATTATGGTCCCATGATGGGATACAATACAGTCTTTCAGATCTCAAACGGTACTATTGATAAATTTATGAAAGAGTGGGAGAAGCAGGGGATTTCCGGACTGGAGATAACCTTTTATGACAAAGGTTATACGCAATTAAAAGAGGGGCTTGATCAGATTAAGCAAATTGCATTAGCAATGTTTATAACAGGCACCCTTATTACCATATTGATTCTCCTGTTTTTCAGCAACTTATTTATTGGCAAGCAAATAAAGCGCACGGCTATAGAACGTTCTTTAGGAATGGGAAAATTACTGTGTACCACCTCCCTGCTTTCCGGTATTCTGATTATTGTCCTATTGGGAAGTATTCTTGGAAACACAATAGGATATTCTCTTTCACAAAGCACTATGGAACAGCTTTCCGGGCAATCTCAGGAGCCAATATTTAGTACGGAATATAGTAACTGGATAGATTCAGGAAATTCTGCCACTGAAGTGCAAATTACGACAACGCCTCACGGAATCGCAACTAATATTATAACTGGTGCACTGGTCGTCGCACTCGCCCTTTTTATTGCACTCATTAACATAAATAGTAATTTGAAAAGCGAACCACTAAAATTGTTAAGCAAGCAAAATTTATAAAATGATTATCTTGCTAATTGATGGTACAACGACTTCCTCTGTGTTGTGATGGTTATGTCATGCATATTCTTCTAAAAATTTTGCAATACTAAATAAAAACGCAAGGAGAAATTCCATCATGAAAGAACCTGATAAAAATAAACCCATCAAGTCGATGCCTGATGGCGTATGGGAAAGCAGCCGGCCCCGGAAAACCCCAGGCAAGGACACAAACACCGACCTGCAGGGCAACGGCTATCCCACTAAGCATCCGCAGTAAAATTACGCCAACATCCTGATTCTAAAGTTTAATTATTTTATACTTTGCACTGCCGCAAGAATTTCCTCTTTCGAAACTGATTCAAGCATTTGTACCGAATAGGAGTACCCGTCATTTTGCCATACAGCAAGAATATATTGATTATCATTTCCTTTAATCGTGAAGTTGCAGCCATTTATTACATGGTTTTCTACATCGGTGAATTCTCCATAGTATCCGCTGACATCTTCAACACCTGGAGCCATTCTCAATAAAAGGGTGTTGGCTGAACCGATGTATTCTATTTGTGCAAGCTCTCCCCAGTAAGAAATATAATCTACAGATTCAATAGCGAAGGGCGGATCTTGCACTTCTTTTATCTCAAAACCTACGGCATCAGATAACTCATCGGCAGAATTATATGTTACAATATCGGGAACCGCCTGATCAGGGATCTGTTGAAGCGGAGGCGTCTCAGACAAATGGAAAGTATCACGAACAATCACTGCGCCCACAATCAAAACTAAAAAACAGGCAGCCACGGGCAAATACTTTTTGTACTTAGAATAAAGAGCCGTCTTTGAAGAAGCTTTATTTAAATCAAGATGACTGATATCGGCTAAAATCCTATCCCGCATATCCTTTGTGACCTCAATATATTTCATTGCTTTATCATATCTATTCTTCAAAGTCATACACCTCCTTCAATACTTCCCTGAGCATCATTCTGGCTCTTTGAAGCAATGAGCGGATGGTTGCCTCTTTTTTAGACAACAGCGAGGCAATTTGAACCGTATTGTATCCCTCGTGATAATAAAGGTGAACTACCTCCCTATATTTTGTCGGCAATTGCTTAACAGCCTCCCATACAAAAGCCAAATCAGCCTCCTCAGCGGCGGACAACGTTTCGCTTAGTTCATCGGCTGCCCGGATTTTATTGTAGACTGACTTGTTTTTACTAATATTAATTGCGACGCGCAAAAACCATGCTTTTTCATGGATATTGTTTTTAAATTGCGGCTGTGTTTTAAGGAACTGTATCAGCGTATCCTGCAATACATCCTCGGCATCACTCATATTATGGAGATAGGAATAGGCAAGACGCAGAACGCTGTTTCCGTAATTTTTCATCAACTGCTCAGCCTGCTCATTAATCTGTGCGGCATGCAGCGCATTCTGCATGAAAATGACATTTTTGCCGCCTTCCTGCTCCGCAGATGAAACTATCAGGCGAACCAAATTATAGATTACGCTCTTAATAAAGGGCATCATATCCAAAAGGCGCCTTTGCAATTTATATACATTGACCATCCGGTCACCTCCCTTGTGATTGATGTTTTTCTATTGAATACCACTGATCAGATCACTGATCACGGCCGAATCAATACCCATCTCATCAAAACCAACCGAAATCGCATAGGTATAGTCTCCGTCTGTCCAGGTCGCAACATTTACTTTGCCGTCATTCCCTCTCGTCGTCACTTGTAAATCTCCGACATTTATGACATTGCGTTCAGCATACTCATTATAGTCGCCGCTGATGTCATCACTACCTTTCGCCTGACGGAAAACTATCTGATCCTTGCCGTTTTCATAAAAAATCTGTACCATCTCATTCTCAACAGCTTCAATGGAAGTCTGTGAATAGCCCTCCGGAATATACTGCGGAGAGATCACCGGAAACCCTGCCAGCTTTTCGGCATCCGCTATTGTTTCACAGACTAAAAAAGGATTTGGAATTTCCTCGCTTTCGGATTGTTGGGTAGGGGCTTCCTTAACTTCCGCAGGATCATCGCCGCAGGCAGTAAGAGGAAGTGCCATAACGGCACATAATACAATAGCAATCATTTTTTTCATGATTCTTATCATTCCTTTCGTCATTCAGTTTGATGTAGATACCATTTTTATGGTTCTATATTATATACAAATGAGAACTGCATACTGTTGCAATATTAAAATTTTTTTTGAAAAACGGCTTATCTTAAAAGCCGATGATTTCATAGGCCGGGTATTTTTTGTCAAACACATACCCGAGCTTTTCAGCCAACGCGAGTGATTCTTTGTTATGCGCATCCCAGCTTGGATATAAGCCTCTTTCCAAACACTCCATTATTAATTTTACAGCGCAAACTAAAGCCAGACCCTTGCGGCGCTCCTCTTCTTTGGTGTCAATTTCCACTTCAATTCCGCCTTTATAAAAGGCATAGGAATACGCCCCTGCAACAAGCATAAGTTCTATCGCCTTTTCCCATTCCTTGTTCTGCGGAATCATAATAATAAATTCAGAATTATGATTAGCGGGCTTATTACACATTAACTCGTGATTGACATTACCGGCAAAGAAACAAAAATCCCCAAGCATAATTTCGGCGGATTGAGGATTTTTCAAGTTATCGGTATATGCCTCACCCATGCAATTCTGCAGACATGACCAAATAAAGGTTTCTTGCCACCCTGCGAGCAACGGCACAATAGTCTCCTTCTCTTTCACATGATAAACAGCCATATAAAATCCTCCTGAGAATGCTATTTACAAAGGTAATGCTAAAATGCATTCCAGAAAAACACAAAGAGAACTACGCAGCCCCATGCATTTCCGGTGAATTCTTTTACCATCAGCATACCATACACAATGATAACTATGGTAAGCATTTCAACTATTCCTTCGGCGGTCACTCCGATTGCACCATGAATAAGGATGCAAAGTACAGTACAGACAATAGCGCCCCAATTAAGCCATCTATTCTTGCCGGGATACCGCCGATTTATTTTTTCGCTGATTACAACATAATTGAAGCCTTCAAAGAACCCCCACGCAACAGCGGTTATCAGCATTCCGATCATATTTACCGGAAAGCCGCTTAATAATACGGCTTGAGTCGTCCAAACAGATTGAAAAGGTAAGTAGCTTGTTATTTGCCCTGTCAGCAGCATAAAAACAAGATAGGGAACAAAGCATAAAGAACACAGAAAAATGGATAAAAACGCCCTTTTTTTATTCAGACCATAAGCCAGGAGATTTTCCTTTCTGAAAATCGCTACAACAACAATACCAAATCCTGCCAGACCAAATTGAAATACGGCACCTAAAAGTACACGCAGGAGGATATGAATGCCGCTATCCTTTATAACCGCGGCAACCTGATTTTGAAAAAATATATAGACTCCAAGAATCCCCAAAGAAATAAGAGCAATCGCCCACAGATCCGCTTCTAACTTTCGCTGCTCCTCCGATAATTGTTTTTTTGTCATATTTTCCTCCCCCAATTTCATGGTAATAATCTTATTAATTTTTCATGATGTTTATTTAAGATTCAATTACAAGTTCTTTCTAACGAAAGCAAATACTTTTTAACCCCCAGCCAGAAGATTCCAACCTTTAAATCTTTAACAGGCACCTGTAGGTTTTCCGGAAGATTTTCTGCAATATCCCGTAAACAGTATCCTTCTTGTATTATGACAAATTTAAAGATTCCCGGCTGCAACGCCTTACTTGGACAACCATAAATACATTTCAAACAGAAATGGCATTGATTACCAAACATTGGTCTTCCATTCATCATCGTAATATTACCGGCCGGACAGTGACTTGCGCACCAGCCGCATTTGGTGCAGTGCTCCAGTACCTCTATCCGGCGCCCCCAGAAGTGTCCTCCTAAAGTTTCCAGCCTTCCCATCACAGAAAAAAATCTGTCAATCCATAACGGCTTGCTGCTTTTACAGACACCTGACAGCAGCTCGCATGAGATTCTCTCAACCGCTGCCGGTAATGCCTGTACCAGCAGATAGGGCAATGGACTTGGCGCGGGAACAACCCAATTGGACGGCATCACAATCATTTTCTCATAGACAACAAGGTAGCCCTTCTTTGTTAACCGCTTGATGCTGCTGACCCGGCACGCTGTGTTGGGGCAAATATCCCCGGCTCCCGATACAGAGATTACTGCTGCGCGGGTGCACTTTACCGTATTCAAACTGTCAATCCACTGATAAACTGCCTCCGGTGCGTTAAAAGCATGAACCGGAAACAATAAAAGAAGCAGGTCACCGTCACTTTGATCTACACGCCTTCCGCCGGTAATCTTTTCGATAGTACATATACAACCTGCCGTTTCCAAATGTCTTTGGAAGCTCTTTGCCGCCAGCTCGGTGCCTCCGGTACCGGAATAATAGGCAAGCCTTACATTGGAATATATGTTCGTCCTCATAAAGTTACTCCTACTGCGAATGGGTCATTATTTGGATCAGAACTCCAAATATATTCGATATGCTTGGCAATTTTCTCCGCCCTATTCCTGCCAAATCTTTCGGCCACAAAACCCAATGCCATGTCTATTCCGGCAGACACACCCGAAGATGTGTAATATTTTTGGTCTGCAACCCATCTGGCCTTTTCAATCCACCAAACATCCGTGTTGATTGATTTCACCCATTCAAAAGCATTTTTATTTGATGTTGCCTTTCTATTATTCAAAAGTCCCGTTTTTGCAAGCAGCGCCGAACCCGTGCAGACGGTAAGACAATACCTTGATTTCATAACCAGGTCCGACAGCTTTTCAATAAAATCCCTATCCTTCACTAAAGGGCGTGTTCCCTGCCCGCCCGGAATCAGCAGGATGCCATAAGGGTCGGCCTCTTCAGCACTCTCCGTTAATATCCTCATACCTTGTCTGCTTGTAACCGTTCCGCCTTGAACTGAAATATAACGCAGCTTATATTCCTCTATACTTCCCAGCACCTCAACCGGGCCAAAAGCATCCAATGTCTCAAAATCAGGAAACAATAAGATATTTACGTCCATTGGAATTCTCCTCCTTCTCATATTTATAAATAATCTTACTACATCGGCTTAAGGTTCTTATTTAATCGCCCGACCATCCACGATATACGATTAACGCGGCCGGCATCTGTTTTCGCGTCGTAGTATGCTCTTATACTTCAACTACGAATTACTCATCATTTTTTTGCTAACTAAACTTTACCATAGTAAGGGCATACAGTCTATAATAGATGCAAGAAAAATAACCTCCTACACAAGAAAAATAACCTCCGAAAATTGACTATTGACACGCTAGTAATTACTAGCTATAATAATGGCTAGTAAATGCTAGCTTTTATTATAGGAGGCACCTCAATGGAACGAAAGAATACAAAGCAGATCATCTTGGAGGAATCGCTGAACCTGTTCTCGACGAACGGTTATGACGGAGTAACCGTCAAAGACATTGCAAAGGCAGTGGGGATTAAAGACAGCTCACTCTATAAGCACTTTAAGAGCAAGCAGGAAATCTATGATTCTTTGCTGAAAGAAATAAATGAGCGCTTTGATGAAACGGCCGCTTTGTATCGGCTGCCCCAAGGTGAAATAAAGAAGGTCGCCGAAGACTATGGGCGAAATGACTTGATATGGTTAAAGCAAGCCTGCAAAGCGGTTTTCATGTTTTTTTTCAAAGATCCTAAGGCCTCCAGATTTCGTAAAATGCTGATGATCGAGCAATACAAAAACAGTACCGCCGCCAATACGCTTCGCAATTGGTTTACAGACTCAGCCATACAGTTTCAAACCGAACTTTTCACAGAAATGATTGCCCGGGGATATTTTCGGCCCGGCCCGGCTGATATTATTGCTTTACAGTTTTACGGGCCCTTTTATTTTCTTATTTGTCAATATGACACCATGCCGGAAAAAGAGGAAGAGGCATTGGAACTATTGATGCGGCACATCGAGCAGTTTGCGGCCGTATATCAAGTTAGGAATGGTGATGAAAAATGAATTTAACCGCATTTATGAATCATGGAATCAAAAATCTTCTGAAAACAATAACACGCTATTACATAAATGACCGGGAAGGACGCGCCTTTTTATCGCATACCCTGCCATGCATCCAAAAAAGCGCCGCTATCAGGAACAGTTATGAAAAAAAGGGCACCCATATTCCTCCGTTTTTAATTGCCAGCATTGCCTCGCAGTGTAATTTACATTGTTCCGGATGCTATGCGAGGGCTAACGGAGCCTGCGGCAGCGATCTGACAAAATCTGATCTCAGCGCTGCAAGATGGAAAGCAATCTTTGAGGAAGCAGCGCAGCTTGGTATCCCCTTTATCCTGCTCGCCGGCGGAGAACCCTTTATGCGCCGTGATGTCATTGAAGCCGCTGCGCAGTCCCGGAATATCGTTTTCCCGGTCTTTACGAACGGAACAATGATTGACGATGGCAACCTGGCATTGCTTACTGAAAACCGCAATGTGATTCCGGTTTTCAGTATAGAGGGCACTGCCGTGGAAACAGACCGCCGCCGAGGCGAAGGCACTTACACAATGGCATATGAAGCGATGAGGCGCTTGTTGGAAAGAGGGGTTTTGTTTGGCGTATCCATTACGGTTACAAAAGAAAACTTACACCTTGTTACGGAGTCATCTTTCGTCTTCGAACTGCGAAACAGGGGCTGCGGATTACTATTCTTTGTTGAATATGTGCCAGTCAGCGAGGGAACGGAACAGCTTTCATTAAGCCGTGATGACATCCATACACTGGCAGACAGCGTATCGGAGCTAAAAGAAAGCATGAATGACATGATTATTCTCTCTTTTCCCGGAGACGAAGCTGCTATGGGTGGTTGTCTGGCCTCAGGGCGAGGCTTTTTCCATATCAATGCTGCCGGTGGGGCAGAACCATGTCCGTTTTCACCCTATGCAAAATATAATTTAAAAACTTCGCCCATTCTGGATGTGCTGAAATCAGATTATTTTGTTGAGTTAAGAGAGATTGCAAAACAAGCGGGTGCCCATACGGGCGGCTGCACGCTTTTTGAACAGCAGGATAAGGTACGGGCCTTAAATCAACTGAGTGATTAAAAAACAGAAATCTTACTATTTCTTTGTTGAAAGTAAATCCCGTATTTCACGCAGCAAAATAACCTCTTCAGATGGTTCTGCCGGTGTGGGTTCTTCTTGCAGCTTTTCCTCTTTTTTATAAAATTTGTTAATTCCCTTAACAACTATAAAAATCACAAAAGCGATTAAGAGAAAATTAATAATGCTTTGAATAAAGTTTCCATAATAAATAGCTGCTTCTGCAACATTTTCGGACGCCGGTGTGATGATATATTTCAGATTTGTGAAGTTCACGCCACCAAATATAAAACCAATCGCAGGCATAAAAATATCATTTACAAGTGATGACACGATGGCCGTGAAAGCACTGCCAATGATAACACCCACTGCGAGATCTATTACATTTCCACGGGATATAAATTCTTTAAATTCTGTAAGAAAGCCTTTTTTCACTGTTTTATTTCCTCCTCATTTTCCTTCTCATCAGCTGCTTCATTGTTTCCGGAACAATGCTGCTATATTACCAAACACAAGCAGAAAAGCCTTTGTGCTTAGCCCTTTGCTAATCCATCAAGCAAACAAAACCAATACTCGTGCAGCGATGAAAAGGGGCGTGCTGCCTATGAACTAATACGTTGCTCATCAAGGATTTTCTGGTGAAATATAATATTTTATTCTATACTATACCAATCTTCTGGAATTGAGTTTCTGACAATATTCAGTAAAGGCACGGTATAAATTGTTGTAGACAGGCTCTCTATCTCTAAGAAGATGGAATAAGTCAGGACAAAACACATGGAAATCATCTTCTATGCAGGCAATCGTCTTCTCCCAACTGGAAATATCTTGCCCAAGCCCATGGATTAAAATATAGTTCACAGCTTTTTCCTCATGCAAATTCTCCTTGTTTATGGCGTATTCCTACCCTATCTCTTTCTGATTTTATGAAAGTAATATCAGAACCCACATAAATCCATGTAAAAATGCAAAAAATAACTTGTAGACACGATGAAAAAAAGAGTTATTAATCTGGTAGAGATTATTTATATTCTACTACCAAATAAGAAATTTACAAATCTAGGAAATAAACAAACTAAGAATATCTATAAACTGAAATAAGTCACGTGGCCACCTTAATCATCAAAGTATCTTTTTAATGTTGAATATTCTGTTTTATCAAATAAATCCAATTCATTTTCTGTCCCCAATTTAATTAAATCGCGGCATTTTTTTAAGCGTTCCAGCATTGGCATTATGATTGTTGTTCCATGATTGATAAAATCAAAAAGTTCCGATTCCTTTGCCGGAATTTTATAACCTCGTTTGGCACTTGATCCAGAAATAATTACTCCTTTATCTCTCAGTTTTCCTATAATTCTTGTTCTAAATGTCTGTGTTGATATGCCTGCATAGCTTGTATATAAAAGCTGACTCTTTAATTCTTCTGTAGAAATATACGATCTAAGATCATTATTCATAAACCTAAATAAGAGATATTTTAGGACGATTATCTGTGCCTGAGTCTCTTCATCATCACTATCATCATTTTGATTTAGAAATTCAATAGCCTGCTTCAAACAAAGTGTAGCAATTCTTTTGTCATAGTCCTGAGCAAGGGCAGAATCATCAACTCTATATGTTTTAAAAGTTTTAGGATAAAGCTCAATTCTGATGATTTTTTGCTCAAGCATTTTTCTAAAATCCGCTATATTTTCTGTTTTTCGATGTTTATCATATTCTCGAGCAAGTGTACCACTAATCAAATCAGCAAGTTGAATTAACACATCAGCTTGACTGTTTCTAAAAAAGAATTGCGCTTCACCGAATAAGTTGGGAATATCTTGTCGTGCCGCTACATACTTGGAAAAGCTCTGCATATACTCACTTCCGCCAACTTCATCTGCAACAATAGTGAGCATCGGAAATGCACGCCGCAACTCTTTATGTACAATGTTATTCATGAATTTGTAAAACGAAGGTTTATACCTCAACCCCTTTGCTTCAGTAAGTTGTTCTTTATCAAAGATAATCGTAAATATTGAAAATGGCAAAGGCAGCAAATCTGCAAGAATTCTCTTTCTTCTTTCATCTTTATTCCCAATGTGTGAAGATTTCATTTCTCCAGTCTGAAAGTGCTTTTTCCTAATATGCTCGACGGATGCTTGTACTGTAGAAAGATTGTTTTCATTGACAATTATTGCGGAAATAATAAAATGAGTTGACACGTTTTGGTTATTTAAATCCCACCCAAATGCTCCCGATTCATCCGTAAATGCATATACTCTCTCCAAATTATCTCCGCCTCCTAAACATATACAGTCGATTATAGTTTTGAAATATCAATATAGTATCCATTCTTGTTCATTTCTTTTGCCAAATCCACTGTTACTTCTTTTACATCCGAAGTAAAGGGAATATAGATTAGACCGTGAATATCTGACGGCTTTTCCATGTCCTCAGTATTTTTTAATAGGATTGCAACTTTTGAACGTCCCATACTCGCCAAAAGCATTCCCATTTCAAGAACAACATTTTGCCGAACACGATATTTTTTTGACGTTTCTGATCCCTTTGGATATCCAATGTCGTCAGGCGTAGCAAGAACAATACCAAAATCTGCTTGAGGTATGTATCCTTCAAGCTTTTCAATAATAGTATTACCCGATGATTCAAGTTGGTCAATAATAAGTGGTTCCAAAGCCCATCGACGAAGCATTGCTTCAAGTTGCGTTCGCGCAACTTGATCATGCCCGTACACAACAAACACCTTTCTATTGGCGGCAGTAGTCTCAGGCACTCTCTCAAGAATTGCCTTGATATGGTCTGAATTTTTGCCCTGATAGACAATTTTACCGGTATCATAAAGATTCAAAATGCATCCATTAGATAAGCGCAGTGTGTCACCATAACCATTCTTCATTCTTTCCTCAGACACCATATCATATCTGTGAATCTTAAGAATAGCCTTAATATCATCTTTGCTCATTATAATCCTCCTAATTGATTACTATGGTTGTATTTTCTACTAATTTTGATTCATTGCAAAAATGCCTATTTTATTTGCTGAGTTACGTATTATTGCTATACTGAGAATGTATAAAATATAAATTCCTGTTTCTACATATCTTAACTGCAACTCTGCGCACTAGGATTCAGCCTTGTTCACATGATCTGGTGATTCATTCCAATTCAAACTGACAGCCCCTACATCTTTTTACTATCTCCAGCATGATCTTTGGAAACAGCCAAGCCCGAAAAGCTTCTCCTATTTCTGAATGAACCATTGCCCTGCCATACTTACCTGCTCTTGATTCAATGCCTACTGCTTTGGTTGCGCTAATCCACATCTTTAGTGTTAGGGTAGTTCTCGTTGTCCGGATGGTTTCAATAAGCTTTCACATTCGTCATCAAGGAAGTTTGGTTTAAATTTTTTCTCCCATAATCTTAATTCCTCAATAGTATTGTTGTTTCGCGGCCAACTTTGAACAAGATATTCTGGAGATTCATTATTCTTTTCATGTGCGATATCCGTAAGTGAAACATAAGGACTGCGCCCACAATTGTCATTGATTATCTTTTCTCCAATAGAGAATAGCAGTGAACCAAGAACATCCAACACATTAGGTCATTCAAAAAAGTTGATCAAACATATAGTCAGCGTGCTCTTGTGTAAAGATTTCTTTAGTGACAAGGCAGTTTAGTACCTTTTCTAGCGATATCTCATATGTCCCAACTGCTCCAACACGCCGTTTTTCAGCTTCGATCATACTTCACACCTCAATTCTACTTATATAAATATTATATCAAGATGAGCGTAGCTTGCATAGCCTTAATATTCCAAATTATGTCTCATTTCGTATTTATAATCTATTTCTAAACTCTTATCGCGTTGAATAAGGATTCCCTCAATAGCGCTTTTGATAGCTTCTTCATCAAATTTTTCGATACTAAACGTTGTACAAAGATATTCCGTAATTGCATCCTCGCTGATATACGGTGCGTTTTTACAAATCTTCTTTTTATGCTCAAATTTATTGGTGCAACGCCAGATCGCCTTGCCGGAAGAGCGGGTAATACGCCAATAATTAGCACCACCTTCTGCACAAACCAAAAGGCCACTCAGTACATTCTGTGAACTGTACCAGGTGCCCCTTCCTTTAGTTGGTTTCTTCATCTATGTTGCTGCGTTTTCCCTTATCTACTTGATCGGAGAAGTAATCCTTGAAGCTGATGATATAGCCAATATACTTGGCGTTGGACAAAAATTTGCTGATTTTCAGTCGTATCCATTTTTCTTGTCCGGTTGGCAAGGAGTCTCCGTGTTCAAAAAGAAAATTAGAGATACCTCCAAGACTATTGCCATTTAAATACAGTTGAAAAATTTCTTTTACTACCTTTGCCTGTCAGAGTTCTACAAAGATACCATCCTGTTTATGATTAAAACCATATGGAATATATACATTAATCTTTTCCTCTCTTTCTCAACTATAAAAGTCACGTATATTAATATATAAATTAAATAAAACACCAAAAGTCAAATATACGTGACTTTTGGTGCTTATATTTTGGTCTGAAACTGACTCCCCTCCTGAGTTCCATGTTATTTTCTTATATTAAATAGCAACAAACCTGCCTTTTGCTTCTGCAAAAAGTAGGTCTGTTCACTTGGTCAGAGTGAAATTATATGACCTGGAGAAACGCAGTAATATGAATGGTTTGCAGGCCGTCAGCAAGTAGTATTTGTAAAAAATATGTTATCGTGGATATACAGTAAATGTCAAACGTAACCAATCATCACAATCGCCCTTTTTATGCCAGTCTTTATTAGAGGTAACTTCACATATTAGAGGCCAACTTTCGGAAACATCTGCATTTGTGAATATTACTGTACAAGATGTATTATCTGCATATTCTGGAATTGGTATACAATCATTTTTCAGCCATCTAATTGCATACTCTGATGGTGCAAAGGACGGATCAACCTCGATATAGACAGTATAGATGTCACCTACATAAAAGTGCGGATGGATTTTTGCAACCCCATCTGAATTAGTGTAAAGGACATTTCCATCAGAATCAGTGGCCCTAAGTACTGTAGGAACATTCCACATCTTTTCTTTCCCTTCATTAAAATAATATGTCTTTACGCCATCTATAAAATCATTTGAATAACATATAGCTATTTCGGCATCCCTAACTGATATAGGATTTGAATGAGATAAAGCATTTCGAATAGGGATAAGTCTTCCTAAAAATTCTCTTACCTCTTCAACTCCTTGAGGATATTTAATATCAAGCATTTTTTTAAAATGTTGCAAATACAATGTTGGTTTGCACAAAAAGTAGATTATTTCATCTAGAAATAAAGTGTCTACATACCGCAAAAAGCGATGAGGTTCTTTTTGCTGCATATGTTTTGCTTTTTCTCGAATATCATTTTTGATAAGATATTCACCATTTCCAAATTGATAATTAAAGTAATCCACCCCATAGTTATGGCATAGTTCTTCATGGATAATACGCCTTGCCCATATTTCTAAAGACTCTATGTTCTGTCTACATGCAGAACGCAATTTTTCCTGTGTAAAATCATGAAACATAGCTATTCCTCTTTACCTTTGGATTCACTTAATTATATCATTTGGAATAAATTCTGTCACTCGATTTTGTTTTCTAGGCAATACTTACAAATAAACCGGATACCTTTCTCCGCCCAATCAACACATTCCCAAACAATCTCACCATTCGATTGAGTAATATTGCCATAGTTGTTTCAGACATGGTCGGCCTTTACTTTGATATAATCAATCATACTACGCTTTTTCATAAAAGAAAAAGATATACTTTCCCCTTTGCGGATGATATGTCCGGTCTATGTCATTAGGCAAACTAGAGGTTAGCGGCTTGCCTACACATGATATATGACGTGTTTCATAACCTTTTCCATTTGTTCAAATCAGAAACCATTCTGCTGGGATTCTAATAAAAAAGGATTCCGTGCATCTAATATCTCTTGTATCATTACTATCGCTCCAATATCAATCCATATTTGTCATCCCCCGTATATGTTACTGTAACTGTGAGATTATTGCCTACATATGCTCTCATACTTTCCATTGAATCCCACTTTGTACATAAAAAAAAGTGTACGTATTGCCCTTGTACAACAATTTTTAAATAATCACCTCTAATTCCTTTTAATGCTGTCGTATCTTTCACTCCTGTTTCATATTCATATTTTTCAAATTCATCTTTCAAATGAATTGGCACGATACCATGCCATGTTCTTGATATCATAATTTGTGCATCATCTTAAATTATATAAATAATTGGAAGATTAAATATACATGGTTACAATAACATAAAAAATCAGGTTAAAATAGATACAATTCTGCATACAACTTAGCATTTCATGATTTGAGACACTCATATGTCAAGTACACACCGAAAAATATTTATATGTTTAAATACTATATACATTTTTGCTTTCCATTTTTTTCTTAAGAGAGTAGAATTATAATAAAACTGTTTGATGCTTAGATACAGTATTTGCACGAAATAGAGCCTATATATAAAATTAGTATCATTTATAAAACAGGAAAACAAATGAAAGTGCTGCTGTTTTTGGCTAAAGTTTTGAAGCAATGGCGTTTTGCTAACATCAGTTTGCGGTCAATTCAATTCCAAGTAATGAGCATAATCAGCTGTTCCGATTATTTATATAATTCTACGAAGCAACCGATAACAATTTATTTTAAATACCAAAAAGGAAGGGCCAAAATGGACAACTGGTTTACACTTGATCAAATTGATGCAAGTACTCATATTATCAGCGAATACCGTCATTGGGAAGAAACGCATTGCTACCTGCTTGAAGGCAGCAAGCGATGTTTGCTCATTGACACCGGGCTCGGCATCTGTAATATCTCCAAGGAAGTAAAGAAACTGACGGACAGGCCTGTGACTGCCGTGGCGACACATATCCATTGGGATCATATCGGCGGACACGAATACTACCCGGATTTCTACGCTCATGATGCAGAACTAAACTGGCTGAACGGTGAGTTCCCGCTGACGCCGGATACTATCCGGGGTATGGTCGTGGATCGCTGTGATTTGCCTGTGGACTATGACGTTAACACCTATAGGCTATTCCAAGGGATACCTACACGGGTACTGCAAGACGGTGACACTATTGATCTGGGTGGGCGTGTAATCACGGCGCTGCATACGCCCGGACATTCTCCGGGACATCTATGTTTTTGGGAACCACAACGCGGATACTTATTTACCGGCGATCTTGTCTATAAGGACACACTATTTGCCTACTACCCGTCCACTGATCCACAGGCATATCTCCTGTCGCTTGAAAAGATTGCAAAGCTGCCCGTCAAAAAAATATTTCCAGCTCATCACAGTTTGGATATTCGGCCGGAGATTTTGATCCGTATGCGAGATGCGCTCAGGCAACTGAATGCTGCTGGCAATCTGCATCATGGCAGCGGTACTTTTGATTACGGTGATTGGGCCATTTGGCTATAATAATAAATGTTTTAATGTTTTAATATATGACAAGTAATGTGCCTCTGCAAATATTCATTCATGGTTGTTCAATACAAGATGACATGTACGATATATCAGATGAAATCTTGAAGGCGGATTGCTTTATTTTAGCCAGTCCGATATTTATCTGGTATTGTACTGCTCCAATGAAGGCAATGCTTGACCGTTTTTATGGACTGCATAAATATTATGGAAAACAACGCGGGCCGAGTCTGCTGGAAGGAAAAATGTGCGGAATCATTGCTACATGTGGTTATGATCTCGAATATGGCATAAGTCCTTTTGAAGATGGAATCAAACGATTTTGCGAGCACTTTAAAATTAAGTATATTGGGAAAGCTGCTGTACAGAAAAATGCAGGCGATGATGCAGATAAATTTGAAACGGAAGATTCAAAGAAAATAGCTGTTGGATTTGCCGAAAAGGTAATCAGTTGTTGCACAAAATGAGCATTACATGCAGACACACAAAAGGAGGTCCTGAAAATGTTTAGATATGTCCATACAAACATCATTGCTCAAAACACGAGCAAGCTAATAGATTTTTATAAGACGGTGTTTCACTGCAAGAGCATCAACGAGACACGCGATCTTCATGGTGAGTGGCTAGACAAGCTTACCAATTTAAGCAAGGCGCATATTGTAGGGGAGCATCTTCTTTTACCCGGCTATGGTGAGGATCATCCGACATTAGAAATATTCTCTTATGATGAACTGAGTAAACTCATACCTTCAGAAATTAATCGTCCTGGCATAGCGCATATTGCCTTCGAAGTGGACGATGTTGAGGTAACGCTAAAGGAAATCATCAGCGCTGGAGGAACCCGCGTTGGGGAGCTGGTTACTGCGGTCTATCCCGATGGTCTGGAAGCGGTTTTTGTATATGCGCGAGATCCGGAAGGTAATATTATTGAATTGCAAAGCTGGAGAAAAATAAAAGATTAAGTGAGCTGTCGGTGAAAAGCTTTCACAGAAAATGGAGATACCGCATTATTCTTAAATAGGGATTCGAACTGTCACGCTTTGAAATAATATAATCAAAAATTCAAAAACATTATACTTTTCCAATTATGCTCATAACCACCATTAAAGATTCAAATCACTGTCCGCCAGTAAAGGTGCATGAATATCATGAGGTGCCAATATGGGGGTGTCAATGGGATATTTGATTGCTATGTCAGGATCATTGTAGGCTATTTGTCTTGAATAATTTGAGTCAAATGGTTCGTCAATGCGCATGACATTTTTCGTATTGTCTTGCAGCGAAATGAACACATGACCAAATCCTTTGGGAATATAGATTTGTTTTCGATTATCAGCACTTAATTCCACACTAATCCATTTCAAAAAAGTTAGAGAGCCGTTTCGTAGGTCGATTGCATAATCAATTCCTCTTCCTTCTATGCAGTAAAGCAGCTTTGCCTGTGCTTTTGGAGCATTCTGAAAATGTATTCCATAAAGCGTACCGGCTTTCTCGGAGAAGTATACAATCTCTTCCGTATATTCAAAAAAGATTCCGGCTTTAACCAACTCATTTTTGCTGTATATCGGATACGAATAACCTCTGTTGTCAGTTTTCTTCTCGCATTCAATAATTTTTACATCTTGAATATCTGTATTCTCAACCCCCATAAAGCAGCTTCCTTTCGTAGAATATAAATAATATGTGTTTCTCTTGATTTTAGCATAAATAAAATAAAAAGTCATGTATGAATCACATCAATCCTCATACATGACTTTAACTTGGTACGAGTGTTCATAAGGACAAACTTAAAAGCCTTTATAAAATAAGGCTTTACGGCACAAACGAACGAATATTACCACAGATTATATGGATAATATAACTCTTTGTTAACCACGTTGAATATGCCATTATAATCATAATGAGCAAGCAATCCACCTTATAGTTGCCTCACACTCAATTATTCTATTTCTTTCTGTAAAAAGACTTGATGACCATTAGTCCGGAGTCCTGTGGTGGAAAATCCAAACCTTTTAAAAACACTTGATGAAATGTTTGCAATACAATTGTATTCTTCACTAAAAATATAACTCTTTCTTGTGAAGTTTAAAATTAAAGCGGGTTCTCTAACCCAATCATCATTTTCTTTACCACACTCATAATTATTGTAATCACTTTTGAGTGATTCACATAAATTTTCAATGAGGATTTTTACAACTATTTCAATATTGCAATCATAGTTTTCGGAATAATAAATCCAAAATTTCAGTGTGGGTTCTATATTTGTCAACTTGTATTCTTCTAATTTTTCTAAAGCTATTTTATTACTTTCTAAAATTTGCGCATTGTGAAAATTTTTGGCACAATTTCTTACGGCTATCACTAAATTGAATAACTCTAACGAAAAGCAGGCACTATTTCTTTCATGTATGTATCGAGCAAAAACAAAGGTTTCGCTGACCTCCTGAAAGAAAAATTCAAAATCGCCTTTTTTATCCCATTGAAATGAGAAATCCTTTTTAATTTCAATCTGTTGTTCGGATGGCAGCAATTTGTATAATTCATATAACTTGTGTTTATTAATCTTCGTATTGTTATTTTTAAATTGAAACAAAATTGATTTCAAATACAATTCACATGAAAACGCCAAGTTTACAAAAACAACTGGAACCAGATTCTGATTATGCTTCATGATTATTTGAGAAGCTAAAGAATAATCTTCGGCGTTTTCAAATAAACTTTTTGCTATTAAAAGGGGTTCTTTTTTCTTATTCCCTATTTCGTCATGAAGTTTCACACTGCTTGAAAAAGGAGTTCCCTTATTGCTTTCAGTTTTATTCAAAATATCACCATCCAATAGTCATTCTTTGCGGATATTAATATTCGCATTATTTCTATTATAGCCATAATGTTACTTTTGTACATTATAACATATTATAATCGCTCATACGATTGCGAGTTTTTCTGCATAATAAAAACAGGCCGACAATCGTCAGCCTGTTTTTGTCGTTATGAACACTCGATGTTCATACGTAGTGTTTCATTAGGTTAAAATAGATGCTTAATTCCCTGCTACCAGCGCATTAAGTTTATAGTCTTCTTTTTAGAATTGAAACAATCCATCTTGTAGTTCCTTGGGCTTGAGCCGTTGAAACGCTGTTTACTAATTCCCATCCTTCAGCACCTAACTCATTTAATTGGTTTTGAAATGCCACTGCGTCAACCTCACCGCCCCAAAAGCCTTTTGCATCCGTAAGCAGTGTTTTATATTCAAACTTTTCCATGTAATATCCCCCAAGAATTTACCGTACCAACGTTACCATAAGGACTATTTTTCTATTTAGTATAACACAAAAAATCAGGCTAAAAAAAATACGATTCTGCATCTTTTTCAGCCTAATAATCTTGTGTCACTAGGTCAAAATGAATGCATCACAAGTTTCCTACGTTTTGATATACAAGTGGGCATCCATTTTATGTTATGCCCATAATTTCTCCGACAAATCGGAGTTTATATTTTTCTCATTTCATCTAATTTTTTTGCTTTTTTATATGCCAAATTTAGAAACTGCTGAATCGATAGATATTCATAGTCCCAATTCATGGGCTCCAAGGATGTAGCGCCTTGGTATCCAGTAATCGCTATTTTCTTCATGACACTAACCCAATCTATACCGCCATCAAATGGCAACTGATGTTGATTATACTTTCCACCATTATCTTGTAAATGTAGGGCCATTAATTGATTTCCGTATAGTTTCAACAGATCATCATTAACAGCGTAATTTTGGTGATGACAACTATCATAACAATATCCCACATTTTTTGATTGGAATGTATCTAATATCAGCGCCAAATTTTTAATATTACTCAGATTTTCAAAAGCAACTTGAACATCCTCTTTTTCTGCCTCACTGATAACGTTTTCCAATCTTTTAATACCTAAATTGTTGATAGGATGCTCATCATTCGGTAAATGAATAACCATTGTTGCTATATTATTCTTAAAGCAATCTTTTACGCATTGCAAATAACTTTGAAATACGCTTTCTCCATCCAAATTGTCTGATGACAGGCAGTTTTGCTCATGAACTGGCGCGTGAATGTTTTCTATATACAAGCCTGCATTTCTTGCAAATGAAACATCTTTCTGATAACCAGTGCCTCTGCCGAATTTGTCACTCCACCACAGCATTACGCAATCAAAACCGGCTTTTTTTATCAATTTATATCTTTCTTCAAAAGGCACGTCATAACTTGCACCATAGCCAAAGCAATCATATATCCCTATCATTTCCGTCACCCAAGAATTTCAGTTTGTCAATCTACTGGATTATATAAATAATCAGGCTAAGATAGATACAATCCGCATCTATCTTAGCCTGATAACCTTGTATTATTGGGTCAAAATAGATGCGTAGGCAGCCAAGGTTTAATCGGCAGGATAGACGTTATCGTCTTACTGCTATGTTCATTTTTTGCATAGACAAAACGGATGCCCTTCGGTATCAAGCATCGTTACAAAATGATCCCCGCCGAATTGTGCGGCAGATTTGGATGCACCAAGACAAATTGCTTCTTCCACAGCTGAAGTTAAATCATCAACCTGAAAATTAAAGTGCATTTGTTTCTGCTGCTTGCCCTGTTCTTCCGGCCAAACGGGCGGATTATAGGATATATCATCAGTTTCTGCAAATAAAAGCATCATGCCGTTATAAGCTTTCAATGCCAGACAATCAAAGGCTATCGTCTTTTCCCATCCCGTAAGTTCAGAGTAAAACTCCCGGGCTCGGTAAGCGTCAGCACAGTCGATGGTCAAGTCGCCAATAGCTATATTCCGAACCATAATGAATCCCCTCTTTTCCTTAAATATAAACAGTATAAAACTTTATTAAGATTTTAGCTGGTATTATCTTTAGTATATCATAGAAATTAGTCTGAAACAAATGCAGAGATGCATTTGTTTCAGACTAATAATTTTGTGAGTAATGTCAAATCTGGATGACGTCCTGTTTTGAGATAAAGATTTCAACTGTCATTGCACCGTGATTATGTTATTTAAGAAATCAGCACAATCAGCCTAATTTCCACCAAAGCGTTTCCAATTGTTTGTATTTTTTGAATTGACACCTCTCCAATATTCTTTGAGAGGCAAGTCCATCCAAATCTGTTTCGGCAATAACAGACATAACGGATTCTTGTTTTAATGCCCATTCACACATTGCTTTTACGGCTTCCGTCATATATCCATTATGTTCATACGCTTTACCCAAACCATAGCCAATTTCTACTTCACCACTTTTGTTTGGAATATCTTTGAAATCAGCCGAGCCAACTACAGTCCTGTCACTTGTACGAATCAGAAGCCAAAAACTATGCCATAAATAGTTATCGCTATCATCTTGGGTTTTCTCTGACTGTGATTTTACTATATCAAGGAAAACACCCTCCATCGGTTCGGCCTTGTAAGAACAGTTTAATTCTTTTTCAAGTGCATCAATGTTTTCTATCCATAGTTTCAATTGGTCTGGCGTTAAAGGAATTAGCTCCAAGCGCTCTGTTTGTATTTTCATTTTCCACCTCGTTTAACATCAACAATTGTAATCTTATGCTATTTCTATGTTATCATAAAAAAAAAGAAAAAAAGTCATGTATGAATTCAATCCTCAAACATGACTTTAATTTGATGCGGGTGACAGGACTTGAACCTGCACGGTTGCCCACTAGAACCTAAATCTAGCGCGTCTGCCAATTCCGCCACACCCGCGTTACCGAACATTCAATATGTTAGCATATGGCCGGCAGCTTGTCAATTCCGCAAATACAGCATTTTGTATTTGCGGCATCATTCGTTTGGCCGGCGATAGAACCGGCCGCCGATCTGCTCCGTACGGATAACATTGACAAACGCTGCGTCGTCTACCTGTCTGATCAACTCTGTCACCTTTCGGACCTCATCTCCCGCTACGACGGAATAGACCATTTTGCGTTCTTCCCTGCGATAACAGCCCTCTCCCGTAAACAGCGTGGCATCGTGATGTGTCGCTTTATTTATGCACTCATAAACCGCCTGCGGCTTCTCCGTGATAATCAGCAGCGTATCCTGCTTATATCTGCGATACAGCGTCTTTACAATCTGTGTGGAGGTATACTGAAAAATAATCGAATAGAGCGCTGTGTCCCAGCCGAACAAATAGCCTGAAATACAAATAGTAAACGCATTGAATGCCAGAATTGAATTCCATGCATCGATTCCCCGTTTTTCAGAAAAATACACCGCTATAAAATCCAGGCCGCCGCTTGTCGCATTTGCAACCAAACAGGCCGATATCACGGCACCATTGATCAAACCGCCAAAAATACTGATGAGCGGAAGCTGATATGTGATGGTGATATCAGGCAGCAGATCTGTAAAAATACTGCTCAATACAATCATGATAATGGAATACAGCGTAAACTTTTTCCCCAGATTACGCAGACTCAACAGAATCGGACCGGCATTGAACAGCAGATAAATCGGTGTATAAGGCAGTGAAACATCAAAATAACGAACAAATACACGCTGCAGCAGCACGGTAATGCCGCTTAAGCCTCCCGGCACGAGCTGCCCCGCCCATACAAAGCTTTTTAAGTTGACTGCGAGTACAAAAGCCGAAACCGTTACAATGAAAATCCTGACAAGATCCGTTTCCAAAAGCTTTCTTCTTTCCGTGTGTCCCTCTTCCATTTTCGCCGACTCCTCTCTGAAACAGTCAATAGGAAATGCCCGCGGTCCGGCATATCAGCCTGATTACCGCGAGCAAAATTAAAAGCCAGATGACAACAATGGGAACTGCAAAATACCACCGCTTTGGCTTTCCGGACTGCCAAATCATTTTCGCTTCCCGCTCACATTCCTCCATAATGCTGTCCGGAATCAACTTTCTCGTCGCTGCGATCAGCAGCGGCAATATCACCACATCATCCAGATAGCCCAGCACCGGAATAAAATCCGGCACAAGATCCACCGGGGAGAGTACATATACAATCGTAATACCCGCCAGCACTTTTGCATACCAGGGCGTCTCATTTTTCTTAAGAGCGAGATACACTGCCGGTATCTGCACTTTTATATTGTTAAGCCGATCCCTGATGTTCACAAAGCCTCCCCTCCGGCGGCAAGACTCCCGTCGGCGCGTCTTTTTATTTTATAATAGAGCAGGGGACGCTCACCGTCAACCAATATCTTTTTAAGAATACTTGATCTCAAACACCTTTTTTAATATCATCCCGCAGCAATTTTATTTTATGCGTGAAGCTGGCGGTTCAGCTCCTCCATGAGACTATTTACATCAATTCCATGAACCGCACAGGCATCTGCAAGGGATTCCATCTGGGAGGAAGGACAGCCCAGACAGTGCATACCGCTTGCCATCAGGACAGAGGCTGCATCCGGATACCCGAGCAGAATCTCTCCGATTGTCATATCTGTTGTGATACCGGACGATTCCTTTGTCTCATCACCAAAGAATAAATCCATATCCTCTTCCACAGTGCCGATCCCTGCGATTCCGAAATTTTCTATCAGGACCTTTGCCACGTTCGGAGAAAGAAACGCCGGGAGTGTCGGGCCCAGGTGGATATTTTTCACACCGAGATACAGAAGCGCCAGCAAAACAATCACTGCTTTCTGCTCATACCACGCAATGTTGTAAACAATCGGCAGATCGTTGATATCATCGAGTTCGAAGACTTCCTTCAGTTTGAGCGCGATTACCGCCAGCGAATAAGAATCGTTGCACTGGCCGGCGTCCAGCACACGGGGAATTCCGCCGATATCGCCGAGCTCCAATTTGTTATACTTATACTTGGCACAGCCCGCGGTCAGGATCACCGTATCCTTCGGAAGCGCCTTGGCA
Organism: Lachnospiraceae bacterium; assembly: GCA_047602645.1. Classification (GTDB taxonomy): domain Bacteria; phylum Bacillota; class Clostridia; order Lachnospirales; family Lachnospiraceae; genus JAEYFP01. Next base: position 41,155 of record JASGGU010000007.1, on the reverse strand, counting down.
AAATCGGTGTAATAGTTTCTGGACTTCGCGCGTCCGTCACAGCCTGCCATGACTACAAACTTCTTGATGGCTCCTGACTTCACGGCGTCCACCACGGTGTCAGCCAATGCCAATACCTGATTATGGGCAAAGCCGCCGATGATTTCCCCGTGCTCAATTTCAGCAGGCGGCGCACACCTCTTGGCATGTTCAATTATCCCAGAGAAATCCTTCTCTTCACCGATGCTGCCGGAAATATGCCTGCAGCCGGGAAAGCCTGCAGCGCCGGTCGTATACAGACGGTCCTTATAGCTATCCTTTGGCGGAACGATACAGTTGGTCGTCATCAGAATCGGGCCGTTGAAGCTCTCAAACTCCTCCTTCTGCTTCCACCAGGCGTTGCCGTAGTTGCCCACAAAGTGCGCATACTTTTTGAAGGCCGGATAGTAGTGTGCCGGCAGCATCTCAGAATGCGTGTACACATCCACACCGGTACCCTCGGTTTGTTTGAGCAGCAACTCCATATCCCGCAGATCATGACCGGAAATCAGAATACCGGGGCGCGTTCCAACTCCGATATTTACCTTTGTAATTTCAGGATTGCCGTAGGCAGTGGTATTTGCCTTATCCAACAAAGCCATACCGTTTACGCCGTATTTACCGGTTTCCAGCGTGAGCGCAATGAGATCCTCCGCTCGCAGGGAATCATCCAATGTTTTGGCAAGGGCGCTCTGTAAAAAAGCGTCCACTTCTTCATCATCCTGCAGCAGGGCATTGGCGTGCTTTGAGTAAGCGGAAAGTCCTTTCAAACCATAAGTAATTAATTCCCGCAGACTGCGCACATCCTCATTTTCTGTAGAAAGCACACCTACTTCCGCGGCCTTGGCCACAAATTCTTTCCGATGATTTGACTCCCACTTTGATGCTGCAGGCAAACCTGCTGTATTGTCAACCTGCAAGAGCAGTTCCCTCTTCTTATCCAGTGTTTCGATTATGCGGGCGACTATCGCATCTTCGTCAAAATTGGCGTTCGTAATGGTGGTAAACAAATTCAGGGTAATCATGTGGTTTACATCCTGAGAAATTGTTCCCCCTTCCTCTCTCAGCTGTGTGGTAACGGCGGAAATCCCTTTGGTCACGTAGATCAGCAGATCCTGCATAGCCGCCACCTCCGGCTTCTTTCCACAGACTCCCGATACGGTACAACCGGTGTTTCCTGCAGTTTCCTGGCATTGATAGCAAAACATTTTATTTTCCATGATTCATTCTCCTCCGACTTTCTGGTTTTGTTTGCTGCATTTCTCTTATACTTACATATTACCAATGCGCAAGAAAAAAATCCGTAACACTCGTTACGGATTTTAAAATCATAAAATATTTTGCAGTTCTTCATAATCGACGATGTAGATATCCCGTTTTTTTACTTGAATCAACCCGTCTTCCTGCATATTCATCAGTTCTCTGGACAAAGACGGCCGCGCCGTATTCAAAAAATCTGCCAGTTCTTCCCGATTCATCGAAAGGGCCACCCTTCCGTCTGCCTGACTATTTCTTAATAATACTTTGACAATTTTCTGGCGCAAAGTAGCACAGGAAAGAATCTGCACCTTCTGATTGAGAAAATAGGCTTTCTGGGCAAGAATTGTCAGCATATTAGAAATCAGCCTCGCATGATGTCCGCAGCTTTCCCCGCAGGTGTGAAATAAAAATTCCTTTGGCATCCACAGAACTTTGGCAGAAGTAACAGCCTGCGCATAGTGATCATATTCCTTCCGTTCTAAAAAAACAAATACCTCTCCAAACAGCTCTCCGCTCCGATCAAAAGTGGCAACGATACTCCGCCTTCCCGCTGCCGTATCGCTGCATATGACGACAGTGCCCTCAATCAGTACCATCAGGTGCGTCGGCACATCCTTCTGAAAAAAAACCATTTCCTCCTTTTCGTAGGAAACAATATTTGATTTACTGCATTGCAGGCAATCGGAGATCTCATCTTCAGTCAAACCGTAAAAAAGCGGACTGCTCTTTAACTTTTGAATCATGCTTCACCTTCTTCCCTGTTCTGCTGACACATGCGCACTCCCTTTGTTCCGTTCCGGCACGATATCAGGTCTGACAATATTGTACCATATAATGAATGATTCGTCTAAGCATCCTGCACGGAGTGCTTTTATTTGTGCTTTTATTTCATAGGAACTGAAAAAAGCGTTTCCCTGTACAGGGTGTTCCCGGCGCGAAGTATTTGCCGCGCATTCTGCATGATACCGTCGATTTTATAAAGCTCTGTCAGCAGCTCTTTTTCTTCCGGTGAAGTTTGCAGCACCGCATGGATGCCGCCGTTTTGAATCACAATACGCCTGTCCGCCATCAGGGCCAGCAGCGGGTCATGAGTTGCCATCAGTACAATTTTATCTTGAGAAACCAACAGCTTGAGCGCCTCCCTGCGATCAATGCCGGCATTTTCAATTTCATCGATCAGGACGATGGGCGAAGCGCTCAAAATAGCCGTATCCGCAATCATCAGGGCACGGGACTGCCCGCCGCTTAAGCTGGTCACCGGTGTCTCGGCTGCAAAAACCTCTCCCGCCAGACGATTGGCAGATTCTAAAATTTTAGCGGCAATTTCATCCGGATTTTCCACCATACGGCTTTCTGCGTGCAGCTTTACAAACTCGCCGGCGCTGATGTCCATGACAAAATTCATATTCTGGGAAAGCTGGGCTACCAGCTTATTGTTGGGGGAATAGCGCCATTTTAAGTCGGGTACTTCTCCATTGATGAGGATGCTGCGCCCCGTAGGGGTATCTCCCTGCGCCGCCCATTCAATGTCCGCCAGCAGACGGCTTTTACCGGAGCCTGTCGGTCCTACGACAGAAACGATCTGGGAGGGAAGAATCTCCAGCCGTTCAAATGTCTCCGCTTGTCCGCTCTTATTCTGACCGGGCAAAATGGTTAGTGACTGTACGGTATTCTTTTTCTCTATCCCCAGGAACTCCAGCATCTGTGAAATATAGCGTTCCAGCTCATCCGAAAGATTTTCGGCATCTATGGCTTTTTCCTCCAGTTCCTCTTCACTCATTCCTTCTAAAAATTCTGCAAATGTAAAACCTTCCTTTCCTTCAATATCCAGTCGGTTTTGATGAAAAAAATCTGCGATAAAAGGATATTCTTTCAATAGTGTTCCAATAGTCTGCCGCTTCATGCCTGATCCTCCTCCCATACCATTTTCTTCGTGTTGCCTAACTGATAGCTTTCTCCGATACGGGTTTCACCCAGACAGTAGGAGCACATGGCCGAAGGCATGGGGAACCGCAGTTTCATTCCTTGCACCGTTTTCAGGTTTTGGGTTTCCTCATATAACAGTGTGCTTAGCTCATAAGCTCCCTGACCGCTCAGACCGTTTACATGCAGTACCATCGCCTTGGGATTAACGGTACTGACGCGGGATGCGAACACCTCCCGTTCCGCCTGAGAAACAATATCCCCCTTGGTAATAACCACAATGTCGGCGGATTTCAGCATCGGACCAATCTTCTTCGGCGTATTGATACCGGAAAGATTGTCGATAACGCAGATTCCTTTTACCCCTGCCAAATAGGGAGAGCAGCGGTTGCACAGGCCAGCAGATTCGGTAATCAGCAGATCCAGACCTTCCCGATTTCCCCATTTCACCACATCCTCAATGTTCGATGCAAAAAAATGATCTGGGCAAAGTGCACCGGAAAGTCCCTTTTTTACAGGAATGCCGGCTTTTTCATACAGCAGATCATCCTCCGTATGAAGGCAGTCAAATTTTACAACACCCACAGAAAGCCCCTGTTTCTGAAATGCACCGATGGTTTTGAGAATCACCGAGGTCTTGCCCGAAGATGGCGGACCCGAAAAAATCGTCAAATTCATATCTGCCCTCCTTTTGCATCAAGGAAAATACGCTCGGTTTCCTTCAAAAGTGCACCGATATCATGACTGTAGATGAAATCCCAGCCCGGCCACAAAAAGGTCTGTTCCGGTGCCAGACCATTGTCTACCTCCGGGTGCGTGGACGGGAACTTTCCGTTTGCCGATAAAACGTTTCCCATCTCTTTAGAAAACAGGAAATCCACCAGCGGCTGAGACTTTTCTTTAGATGCTGCCTTCGTCAGCAGAAAAATAGGGCTGATGATCGCACCGTCTTTCGGCCAGACCGGACGCAGTGCACCGCCCTCCTTTGCCATCCATGTAAAGAAATAAGGCATCACGTTCACCACCGGGCCGTTGTTCTGTTGCTTTTTCCCCCCGGATTTGACCATCTGTGCCGGATGCATACCGGTCAGCAGGCTTTTTCCCAATCTTGCCACGCCCTCCTCGCCGTATTTCTGGTAAATTCCAAGCAAGACAGCGTTAAACAAATCTAAATCCCGCATAGGCAGCGCCACGGTATCCTCAAATTCAGGCTTCAGCAAATCCGCCCAGCTTTCCGGAAACGGCCGATCACCCAAAAGCTCGGTATTTACCATGAAGATGGCGGGTACCACACCGATGATGGTGTACTGTCCCCTGGGATCTTTTAAATGAATGTCCGCATTGTCGAAAACAGGATTAAAGTGATCCATCCCGGTCAGATCGGCAAATACACCCTTTTCCAGATGGGGACCCATGATCGTTTGATCAAAGAACAGACTGAATCCGGCGGAAAGATAGATGTCTGCCAGGCCCGACGAATCCGGGCTTTCCGCAATCTGTTCCCGGAGCCAGTCCAATCCCATACTGGCTGCCTGCAGCTCATAACTTACCTTGGTTTCCTGTCCCGAAAGCCGGCTGTCCAGCTTTTCTAAAAGCTGAACCCGAATCGGACAGGGCAGAACACCGGCTATGTGCAGCTCCCCTTCGGGGCTCTCCTGTCTGGTGGGTGCAAGGCCTGTAGAAAGGGCAGGTTTTTTCTGTTCAATAAACTCCACCATTTTCTGCTCAAAAGTCTGCGGATCAAAATGCTTGCTTTTCAGGGCGGCTTCAATGGAAATGGTCCTACCGACAGTTTTGCGCATCATATCATTGCGCAGATTTTCAAAGCCGTTTGCGGCAAGCAGATCAATCAGCTCGGGATACCGCTCAGTCAGGTCATAGACCTTATCAGTAATTAAAAAATAGGGATTCATAATAGGCTCCTCCTTCTATTGGTTAGTTATTTCTAACTTATGGTTTATTTGCTGTCGTGCTTCTTACTGTGTTTATTTTACCCAGAATTCAGGATATTGTCCGTAACATATGTTACAAAAAATAATTTAACAAAAAAGATAAAGTGTAACAATTGTTACGGAATAATTCCACCAACTTGCTATACTTAGATCATAAGATTCTTAATCCAAACAGCCACCTGTGCATTATTTTTTTGCATGGCGGGAATCCTAAAGAAATCAAATCAAAGGAGGGTATATAACATGAATACAAAATATCTGAAAAACATTGAGCCGGAGCAGGCCCTGGAATTGACAAAGCTGGTGGAATTCCGCCAAGGACAGGTGATCAGCCGGACGCTGGCCCAAAACAGTGCGGTGAGCATTACCCTCTTTTCTTTTGATCAGGGAGAGGAAATCAGTACCCACGCTTCCGATGGGGATGCCATGCTGACTGTTTTGGAGGGAAATGCCCTTATTACGATCGGCGGAAAACTACACGAATTGTCACAGGGACAGACTATCGTCATGCCGGCCGGAATTCCTCATGCGGTTGCAGCGGGAAGTCCATTCAAAATGCTGCTGACCGTTGTATTTCCACTGCCTGCGTAAAACTATGCACAGCCAGTTCGGACTGTAAAGGAGGATTTTTATGAAAGCAATACTTGACAGAACAGGATGTATCTCTTGCGGACTTTGTGCCGCAACCTGCCCGGAAGTATTTCGAATGGCAGAGGATGGCATTGCCGAGGTGTATCAGGAAAGTATTCCGGCAGAGGCCGAGGTTTCCGCCACAGAAGCACAGGATGGCTGCCCTGTTGCCGTTATCACCGTAGAATAAAGGAAAGCCTGTTACGTAAATAACTTCTTTCCTATAAAATGAAGAAATGCCGGAACCCGCATATAATCTGCGTTTTCCGGCATTTCCGTTTCGTGAGACACGGGGGATTCGAACCCCCGACACCTTGATTAAAAGTCAAGTGCTCTACCGACTGAGCTAGTGTCCCATATTTTATTTGACAGAAACAATAAATTCTGCCAGCAGGGCTAGCTGGATTTGAACCAGCGAATGCAGGAATCAAAATCCTGTGCCTTACCGCTTGGCGATAGCCCTAAAAAGGGTGGATAGAGGGATTCGAACCCTCGGCCTCCAGAGCCACAATCTGGCGCGCTAACCAACTGCGCTATACCCACCATAACGTAGAGGGAATCCTCTCATTTTACCGTAAGCGGCAAACAGATATATGAATAAACAATTAATTCATCCAACCTGCAAATGTGCTCGAAGGGATTCGAACCCCCGACCCACGGCTTAGAAGGCCGTTGCTCTATCCAACTGAGCTACGAACACAGAAATTATTACGAAAAACATTCTGCGCATATACAAAGCATCGGGGTGACAGGATTCGAACCTGCGACCTCCTGGTCCCAAACCAGGCGCTCTAGCCAAGCTGAGCCACACCCCGGTGGTCCTGCCGTTATGCACAAAAACCATGTGCAAATTGTGACGCAAGTCATATTATATAATAGTGAAAAAGGATTGTCAACTACCTATTTTTCTTATTTTTATCCCAGATAGTTTAATGTATAATGTACTTCCCCCTTTTTATCAAGTTCCATGATCATATAGGAGGGCTTTCTGTTGGCCTGGCGGGGGTAGGTCAGACTGCCCGGATTCAAAGCGGTAATCCCGTCACGATGCTCTAAGATCGGCACATGCAGATGGCCGAACATCACAATATCAACTCCTCTTTCCTGCGCCAGAAAAAATAGAGAATCGATATTAGCATAAATACGGTGACGATGGCCGTGAAGCAAAAGCACCTTGTAACAGCCGATCTGAAATTCCTGTTCCTCATCATAGTCTGAAAAATAGTCGTTGTTTCCGGCAACGATGTGCACCGGGCATGCCGCATTTTTAATAAGCTCCTCATCGCTTCCCTCGATATCACCACAGTGAATCATCATATCAATCGGCTTTACTTTATCGATCACGCTCAGTAAATTTCCGTTCTGCCGGTGTGTATCGCTCACTATTAATATTTTCATCTTCCGTTCATCCGCCTATTCAAATAATTTGCTCTGTATCAGCTTTTCTTTCATCAGGCGCAGCGCCTTGCCCCGATGACTGATCTTATTTTTTTCTTCCAGGGACAACTCCCCTGACGTACGACCGTATTCGGGAATATAGAAAATCGGGTCATAACCGAAGCCGTTGCTTCCTTTTTCCTCATAGCCAATCCTTCCCTCAATCGAAGCGCGAACCGTCTCGATCGTTCCGTCCGGATAAACGGCCGCAATGGCACTGATAAACCGGGCCGTCCGTTTTTCATCCGGGACCCCGGCAAGACGCTCAATCAGCACTTTGTTTTTTATGCTGTAGGGCGTTTCCTCCCCTAAATACCGGGCCGAATAGACGCCCGGCTCCTTGTTTAAATAGTCGACTTCAAGTCCGGAATCATCTGCAAGTGTCAGCTTTCCCGTCACTTCCATCAGTGCTTTTGCTTTAATTACCGCATTTTCCTCATAGGTTGCCCCATCTTCCGCAATATCCATCTGGACACCCGCTTCCTTCATGGAAAGCACAGTCACACCCAAATCTGCCAGCACCATACGGATTTCACGCATTTTCCCTTCGTTTCCGGTCGCAAACACGATTGCTTTTTCCATATTACTTTATCCTTATCTGTTTATTGATTTATTATTTTTTCAATCCCTGCAGCAATTCCCAAGGCAAGCGTTTTCCTGTATTCGCTTGTCCCAAGCATCCGGGCTTCCTGCTTATTTGTAAGATATCCTGCCTCCACGATCAGAGCCGGAATTTGAAATTTGTTTGTAAAGACCTGCTTATCTTCTTTTATCACACCGGTATCCTGCCCTTCGATAGCATCGGCAATACAGTCCCGCAGAGTTTTCGCATAGGATTTCCCAAGACGATTATCCGCACTATTATAATAAGTAGAAACACCTGTTGTCGCCCTGGAGGACGGATCGGCACCCATGTGAATGGAAAGATAAAAATCCGCATCCAGCTCCTGTGCAAAGTTCTCCCTCTCCCGCTCGCTCAGGGCCGTATCCTCAAGCCGAGTCAGACATACATAGCAGTCCTTAAGCTCTCTTGTAAGCAGCGTCTTGACTTCCTTCGCAAGTGCCAGTGTCAAATCCTTTTCCTCATAACCGTATGCAATCGTTCCGGTATCTGATTCTCCGCCATGCCCCGGATCAATTACGAGAATCCGGTCATACTTTTCGTGCACCGGAGTAAATTGCAGCGACAGTTTTCCGCCTTCATAGGCGCCTTCGCAGACATACCAGTCATCCAGATAGATCAGGAGCATACCGTTGCCATTTTCATAGCTCCGCTCGGTTTTAACTACTCTTGAATCATTTTTTTCTAAAACAATTGTAGAAAAAGAAAATTCCGAGATACCGGGCAGCACGATCCGCACTGTTTTTTCTATTAAGTTTTCTTCGATCCGGGTATTCCCTTCATATTGATTCGGAATTGAAATCAAAAACTGAAATGTGTGCTCCGCTTCTTTAGACGACGGTTCTTCCGCAAGAGCAGAAGCTGCCCTCGCTCCCTCAGGCAGATTCTTTGTCAAAAAACCGGCACCGATCATAATGGCAACCACAATGATGACCATAAACCATTTTGCTAAATACTTCTTCACTTCTCATTCCTGCATTTCTTTTATGATATAGTGTGCATCCCGCTTTATTCCGGTGTGACGCGATGCTTCTTCGGAGGCTTCGGACCCAGAAATTGATAATAATAGGTCTTCATCATACCATTATAGATTTTTCTGTTCTTATCCGCCTTTCTTCCCATATATTTTTCCACATCCGCATAGCCCGTAATAATATAAGCAGACCAGGCATCCAGCCTTCCATAGGCATCCGCCAGTTCTTTATAAAGCTGCGGAAGCTGCTCCTTTTCCCCAACGCGCTCCCCATAAGGCGGGTTTGTTACTAAAAACCCATATTTTTTGGGGTGATTCAATTCTGCGACAGGACGCTTCTGAAAATGAATCAGTTCGCCGACTCCGGCAAGCTCTGCATTTTCCTTCGCCGCCCTAATAATATCGCCGTCAATATCAAAGCCCTGAATATCCGGCCTCACGGACAAATCTACTGCGTCGTTGGCTTCATCAGCTGTCCGGTACCAATTTTTCCGTCCGACAAGACTTGTCCAATCCTCCGACAGAAAGCTGCGCTCCATACCGGGTGCAATATTCGCCGCTATCATTGCCGCCTCGATCGGAATTGTCCCGCTTCCGCAAAACGGATCCACCAGCGCACGCTCCTTATTCCATGGCGTCAGGAGCAGCATCGCCGCTGCCAGATTTTCTGCAACCGGCGCCTTGCTGACAAGCTTGCGGTAGCCGCGCTTATGCAAGGATTCACCTGTCGTGTCAAGACCGATCGTAACCACATCCTTCATAAGGAAAACGCGAAAAGGATAGCTCGCACCATCCTCCTCAAACCATGAAACACGGTAGGTCTGCTTCAAACGCTCTACCATCGCTTTTTTAATAATGGACTGGATATCCGAGGGGCTGAACAGCCTGCTCTTGACACTCCCCGCCTTGGCGACCCAAAACTTCCCGTCCTGCGGAATATACTGCTCCCATGCCACCGCCTTTGTGCCCTCGAATAACTCATCATACGTCGTCGCGGTAAAGCAAGCGGCTTTAATTAAAATCCTTTCGGCGGTGCGCAGGAATACATTGGCCCGGCAAACCGCTTCCTCGTCTCCTAAAAAGAGTACTCTGCCATCCTCAACCGCTGAAATTTCATATCCCAGATCGATAATTTCTTTTTTTAATACCGCTTCCATCCCGAAATGACACGGAGCGATCAACTCAAATTTATTCATAAAATACCTGCTTTCTTAATTATATTAAAGTAGCAGGCGAATACTGTCAATCATTACTTTCGAAACACTCCAAATCATTTCCGCGGTAGGCCATGATTCCGCCGATTACCGATTTTACCTGATAACCCTTCTTATCCAGCTCTCTTGCAAATGCCATACTTAAACCTCCGCGGTCACAATAGAGAATATAGGTTTTCTCCTTGTCCATACAGTTTTCCGCCTGCATCTCACAGTCCTCATAGCTCTGATAAGACATATTTTTTGCTCCTCTGATATGCTTTTTCGCATATTCCTCCGGAGACCTGACATCCCAGATCTCCACGCCGGCCCTTCCGATATAGCATTCAAATTCTCTTGCCCAAATCGTTTCTACGCTCATAAGTTTCTCCATACAGACATATATTCTTAGTATATGAAAACAGCAGCCCGATGTTGTCAGGCTGCCATCCTTTTTCCAGACGTATTCTGCGGCTGTTCACCACTGCACGGCTACTGGGCTTTAGTACGAATCGTTGCTCTTGTTGTCATTTTTGTTGTTGGAATAATTGCTCCCTGAACTTCCGCTGCCGCTGCTGCCGCCGGTCCTGCCCTGGTTCTGACTCTTGTCTTTCTTGCTTTCCTGATTGCTGTTAGAGTAGTTCGTACTGTTATCATTCTTTGCCATTTCAAATTCCTCCTGAAATCTTTAATAGTTACTTATTGTAACCTGCTAATAGTATGTCAGTAATCTGTATATTCTATTCAAAAAACATAATTTTTCCTTTTTTATCTCCAATAATTATTCAAAAAGCACAAAATATTGTTGTCAAAATATTTATAACTACTAGTTTTCAAAACCTATTGTATTTTTTACCAAATTATATTATAATTACTACTGTAAACGAGGATCTACCCTTCAAAGGATTCTCATTTACGACCCCTTATTAATTATTTATACTCCCCTCATCGTAGCCCGTTGGTTCCCCCACCGGGCTACAATACTGTCCGTAAGAGAGTATATCGGCTCATACGCCGGCTCATTTCTGAAATTATAATATTGCCGTTTTCTCAATCAGCTTCTCTTCCTCAAATATCCCGTTATTGACATTGTATATACGAGAACATGTTTTTTCACAGATGGCCCGGTTATGTGAGATGAGCAGATACGACGTGCCGTGTGTGATCTGAAAGCGGTACAGCAATTCCATAATCTGCGCCTGCGTTATCACATCAAGCATAGAGGTAGGCTCATCCAATATGATGACCCGTGGGTTAAGAATGAGTATGCGGGCAAGGGCGGCTCTTTGGAGTTCTCCGCCGCTCAGCTCAAAAGGATACCGCCTCAAATGCTCCTCTCCCAGACCAAATTGTTCAAGATGAGTCAGCAGCCTGTCTTTTGAGGAATCCATACCGAGAATCTGATAGGGTTCATTCATACTGCTCTGCAGCGGCAGGGCCGGATTAAAAGAGGTTTCCGGGTGCTGGAACAATACCTGTATCTTTTGACGCACGGCTCCTTTATAGGGAATCGCTATCGGCTGACCGTTATAAAGAATGTCGCCAAAAGACGGCCGGGATAGACCCGACAGCATCAGACCCATGGTGGTCTTTCCGCTTCCGCTCTCGCCAAACAGACCGACAGTTTCCCCCTCGCAAAGTGACAGAGAAGCGTCCTTTACCGCATAAACATACTTGCCGTGCTTTGAAGACTTGTAGATTTTAGTTAGATGTTTCGTCTCAATCAGCATATTTCCAACACCTCACACTACGGCTCCCCATGTGAATCATGGGGGGCATTTTCCTGCACCTCTCAAAACCGCAGGCACAGCGCGGCAGATAACGGCAGCCGTTTTCCGCCCCATAACCGGTATTCGGCGGTGCAAATCCGATGCTGCAGCTATTCATTCCCTTTTCCGGCATAGCCCGAAGCATATCCTGCGTATAAGGATGAAGCGGACAAGTCATGATCTCCTCTGTACTTCCCATCTCAACCTGCAAAGATGCATACATCACACAGATGCGACGGCTGATTTTCTGTGCAAAGGAAAGATCGTGTGTGACGCATAGGAGCGCCTCCCGCTCAAAATGAACAAACATGTCGGCCACCAAACGGATATGTTTTTCATCCAGTCCCTTTGTCGGCTCATCCGCAAGAAGAATTTTAGCACCCGACAACATTCCCATTGCCACCATGACACGCTGCCGCATACCGCCGCTGAAGGTATGCGGGTAGGAACGGGCGAGCACTCGTGCATTTCCAAGATTAAGCTGATCAAACAGGCGAATACTTTCCTTAACCGCAGTCCTCTTGGAATATCCACAGTGCTCAATCAGCGGCTCTCCTGCCTGAAATCCGGCAGTAAGCAGGGGATTCATACTGTTACCTCCCCCCTGCGGCACATAAGAAATGAGTCCCCCGCGGATCTGGCGCAGACGTTTTTTACTTGCCGTCAGAATATCCTCTTTGTCCAAAAGCACCTGACCCGATACAATGGCATTTTTCGGGAGCAGATTCAACATTGCCAGCAGAAGCACACTTTTTCCGCTTCCCGTCTCCCCGATTATGACGGTTTTATCTCCGTCCTGCAGCGATAGCGTAACGTCATCCACTGCCTGTACCGTATTTTGTGCCGAAAACCTGACAGATAATTTATTTATTTCAAGCATACTGCATCCGTCCTTTCCGAAAACCGTAGTAACCGATCAGCAGGAAACCCAAAAGAGCCAGTGTTGTGCATACTATCGGGGGGAGATACCACCACACATAGCCCCTGATTACCCCGTTTTGATAAAAAGCATAGCGCAATATGCTGCCCCAGCTTTTTTCTCCGTAATCACCGAGCCCCAGAAAGCTGAGGCTTGTTTCGGTCATCATGGCAAAAGAAACCGACTGGGCTGCGCGGGTAAAAATGATATCTTTCAGATTCGGCAGGATGTGCTTGTACATAATCTTAAAATCGTTAAGACCCATCATTTTTTCAATTTTAATAAACGGCATCTCACACAGCTGTATCACTCGGCTGCGCAGAATTCTTGCGGTGCCCGTCCACGCGGTTACCGCAATGGAAATAATGATGCTTTTCTTACCGGGATTGAGATATGCCACGAGCAAAACGGTGAGCGCCAGACTTGGCAGACCCATTATGACATTGGTGGCCGCCGTTATCGCCCGATCGGCAACTCCCCTGTAATAGCCCGAAACAAGAGCCAAAAAAGTGGCAAGTACTGTAACAGTCAAAGACGTAAAAATACCGATCGTCATCGATACCCGGGTCCCATAGATCAACTCACTGAGAATATCCTGTCCCACATCATTTGTACCCAGCCAATGCTCTTTACACGGTTTTATATAAGGCGTACCCAAGGCATATGGATCATAAGGGGACAATGCCGGAGCCAGAATAGCTGTTATAACAAAAAAAGTAATAATAATACATCCGGCCATCATGGCAGGATTGAAATATGAATTTTTTTTAAATTTCAAGCAAATCCTCCTTTAGACGGGGGTCAATGATACTATTGATGATATCACCCAAGAGATTTCCCCCCACAACACCTATGGCAGAGATCATAAAGCAGAGCTGGGCTGTCGGAAAATCCCGACTGCTGACTGCATAATAGAATAACTGTCCCATTCCTTTCCATCCAAAGATGACTTCAAGCATCATGGAACCGGACAGGATACCGCCCAGCTGCATACACAAGCTGGTGCAATACGGAAGCATAGCATTTCTTAAAACATGACGATTCCGTATTTTCTTTTCTGTCAGCCCCTTGGAATAGGCAGTCAGGATGTAATCTTCGTTCCGTATCTGTGAAATAGTGCTTTTCATCAGCAGAAAGTTACCGGAAATACGGAACAGAATAAGAATCAATAACGGAAGGCACGCATGCCATGCAATATCAAGCACCTTCTCCATCCCCGCAAGCCCCCCGGAAGTCATTCCGTTTACCGGAAACAGATGAAGCTTAAATGAAAGCGTTACCAATAATAAAATACCGATACAATTAGAAGGAACAGTATTCACGAAAAGTAAAACCGGTGTTGCGATTCTGTCAAATATACCACCCGGTTTCCAGCCCGCCGCCATGCCAAATACCGCTCCGGCCAATCCCCCGAGAATTAGCGTTGGTACAGTAAGGATCAATGTCCACTTACAGCTGCTAATCACATTTGACAGAACCGGCTGCTTATTTGAATAAGCAATCCCAAAATCCATGTAATAGATGCTTTTTAAGTAATTAACATATTGCTCTCCCACCGTGCCGGAAATTGCATATTTATCCGCAATACGGTCAAGCTCCCCCGGATTAAATTCCATGAGGTAATAGTACACCTCCTGACCGACGAGGTGTTCAAGCGGATCACCCGGCATAAAACGCACCATAAGAAAACTGATTGTAATAATGATAAAAACTGTAATCAAAGCAGTCAAACTTTTTCTGATTATATGCTTCAGCATAACCCTATCCTTTACAGGGAAAAGCGGTGCAAGGAGCCGCACCGCCTTCCCGAACAATTATTTGCTTGTTAATGTATAGAAAATTTCAGGATTTACAACACCCCAGCCTGCCCAGTTTTCAAAGCCCTGGTATTTGTCAGTCCGATAAGGATAAAAACATGTTTCCCAGCAAAGCGCACAGCCGAACAACTCCTCCGAAGCCGCCTTCTGAAGCCCGGCTATACTGTCTCGGTAATCCTGCTCTGAGGCTGAATACGTGAGCGACCATACAAGATCCGTAAAGGCTTGATCATGATAGGTTCCCCATATCCAGGTGTTTGATTCATCCCCGTCTCTCGAGTCGGCCACAAAATAACGGAAGGCCGAGGAATATTTCGCCATACCCGAAGTGGTATAGCCGATGAAAAGATCATAATCCCCGTCAATTACAGTAGCTTCCCATTTTTCGCTGCTTTGCAGACTTTCCTGATCGATATAGGCTTTGATGCCCATTTCATCAAGACTGGACATGATTACATCTGCGATTCGATTTAAAAGCTCCTGCTTTTTGCTGGCGTTCTGAGGTGTCACCTTGACTTCAAGCGCACTGCCATCCGGATTCTCACGGTAACCGTCTCCGTCGGTATCTGCGTAGCCCGCAGAATCAAGTAAGGACTTTGCTTCGTCAAGATCACGATAGAATTTCCACAAGGAATCGTCATAGCCCAGACAGGAGGGCGGTATGATTCCGCTGCCGGGAATTTGTCCGTAGCCCCCGTTAATAACCTGACAAAGCAGTTCCCAGTTTAACCCTTTTACCGCAGCCTCACGAAAGCTCCGATCATTGCCCGGTGCCCGTTCCATACCAAAGGTAAGCTGATAATTTCCCGAGTAATCACTGTCCCCAAGGGCTATGTCTTCATGATCGGAGATCAGGTCTAAAAGCGTCACGTCTATGGGTGTGGCGTAATCAAACATCACATCGACTTCTCCATTTGCCATAGCCATCAGCAGCGCATCCTGCCCTGAATAAGATTTGACTGTGACGGACTCTACCGTAAGGTCACCCAGATAAGCATTTTCCGGTACAGCCTCATAATAGGACGTTCCCGCATCAAGATCATAGCTTACAAGCTTGTAAGGACCGCAGCCGATCGATGCATCGCCTCCGGTATACTCCTCATATTCAGTGATGGTTTCCCATATATGTTTTGGAATCACACAATTATTATTTCCGGCTCCCTGTGCAAGAAATGCATAAGCATCCGGCTGACTGAAGGTCAGTGTCATGGAATCCTCTCCCGTGACTTCAATATCCGTAAGATTTTTTAATGTCGATGCATTCATTACATCTCGTTTGTATGCAAAGGTAAACTGAACGTCCTCAGCGGTCACCGGCTCACCGTCATGCCAAACTGCATCGGTCGGGAATGTAATATACAATACACAGCCGTCCTCCGATATTTCAAAGCTTTTCAGAAAGTAGGGCGTAAGCTCATTCTTTGCATTCAGGTATACAAAGTCTCCGTTAGCAAGGCAATTGTAATTGGTTTTTCCATAAGCGCCGCTTTGCGTGAGCAAATTAAAGGTATCGTTCGCCGTTGTGGTTCCTATCACCAGATTTTCAACTTGTGCCGGCGATTCCTCAGCTTCTGCAGACGGCAAGGCAGCCGCTTCATCTATAGTCCCGGCTTCTGTGCCGATGTCCGAGACCATACTGCCGTCCGAGCCTGTTCTGCCCTCTGAGCCTGCGCAAGCGGTCATACCCGGCAGCATGAGAAGTACCAATAAAGCAGCTAACATTTGTTTCAATTTTTGTTTTTTCATTTCTTTCTCCTTTGTTGTTTTGGACAGTGGGGGACTTGGCTTTTCCGCACAAAAACGGGCAACAGCAATACTCCAATGCTGCTACCCGTTTTTTTATACGACAAATAAATCAGCAAGCTGATTTACTTATTGATATACATGATCCATACACATCTATCAAAATTTTCACAGAATACCATTGGCCGCGCGGCACTGCGATGAAATGTGCAAGCAGGTCTCCTGGCTTATGACTCAATGCTGTTTTTTGCCTTCCCATGCAGCTGCACAGTGACATCATAAAAAACAGCCAGCCAATTACAGTGGCGGGCCCGTACAGGATTCTAACCTGTTTCCCTATTCTCCCCGGATGGGGCACTTGCTTCCATATTCAATTGTCATTATCATATAATTCTGCTGTCCATATGTCAAGACATTACTGTTTACACAGCAGCTTAACACCTGCTGTTAAGCTGCGTAAGAATGTGCTTCAAGAGAGGATTAGACAAAGAATCCACCGTTGCAAAATATATAATTTTACGAATTCCGTCAGGCATGCTATAATCAAACAGGATTATTTGATACTATCACGGAGGAAGGAATCAACATGGATAAAAAAGAATATGCATTGAACATGCACGAGAAATGGAACGGAAAAATCGAAATAACAAGCAGGGCAGAGTTAAATACGATGGCGGATCTTGCGGTCGCCTATACGCCCGGAGTTGCGGAACCCTGCTTGAAAATCAGTGAGGATGTCGATTTATCCTACAAATATACGCGCAGGGGCAATCTCGTCGCCGTCGTAACGGACGGAACAGCTGTACTCGGACTCGGAGATATCGGCCCGGAGGCCGGTATGCCGGTTATGGAGGGAAAATGCGTGCTGTTTAAAAGATTCGGGAATGTCGATGCGTTTCCGCTTTGCGTGCGTTCCAAGGATGTCAATGAAATTGTAGACACGGTCGCATTGCTTGCAGGCTCCTTTGGCGGTGTGAACCTCGAAGATATTTCGGCTCCGAGATGCTTTGAAATTGAAAAGAAGCTGAAGGAGCGGTGTGATATTCCGATCTTTCATGACGATCAGCACGGAACAGCGGTCGTTGTACTCGCGGGGCTCATTAATGCACTCAAGCTTGTCGATAAAAAAATGACCGATATTGAGGTCGTCGTCAACGGTTCCGGCGCCGCCGGTATCGCTATTACAAAACTGCTGATGACAACCGGTCTGAAAAATGTCGTCCTCTGCGACACAAAGGGCGCGATTTATGAAGGCCGAGACAATTTAAACAACACAAAGGAAGAGATGGCAAAAATCTCTAATCTTCAGCAGAAAAAGGGACAGCTTGCGGATGTCATCAAGGGAGCCGACGTCTTTATCGGCGTTTCCGCTCCGGGCGTCCTGACACCCGAAATGGTTTCTGTGATGGCTGAAAAGCCGATCGTTCTCGCAATGGCCAATCCTGTACCGGAAATCATGCCGGATGAAGCCAAAAAAGCGGGGGTTGCCGTAATCGGTACGGGAAGAAGTGATTTTCCGAACCAGATCAATAACGTTCTTGCATTTCCCGGTATTTTTCGCGGTGCCCTTGATGTGCGTGCCTCGGATATCAATGATGAGATGAAGCTCGCCGCGGCTTACGCCATCGCCTCAATCGTAACGGAAGACGAGCTTTCACCGGAATACATTATTCCGAACAGCTTTAACGAACAGGTCACACCGGCTGTCGCCGCCGCCGTTGCCAAAGCCGCTTCTGACACAGGTGTCGCAAGATTATAACAAAAGTGTGCTTCGCATACAAAAAGTTCCTCTATTATAATTTATATAGAGGAACTTTTTTATGAAATGTAAACACCTATTATTTATTTATTTTAATTTCAAACAACCGCGCCATGTTACGCTTTGGAAAATGTACGGATAACTGCTGCCTTGCCGCATTCCAGCAATAGCCGCATTCCTCATAGGAAGGATAGACACATGTTACGCTTACGGAACTGCCGTTCGCGTAGCGGATCGGAAGGATGCAGCTGTCATTGCCGCCGTCACGCCGCCAAACAGCCAGATAGATTTTATTTGTTCCGTCCTGTGTGCGAAGTCCTAGTGAAACCCATTCATCCTCATAAGCGGAAAGTCCGAGCGGCCAGAACGGAAGCGCCGTCTTCAGACTCTGACGAATTGTCTTATAATAATCCAGCCCCTCTTTTACGAGCGACTTACGCTCATCGGAAAGCTCGGCAAGATGCCCGCTTTGGTGGATACGCAGCAGCATCGCATTGACCATGTTGAACACGACCTCTTCCTTATCACCCTCCCGCATCGGATAGGACCAGATCGCCGCCTGCTCAGGCGTCAGCCCGGCGGGCGCATTTGCGGCAATCGTCGCATAACGGTCGTAGTAATCCTGATCGCTCGTGGACTGGATACTGTACTGGGAAAGCATTGCGTAATCGATGCGAAGTCCGCCGCTTGAACAGTTCTCAATAATCAAAGCCGGATACTTTTCAAATATTGATTTCAGCCATGCCAGATATGCACGCTCATGTCCCAGCATACCGTCCCCGACACTGTCCGCATGCAACTCCGTACCGATTCCGGGCTCGATATTATAGTCCATCTTGATATAACCAACGCCATATTCACTGATGATCCGGTCCATCACGCCATTGACATAATCAATTACCTCGGGATTCCTGAAATCGAGCTGATAGCGGCTTCTGTCAAATACCCGTTTCCCATGGCGTGTAAAGAACCAGTCATCCTTGGCAATTCCTTTTAAAACGGGACTGTGAATACCCATAACCTCGATTTCCAGCCATACTCCGGGAATCATGCCCTTACTCCTGATATAATCCGTAACCTCTTTCATGCCGTTCGGAAAGCGTTCACGCGACTCCTTCCACTCGCCGACCGCATCCCACCATAGCCCCGGTGC
Organism: Lachnospiraceae bacterium; assembly: GCA_047602645.1. Classification (GTDB taxonomy): domain Bacteria; phylum Bacillota; class Clostridia; order Lachnospirales; family Lachnospiraceae; genus JAEYFP01. Next base: position 21,987 of record JASGGU010000007.1, on the reverse strand, counting down.
ATACCAGCCCGCATCAATACAAAAATACTCGCAGCCTGCCTTTGCGGCTGCATCAATGAGCGGCAGTTCCTTCTCCGTTGTCGGATCCGCCCACAGGCAGTTCATGTAATCATTAAAAATAATTTTCAGAGATTCATTATCTTCATTCTTTCTGCGAATAATGCGCCTGTATTTTGTCAGCTCCGCCATTGCCGCGTCAAAGCAGGTACTATCTCCGAAATTATTCGTACTGCCGGCTGTCGCAAAGCATGTGCCCTGTGTATCTTTGGCCGAAAGACTGACACCGACCGCGACAGGAACCGTCATAAACGTATCTCCCGGTTTCAGATTTTTAAACCAGTGAGATTGTACTTCGTTTGGTCCACTGATATTCAAATATAAATGACCGTTCTGGTCAGCGATTTCCCAATGCCAGGAGCCGTTGTGCTCGATCTGCCAGAACAGGCTGCTGCCTGTCTCGGCATTTTCTAAAAACCCCATCGGAAGATACTTTTTTGAGGACCAATGTCCGGTGTTCGTAACCTCCAAAGCCGAGGAAGAACGCTGAATTTCCACAGGCTGCACAAGAGATAGCCCGAGCTGCGGCAGCGTATAGGTACGCCAGTTCATTTCGCGCTGCCAGGAGTTATGCGGAATCTTTACCGACATCTTTTCATTCTGCGCAAGCAATCCTTCTTTTTCAATCCCTGTATAGTTAAAGGAAGAAATGTATTCGAGTGTCTGCGATTGACCGCCTCGGTTTTCTACGATATTCTGACATCGGACAATCGAAATTCCGTCATAAAATTGCATATGATTTACAACGTGAACATCCGTCTCCTCATCCCGCAGTTCAAATTCCAGCTTCCTTCCGCGTTCATTTCGGTAATCCTTATGAGACACATATTTCATCCGATAACCCGGTGCCGTGTAAATATATTTATTACCATGGCGCTCACCCGGCCTGTCAAAACCTGACAAGTTCATTTCCACAAGCCGAAAACCATCATTTGTATTTGGTGCCTTTATATCCGACTCCTGAAATGGCAGAGCCGAAAAATGCAGCAGCTTCAAATCGTTGTTATCTGCAATCTCAAAAACCAGATATATCCCATTTTCCAATACTTCTAATCTCTGCATAAAAACCTCCGTGCTTATTTTAAAATTTATTAAAATCTATCGTACTTCCTTCACCGCGATGAGTGCCCCGACAAAGTCTCCGGTCAAACCACCAATAGAAATACCGGCATTCATCAGGGTATCTCCGTACAGAGCAAAGCCGGCGCCGCTCTTATTTACAGCAGGAATACAAAGAACATCCTTCTCACAGGATACTTGATATCGTTTATCCGGTTCAAGCCCTTTTAATCGAATTCTTCTGCTGTGTACATTCGGTCTGCCCAGCACTTGAATAAACGTCACAAGCGCCTCCGAATGGTCCTTGCGCACAACCTCCCAGCAGTCAAAAAGGCCGTTCTCGCTGTAAGAAGCGATTCTGTAATAATCACCCGTGCGCACAATCTCATTGTAAGCGTGGTACATCTCCACCTGCTTCGGGATTATGCTTCTGTCCGCCTCGGATATCTTTGTCACATCCAGCTCATAGCCAAAGGTCCCTGCCAGTGCAACATAGCCCCTCGTTTCAAACGGGGTGCTCCGTCCGACCGTATGGTTCGGGCAGTCACTCACATGTGCCCCCATCGCCGAAAGCGGATAGACGAGTGCCGTCCCCTCCTGAATAGAAAGCCGCTCAATTGCATCGGTATCGTCCGAGCACCAGATCTGCGGGCTGTAATAGAGCATACCGGCATCAAAGCGTGCGCCGCCGCCCGAACAGTTTTCCAGCAAAATATACGGAAAATCGTGGACAAGCCGCTCCTGCATATCATAAACACCCAACATATAACGGTGCATCAATTCCCCCTGCCTGTCCGCAGGAAGTCCGATACTGCCGATATCGCAAAGCTGACGATTCATGTCCCACTTTACATAAGTAATATTAGCACTCCTTAGCACTTCAGAAATCATCTGATAGATTGCATCCACAATCTCCGGTCTGGAGAAATCCAGCACATACTGGTTTCGCAGCAGTGTCGCCGTGCGGTTCGGTATCTGAATCGCCCAATCGGGATGTGCCCGATATAAATCCGAATCCGGAGAGATCATCTCCGGCTCAATCCAGATGCCAAACTCCATACCGAGCCGGTTCACCTCTTCGACAAGATTACCGAGACCGCCCTTAATTTTCTCCTCATTGACATACCAGTCGCCGAGTGCCATATTATCACTGCTGCGATTTCCGAACCAACCGTCGTCCATGACGAGCATTTCTATACCGTTTTGTTTGGCTTCTCGCGCAATTGCGATAAGCTTTTCGGTATCAAATTCAAAATAAGTTGCTTCCCAGTTATTAATCAGAATCGGGCGCTTTTTATCCTTAAACGGACTTCTGATCAGATGCTCCCGATATAGATCATGAAATGTTTGACTCATGCGGTCGATACCCGTTGAGGAATAGACCATGACGACCTCAGGCGTTATAAACTCTTCGCCCGGCATCAGCTTCCAGGAGAAGCCCGCCGGATTAATCCCCATAACGACGCGCACCCCGTCAAATTGGTTTCCTTCTGTTGCCGCAATAAAATTGCCGGAATAGACGAAGCTGAGCCCGTAAATCTCACCACTCTCCTGCGTCGTATGTTTGTCCGCAAATGCCAGAAACGGGTGCTCCTGATGACTCGATTCACCGCGCAGGGAAGACACAACCTGTTTGCCATATCCTATTTTCCGCCTGTAAATGCGTCGTTCCCTCGCCCACGAGCCATGCAGCGTAATCAGGTCATATTCTTGATTGTCCATATCCAGACAGACGGAAAGGGCTCTTTTTAAATATAGAGAACCTAAGCCGCCATTTTTGATACGCACGCTTCTCGTGATGACATTGTGCTTTTCAAACACCGTATAGACCAACACAGCCTCCAGCCCCGTAGGATTGTCCACTATGGTCAATTCCAGAGTCGTACAGTCGTCCTCATCCCCAAATGTAGCCGGAAGGCCTTGCAGCTTCGGCTTTCCTCCATAAATCCGATGACTCTTATACAAAAGCGACAGACCATGATGTCCGCCCTCCGTTTCTATCTCTATGCAGCTTTCTCTGAAGTCACCGACTCCATAAGTCGGATACTCCATCGGTGCGGAATCCAGAAAAGAACCTCTGTCCCGGTTGTTGACACTCGGAACAAACGGAGCTTCATCAATCCTTGTCAGATAGGCCACGGATTGATCACTGATTTTTTTTCCGGAATAAGCATGCAGCAAAAACCGTTCCTGATCCGCCGCACAGATTATATAAGAAGTTTCCGGCGTATCCAGTTTCCAGCTATTGCTTTCCTCAAAATATTTGATTCCCATTCCTTACTCCTCCTAAAAGACCTACGTATCACATTATTTATAGTTTACCTATTTGAAATGCAGAAATCAATAGCATTCTTAACAAGGGGATATCCTGTTTCCCGCCTAACCTGCAACAATCAAGCCTGCCAGATAAAACGGAGCCTGGTCTTTATCATCTGCCTCCATGATGCGGATTTCGACCTTGTGCTTTCCGCTGCTGCCATGATGCAGCAGTCTGTCAAGCTGCAGCTTATCACCCCAGTCCTGCTCAAAATTACTATCCAGAATCACCGCCTGCGCTTCCTTTCCGTCCACGATCGCTTCCGCAACCGGTGCCGGCTGTTTCACAGATTTACGATACTGTACGGCAATATTTCGTCCTTCCACTTCAAACACAATAGAGTCTCCTGCTTTTTCAGCGATCCAGCCATTTACAAACACATCCCGCAGCATCCCTGCCTCTCGCCGATCCCTGACGAAGCCTTCAGAAAGGCATACACAGCCGCTTTCCTTCTGTATGCGCACGGCATTTTCATAGGTATTTCCGGTAACCGGTACCCTTCGCAGCAAAACAGCCTTCTCATGCGCCTCTCTTTCTTTCCTGACTTTCTCTAAAAAGGAAGTGATCAGAGCCGCAAGTATCCGGTGTCCCTGATCATTTGGATGCAGATTGTCCTGTGAAAGATCCGCAATGGGAACCTTTCCTTCTTTGATAAGCGGATAAACGCTTTTTCTCATACTGACACAGGGAAGCTCATATGCTTTGCCTATTTCAGAATGTATCTCCTCTGCACTGCCGCCATCATCATATCTTACATTATGAACAAGCAAAAGTGCCGGCTCCCATTCTGATCTATAAATCTTTCGCACGAGACCCTCATAGGTCTCTCTGAATAAATCAGTTTCGTCAATTCCTTCTATATCATTGTCATTGACACTGAATTCCACAACAATAAAATCCGGTTTTGCATCCAGCAGATCCGACTGCACACGTGCTGCCCCAAAATGAGAGGTCGTGGCACCGATTCCCGCATTGACATAGGTGATTTCTGCCTTCGGAAAATTTTTCTCCCACCACTGATACACACAATAGGCATAGCAATTTTCATGGCAGCTCGCACCGGCATCCTGTGTAATCGAACCGCCGATAAATCCAACTGTCAGTTTTCCTCCTGCCGCTGCTCTTCTCATAACCTTTTTTATTCGTTCCCAGTTTCCTCTGTTTACCATTCCATCGGCAGCTGCGAGAATCAGCTGTTGTCCTGTTTCATCCATGATTATGCCTGCTTTCCTGATTCATCGTTCCAGATCGATTCACCGTAGGATTCGATAAATGCGCTTAACTCCTCTGCCATCTTCTCCGCTTCGGGTTTTCGAATATGCCCCGGCGTGCCGCAGCCGTTATTGCTGTAAAGAAAATGTACAATTTTTTTATCATTTATTTGATTGCATACTGCTTCGATTGAACGGTCCCAGCGGACATCATGCTCCAGAATCGTCGTAGATGCAATAATCAGCGCATTGGAATATTGGCTCCGCAGCCTTCTCAGCAGTCTTTCATAAGCCTCCCGCCAGAGGACCGCCTTTTCACACGAATCGTCTGCCTTCATATAATCCTCGGGAAAACTATCATTCTGCCCGATTGCTACGATGACGACATGCGGCGTATAGAGCGAAGAATCCCATGCGGTCACCTCCCCGAGCTCGGGATTATATTTTAACTTATCGTATCGGCTTTCCATACCCAGATAACCAAAATCCGGCGCAAAATAGCCCTTCCCGTCCAAAAGTGCAATCCCGCCCTGTGCGATATCATGAAGCTGCGCATTGAGCATCCGTGCCGTATAAGCAGCATAGGAAAAATAAACGTTGGAATACTGACCGTTATGCACAGGGTCCTGCTTTCCTGCATACTCAAGCGCCTCCGATACCTCTCCTGCGGAAACGGAATCTCCGTATACCTCAATCCTGCGTTCCGGCAGCGGCGATGCCGCCTTCACCTGCGCTCCATCTTCCACTACAAATCCTAAAAATTCAAAATAATGGCAGGCATCCTGTCTTTTAAATAAGAACAATTCGTGCTCACCCTCCGGCAGGTCATCCTCCAGTACAAGCGTTACTTCTTCACTGCTTTCAGGAAGCCGCACCCTTCCTTGTACGCCGTCAATTACATAACCAAGATTATTTTCCCAGCAGACATGATGATTCCTGACTCTGATACTGATACTCTTTCCTGTAAAAATCATCGTGATTGAGCTGTATGGATAGATGAATACCGGCGCCTCCTTCTTCGTAAAATCAATTCTGCCGCAGTAGATCAGTGCGGCGTTATCCGAACTAATGATCATGTTGATTTCCTCCTATTTAATAAAGAGCCCGCTTTGGGCTCTTCTATTAATTACTTTTCGCCTGCAAGCAGTTCGAGATTTTTCCGAATCAGCTCACAGCGCTGTGCAACACACGCAACAGAACGAAGCGGATCCTCCGGTGTATGAAACACGTAATCGACGAGCTGATCAATCGTTGTTGTCGCAACATGCATTCTCGTATCCGAAGAAGCATAGTAAATAAATACTTCCCCGTTATCCCTTGCGATTGCACCATTTGTAAACACAACGTTTGATACATCACCGACGCGCTCCCTTCCAAGAGGTACAAGCAGGACACCGCTTGGTTCCGCAATAACCCTTGCCGGGTCCTTTAAATCGGTTGCAAACGCATAAATAACATAACGCAGGCCCGCCGCTGTATTGCGGACGCCGTGTGCGATATGGATCCAGCCTTTTTCTGTCTTGATCGGCACACAGCCCGCACCGTTTTTCGCCTCGGTAATTGTATGATACTTTCTCTTGCTCGTAATGATTTCCTCATCGATGACGGCATGCGTAATATCATCGCACAGGCCAAAGCCGATACCGCCGCCCGAACCGGTGTCGATAAAATCATCCATCGGTCTTGTATAGAATGCATACTTTCCATTTACAAATTCAGGATGCAGCACAACATTCCTTTGCTGCGGAGAATTTAAAGTCTTTAAGTTTTCAAGACGCTCCCATGTCTTTAAGTCCTTCGTGCGGACGATGCCTGCTGCCGCAACTGCCGCCGACAGGTCATTAACAGTTGTATCCTTGGATTCCGAGCAGAACACGCCGTAAATATAGCCATCCTCGTGCTTCGTCAGGCGCATGTCATAGACATTTGTCTCCTCCGGGCACAGATCCTCAAGCAGAATCGGATAGTCCCAAAAATGGAAGCCATCCACACCGCTGTCACTCTCAGCAATTCCAAAAAAAGATTTCCGATCGTTGCCCTCAATCCTGGCGACAAGATAAAACTTTCCGTCTAACTCGATCGCTCCGGAATTCATCACGGCATTTACACCGAGTCGTTCCATAAAATACGGATTCGTTTCCACATTCAGATCATATTTCCAAGTGAGGGGAATATGTCTTCTCGTCAGCACCGGGTATTCCCAGCGGTCAAAAATCCCGTTATAAACATCAGACTTTCTGTTAGGTCTTGAAAGAACCCTGTTGTACTTTTCCAGTTCCACATAATAATTAGGATGCAGCATCAATTTTCCTCCTTATGATTTCCATACACATTCTTCCGTTATGATACGGACATTTCCACGGTTCCACAATCGGCTTGTCCTCATCGGGCTTTCCGTTTTCATCGACTTGCCAGAACCACTCGGAACCGCTGCGCTTGTCGATCACATACCGCTTAATGAAGCCCCATGTATCAACGGCTGCCTGCAGATATTCCGTCCTTGCCGGATCCTTTTCATAGCCGTTTAAAAATCCGACAACGGTTTCTGCCTGCACCCACCATACCCGCCTCTTATCATCCACGCCTTTTTCGCATTCATTCATCAGGGAATGACCGGTATAAGCGCGCTCATAGATTTTCTTTGTCAGCGCCTTTGTGACCGGTCTCATTTTGGCAGTATAGGATTCGTCATGCAGTACCTCGCAGCCGCGATCGACAAGCCATGCCGTCTCAATGTCATGTCCGTAGGAATGCAGATCAAGGATACTGTTCATGCTTTTATCAAAAAAGACCTCCTGCCTCTGCAAAACGGGATTATAAATTTTATCTGCGATCATGTCCATCATAAAACACAGACGCGTACCGGTAAAGGGATCCTTCGTCACGCGGTATAGCTCCGTATAAGCTTCAAATACATGAAGCAGTGTGTTCATTGTCTTTTCTGCGATAACACCATTTTCCGACAGCTTCTCATTACTTTCAGGCTGAAACTCACGGGTAAACGCTTCCAGATATCCCACATCATCCGTACAATGCTTCTCAATTACCTGCTGAAGATTACGCGCAAGGACAAGCGCCTTCTCGTCCCCCGATGCATCATAATACGCAGACAACGCATAAATCGCAAATGCCTGATTGTATGTATGCTTTGTGCTGTCCTTCACTGTTCCGTCATAATTTAAAGACCAATATACACCGCCATATTCAGCGTCAACACAGCTCTCCCTCATAAATGCATAGGCATGTGCCGCCTCCTCCAGCAGACTCTGATCACCCAGTGTCAAATAAGCGTTTGAAAAGAACCATAAAATCCTGCTATTGAGGATACATCCCTTTTCCGCATTTTTATCAAGTACCAGATCATAGTCCAGCCAGCCGTAATATCCACCGTTTACTTCATCCCTTAGATTTTTCCAAAAAGGGATGAGATCTTTTTGCAGATGCTCCGTCACTTCCTGAATCCACATAACATACTCCTCCGATTGTTATAAACATTGGAACAGCGAGCCTGTTCATAGATAAGACCCGCCGTTTCATTTGCTTAATTAACTTAATCTTTCACGATTTGTAACTTAATATTAAACGAAAATGTTACTAATTGCAATACCCTTTCTCATCTTTTTCATACTTTTTATTTCATCATCAGATCAGCGTCTTCCCAGTTCTCGGTCACTCTCCGTCAAAACGCTGTGTTCCTTAATATAAGTCATGATTTCATCAAACTTTGTAAATGCCAAACCGACATAGCTGTCCGCCGCCCCATAATACAGAGCGATCTTTCCGCTCTCAGGATCATGGATAGTTGCGCACGGGAAAATGACATTCGGTACAAAGCCGCTCTCCTCATACGATTCCTCCGGTGTCAGCAGAAAATTTTCACACCGGTATTTCACAACAGACGGCTGCTTAAGATCCAGAATCGCTCCGCCAATACTGTATACAAACCCGTTGCACGTACTGCTCACGCCATGATAAAACATAAGCCACCCTTCGGATGTTTCAATCGGTGAGGCACCGCCCCCTATCTTCACAGATTCCCACCATTCACTGCCCTTTCCCATCACATGACGGTGCTTTCCCCAATACACAAGATCAGGGCTTTCACTCAGAAAAATATCCCCAAACGGTGTATGACCACTGTCGCTCGGTCTGGAAAGCAATACAAAATTGCCGTTTATTTTTCTTGGAAACAGCACTGCATTCCTGTTATATGGAATAAACGGATTTTCTAAGCGGACAAATTTTTTGAAATCAGACGTTTTTGCCATGCCGATCGAAGCGCCGTAAAAATCCTGACACCAAATGACATAGTAGGTATCCTCCACCTTTACCAGCCGCGGATCATACGCATACGGTGGCATGAAGGATCTGCCCTCCTCATCTTCAAACGGAATTTTTTCTTTGTCAAAAATCCATCGAATTCCGTCCTCGCTGTGTCCCAGATAAATATAGGGAACGCCGTTTGTTTGTTCTCCGCGAAATACACCGATAAATTTTCCTTCATACGGCATAACCGCACTGTTAAAAATCCGCGCTACATTCTCAATCGGATTTCTTCCGATAATCGGATTGTCACGATAACGCCAGATGGGGGCACCCATTAAACCCTCCGGTCTTTCCTGCCAGGGTACGTTCTCCACAGCGGGAGCAATCATTTTTATCTCATTCATAGGTAATTCTCCTCTATTACATTTTTTTTACCAAATAATAAAACGCATCCGTTTCATCCAGCGTTCCGCGCATTTTTCTATAGAAAAGCATCTGGATAAAAACCGGAACCTGAAGCGCAAACAAGAAGAATGCGCCTGTAAACAACAAGATGACGGCAATTGTTAAGTTAAAGAAAAACAGAAGCAGCACCATCCCCGCAAACAACGGAATCAGAAATGCAGGGCGCAATATCATTGCAAAGGCAACTTCCTCCATGGTGAACTTTTCAGCGACAAAGACAAAATAACCCGCGATGTAAAGCTGAAAAATCAGCAAAAATGCCGCCGCTGCAAGCGCCGCTACGCTCAATAGGACTCCCTGCTGCCCAGCAAACAGATAAAGACTTGCAAGATTGAGCAAAAAAATCAGTTCTACACCGATAAATTTCATCAGGCACAGGGAATCCTTCAAATAATGAAAATAAAGTTTTACCACGCTTTCATTCACATCTTCCTTTTTATACAGGATCTCCCTGCCGATCCGGAACACAGCCGCGACAGCCGGCAGGAGAAGCAGCGTCCCTGAGAGCACAATCGTCAGTGCGCAGCAAAGACTTACAAATAGGGCGATATGAAGATAGCTCATGACTTTGTACAGCAGATTTTCTCTGATCATGATTTAATCGCTCCGGCCAAACCGTAAAAAATATATTTTTGCAACAGCAAGTAAACAATACCGATCGGTACAATGCCGATCAAAATAGCGGCTGCCACAATTTCAAACGGAGTTGCCATATTTCCGAAAAATTTGTACAGTGCAATCGTAAACGTCCTCACATCACTGCGCAAATACAGGTTCGGGATATAAAAATCATTGTAATAGCCGATGCCGTTTAAGATCAGCAGTGTCGTACAGGCAGGCTTTAACAGCGGAAGCACGATTCTGCGGTAAATTACAAAATAGCTTGCGCCGTCGATCAGCGCCGATTCATCCAGTTCTTTGGAAATTGAATCAAGCAGGTTGAACATAATATAAATGCCGACAATGCCGACGCCCGCATACAGCAAAATTACACTTGCCCGTGTATTAACGAGTCCCATTCTGTAAATCATCTGGAATACAACAGTCTGTGTCGTAACAGCCGGAATGAACATCGTCAGTGTGAACAGGATCGTAATAAGCTTTTTCCCCCTGAAAGTAAAGCGGTGCAGCACATACGAGACCATCGTCGTAAAGATCAACTGAATTCCAAGCGAGACAGTAAGAATAATCGCCGTGTTGATCAGCGCCGGCCCAAGCTCTCCTACCCGGATCGCATAGGCGAAGTTATAAAAATTCAACCAGTTTTTCGGAGGTGTCAGCACCGGTGTGGCAGAATATTCCGCACCAGTTTTGAATGCCATAAAGATGAGCGGAATGATTGGAATGATCACAAACGCACAGGAAAGGAGCAAAAAAACATATCTGAATATTTTATATCCCTTGCTTTCTCTATCCATTTTAATTCTCCCCCCTCTTCTTTAATACGTTTTGGAGCTGCACCGCAATGACAACAATGACAAACACAACGATGGACAGCGCTGCGCCGAAACCGTATTTATCCTCCTGAAATGCACTCTGCTGAATCTGGATAACCGGTGTAATCGTTCCGTTAGAGCCGTTCAGCATAATATACGGAATCTCAAATACCTGAATGGAACCGGAAATACTTAATAAAATATTGATGTACAACACATTCTTAATTGAAGGAATGGAAATCCATTTAATTTCCTGCCATTTTTTTGCCCCGTCTACCGCAGCCGCCTCAAACAGCTCCGCGGGAATCGTCTGGAGTGCGCCGAAGAACATGATAAAATTCATGCCATAATAACGCCAAATACTAATGGAGGCGATGGAGGGGTTAACAAGCTTCAGATTCTGCAGCCACTGCTGCGCAATGCCTCCAAGACCAATCGCATTCAACATCGTATTCAATGTTCCCGAATTGTTAAAGAAAATAATAAATATCGTGGAGACAATCACACCATTCAACAGATAAGGAATGATCAGAACACTCTTAAACAGATTTAACCCTTTAAACTTTCCGTTTACAAATACCGCCAGGAAAAATGCAAATACCAGCTGCGGAATTGCAACAAGCATGTACCAGAGACAATTTTTAAATACAGCGATATACCTTGTGTCCGTAAAAATTCTCTGATAATTTTTCAGCCCAATCCAGTTTGGCGTTCCCAATCCCTTATAGTTCGTGAAGCTTAAGTAGACGTTCAGTATAATTGGGATATAAGAAAAAATCAGCAAATGGATCACGGGCAGTATTAAAAATAAAATAATAATTGCTCTACTGCTCTTCGTTTTTCTCATACGATTTCCTTTCCTTAATAAAGTGCCTCTCCTAACAACGTAGAAGAGGCACTATTTTGCAGGACTCTCATCCTCTTAATTCATTAATCTTCCCAAGTATAGCCAAGCTCGTCTCTGTAATCGTTGTAAATCTTATTCTGTTCTTCTACCTGCTTCTCATAAGCCGACCAGTCATCCGGCTTTGTTACGTCGAGTGAGTCAAACAGGAGACCCACATATTTATAATCTGCCCACAATCCTGCTTCTTCCAGAATTTCCTGATTATGCAGCGTATTGTCGTCCGTTGCCGGAATAAACAGCGGTGTCACCTCGCCTGCTGCCACTGCGTCATCAATAATCTTGTAAAGCTCAGGTACAACCGGATCCACACCCTTCTTATTTGCAATAAATCCGCTGTCCGCAAGGAACTGTGCATCTTCCGAAACATATTCAATAAAAGCTCTTGCAGCTTCCTTGTTCTCTGAGAACTTGGAAATTGCCCAGTCATCAGCCGGTGCCGCAAGTACATACCTGCCTGCGCCAAAATCAGGAGCCGGAGCAAACTTAATGATGGAAGGATCTGTTCCTTCCGGAACACGCCCCTGAATCTGGGGAACTACCCAGGAACCAAACAGCATCATTGCTGCCTTGCCGTAAGCAACGCTGTCCATTGCCACACCAAAGTCCGTATAAACTTCCGGTTCAAAGAAGCCGTCAGCCTTCCATTGTGTATAAATCTTAATCGTCTTTCCGAAAGGTGCATCCTCCGAGAACGGATTTTCTTCCTTCAGGCACTCCGCAAGCACATTCGGGTTGCCCACCACATAGCCCGCAAAATCCTGCACGGTTGCAAGCGGCCAATTTTCCACTCTGTGCATGGAAATAGGCGTAACACCCATATCCCTGATTGCCGCACACATTTCATTAAACTCCTCCAGTGTTGCCGGAATCTCGTCATAGCCCGCTGCCTTAATTACCTCTTCATTATAAACGATACACTGGTTGTATGCTTTTGCCGGTCTAATGGCAAACACATTTGTACCGTTGTTCGGCATTGAGCCTGTGTAATCGGCACCATAAATCTCTGATGCCTCTGCCACTGTACAATACGGCTCCGAATAGGCTTCCCACTGTGCAAGACTCCAGTTAGGAGGCGTAAATATATCAATGCTGCTGTCCTCAACCTTGAACAGCGGCTCAATTTCTTCTTCATTTGTTACAACATTTAATTCTACCTCAATCCCTGTTTCTTTTGTAAACTTCTCTGCAAGCTGTGTCAGATATGCGGTGGATTCGTCACGATAGGTGTTCCCGTCTTCATCCTTCTTCTCTTCGCCAAGGACCCTGTTCCCGCCATGTGTATAAACAGCAATTTTTGTTCCTGCAAGCTTGGATATATCCACGTCTGCATCCGCCATATTCTGGCCGCTCTCCGCATCCTCTGCCGGAGCCTCCACCGTATCCTCTTCTTCTGCCGCCGGTGCCTCTGTTGCGGCTTCCTCTGATGCCGGTGTCTCCGCTGCCGATCCGCATCCCGTAAATAATGTGGACATCATCGCTACGGATAACAGTACACTCAATAACTTCTTTTTCATCTTTTTCCCTCCATTAAATTTGTTTGTTAATTAAGTTAATTATTTTATCCAATTAACTTAATTTAGTTATACACTAAAATCAATCATTAATCATCACCCTATTTTGTACACTTTACGTATATCTTGTTATTATTGTACTTTTTGTATGATTTACTATATTCTCCGCTTCCTTTTTGTCTATTTTGCCATTTCAATTTTTATATTTTAATTTTAATATTATTAATTTAAGTTAATTGAATTAATTGTTTTAATTTTTTAAACAATAAAAAATTTATAAAACAAAATCAAATTAGTTGATGGAGGATTTAATCTGCGCTAAAATATAAGTGATAGGGAGGAGATGGGTATTATGATGGAACAAAACGGAAAATTAAAGTCATTTGGCGAACTCGGCGGCGACGTGATTATTTCTTCGCGCAGCTTAAAGCTTTATCCTGTATATCAATATCAAACGTCCGGCACCATAAAAAATCATTTGCTTTTTCTTTCTTTATACGGAAAGATCGACGCTGCATTTCCTCATTATTATGAACTAAAGGAAGCTGACTCCTGGCTGATGATTTACACAATTTCCGGCTCCGGTATGTTAACGGCAGAAGAGAACTCTGCAGTGCTGGCCGAAAATACCGTTCTCTTTTTTCACTGCGGACAGGCCCATTCGATCGGACTGCACGATGCAAAGGAATGGAAGTATATTGTGTTGCATATAAACGGCGGCGAACTGCCGTTTTATTATGAGCTGTTTATGAGTGCCTCGGCCTCTAAGCAACAAACATCCGCTATCAAAACGGCGACATCACTGGATGATCATTTATTGCTTGCTACGCCCGCAAGTAAAATACCATCGATTTTCAAGCGCTTGGAAAGCCTTGCCGAGGGAGCCGGCGATGAACTGTATTCTTCGGATAGTACGGGGCCGGCGGGTGGTGCTGCCATACGGCCGCTTATGATATCATTGCTTCTGACTGAACTGCTCACAGAATTGATCGTAGAAAAGAATGCATTTTACACAAAATGTTTGGAAATTCCCTCTTATCTGTATGCGCTGAAAAAGGATTTGGATGAGAGCTATCCGGAGCCCTGGAAGCTTGCTCTGATGGAAGAACGGTATCAAGTGAGTAAGTTTAGTATTGTTCATGACTTTACGAAATATTTTGGAATTTCGCCGGTCGGCTATTTGATCAGAAGACGAATTGGTGCCGCGAAAGATCTGTTGGGAAGTACGGAATTGGCGGTTAATCGGGTTGCCGCGGCAGTTGGAATTGATAATATTAATCATTTTATTTATTTGTTTAAGAAGGAAGCAGGAATGACACCGTCTGCCTGGCGGAAAAATGCCAGAATGCATGAGAGTTGAAAGTAGGAGCCTCCCGGGGGTCACGGAGACCGGCAGGAGGCATCATGAAGGAGTATATTTCAAAATGAAATATCGAATAGTATGGGTACTGCTACTGCTGCTCAATGCGGCCGACGGATTTGCCTTCCAGAACATGACCGGAAATGACAATTTTCTCAATGAGTGTCGTTTTGGGATACTCAATCAGTCTGATCAGCTTTTCTGCCGCAATTTTTCCGATTTCCTTTGTATCCTGTTCGATCGTTGTCAGTTTTGGCTCCATAATCTGTGAAACATAAATACCATCGTAGCCTGCCACGGAAATGTCCTCGGGAATACGAAGTCCGCGTTCTTTTATGGCATTGATCCCGCCAATACAGGAATAATCATCGGGATAAAGGATACAGGTTGGGCGATCTTTTAAATCCAAAAGCTCTCTTGTGAGCTTGGCTGCCATCCCCGGATTGCGGTAGGTTCCTGCCTTCACGTAATTGTCAGGAGGCGTAATCCCCATTTCCTCAAGCTTTCTGTAATAGCTGCCGACACGATTCTGCGTAACGGAGGTATCATCTCCGTGGATATAAGCAATTCTCCTGTGTCCGCACCCGTGCACATAATTGATCAGATCATGCATCCCCCTGATGTTATCCGATACAACAGCAATTCTATAGTCAAAAACATGATCAATTGTCACGACCGGCAAGTCACTGTGAATCAACTCCACAACATCCGGATCATAAAAATCAACACACGCAATCACAACTCCGTCAACACCCCTGTAAAAGCTGTGCTCCAGATAAGTCATATTCTTTCTGACCTGGCAGTTGATAAACGTGATATCATATCCGCTCTTCTCGGCATAACTTTTGAAGCTGTCGAGCACATGCGCAAAATAATCATGCGTCAGACCGCTTTGCGCCTCGTCTACAAACAGCACACCCAGATTATAGGTACGCTTCGTCTTTAATGCCCTTGCGGAGGAGTTGGGAAAATAGCCCATTTCCTTGGAAACCCGCTTAATACATTTCTTCGTCTCATCGCCGATGTCGCTGTGATTATTTAAGGCTTTGCTGACGGTTGCTACAGACACACCGCATTTGGCCGCTATGTCTTTCATCGATACCATGATTTCTGCCTCCTCAAATAATCCTACGACGCCTTAAACGTTTTCGCTTCTTTAGTATATAACACATTTGGGTATTTTTTCAAGCTTTTTTTTAGTTTTTCTGTTAGTTTTTATAACATGGCGAAAATACGCTGTTCTATTTCCATTTGTTTTTCCTATTTAAGTATTGATTTTGTAAAATAAATCATGTATACTCTTGTTACACAGGGAGTACTTTGCTCTTTTCACTTAATCGTTTACTTGAACTTCCTGACAAATTTAAGAACAAAAGTGCGCTCCGCCCACTCTCGCGACCAAATACTTTGGCAGCACAGCTTTTGTTCCGCGCGCGTAGCTGCGCATAAAATTTTATGATATAGGAAATTCGGGGCAATTTCCTATATAATAAAAAATCAGACTTTTAAGAATGGAGAGAACAGTATGAAGTATGGTTATTTTGATGATGCAAATGCTGAATATGTCATCACTACCCCTAAAACTCCTCTGCCATGGATCAACTACCTTGGCTGCAAGGATTTCTTTTCCCTGATATCCAACACGAGCGGCGGTTATTCCTTCTATAAGGATGCAAAGCTGTTAAGACTCACTCGTTACCGCTATAATAATGTTCCGGCAGATACGAACGGCAAATATTATTATATTAAGGACGGTGCTTCCATTTGGAACATCGGATGGCAGCCTTCAAAGACCGAGCTGGATTCGTATGAATGCCGCCATGGCCTTGGCTACAGCCGTTTTACTTCCTCCAAGGACGGTCTGGAAGCCTCCTGCCTCGCATTCGTTCCGATGGATGACACCTGCGAAATCAATCAGGTCGTTTTGAAAAATACGTCTTCTTCTGTCAAGACCATTTCCTTATTCTCCTATGTGGAATTTTGTCTTTGGAATGCGATGGATGACATGACTAACTTCCAGAGAAATTACAGCATCGGTGAGGTAGAAGTCATCGGCTCTTCAATTTATCACAAAACGGAGTATCGTGAGCGCAGAAACCATTACGCTGTTTTCTCTGTGAACAGTCCGATATCAGGCTTTGATACGATTCGTGATACGTTCCTCGGCGACTATCGGGGTGCAGACAAGCCGATCGTCGTAGAACGGGGCCAGGCAGCAAACTCAATGGCAAGCGGCTGGGCGCCGATCGCCTCCCAGCAGATCGATATCGTTCTCGCCCCGGGAGAATCCAAATCGTTTGTTTTCGTACTCGGTTATATAGAGAATCCAAATGAAGAAAAGTGGGAGAAGCCGGGGATTATCAATAAGAAGCCGGCACAAGAACTGCTGTCCCGTTACCAGACGGATCTGGATATTGACCGCGCATTCTGCGAATTAAAAAAATATTGGAACATACTCTTAAAAAAATATACGGTAAAGTCCGCCAACGAAAAGGTAGACCGGATGGTAAATATCTGGAATCAGTATCAGTGCATGGTGACATTCAATATGTCCCGCTCCGCCTCTTATTATGAATCGGGCATCGGCCGCGGCATGGGCTTTCGTGATTCCTGCCAGGATCTGCTGGGCTTCGTGCATTTGATCCCCGATCGTGCAAAGGAGCGTATCATCGATATTGCATCCACACAGTTTGAAGACGGCAGTGCTTATCATCAGTATCAGCCGCTCACAAAAAAAGGAAATTCCGATATCGGAAGCGGTTTCAACGATGACCCGCTGTGGCTGATTGCAGGAACCGGCGCATACATAAGGGAAACCGGCGATACTTCCATTCTGGATATCCTGACACCGTTTGATAATGATGAATCCAAAGCAGCGCCATTATTTGATCACTTAACACGCTCCTTTGACTACATTGTAAATCATAAGGGGCCTCACAGTCTGCCTTTGATCGGACGTGCCGACTGGAATGACTGCCTGAACTTAAACTGCTTTTCCGAGCATCCCGGCGAATCCTTCCAGACCTTCGGTCCTTCCGAGGGACCTGTCGCAGAATCCATATTTATCGCCGGAATGTTTGTGAAATACGGCAGGGAATATGCTGATCTCTGCAGGCTGATCGGCAAGGATGCCGAGGCTGAGAGAGCCATAAAGGAAGTAGATGCCATCTATGAGGCAGTACTCAAAGCAGGCTGGGACGGTGATTGGTTCATTCGTGCCTATGACGCTTACGGCAACAAGATCGGTTCCAAAGAATGTGAAGAAGGTCAGATTTTCATCGAACCGCAGGGCTTCTGCTCTCTTGCCGGCATCGGTGTAGAGGAAGGGCTTGCGCAAAAGGCACTTGACTCTGTAAAAGAAAAGCTCGATACGAAATACGGCATCATGATTTTTCAGCCCGCTTATACAAAATACCATTTAGAGCTTGGCGAAGTCAGTTCTTATCCGCCCGGATATAAAGAAAATGCCGGTATTTTCTGCCATAATAATCCATGGGTATCGATTGCCGAGACCATCATCGGCCGCGGTGACCGTGCTTTTGATATCTATCAGAAAACCTGCCCCGCCTATGTGGAGGAAATCAGCGAAATTCACCGCACGGAACCGTATGTCTATTCTCAGATGGTCGCCGGACGTGATGCAAAATACCACGGAGAAGCAAAGAACAGCTGGCTGACAGGCACTGCCGCATGGACATTTGTCAATATCTCTCAATATATTCTCGGCGTTTATCCGACGTTAAACGGTCTTTCCATTAACCCTTGCGTACCGAAGGGCTTCGGCGACTTCGAATTGACTCGCCAGTACCGTGAGGGAATATACCACATTACGGTCACAAACCCGAAGAATGTGGAAAAAGGTATTGCAAGCATGAAGGTGGACGGCCAAGACGTAGACGGCTGTATCATCCCTTATGAAAAGGGCAAGACCGAGTACCATGTAGAAATTACAATGGGATAATTCATCAAAAGAAACGTGCCTTTTCCTCATTCTTGAGGGGAAGGCACGTTTCTTTTCATTATATAAGACACTCCTCCGAATTTTCTATTCCAGTGCACCATAAACAATCTGGCGCATACGCCGGCGCAGGCTTACATCGGCGCCTTCCCTAATCTGCTGGAAGTAAAGTAAAACGAGATCTTCTTTGGGATCTATCATAAAATAGTTGCCGGGCAGACCGTCCCAGCCGAATTCTCCGTAGCTGCCGTTGGAAACACCGGCACCTTTATCATCCAAAATCCGCATCAGATTGCTGTATGTATAGCCATAGCAGCTGTCAAAATAAATCCCTTTACGCTGTACTTCGTTCAACTGGCTTGTCGTCATGTAATCGACAGTCTTGCGTCCGACAATTCTCACCCCGTTGTATTCTCCCCTGCCAGCAAGCATCAGCGCGAAGTGTGAATAATCCTCAAGTGTTGAACAAAGTCCCGAACCGCCGCCCTCAAACGGCGTGTATCCGGTAGCCGTGAAGCAGTCAAACGAAGTCATCATCTCGCTGTCCGCCGGCTTTAACTCCTGTTTTTCATTCTTCCGGCAATACATCGTGGAAAGACGTCCGATTTTATCAGGAATCTGCGCGTAATAGCCGGTATCCTTCATATTCAGCGGCTCAAAAATTTCTTTTTTAAGGAACTCGCCATAGCGCATTCCCGCAACCGCCTCAACAACACCGCCCAGTACGTCCGCCGATATGCTGTATCTCCAGCGCTCACCCGGTTGAAACATCAGCGGAGAGGATGCGATCGCTTTGCACCATTCCAGTGTGGATATCTGCTCTCCTGCCGCCACACGCTTCTTAATATCGTCCGACACCTCCGTCAGATAGCGTCCCGCGACCGTGTCCGGCGAGGGATATACCATACCGGAGGTCATGTTCAGGCATTGCTGCAGCGTTACCTCCGTCTGCGCAGGAACGAGCCCGTTTTCTGTCGTGACCATCATATTTTTAAACGCCGGAATATATTTTGACACGGGATCCAGCAGATCAAGGAGTCCCCGTTCATACAGCATCATGACCGCAGTGCTTGTAATCGGCTTTGTCATAGAGAATATCCGATAAATTGCATCCTCCTTATCTCCGAAGTAATGATTTTCAAATACCGGCTTCCCATGCCGGTAAATCCGGATAGAGGCCTCCTTCAAACGCTCGGCTTTCACCTCATTTTCAAAAAGTGGATTCAAATATGCAAGTTTTTTCTGATTCATGTTGTTTCCTCTCTGTCGTATTAAAAATAACAAAATCATCGGTTTCTGCCCGATGATTTTATTATAGATCCTGTATTTAGTTCCTTCAACCATAAAATAAAAGAAATCTTATTTTATTCATACCGCAGTGCATCGATCGGATTCATTTTTGCCGCCTTGTTGGCCGGATAATAGCCGAAGAACACCCCGATTACAAGCGAGAACACGAGTGATACGACAATGCTGACCGCTGACGGGCTCGCCGAATAGCCAAGAGCAGACGCACCGATCATACCGCCGGCAACCCCGACAAAAATTCCGATGACGCCGCCGACCAGACAGATCACCATCGCCTCCACAATAAACTGGATGCGGATAGAGCCATTCGTAGCACCGAGCGCCTTTCTTGTACCGATTTCCTTTGTCCGCTCCGAGATCGATACGAGCATAATATTCATGACGCCGATGCCGCCGACCAGCAGGGAAATTCCGGCAATCACCGAAATTGCCAGCGATACCGTGGAAAGCATATCTGTCATTGTGGAAACGATAGATTCCATGCTGAACGTACTCACCTGAAAATCATCGTTATTGTGATAATATTTATCAAAGAACTCCGTAATTTCATCCATAAAGGTTTCCGTATCCACACCCGTCTGGGTAATGATCGTAAAGGTGGAATATCCCGACGTATTGTGGGTCTTCTGCTGTACGGATTTCAGCGGCACATACATTGTCGTCGAGACATCCTCCGTTGATTCGGATTCAATTCCGGTCGAGCTGTACTCGTAAACGCCCGTAATCGTATAATTATAAAACTTCTGTCCGATCGTCACCTCGATCGTCTGTCCGATCGCTGCGCTCGTATCCCCGTTATAAAGGTTATTGACCAGATAATCCGATACGACCGCGACTCCCTTTCCGCCATCCAGCGCCTTCTTAGAAAGATTGTTTCCCTGCAGGATTGTCAGCTCATTGGCCGTAAAATATCCTTCATTCACGCCCGATACGGCAACATTTGCATAGTCCGTTCCGATCGTTACCTGGCCGTTGCCAAGTGACTCGCTGATCGACAAGTCGCTTACCTCATCCGGAAACTCAGATACGAGTTCCTGAAGCATCTCATCTGTAAAATAGTCATCCTCTGTCGCCTGTTTCTGCCAGGAGGGGCCTCGGAATGTCATGCCGCTGTCCGTCGTTTCCTCCTCCGTCGATTTCTGCTGCAGACCGACCGTGATATTGTTTGCTCCCATTGACTCCATGGAGGACGTAATCGAATTTGTCAGTGAGTTGCCGACCGTTACAATTGCAATAACCGAACCGATACCGATGATAATGCCGAGCATCGTCAGCAGTGCCCGCATTTTATTTGCCAACAGGGAACCGAGTGCCAGCAGCACATTTTCAATGAACAGCATTTGCACCACTTCCCTTCCGGCATCCGGTGATGAAACCGTCCTTCAGGGTAAGAATTCTCCCTGTTTCCTCCGCCAATTCATTTGAATGGGTAATCAGGACGATTGTCTTGCCCTGCTCTCTGTTCAACCGATGGAAAATATCCATGATCAGCCGTCCGGTACCGGAATCCAACGCACCCGTCGGCTCATCCGCAAGAATGATTGCCGGATCGTTCGCCATCGCCCGGGCAATCGCTACTCTTTGCTTCTGTCCGCCCGAAAGCTCGTCGGGTGAATGCTTCATACGTTCTTCCATTTCCACCATCCGCAGAAGCTCCTTTGCGCGCTTTGTCCGGGCACTCCGCGGCGTGTTGGAATACAGCATCGGAAGCTCTATATTTTTCAGTGCGCTCGTGCGGGAGACAAGATTATATGTCTGGAATACAAACCCGATCTTTTTGCACCGGATGCCGGACAAATCCTTATCCTTTGCGCGGAACATATCCACATCATCCAGCATGTATTCGCCCTCGGTCGGTCTGTCCAGTGCGCCGATCACGTTCATCAGCGTAGACTTTCCGGAACCGGACTGCCCGACAATCGAAACAAATTCACCTTCATACACCTTTAAATCGATTCCATGCAGTACTTCCAGTTCATTCGGCTGCCCGACAAAGAAACGCTTTACGATATTTTTCATATCGATGATTATTTTTTCTCCCATGCCGCCTCCTAGAATCCGCCGCCAGGACCGCCGCCGCTCGGGGCGCTGCCGCCACCGCCACCGCCGCCACCGCCCATATTGAACATCAT
>JASGGU010000060.1:0-24576 GCA_047602645.1 Lachnospiraceae bacterium | reverse complement strand
ATTACACAGTAATTCATGTATGATAAACGGGCACCGGAATGTTTCCGGTGCCCGTTTATACATGCGGTCCATAAGTGGAGCGGCGTTCTGCTTTGCATAAAATGAACAGGAGGTCATAAAATGGGCAAAAGAGTAATTTTGATTGTAATGGACAGTTTTGGAATCGGAGAAATGCCGGATGCGGCACAATATGGAGATGTGGGAACAAATACTCTGCGCTCCTGCAGTACAAGTGCCTTTTTTAAAGCTGAGCATTTAAAAAAAATGGGGTTATTTAATATTGACGGCGTGGATTTTCTGGAAAAGGAGGACCGGCCGATCGCTTCCTATGCGAGAATGGCGGAAAAATCGAAAGGGAAGGATACAACGATCGGCCACTGGGAAATTGCGGGTCTTGTATCGGACAAGCCGATGCCAACCTATCCGGACGGTTTCCCGAAGGATGTCCTCGATGAATTCAAAAAGAAAACGGGACGGGGAATTTTATGCAATCTTCCTTACTCCGGCACGGATGTCATCAGAGACTATGGCGATGAACATGTGAGCACGGGTGATTTGATCGTCTATACCTCGGCGGACAGCGTATTCCAGATCGCTGCTCACGAGGAGGTCGTTCCGCTTGAACAGCTGTATGAATACTGCCGGATTGCACGGGAGATTCTGCAGGGAAAGCATGGAGTCGGACGAGTCATAGCCAGGCCGTTTGTCGGGACAGGGGGCAATTATACACGTACGTCAAACAGACATGATTTCTCTCTTCTTCCGCCAAAGGATACGATGCTTGATAACCTGAAGGGAGCAGGACTTGATGTGATCGGGATTGGCAAGATCAAGGATATTTTTGCGGGCAGGGGTATTACGGAGTATACTTATACAAAGGGTAATCAGGAAGGGATCGATCAGACACTTGCCTGGATGGATAAAGATTTTCATGGACTTCTGTTCGTAAATCTGGTAGATTATGATATGTTGTACGGACACCGTAACGATATTGACGGCTATGCGAGGGCGGTCGCTGATTTTGATGAACGCCTGCCGCAAATCATGGAAAAGCTCACGGATGACGATGTACTTATGATTACGGCAGATCACGGTTGTGATCCGGGTTTTATCGAATCGACTGACCATTCCAGAGAGTATATCCCGTTTTTGCTGTATGGAAAAACACTTCCACCCCAAAATCTCGGTACGAGGGAGAGCTTTGCGGATATCGGCGCGACCGTTCTTTCCTATTTAGGTATAAACGGGACGATTTACGGTAAAAGTGTATTATGATTTTATATTATTAAATGTTGGAGGATACAATGCCGGATTATACAAAGGAAATTAATAAAAGAAGGACATTTGCGATCATTTCCCATCCCGACGCAGGAAAGACAACACTTACGGAGAAATTTCTTTTGTATGGTGGAGCAATTAATTTAGCGGGCAGTGTGAAGGGAAAGGCGACGGCAAGACACGCGGTGTCAGACTGGATGGAAATTGAGAAAGAAAGAGGTATTTCGGTTACCTCAAGTGTTTTGCAGTTTCAATACGACGGATTCTGTATCAATATTCTGGATACGCCGGGGCATCAGGACTTTTCCGAGGATACGTACCGGACTTTAATGGCGGCTGATTCGGCGGTCATGGTCATTGATGCAAGCAAAGGCGTGGAGGCTCAGACAAGAAAGCTGTTCAAGGTTTGCGTGATGCGTAAGATCCCAATATTTACTTTTATAAATAAAATGGATCGTGATGCGAATGACACGTTTGAGTTGCTGGATGAAATTGAGCGGGAGCTTGGGATTGCCACGTGTCCCGTCAACTGGCCGATCGGTTCGGGAAAGCGGTTTAAAGGCGTGTACGACAGAGAAAAGAAATGTGTCGTCACATTCTCCGATACGGAAAAAGGAACGAAGGAAGGACATTCTGATCTGATTCCGATTGCCCAGAAAGAAAAGCTTAGCAGCTATATCGGGGAAGAAGCGGAAGCTCAGCTTTTTGATGAAATTGAGCTGTTGGATGGAGCGAGCGCTGATTTTGATCTCGAGGCGGTCAGAAAGGGAACACTTTCTCCCGTATTTTTTGGTTCCGCGCTTACGAATTTCGGTATTGAGCTATTTTTGGAATACTTTCTCCAAATGACAACCCCGCCGCTTGCACGTATGTCTGATGCGGGTTTGGTTCGGCCGGCAGAAAAGGAGTTTTCAGCCTTTGTATTTAAAATACAGGCTAATATGAATAAGGCACACCGGGACAGAATCGCGTTTATGCGTATCTGCTCCGGTAAATTTGATGCCGGCATGGAGGTACGCCACATTCAGGGAAATAAGGTGCTGCGGTTGTCGCAGCCACAGCAAATGATGGCTTCTGAGCGGCACATAGTGGAAGAGGCATATGCGGGTGATATTATCGGCGTATTTGATCCCGGTATTTTTTCCATTGGGGATACAATCTGTATGCCGAATGAAAGCTTTGCCTATGAGGGCATTCCGACGTTCGCACCGGAGCACTTTGCACGCGTCCGCCAGATGGATACGATGAAACGCAAGCAGTTTGTAAAGGGCATTACTCAAATTGCGCAGGAGGGTGCAATCCAGATTTTTCAGGAATTCAATACGGGCATGGAGGAAATTATTGTCGGTGTTGTCGGTGTCCTGCAGTTTGAGGTGTTGAAATACCGTTTGGAAAACGAATACAATGTGGATATACGGTTGGAAAATCTTCCGTATGAGCACATTCGCTGGATTGGCAATCAGGAGCTGGATCTAGCGAAACTGATCGGAACGTCCGATATGAAGAAAATCAAGGATATGAAAGGGAATCCACTGCTTTTGTTTGTGAATAGCTGGAGCGTCGGTATGACGCTCGACAGAAATAAGGGCCTGGAGCTTTTGGAATTCGGGCGGAGCTGATGAGTAAGGCAGGCCATAAAAGCTGAAGCAGTTGGAGAAGGAATGCAGATGTGCAAAAAAAGGATGACGGGCATGATCGGCGCCGCACTGTGCGTGAGCTTGCTGCTCGCGGGCTGCAGTGTATCGCTTCCCGACTTTTTTAAAATAGAACTGCCCAAGCTGACTGCCGAAACGCAGGAAGAGCCGGCGGCATTACAGGAAAATACGGTCATTATATTGGAGCGGGACGAAGCCGATGCAGATGCCGTGCAGACACTGCCGCAGGATGATTTGGCAGCCGTTCAGGAAACGCTTGTCTCTCAGGATACAGGCAATTATGTCTATGAACAGCTTGATGAAAATGCAAAGCTTATTTACAGTGAGATTTTAAGTATCCTGAAGGAGCACGGGAAGGAAGTGCAGGTATCGACAGTCGATACGGAGCTGATTGACAAGGCATTTAAATGCGTGATGCTGGATCACCCGGAGATTTTTTATATTACAGGTTATTCAATCACGAAATATACACGGGGGAATGCTGTTGAAAAAATTACGCTTTCAGGAACATATACAATGGATGCAGAGCAGGAGAAGCAAAAGCAGCTTGTCATAGATGCCTATGCGGATGCTTGCTTGGCGGGGCTGCCGGAGGGTGCCGATGAATATGAAAAAGTAAAGTATATTTATGAATACCTGATTCAAAATACGGAATACGACCTGAATGCCCCGGAAAATCAGAATATCTTAAGTGTTTTCCTGGAGGGAAAGAGTGTTTGTCAGGGGTATGCCAAGGCAACGCAGTATCTTTTATACAAGGCCGGCGTATTCTGTACACTTGTGGAGGGTAGTGTGAAGGGCAGGGAAGCGCATGTGTGGAATCTGGTGCGTGTGAACGGCAGCTATTATTACGTGGATACGACCTGGGGAGATGCTTCCTATAACTTGACATCAGACGGGGGCACGCCTTCCGTGCAGGTGCCTGAAATCAATTACGATTATTTATGCGTACCGGAAACAATGATTGCAGGCACTCACATAATCAGTGAAACAGTGCCTTTACCGCAGTGTATTTCTATGCAGGATAATTATTATGTCAGGGAAGGTATTTATTTCGAAAGAGTGGATGAGATGCAGTTAAACGAGGCGTTTGCAAATGCTTATTCACAGAAGCAAGCTTCCGTCACCTTAAAGTGCAGCAACGAATCGATTTACACGGCATTATACCAATATTTGATCTGGGAGGAGAAGATTTTTGACTATCTGCAAAATGATGAAAGTGTCAGTTATGTAGAAATGAACGACCAGCTCTCCCTGCTTTTCTATCTATAAAATACTAGGCAAGCACAACAAATTCTGCTATACTGGATAGGGCAGAGGCAGATAAACATTTAGGCGGCTGTCATGTTCGCACGATCAGACGCAGAAAACAGGAGGCTTTTATTATGGCGAAGGAAACAGATAAATATAACCATACATTACAAGAGGATTCGTTCGGTGAAGTGCGTATTGCAGATGATGTCGTAGCCAACATTGCAGGGCTTGCGGCCACGGAAATTGACGGTGTTGCAGCAACGGCAGGAAACATTACAAACGAGCTGATGAGCAAGGTCGGAATGAAAACACTTTCAAAAGGAGTCAGAGTTGAGCTTATTGATCATGTGGTTTCTGTAGAAATGGTACTGATCATGGAATACGGCTATAACATTCCGACGACATGCAAAAAGGTACAGGAGAGAGTAAAATCCTCAATTGAAAATATGACAGGCCTGGAAGTATCTGATGTCAATATCAGAATTGCCGGGATTGATATGACAAAACAGTCCTGATAAGGAGCAGTGCAGAATGACAAGGTCGGAAGTAAGAGAACATATTTTTAAACTTCTTTTCAGGGTGGAGTTCAATCAAGTGGAGGATATGCCGCAGCAGCTGCTGCTCTACTTTGAGGACCCGGCACAAGAGGACGGCAAAAAGCCGCCTGTCCCCATACCTGAAAAAGAGGAACAGTATATCAGGAATAAATATGCTAAAATAGCGGATATGCTTAAGGAACTGGATGAGCTGATTGATGCGGCAGCAAAGGGCTGGAAATCGAGCAGGCTTGGGAAGGTAGATTTGACAATTCTTCGGCTGGCTGTTTATGAAATGAAATACGATGACGATATACCTGTGGGCGTTGCGATCGACGAGGCTGTGGAGCTTGCCAAAAAATTTGGTCAGGATGAATCGCCTGCTTTTATCAATGGGATTCTTGCAAAAATCGCAAAGTAAGGTTTGCATATGAAGAGTGTATATTCCGTAGGACAGATCAATTCATATATTAAAAACATGTTTTCGCAGGACTATATGCTGCGTTCTATTTATGTAAAGGGAGAGGTATCGAATGTCAAATACCACTCCTCAGGTCACATATATTTTACGATGAAGGACAAAACAGGCATGTTGACCTGTGTTATGTTTGCGGGCTTCAGAAAAGGTCTCGGCTTTACGCTCAAGGAAGGGCAGCAGATTGTTGCGGGCGGAAGCATTGAGGTCTATGAGCGTGACGGTAAATATCAGCTCTATGCCAAGGATATTATTTTGGATGGGGCCGGTTTGCTTTATGAAAAATATGAGCAGTTAAAAAAAGAGCTGGAAGAGATGGGCATGTTTGCTGCAGCATATAAAAAGCCGATTCCTGCCTATGCGCAGAAAATCGGTATCGTAACGGCACCGACCGGCGCAGCCGTGCAGGATATTATCAATATTGCAAAGCGCCGCAATCCCTATGTGCAGCTTATTTTATATCCGGCGCTTGTGCAGGGAGAAGGCGCAAAGGAAAGTATAGTGAACGGTATTCGTGTCTTGGAGTCGGCAGGCGTCGATGTGATGATTGTAGGCAGGGGCGGCGGTTCCATAGAGGATTTGTGGGCATTTAATGAGGAAGCTGTAGCAAGGGCAATTTTCGATTGCAGGGTACCGATTATTTCTGCGGTAGGACATGAAACGGATACAACGATTGCAGATTATGCGGCAGATTTGCGTGCGCCGACTCCGTCCGCAGCTGCGGAGCTGGCTGTATTTTCCTATGAGGAATATGCACGCAGGTGTTTTGATTTATACAGCCTCCTGCGGCATCATTTTAACAGGCAGATAAACGAAAAGAAAAACCGATGTGAGCAGATGCGTTTAAGGCTTTTTGCGGTAAGCCCGCAAAGCAGAATACGGGAAAAGAAAATGCGCTGCGTAAATGAGCAGGAACGCATGGAAAAGAGGATGCAGCAGATTTTAACAGAGAAAAGGCATGGCCTGCAGCTGCGGATCGAAAGGTTGAAGGCGCTGTCCCCGTTGGACCGCCTGCAAAGCGGATACGCATATGTGGAGAACGAGAGAAAAGAAGCTGTTACCGATATTAGGCAGGTACGTCTCGGACAGCTTTTGACGCTTCAACTGAAAAATGGTATTCTTCAAACAGAGGTGCGGGACAAGCAGGCGATAAGGAGAAAAAAAGATGGGAATGAATAAGGAAGAATTGGATTCGCTTTCTCTTGAGGAAGCCTTTGAAAAAGTGGATGAGACAATGCGTGGGCTGCAGGCAGAGGGAATTCCGTTGGAGGATTCGTTTCGGTTATATCAGGAAGGAATGGAGCTGTTGAAATATTGCAGCAATAAAATTGAGCATGTGGAAAAACAAGTACTTGTGATGGGAGAAGAAGGGGAGTTACATGAATTTTAAAGAGGAGCTTGCAAACAGGACGGCCTATGCCAATGAAGTTCTGGAAAAATATGGAATACTCGAGGAAGAAGGCTGTCAGAAGACTGTTCTTAAAGCAATGAATTACAGTCTTTTAGCGGGAGGAAAACGGATTCGCCCGATACTGATGCTCGAAACGTATCGGATGTTCGGCGGAACCCATGCGGTGATTGAGCCGTTTATGGCAGCACTTGAGATGATCCATACGTATTCCTTAGTGCATGACGATCTGCCGGCGATGGACAACGACGAATACCGGCGAGGCAAAAGGACAACTCATATTGCTTATGGAGAGGATATGGCAATTCTGGCTGGTGACGCGCTTTTAAATTATGCATATGAGACGGCTGCGAAGGGGTTTGACATGGGTTTTGAGCTTCAGAAGGTTGCTAAGGCGTTTCAGATTCTTGCTGGAAAAGCAGGAATTTATGGAATGGTTGGAGGGCAGACCTTTGATGTAGAGGCGGAAAAAAAGCAAACCCAACTGAACGAAAAAGAACTGCTGTTTATTTTTAAATTAAAGACTGGTGCGCTGATTCAGAGCGCGATGATGGCGGGAGCGGTACTTGGAGGCGCAACTGAAGAGGAGACGGCTGTTATTTCTAAGGCGGCTGAACAGATAGGCATTGCTTTTCAGATTCAGGATGATATTCTGGATGTAGAAAGTACCCGGGAGATATTGGGGAAAGCGATCGGTTCCGATGAAAAGAATCACAAGGTGACTTATGTCACATTAAAGGGTCTTAAGCAGGCACACCAGGATGTTGCGATGTACTCGGAACGAGCGGTCAGCGGTCTGAAAAGCCTGCCGTATAAGAATGAATTTTTGATGATGCTTGTCAGGGAGCTAATCACACGAATTAAGTAAAGAAACGGGGCATTCTAATGATACTCGATAAAATTAAAGAACCAAATGATATTAAGGACATCGACAGGGATGATTATGCAATTTTGGCACAGGAAATCAGGGAATTTCTTGTGAAGAAAATCAGTGTTTCAGGGGGTCATCTGGGTTCTAATCTCGGGGCTGTGGAGCTTACGATGGCGCTGCATTTGGTAGCGACACTTCCGGACGATAAAATCATATGGGATGTCGGACATCAGTCCTATACACACAAGCTGCTCACAGGAAGGCGGGACGGTTTTGATATGTTGCGCAAATACGGCGGTATGAGTGGATTTCCAAAGCGAAAGGAGAGTCCCTGCGACAGTTTTGATACGGGACACAGCTCTACGTCCGTTTCGGCGGGACTTGGTCTTGTGAAGGCGCGCGATATCAAGGGAGAGGACTACGGTGTTTACGCGGTAATCGGTGACGGAGCGCTGACGGGCGGCATGGCTTATGAAGCACTGAATAATGCGTCTCGTTTGGAAACAAATTATGTGATTGTTTTAAATGATAATAATATGTCAATAGCGGAAAATGTGGGAGGCGTATCAAAATATCTGAGAAGTATCCGTACGGCGGAGGCATATAAGAATTTTAAAATTTCCTTGGAGGACACACTGCTAAAAATTCCCAAATATGGAGATTCGGTTGTGGACACACTGAAACGCTATAAAAGCGGTATCAAGCAGCTTGTTGTGCCCGGCATGTTTTTTGAGGATATGGGGATTACCTATTTAGGCCCGGTCGACGGACATGATATCGGTGCGCTGACGAAGATGTTCAAAGAGGCGCGCAAAATCAACAAATGTGTGATCGTCCATGTCATTACGAAAAAGGGCAAGGGCTATCTGCCGGCGGAGCGTCATCCGGCGCGCTTTCACGGGGCGGAGCCGTTTGATATTGAGACTGGACTTCCTTCGGTAAACCGTGTGAAATCAAACTATACAGATGTATTTTCTACGGTTATGACAAAGCTGGGTGCCAGAAATGAGAAGGTTGTGGCTGTCACGGCCGCTATGCCGGACGGGACAGGTCTTAAGCGGTTTTCCAACATGTATCCCGAACGTTTTTTTGACGTTGGGATTGCGGAGGAACATGCGGTGACGTTTGCGGCAGGACTTGCGGCGGGAGGGCTGCGTCCGATCGTGGCGGTTTATTCCTCATTTTTGCAACGTGCCTATGATCAAATTCTGCATGATGTCTGCATCCAAAACCTGCCTGTCGTATTTGCGATTGACAGGGCCGGACTTGTCGGAAGCGATGGGGAGACACACCAGGGTATTTTTGATTTATCATTTTTATCCTCAATTCCGAATATGAGTATTATGGCTCCGAAAAATAAATGGGAGCTTTCCGATATGATAAAATTTGCGGTGAGTTTTGAATCTCCGATTGCGGTTCGTTATCCGCGCGGTGAGGCATATGACGGTTTAAAGGAATTTCGCGCGCCGGTCGTTTACGGAAAAAGCGAAGTTATTTATGAAGAAGCGGATATTGCGTTATTTGCCGTCGGCAGTATGGTAAAGACAGCGGAGGCGGTCAGAAAAGATTTAAAGGAACGAGGATATTCGTGCAGTCTGATCAATGCACGTTTTGTAAAGCCGATCGATGAAGAGGTTGTTAAGCTGATTGCGAAGACCCACAGTATGCTCGTGACACTTGAGGAAAATGTACAAAGCGGGGGATACGGTGAAAAGCTCCGTGATTATATGGCCGGGCATAGGCAGGCGGTCTCTGTACTGATCATTTCTCTTCCGGACGATTATATCGAACATGGCAATGTGGAGTTGTTAAAGCAGGAGGTCGGCATTGACAAGGACACGATTATTAAGCGGATCATTACGGAATATGCAGGTGTGGGCAGAAGCGTATGAAAGAACGATTAGATGTGATTCTTGTCAATCAGGGCTATGCACCCTCGAGGGAGAAGGCAAAGGCGATCATCATGTCCGGCAATGTATTTGTTAAAGGGCAGAGAGAGGATAAGGCAGGAGCAGTATTTGAAGAAGAGGGAATTAAACTGCTGGTAAAGGGGAATCCGCTCAAATATGTGAGCAGGGGAGGCCTGAAGCTGGAAAAGGCAATCAGGGAATTTAGGATCAATCTGACAGAGTTGGTCTGTCTGGATATCGGTGCTTCTACCGGTGGTTTTACGGATTGTATGCTGCAAAACGGTGCCCAAAAGGTCTATGCTATCGATGTCGGGCATGGGCAGCTGGATTGGAGGCTGCGCAATGATGAACGGGTAATCTGTATGGAAAAAACAAATTTCCGTTATGTCGGGAAGGAATCGATTGCAGAGGAGGCGGATTTTGCCTCCGTGGATGTCTCATTTATTTCTCTGGAAAAGATATTGCCGCCGGCATATGAGCTTTTAAAGCCCGGTGCGTGTATGGTATGCCTGATCAAACCGCAGTTTGAGGCGGGTAGGGAAAAGGTTGGAAAAAAGGGCGTTGTCAGGGAAAAATCCGTGCATGAGGAGGTTATCAGGAAGGTTCTTGCCTTTTGCGTGGGAAACGGCTTTTTGCCATTGGGCCTGGTTTATTCGCCCATCAAAGGTCCGGAGGGAAATATTGAATATTTGCTCTATATGAAAAAGGAGGCCCCCGCTGATTATATCGATGACAACGGCATAAACGGCGGAAATACCATGGACAGTCGGGTAGAGATGATTGTGGAGGAAGCACACGCACAGCTATGATCGAATGTGAAGAGGAGTACAGGCGCGATGAAAAATTATTATGTGATGACAAATGTGGAAAAGGATCCGGGCTTTGAAAAGACAAAGGCAATTAAGCAATTTTTGGAACTGCGCGGGATACATTGTTTGTATGAAGGAATGGAGCGCACCTGTGTGAAGACAGATTGTGAGGAGCAGGAGGACATACCGCCGGATACAGACTGCGTGCTTGTGCTGGGCGGCGACGGAACGCTGATCCAGGCCGCGGGAAGGCTGGCTAAAAGCAACATTCCGCTGATTGGGATCAATCTCGGGACACTCGGTTACTTGGCGGAAGTGGAAAAAGAACACATTTTTCCGATGCTCGAGCATCTGATTAACGGGGAATATGAAATTGAAGAACGGATGATGTTAAGCGGTACAGCGTTCATAAACGGGAAAAAAGCCGCAAGACACAGTGCACTGAACGAT
The DNA here is from genome assembly GCA_047602645.1 of Lachnospiraceae bacterium. Taxonomy (GTDB): domain Bacteria; phylum Bacillota; class Clostridia; order Lachnospirales; family Lachnospiraceae; genus JAEYFP01. The sequence continues at coordinate 13,930 of JASGGU010000060.1, read as the reverse complement.
ATCGTCATTACAAGGAGCGGTACGCTGCGCATCGTGAGTATTTGCATTTCTGTAAATGGAAAGCTGTTAAACACATATGAAGCAGATGGTGTGATCATTTCCACTCCGACCGGCTCGACCGCTTATAATTTGTCTGCGGGGGGCCCGATCGTGGAGCCGGAGGCGAAGGTCATTCTCATCACGCCAATTTGTCCTCATACACTTATTACCCGCGCGCTTGTGCTGTCTGCGGAAGATGATATCCGCATTGAAATCGGTTCGCGAAGAAGGCAGGAGCAGGACACGACTGAAGTATCCTTTGACGGAGTAAGTGCATGCTTCCTGAAGTCAGGGGAATATATCGATATTAAAAAGGCTGAGGAAGTGACACGGATCATTAAAATGAGCAAAGAAAGCTTTTTGGATGTGCTGTCCAGAAAAATGTCCGAGGTTCGGTGATGAAAAACAGCAGACATAAAAAAATAATAGAAATCATCAAGGATGAAGCTGTGGAAACGCAGGAGGAGCTTGCGGAGCTGCTGAATCGAGAGGGTTTTCAGGTCACACAGGCTACGGTATCACGAGATATCAAGCAGCTGAAGCTTGTCAAGATATCGACGGATGGCGGCGGACAGCGATATGCGCTGCATCGCGAGGGACGGCAGGAGCTGAATGAAAAATTTGTGCGCGTGCTGCGGGACGGCTTTATTTCTATGGATATGGCTCAAAATATTCTTGTCATCAAAACCGTATCCGGTATGGCGATGGCAGTTGCGGCAGCCCTTGATGCACTGCATTTTCCGCAGATGGTCGGCTGTATTGCGGGAGATGATACGGTTATGTGTGCCATCAGAAGCGTAGAGGATACCTATACGATGATGGATCATCTGCGCGCGATGCTTGGATAAAGGAAAACTGAGAAGCCGGTGGCAGCCCGGACAGCTGCAAAAAGAAACAGGCGGAGTGAGGTAGAATAACAAATGCTGACAAATCTTCATGTGAGAAATATTGCATTAATTGATGAGGTTGATATTGATTTTTCAAAAGGGCTCAACATTTTGACAGGTGAAACCGGAGCCGGAAAATCCATCATTATCGATGCGGTGAATTTTGCGCTCGGAAAGCGGATGCCAAAGGATGTTGTTCGGGAGGACGCGGAATATGCTCTCTGCGAGTTGATTTTTTCGATAGAAAATGAGGAGCAGGAAGCAAAGCTGCATGAAATGGATATTCTTTCCGAAGACGGACAGATCATCATGCAGCGTAAAATTATGAATGGCAGGGGAGTCTGCAAGGTAAACGGGGAAACGGTGCCGGTCGCTTCGTTGAAAGAACTTTCCGGTATGTTGATTGACATTCACGGTCAGCATGAGCATCAGTCGCTTTTATATAAAAAAAAGCATCGGGAAATACTCGACAGCTATTGCGGAGAGGAGTTCTGGCAGCTCCTTTTGCGTATCGCAACCGAATACGGGCACTATTCTAAGGTACAGGCAGAGCTTCTTAAAGCCGAACAGGCGGATGGAAACAGAGAAAAGGAAACGACACTTGCGCAGTTTGAGACTGAGGAAATTCGTGGGGCTGCATTGATTCTCGGCGAGGATGAGCATTTAGAGCAGGATTACCGCAAAATGACGAATGTGAAAAAAATTGCGGAGGCGATTGCGGTCGTGCATCAGTATACTGGCTATGAGACGGAAAATGGAGCGGGAGCGGCAATCGGGCGCGCGTTCGGTACATTAAAATCCGTTGCTGCCTATGATGAGGAAATGGAAGGCCTTTTAGCGCAGATTACGGATATTGACAGCCTGTTGAATGATTTTAACAGGGCTGTTGCCGATTATGAGGACAGCTTAAGCTTCGGAGAAGAGGAATATGTGCAGACGGAGGAGCGTTTGAACGTGCTCAATCGTTTAAAGAGCAAATATGGAAATACGCTTGCGCAAGTACTTGCATACTGCGAAAAGCAGGAGGAACAGCTTGAGAAGTATCGGAATTATGAGGAATATATCTCCAGTCTTCAAAAGAAAACGGAGTGCTTGAAAGAGGATCTTCTTCGATTATGCGGGGAAGCTTCTGCAATCAGGAATGCGCAGGCCCTGCTTTTGGAAAAAGACATCCAGATTGCTCTGATTGATTTGAATTTTTTGGATGCCAGGTTTGAAATTAATGTAGAAGCGAATAAGAATAAGCCGGGACCTGAAGGATATGATGAGGTGGAATTTTTGATCAGCACGAATCCGGGTGAAAAAGTGAAGCCGCTTGCCCAGGTTGCTTCCGGCGGAGAACTTTCGAGGATTATGCTTGCCCTAAAAGCGGTGCTTGCAAGTCGTGATCAGGTCGGTACACTGATTTTTGACGAAATTGATACGGGTATCAGCGGTCGTACTGCTCAGAAGGTTTCAGAAAAATTGGCGTTGCTTGCCGGTAATCATCAGGTGATCTGTGTGACGCATCTTCCGCAGATTGCTGCGATGGCGGATACGCATTTTGAAATTAGTAAAAATGTATCAGATGGCAGAACCGTCACAATGGTGAAGCGGTTGTCGGAAGCCGAATCTGAAAAAGAACTTGCCAGAATGCTGGGCGGCGTCCAGATCACCGACACAGTTTTTAAGAACGCAAAAGAAATGAAAAAACTGGCAAAGAAAACAAAGAAAACCTGATTGAAAGTAAAAAAACATCACATACTAAAACGGGAGAACCAAGGTTCTTTCGTTTTTTTATTTCATTAGGAAGACATGTTACATTGCAGCGGTAAAGGATTACTTCTCAATGAAATAAAAGTACTTCGTGCAGGAGTGGGGCGGTCTATTTGGCTGTGAGAGTAGGCGGAGCACACTTTTGTTCGTCAAGAAAGGTATGTGGTTTCGTGAACAAAAAACAAAGAATATACAGGACGTTTTTGATTGCTGTCTGCGGAATATTGGTGATATCAGGACTGATCTATTATTATATCGATACAAAAAACAGAATCCCGGATGAAATTAAAATTGTAAAAGGCAAGGAACAACGGCTGAGTTTGTCGGTGCCTGCTTCCGGCGAAATTTTGCCTGTAGGAAATTTCGGTGAGGAAGAAGTACAGAGTCCAATTCCCGTATCCCTGAACCGGCCTGTGACATTTCAAAGCTCCAAGACCGGAAGCTATACGCTCGAATGTCGGCTGTTCGGCATGATCCCTTTAAAAAGTGTGACGCTCGATGTCGTGGAGGAATGCCTGTTGACACCGATCGGTATGCCAATTGGAATTTATGTTAAATCGGATGGGATTCTTGTGCTGGAAACCGGTGCTGTCAAAGGGGCTGACGGAATGAATTATGAGCCGGCTTCGGAAATTCTGCAGAGCGGTGATTATATCAAAGCAGTCAACGGTGTAGAAATTCAAAATAAAAGGGAATTGATTGAAACGGTAAAAAATTGTGATGGGGAGGAATTAATTTTAAAAATACGCCGGGCGGAGCAGGAGCTGGAGGTAAAGGTAGTACCGGTCATGAGCTCCGCCCAAGAATATAAAATCGGTGTCTGGGTTCGGGATAATGTACAGGGAATCGGTACATTGACTTATATCGACGAAAATCTGGAATTCGGCGCCCTCGGTCATGGCATCAATGATATCGATACTGCAGAACTCCTGGAACTTGGAAGCGGTACGCTGTACCATACGGATATTATTTCCATCATAAAAGGAGAAAGTGGCTCTCCGGGTGAACTGATGGGAATTATCGACTATCTTCCGGAGAATGAAATCGGTAGGATCACACAAAACACAGATCACGGGATATTTGGGGAAGGAACTGAGGCACTTTTAGAAGCCGCTTCAATGAGCAGTTATCCGATAGCCATGAAACAGGAGATTGTACTCGGTCCCGCTCAGGTCCTGTGCTGCATCAGCGGGCAGGCGGAATTGTATGACGTAGAAATTACAAAAATTAATATGAATTCTGAAGGAGAGAATATAAACCGTGGCATTGTGCTCAAGGTTACCGATGAACGCCTGTTAGAGCTGACCGGTGGTATTGTACAGGGTATGAGCGGTTCCCCGATCCTGCAGAATGGAAAAATTATCGGCGCGGTTACACATGTGTTTGTGCAGGATGCAACAAAAGGTTTCGGAATCTTTATTGAAGAAATGCTGGACAGAGATAGTGTGACCGAGTAGCATGCGCACAGCGCTCGCTTGTCGGGTGGAAACTTTCATTAAAACGGAAGAAACAAAGCAAAACTTAAAATATTTCGAAAAAAAAACTAATTCAATTAATAAATGACGTTTTGTAAAAAAACCTATTGCAATTTTGAAAATTATCCATTATGATTTGAAAAATTCAATTAGGTGGGCTTACCGGATAGACCACATAAAAATGTGAAGGTGCATTGATAAAAATCAATGTGCCTTTTGTTTATTTCATATAAACGATTCTGTTATCAGGAATTTATTTAGAAGGGTAGAACCGGGAGGTATCACGAATATGCTCCCGTTGCTATAGAATGGAAAGGCCACAAATAAAAAAAGGGAATGAGAAAAGAGGAGGAAAAAAATGACGAGAAAGATGAAAATGAAAAGATTGACGGCTTGCACACTTGCTGCGGTATTGACAGCATCCCTGCTCAGCGGCTGCGGCTCCAAGGCGGATAACGAAACGATTTACATCGGAACTTCCTTTCCGATGACGGGAAGTGTGGCGGCAGACGGATTGCTCATTTTGGATGCGATCCAATTGGCAGTCGATCAGGTAAATGCTGACGGAGGCATCAACGGAAAAACAGTTGAGCTTGTGAAGGAGGATGATGAAGCGTCACCAACTTCTGCTGCGGCAATTGCAAACAAGTTTGTGGAGAATGAGGAAATTCTCGGGGTGATTTCCTCCTATAACAGTTCCTGTATGTTTGCCCAGGTCGATGTATATGAAGAAGCAGGTCTTCCGAGCATCAGCCCGGTTGCAACCAATCCGGGTCTGACAGGGATCAGTGATTATTTTTATCGTACGGCTCCCAACGATGCGGATGTGGGAGCGGAGGGAGCATCCTTCTGCAGTGATCTCGGATGGAAGAATGTTGCGCTGCTCTATGAAAATGATGATTATGGGCTTGGCATTGCCGATGAGTTCAGAAGCAATGCGGAAGAACTCGGATTGAACGTTGTCACCGAGCAGACATTTGTTTATGGGGAGACCGTAGATTTTTCCACAATTTTAACGGCAGTTGCAGATTCAGGTGCAGATGGAATGTTCATTGCCGGCCTTGTTACGGAGTCAGGTATGATTTGTGAACAGAAGGATTCCTACGGATGTGCAGATATTGGAATCGTAGGTGCAAACGGATTGTACTCACCGGCAATGCTTGAGTATGGGGATGCTGTGGAAGGCTTATATGTGCTTGGTGAGTTTAGCGCAGAGGCAGATAATGAAATTACCCAGCAGTTTGTAAAGAGCTATAGTGATAAATACGGGGAAGAACCGGGCAACTGGTCCGCACTTGCCTATGATGCAATTATGGTCATGATGGATGCAATGAATCGTGTAGACGGAGAATTGACACGAGAATCATTGAATCAGGCTTTGTCTGATACGGATTACACAGGAGTATCGGGAACCTATCAATTTGTGGATTGTAACTGTACGAAGTCAGAGATGAGGTTCGTGGTAAAGGATGGAAAATTTGATATTTACGAATAACAACCAAAGCTTTTTAAAAGGAGGAGTTTCCTATGTTTCTCCAGCACTTACTTAACGGAATAATTATCGGCGGTATTTATGCAATGGTCGCACTCGGCTATTCTATGGTGTACGGAGTTCTTCAAATTGTTAACTGGGCGCATGCCGACGTGCTGATGTTTGGTACCTTTATTGGAATGCTGCTTGCCACAAAGCTTGGGTTTCCTGTTGTTGCAATGGTTCTGCTGGCAGCCTGCTTTACGTCTATACTTGGTATGGGCGTGGAGCGGGTGGCCTACCGCCCGATCAAAAGGAACCGAAGAATGGCAGTTTTAGTAAGCGCACTCGGGATGTCCACTTTCCTTCAAAATTTGGCACAGTTGATTTTTGGCAGTTCCACACAGCCGTTTTCTACTATTAAAAAAACAAATTATAAAATAGGAACTGTCAGTTTTACAAATATGCAGATTATCATTTTGTGTGTTACGGCTATGATGCTGATTATTTTGTACATACTTGTCTACAAGACAAAGATGGGTGTTGCCATGCGGGCATGCTCTGTCAGCATTGAAAATGCAAAGCTGATGGGTGTCAATACCAATATGATTATTTCCTCTACATTTGGTATTGGAGCCTTTATGGCCGGAATTGCAGGTATTCTTGTCGGAACGTATTACAGTGCGGTTTATCCGACAATGGGGTATCTCCTTGGCATGAAGGCATTTGCAGCGGCAATTCTTGGAGGAATCGGCTCTATTCCCGGCGCTGTTCTGGGAGGTTTTGTAATCGGTATCATTGAGAGTCTGGGAGCAGGATATATTTCTTCAGATTATCGTGACGCATATGCATTTATCGTCATGATTTTGATTCTTGTACTGCGCCCTTCCGGTATTATGGGTGCCAAGCATATTGATAAGGTGTAGGAAGAGGTGAACGTATATGAGTGATCAAACAGGCATTGTAAAAAAGATAACAGAAATCAGACTTACAAAAAGGCAGAAAGAGGCAGCGTTGTTTGCATGCCTGCTGCTTCTAATCATTTTTCCGTTCATCGTAACAAATAAATATACGCTGCATGTCATCATTCTTTGTTTTATGTATGCATGCCTGACGCTCAGCTTGAATTTAATTATCGGTTGGTCCGGTCAGTTTTCTCTGGGTCATGTCTGCCTTTATGGAATGGGTGCTTATATTACAACACTTCTGATGATGAATTTTGGCGTTAATTTTTTTCTGGCGACAATTGTCAGCATCATTTGTACGGCATTATTTAGTGCACTTCTCTGCTACCCGACGCTGAGGCTCAGAGGAGATTATATAGCGGTAGTGACACTTGGTTTCGGAGAAGTATTTCGTTTGTTCCTGACAAATGAGGTGAGTTTAACAAGAGGACCAGCAGGGATTCCCAGCATCCCGAATCCGGAAATATTCGGCCTTGTGATAAAAGGGAAAACCGCGTATTACTTTTTTGCTTTAATTCTGCTGACTGTATTTGTTGTATTCATGAAACGATTTAATAATTCCGGATTTGGAATGGCAATGATGACGGTAAACGAGGATGATGTGGCGGCGACAGCAGTAGGTCTTGACGTGCGGCGTTATAAGCTTTGGGCATTCTGTATCGGAGGTGGTATGGCGGCCTTGATGGGGAGCTTTTATGCAGTTTATATGGGAATGATATCTCCGATGTCATTTGCCTATGCGGAATCGATTAAGATGGTTTCTATGGTAGTGCTTGGAGGACTGGGAAGTATAGAGGGCTCCATTCTCGGTGCGATTCTTCTGGCGGCGCTTCCTGAAGTACTGCGTGCCTTCAGCGAATACAGAATGGTAATTTACGGAGCTGCAATGGTGCTCATGATGATATTCAAGCCGGAGGGTATCTGGGGACGAGGCAGGCGGCTTAGAAATGAATATAAAATCAAAGCAATGCGAGGTGTGAAAGATGGAGAAGGTACTGGAAACTAAAAGCGCAACGATACAGTTCGGAGGTCTGCTTGCGGTAGATAATGTGGATCTTGTACTGAACAAGGGAGAGATTCTTTCTCTGATAGGTCCGAACGGGGCAGGAAAAACGACGTTCTTCAACTTGCTGACAGGCGTTTACCAGCCTACGGATGGGACAATTTATTTTAAGGGAAAAAATATCACAAAGATGAAAGCGCATGAACGTACAAAGTTTGGTATTGCCAGAACCTTTCAAAATATTCGGCTGATTAAAAGCATGACGGTTTTGGAGAACGTATTGATCGCACATCCCGGCTGCAATGAAGAGAAGCTTCTAAATGCTCTTTTCCTGCCCCAAAGGACGAATAAAAAGCGGAGAGAAGTGATTAAGGAATGCGAAGAACTTCTTGAGGTTGTGGGACTTAAGCAATTGGAGGGAGAGCTTGCAGTCAATCTTCCCTACGGAAAACAGAGACTTTTGGAAATTGCGAGAGGACTTGCGGTAAAGCCTCAGCTGCTGCTCTTGGATGAACCCGGAGCGGGCATGAATAATTTTGAAAAGGAAGAACTGACAAAGGTCGTGCATTACATCACAGACGAAAAGAAGATTGATGTGCTGATTATTGAACATGATATGAAATTTATTATGAATATATCTGACAGAATTATTGTACTTGACCATGGACAGAAAATAGCCGAAGGAATGCCGTCGGAAATTCAATCAAATGAAAAGGTCATTCAGGCATATTTGGGAAGCGGAAAGTTTGAGAATGAAGAGTAAGAGTAAGGGAGGTGAGAAGCATGGAACATATACTGGAGATTAAAGACCTGTCGGTAAGCCATGGAGCCGTTCCGGCACTTCGCGGTATTTCACTTCATGTGGACGAAGGGGAGGTTGTGGCATTGATCGGGCCGAATGGTGCCGGAAAAACCACAACGCTGCATGCGGTATCCGGGCTTCTGAAGCCGCTTGGCGGGGAAATCCAATATTGCGACGGACAAATAGGCGGAAAGGAAGCTCATAGGCTTGTAAGCTTAGGTGTTTCTCAGGTTCCGGAGGGAAGAGGAATTTTTCCAATCCTGACAGTTTCCGAAAATATTGATTTGGGTGCTTATTTAAGAAAGGATAAAGTGGGTGTAAAAAAGGATAAACAGTGGGTATATGAATTGTTTCCCAGGCTGCTCGAGAGACAGAATCAGATTGCAGGTACCTTGTCAGGAGGAGAACAGCAGATGCTTGCAATGGCAAGGGCATTGATGGCAAGGCCGAGACTGCTGCTGCTTGACGAGCCGTCCATGGGACTTGCACCTGTGATCGTAGAAAATATATTTCGTATCATTAAAAAACTGAACAAAGAGTATCAAACGACAATTCTTCTTGTCGAACAAAACGCCCAGATGGCACTGACTGCATCTCATCGTGCCTATGTGATAGAAGTAGGTGAAATCATTAATTCCGGCAGATCTAAAGAATTAAAAAATGACGACCAGATCAGAAAATCCTATCTTGGAATCTGAGGAAACAGGAGGAACAGCAGCTATGCAGGATTTTTTATTTAAGTCTCCGACAAAAATTTTGTTTGGAAGGAACGCATCCCAAAAACTAAAACCGATCTTGGAGTCCTTACATGTAAAAAGGATAGTGATTGTAACAGACCGGATACTGAAGAAATCACTTCCGGTCATTGCAATGACGGAAAAATTAAGAGAAGAGGGGTTTGAGACGGAAATTTTTTCGGATACGGTTGCAGATCCTCCGATCGAAGTCGTAGATCAGGCTGCGGAAACATTGAAAAAAAGCAAGGCAGATCTTGTTCTGGCGGTAGGTGGGGGCAGTTCCATAGATACTGCAAAGGCAATGTGTATGCTTGCCACAAATGAAGGCTCTATCAGAGAATATTTATTCGGAGGAAGCAGAACAGTGACAAACAGGCCGATTCCTTTGATTGCCGTACCAACGACGGCAGGCAGCGGTTCCGAGGTGACGGCGGCAAGCGTTATTACAGATAATCAACGCAATTGCAAGCTTTCCGTAACACATGAATATTTAATGCCGCTGTATGCAATTGTGGATCCCCTCATGCAAAAGGGCATGCCTGCGCTGATCACGGCGAGTACCGGAATGGATGCGCTGACACATGCGATTGAAGCCTATGTATCCCTGCATGCGGCGGCGGTAAGCGATGCCTATGCGGAAACTGCGATCAGACTGATTGGTGAGAGTCTTCGTACGGCAACGTTTGATCCGGAAAATCTGGAGGCAAGAAGCAGTATGGCAGTCGCCAGTGTGATGGCCGCAACGGCATTTGTAAATGCCGGTCTCGGTGCGGTGCACGGAATTGCGCAGGCAATGGGGGGAATTGCACATACGCCGCATGGAATTGCCAATTCTCTTTTGTTACCTTATGTAATGAAAACAAATCTTCCCGGAAATATCAAAAAATTTGCTAAAATAGCAGAGCTTCTGGGCGAAAATATCGATGGGATGGCAATCAGGGATGCCGCAGAGCTGTCTGTAGATACTGTCAGAATATTGGGCTGCGATCTCAGAATTCCAGATAAGCTGACAAAGCTGAATACGATTCAGGTTCCGCCTGTCACGAAGGAGATGTTTCCGACAATCGTCAGCGGAACAATGGAATACAGACTACTTGCACTGAACCCGGTAAAGATCCGAGAGGAAGATGTTTATGCAATTTTGAACAAAGCATACGAATAAAAGCCGTTAAGGCATTAGAAGGAGGATTAAAATGGAAGCAGTTAAATTTGAGGATTATCAGAAGTATTTTAGTCCGGTGTTTGCTAAGCAGACAGAGCTCGTTATGAAATCGGGCTTTGGATGTTATTTAACAACGGCGGACGGAGAGAAGTATCTTGATTTTGTGCAGGGAATAGCGGTAAATGCAATGGGACATAATTATCCTCCCATTGTAAAAGCAATTCAGGAACAGGCAGGACATCTTATCAATGCATCGTTCAATCTTGTCAATTATGAATCTACGTTGAAGCTTGCCAAAAAACTGGCATCCGTCACACCGAAGGGTTTGACCTCTCTCTTTTTTTCAAACGGCGGTGCGGAAGCTACCGACGGAGCTCTAAAGCTGGCAATGTCTTATACGGGAAGAAGTGCAGTCATTGCTTTTATGGGTTCCTTCCACGGAAGGACCTGCGGGGCGACCTCAATTACGGGCTCAAATGCCAAATATCGCAAACATTATGAAGGCTTGATGGGAAAGGTTTATTTTGCGCCCTACCCGGGGAAAGATTTATGCCCGCCCCAGATTCCGGCGGAGAAAAGAGGGGAATATTCGCTGTTTGAGCTCGAAAAGCTGCTTCGCTATATTGTTTCCCCGGATGATGTGGCCTGTATTTATATGGAGCCTGTGATGGGGGAAGGAGGCTATGTTGTGCCGCCCAGGGAATTTGTGCAGGGAGTCAGGGAAATTTGTGACAAATACGGGATTCTTCTTGTGTTTGACGAGATACAATCTGGATATGGGCGTACGGGAAACATGTGGGCAGGACAGCTCCATAATGTAACGCCGGATATTATGACGGTCGGAAAAGCGATTGCGGGCGGGCTCCCTATGAGTGCAATTGTATCCAGTCCGGAGATTATGGCATCCTGGCCGACGGGAACGCACGGAACAACATTCGGAGGAAATCCGGTAGCGGCTGCGGCTGCCTGTGTGGTACTTGACCAGTTTGAGGACGGAAGCCTTCTGAAAAATGTAAATGAAATGGGAGCGTATCTAAAAGAAAGGCTCTGTGAACTGAAGAAAAAATATTCTGTCATCTATGATGTAAGAGGTGCGGGACTGATGGTGGCAATTGAGTTCTGCAAGGAAGACGGAACACCCGCGCCGGAAATTTGGCAGAAAGTGAAGGCAGGTTGTCTGAAACGTCATATGCTGACACTGAATTGCGGCGTACACGGAAACGGAATGCGTTTTGCCACTCCGCTGAACGTAAAAAAGGAAGAAATTGATGAGGGAATCTCTATTTTGGATGCATCTCTTGCAGAGCTTTAGGAAAGGAGAGAAACGATGACAAAAATACTCTATTATAATATAGACGATCATTTAGATTATGAAAATAAGCTCCTGAAAGAATGGGGAGTGACGGATCTTGAACTGATTGAAATTAAGGACGAAGAAGGAACTAAAAACTTTGTGACCCACTTAAATGAGACAAAGGCTGAGGGACTTGTCGTTGAGTATGAAAAGATAACAAAGGAAGTGATGGATGCCTGTCCGGCTTTAAAGCAGGTATCCCTGCAGAGCATCGGCTACAATAATGTAGATTGTAAAGCCGCAACGGATCATGGAATCAGTGTAACGAATATTCCGGGTTTTTGTGCGGAAGAAGTGGCTGTGCATACAATTGGACTCATGATTGATCTTGTTAGAAAAATTACATTTTTCGATAAAAAGGTAAGGGAGGGAAAATGGGATCCGCTGCTTGGCTATAAAACCTATCGCATGACGGGAATGATATTTGGTATGGTGTTTTTCGGGGAAATTCCCAAGCGGATGGTACCGGTGCTGAAGGCTCTCGGATTAGAGATTCTTGTTTATGCGCCTACCAAAACAAAAGAATTTCTTGCAGAATATGGATGTGTAAAATCAGATACATTGGAAGAATTGCTTGAGCGTTCGGATTTCGTATCTCTGCACTGTCCGTTGATACCGGATGTCACTTATCATCTGATCGGAGAAGCTGAGCTGAAAAGAATGAAGCCGGATGCATATCTGCTCAATACAGCGAGAGGCTCTGTCGTAGAGGAGTCGGCCCTTGTAAAGGCACTGGAGCAGGGTTGGATTAAGGGAGCGGGTATTGATGTGATTGAGGATGAGATGAATGAAACAAGCGAGCTATTCAAATTTAATGATAATGTAGTAATTACGCCGCATGCGGCATTTATTTCGGAGGATTCCTTCTATGAAGGCAGAAGCCGGGCTTTAAAGCAGCTTGTCATGAGATTTTCGGAGAAAGTGCGACCGTCCAGTCTGGTAAATAAGGATTTAGAAATTAAATTTTAAATAAATAAAAGCGCACAGCGCGAAGGAGGATATTAATATGAGAACTCAAATAACAACAGAAAAATGCGGAGAATGTCATGGACCGTATGCCTTGGGAATTAAAATGGGAAATATGATTTTTACTACGCAGATTGGTACGGACAGTACCGGTGAAATTGTTGAAGGAGGCATCAAGGAGCAGACAAAGGCAACGATGGAAAATGCGAAGGCTGTTCTGGAGGCTGCGGATGCCTCCATGGATGATGTTGCAAAGGTTACAATCTATATTTCAGATATTTATCTGATACCGGAAATGAATGAAGTATATAATACTTATTTTCCGGAGGGTGATTATCCGGCAAGATGCTGTACACAATGTGTGAAAATGGTAGATGGTTGTCTTGTTGAGATGGAATTTACTGCTATGATTGTATAAACATTATTTTTATTAAAACTAACAGCAGGCACTTTAGAATGTCCTTTCAGTGCGGCATGCTGATCATGCCGCCTGAAGAAAAGGACAAAATTGCGGATGGAGGGTATTATGTGCTTGAGAGTAGAGGATCACGTCATTTTGGATGTGAAAAAAAAGAAGCCTAAGGTAACGATTACCGTAGATGAAAAGGTCATCGAAGCATATGAGGGCGAGCCGATTTTAGCTGCGCTTTTATCAAATGGAATCAGAATAAACCGTTATACGGTAAAGAAACATGAGCCGAGAGGGATCTTCTGTGGAATCGGACAGTGCTCAGATTGTTCGATGATCGTAGACGGACAGTCAAATGTCAGAACCTGTATTACACCTGTCAAAGCGGGAATGGTAATAAAAACGCAGGATGGATTGTCAAAGGGGGAACCGGGATGATTGAAATCAGAGATATCATTATAGTCGGTGCGGGACCCGCCGGGCTTGCTGCCGCAATAGAAGCCGGAGGGGCGGGGGCCGATGTACTTCTTGTCGATTTAAACAGGAAACCCGGCGGACAGCTGTTTAAACAAATACATAAATTTTTTGGGTCAAGTGCACACCGTTCCGGTATGAGAGGATTTGATATTGGTATCCGGCTTTTGAAGGAAGCGGAGGAAAGCGGGGTGGAAATTTGGCTGCAAAGTACGGTTATGGGTGTTTTTCCGGGAAATTTAATCGGTATCGAAAAAGAAATTGAAAACGGAAAAAAGGAGCTTGTGACATTAAAGGCAAAAAAGCTGATCATAGCAACGGGCGCAAGTGAAAATGTGGTGCGTTTTAAGGGCTGGACAATACCGGGAGTTATGGGAGCAGGAGCAGCACAGACAATGATGAATCTTCATTATGTAAAGCCAGGAAATAAG
>JASGGU010000059.1:0-24659 GCA_047602645.1 Lachnospiraceae bacterium | reverse complement strand
CTCGATCCCCACCTGCGACCACTGCTGCTGGAGCAGCAGTTCCTCACTGATGTATTTGGTTCTTCCTGTTATTATGGGCTTGCTGATGAGATATGCACATCTAAAAGAAGGTGCTGCAGTCGCTATATTCCTTCCTCTTGTGGGTGTTGCTATCTGGGCAGGTAAATATATTCCTCTGACCCTTCCGATTTCTGATCCTGTATTGCTGCAGAAGGTTTGGGGAATTCTTATTTTGGCATATTGTCTGATTGCCGCAATGGTTCCGATGTGGCTTCTGCTTCAGCCGAGAGGGGCTCTCGGCGGATATTTCCTGTATGTGGCATTGATTGTTGCGTCCATCGGTGTTGTATTCGGCGGCTATGAGATTCATTATCCTGCTTTCATCAATTTGGGAGCGGACGGAAATTTACAGAATAATGTATTCCCTATTTTGTTCATCACGATCGCATGCGGCGCCTGTTCGGGCTTTCATGCACTTGTCTCCTCCGGAACATCGAGCAAGCAGCTGTATAAAGAGACAGACGCAAAGCCTGTGGGCTTGGGGGCCATGCTGTTAGAGGCAATGGTGGCGGTTATTTCTATCGTATGTGTCATGATATTATCGACGGATTCCGAAATGATTTCCAAGGCGCCGAACTTTATTTATGCGACGGGTATCGGCAGCTTTATGGAGCTGATCGGCATTCCGGCAATTTATGGAATCAGCTTCGGCCTGATGGCATTTACGACATTTGTGTATGATACACTGGATGTCTGCACCCGACTTGGCCGTTATATCATTGAGGAGCTGACGGGTTTAAAAGATGTAAAGGGCAGAGTGCTCGGCACGGTTCTGACTGCCGGTGTTCCTATTTTCTTCATCTTCCAGACGATGACGGATGCAAAAGGGAATGTGATTCCGGCATGGAAAACGTTTTGGAATACATTTGGTGCTTCTAATCAGCTTTTGGCAGCTTTAGCTTTGGTTGGTGTTACGATCTGGCTTTACAACACAAAGCCAACTTCCAAGCTTTGGCTTGTGACGCTGCTTCCTGCTGTTTTCATGTTTATCATGTCCAACTGGGCACTTGTAATCGGCATCTATGAAGGCTGGGTAATGAAGACAGGACATCCGGCAATTCCGGTTGTGTCACTGATTTTGCTAATTCTGTCTATTATGGTCGCGGCGGAAACCATACTGTCCGTGATGCGGAAAAAGAAGCCTGCCATCAAAGCGGGTAAATGACTTATGATACGGAAAGGAGGGATCAAAACCCCTCCTTTTGCGGTATAAATTAAAAGAGAGGAGTTGTTTTATGAAAATTTTTTTTAATCAGTCAATCGAGGGCTCCACACAGGAGCTGCAAGTAAATTCAGCTACCGGATTGACAAGTGATGAAGCAGGAAAGCGCCTTTCCCAGTATGGTCATAACCGTCTGGAGGGAGGTAAAGAAAAGAGCATCCTGGAGATGATGCTGGAACAGCTTAAGGATTTTCTTGTAATCATATTGATCATTGCTGCTGTAATCTCTATTGCGCTCGGCGAATCTCTGGAAGGCATTATTATTCTGGCGATTGTTGTGCTGAACACGATTTTAGGCGTATATCAGGAAAACAAAGCGAGCAACGCGCTGAAGGCACTCAAGGAAATGGCAAGTCCGCATGCCAAGGTGCTGCGTGACGGACAAATCGTTGAGGTGGCATCCCCCGATGTTGTACCGGGAGATATTACTATTCTGGAGGCCGGCGATTATATTCCTGCCGATCTGCGCCTGATCGAATCGATAAACTTAAAGATCGATGAAGCAGCGCTGACCGGAGAATCCGTTCCGGTAGAAAAGGACGCGCAGGTCGTGCTTCAGGATGATGCAAGTCTGGGGGATCGCATTAATTGTGCTTATATGGGCACTGTCATCACATACGGACGCGGAAAAGGTGTAATTACCAATACCGGTATGCAGACGCAGATGGGGAACATTGCCGATATGCTCAATGATACACCGGATGAATCGACTCCGCTGCAAAAGAAACTGGACAGCCTTGGAAAGATGCTTGGCATTGTCTGCCTGGTCATTTGCGGTGTGATCTTCCTGCTTGGTTTGTTCCACGGTATGGAACTGTTTGATATTTTCATGACCTCCGTTTCTCTCGCTGTTGCAGCGATTCCGGAAGGACTCACGGTGGTCGTAACTGTTGTGCTTGCGATGGGAATGCAGAGGATGGTAAAGTGCAACGCAATCATCAAACGGCTGAGTGCGGTCGAGACGCTTGGAAGTACGACTGTCATTTGTTCTGATAAGACGGGAACGCTGACGCAGAACAAGATGACAATTCAGAAGATTTATAATGCGAGCGATGTATTCAATGTAGGCGGGAGCGGCTACAGCCCTGTCGGCGAAGTGACGGATGAAGCCGGAAATGCTGCCGGAGACTCCGTGAAGAAGGTAATCGAGGGTGGCCTGCTGTGCAATGACTCCATCTATGATCCTGAGAAAGAGACGATTATCGGTGACCCGACAGAGGGTGCAATGGTCGTATTGGCACATAAATGCGGAATGGAAAAGCGGGATTGGGAAGAGAAGTATCCGCGCATACAGGAAATTCCGTTTGATTCGGATAGAAAGCTGATGTCCACATTCCACAGGATTGACGGCAAAATTGTGATGTATACCAAGGGGGCGCCGGATGAACTGCTGCGCCGATGCAATGATGTAGAGATCAAAGGACAGGTACAGGCGCTTTCCGATCAAAAGAGAGAAGAAATTCTCGCAAAGAATAAAGAGTTTGCCGAGTCCGCACTCCGTGTGATCGGTGTTTCCTACCGTATTGTAGAAGCGGTGGACACCTCACTGGAGGCAGAAAACAACCTGATTTTCGTCGGACTGCTCGGCATGATCGATCCGCCGCGTGAGGAAGCAAAAGAGGCGATCGATATTTGTAAGACGGCCGGCATTCAGGTCAAAATGATTACAGGTGACCATAAGATTACGGCAAGCGCAATCGGCAGTCAGCTCGGAATTATAACGGATGGCACGATCGAAGGCCGTGAAATTTCCGAGATGACAGATGAGCAGTTATGTGAGTGCGTAAAAAGCACGAATGTATTCGCGCGTGTATCACCGGAGCACAAGGTGCGGCTTGTTGATGCGGTCAGGGCGAATGGAAATATCGCCGCGATGACCGGCGACGGTGTGAATGATGCACCCTCGCTGAAGCATGCGGATATCGGCGTTGCAATGGGGATCACGGGTACGGATGTTTCCAAGGAAGCGGCCGATATGATTTTGACTGATGACAACTTTGCCAGCATTGTGCGTGCTGTTGCGGAAGGACGTACGATTTACAGCAATATCCGTAAAGTAGTCGGCTTCCTGCTCTCCTGCAACATCGGCGAGATTCTCGTGATTTTCTTCGCAATGCTTGCGAATCTTCCGGTTCCTCTCGTTGCGATCCAGTTATTATCGATTAATCTGATAACGGATGCATTCCCGGCATTTGCTCTCGGCATGGAAAAAGAAGAGCCGGGCGTGATGAACAAGCCTCCTCGTGATCCTGCGGAACCGATTGTCAACAAAAAGATGGCAGTGGCGGTCATTATTCAGAGTTTGGCTCTCGCACTCGGAACGCTTGCTTCGTTTATTTATGGCTACTATGCACATGATCATGCTACGCCGGACGAGGCGCTGCTCGTGGCAAGAAGTGCCTGCTTCTTAACAATCGTTCTGGGTGAGCTGCTGCGTGCTTACTCTGCGCGTTCGGAATCCGTTTCGGTGTTCCGTATGAAGGTGCTGGAAAACAGCTATCTGAACAAATGTGTCATCGTTTCCATGCTGTTCATGATCGCAAGTATCTACTTACCAATTTTAAATCCTGTGTTCAGCACGACTCCGCTGACTTTCGACGAAATTATATTTGCGCTTCTGTTCGCATTTTTGCCGATGCTAGGCGGCGAGGCTGCAAAGCTGATTCAAAAGAAGATGGACTGAGCACACTTTTGTTCCGGTTGAAAATAGAAATTGAACAAGAGTCAATAGATACAAAGGCCTTGGATCCGAAAGTTTATAGCTTCCGGTTCAAGGCCTTTTATGAATATTGTGTGTAAACAGTAACGAATATTGACAGGCCGCCGCCGTTATGCTACGTTAGGTCTAGCGATTTTACAATGCGTATCATACGGGAAGAAGAGGGCACATCAGATGGCTGAGAGACAAGCGGTGATAGAGTTTCAAAATTTTTCATTTCAATATTTTGCACAGGCGAGTCCGACAATATCGGACATTAGCCTTTCCATTTATGAAGGGGAAACAGTGTTGATTGTCGGCCCTTCGGGAAGCGGCAAGAGCACGCTTGGAAATTGTATCAATGGACTGATCCCGTTTTCTTATAAAGGCACATCGGAGGGAAGCTGTAAAATCTGCGGCAGAGAGACATCAGGACAGAGTATTTTTGAAATTTCTAAAAAAGTCGGAACGGTGCTTCAGGATCCGGACGGACAGTTTATCGGCCTGTCTGTCGCGGAGGATATTGCATTTGCATTGGAAAACCAGTGTGTCGGACAGGCGGAAATGAAGGAAATTGTTAAAAAGACGGCTCAGACAGTAGATATGGGAATGCTTTTGAATTCTTCGCCGTTTGAGCTTTCCGGAGGGCAGAAGCAGCGGGTGTCGTTTGCGGGTGTCATGGTGGACGATGTGGAGGTGCTGCTGTTTGATGAGCCGCTTGCAAACCTCGACCCGGCGACCGGTAAGACTGCCATCGATTTAATCGACCGGATCAAGGAAGAATACAACAAGACGGTTGTTATCATTGAGCACCGTCTTGAAGATGTTTTATATCGCAATATCGATCGGATTATTGTGGTGTCCGATGGACGGATTGCGGCGGATATGTCTCCGGATAAGCTGATGGAACAGGCGCTGCTGCCAAAGCTCGGTATTCGGGAGCCGCTTTATGTGACGGCAATGCGTTATGCAGGTGTTTGTGTGACAGAAGATCTGTGCGCGGGGAGGCTTGCGACTCTTAAAACGGAGAAGATCCGAGAGGCGGTTGTAACTTGGAATGACGGACAAATTCCTTTAAAGGAACCGGATGAGCGGCCTGAAATACTGCGTGCCGAGCAGATTAATTTTTCTTACGGCGGACGCCGCAAGATTTTAAAAAATATTAATTTTTCTATTCAAGAGGGTGAAATGGTAAGCATTGTCGGGACAAACGGAGCCGGAAAGAGCACGCTTGCAAAGGCAATCTGTGCCCTTGTCAAGGGAGTGGAGGGTTCTTTCTATTATAAGGGAGAATCACTCGATGGTAAGACCATCAAGGAACGTGCGCGTTATATCGGCTACGTGATGCAGAATCCGAATCAGATGATCTGTAAGCCGATGATCCATGAGGAGGTGGCACTAGGCTTGCGCCTGCGTGGTATGAAGGAGGAGGAAATCGTATCCCGCGTAGAGCGTGTGTTGAAAACATGCGGCTTATATGAGTTTCGAAAATGGCCGATTTCAGCACTTTCCTTTGGTCAGAAAAAGCGCGTGACGATTGCCTCGATGCTCGTTCTGGAACCGCAGGTCCTGATTCTGGACGAGCCGACGGCAGGACAGGATTATTATCATTATACGGAGATCATGGAGTTTCTGCAGCAGCTGAATGAAAAAGGTGTTACAATCCTGCTGATTACCCATGACATGCATTTGATGCTTGAATATACGCCGCATGCGATTGTGGTAAATGACGGGCAGATTCTCTATGACGGCTCGTCCGTTCATGCGCTGACGACAGAAGAAATTGCCGATGCGGCCAGCCTGAAAATCACATCGCTTTACGAGCTCGCGGGTATGTGCGGGATTAGGGACAGGCAGGCCTTCGTCCGAAATTTTATTGACTATGAGAGGAGGAATGCACGATGAACACAAAGCTGTTCGATTATGTGGAGCGTCATAATTTTATTTATGACCTATCGGGTGTGACAAAATTTTTGTGCTTTATCTTTGCAAGCTGCGCGGTGATGTATTCCTATGACATCCGCGTGGTAAGTGCGGCTCTTCTGCTTTCTCTTGCTTCTTTGAAAGTATCGGGAATTACATTCAGCCAGATCAAGGTCATGGTCTACTATGTGGCTGTATTCATTTTATTAAATGCAGTGCTGACCTTTTTGTTCAGCCCGCTGTACGGTGTAGAAATATATGGTACACGTCATGAGCTTTTTACTGTTGCGGGGCGTTATGTCATGACGCAGGAGCAGCTTCTTTATCAGGCTACAAAGGTCCTGAAATATTGTGCGGTGCTTCCTCTCGGGATCATTTTCCTGCTTGCGACAAATCCGAGTGAGATGGCGGCTTCGCTGAGCAGAAGCGGGATTCCGTATAAGGCTTCGTTTGCGCTCGCGCTGACTCTTCGTTACTTTCCGGATGTCATCCGGGATTACAATGATATTTCACTTGCGCAGCAGTCGCGAGGTCTGGATCTCTCTAAGAAAGAGAGGCTCAGTGTGCGAATCAAAAATACGATGAATATTTGTGTTCCGCTCATTTTTTCGACGCTTGACCGGATTGAGCTGATCAGCAATACGATGGATCTGCGCGGCTTCGGCATGAAAAAAAAGCGGACATGGTATTCCGAAAAAAAACTTTGCAGACAGGATGCCGCGGCTCTGACTATTTGTCTGCTGTTGTTTGTGATTTCGGTCGTTGTCACTGTTTTCATCAATCATTCCCGGTTCTATAATCCGTTTCTCTGATCAATAGGAATTGCGTTGACTTGTTAATTCAGGTGTGCAATAATAGGGCTGTAAATGGTAACCAAAAAGTTCTCGGAGGTAGAGGGTATGGAAACAAAAAAATTATTTTCGTTCAGCACTAAAACAATTGTTGCAACGGCATTGGGAGCAGCCCTGTTCATGGTACTCAGCATGTTTGTGAAAGTACCTACGGGCATCCCGAATACGCAAATTCAGACGAGTTACGGTGTGTGCGCTTTCTTTGCGGCACTGTTCGGACCGGTCGCAGGTGCACTCAGTGCATTGATTGGACATGCACTCAGCGATTTTGCGCAGTATGGCTCCCCATGGTGGAGCTGGGTGATTGCCAGCGGTGTATCCGGCTTTTTCTACGGAATTGCATATCCGAGGTTGAAAGTCGACGAAGGTATTTTTACCGGAAAGAATATCGCCGTATTTAACATCATTCAAGTGATTGGCAATGCGATTGCCTGGATTATCGTTGCACCGGTGCTTGACATTGTTATTTATGCGGAGCCGGCCAATCTTGTATTCACGCAGGGTGTCGTAGCCGCAGTCAGCAATGCTGTTTCTGTCGCAGTGATCGGAACGCTGCTGCTGTTCATCTATTCCAAGACGCGCAGCCAGAAGGGCAGCCTTTCCAAGGAAGGTTAAAAATGAACAAGTAAAATTAATAGACGCATGGGAAAGAAATTTCCCATGCGTTTTTTATTTCATAGGAGAGACCCTGTTACATTGCAGCAGTAAAGTTTTAGTTTCCTATAAAATAAAAGCACTCCGTACGGGATGCGCAGCTGCGCGCGCGGAACAAAAGCTGTGCAGCCTAAGTATTTGGCCGCGAAAGTGGGAGAAGCACACTTTTGTTAAGGCCGTTTAATTTTCTGCTTATCTCATATCTAAAAATAATTTGATCAAATATTAAATAAAAATCACCGAAAAAGAAAAAAAACTCCCTTTTTTTACTGCGGGAAAACGGTATACTGATAGTAATAGACTTTGTAAAAACAAAAGGAGGATGCGGTATTGGAAAAAGAAAAAATAAAAGAACTGATTGCTGAGATGACATTGGAGGAGAAGGCAGGCTTGTGCTCGGGAGGAGATTTCTGGCATACAAAAGCGGTAGAACGTCTTGGAATCCCTGATACGATGGTCAGTGACGGCCCTCATGGACTGCGGAAACAGGATTTAGAGGGCGACCACCTCGGCATCAACGAGAGTATTAAGGCGGTATGTTTCCCGACAGGCTGCGCGACGGCAGCCTCGTTTGACAGGGACCTGATCTATGAGATCGGCGAGCTGCTGGGTGAAGAATGCCAGGCGGAAAATGTCAGCGTTATTTTGGGTCCGGCGGCAAATATCAAGCGTTCTCCTCTTTGCGGCCGAAATTTTGAATATTTTTCTGAAGATCCTTTTGTTGCCACGGAAATGGCAACCTATCATATCAAAGGTGTGCAGAGCAAAAACGTCGGCACGAGTTTAAAGCACTTTATCGCAAATAATCAGGAGCAGCGCAGGAATACATCCAGCTCGGAGATTGATGAGAGGACTTTGCGGGAAATCTATCTGGCTGCATTTGAGGGCGCCGTTAAGGAGGGAAAGCCGTGGACCGTGATGTGCTCCTATAATCTTTTGAACGGCGTGCAGGTTTCTGAAAACAGAAGGGTTCTTACGGAACTTTTGCGTGACGAGCTGGATTTTGACGGCTATGCTGTCAGTGACTGGGGTGCGGTGCGCGATCGTGTGAAGGGACTGAAAGCCGGCCTGGATCTGGAAATGCCGTCTTCAAACGGAAGCAATGACGCCTGTATCATAGAGGCTGTAAAAAGCGGAAGCCTCGAAGAAACTGTGCTCGATACGGCGGTCGAGCGCATTTTGAATATCGTGTTCCGCTATACGGAAAACAGAAAGCCGGACACAAAGTGGGACAAGGAGGCACATCATGAGTTTGCGCGGAAAGCAGCCGGGGAATGCATGGTTCTTTTGAAAAATGAGGATGTTCTTCCGCTTGACAGAAAAGAAAAGGTTGCCGTTATAGGCGCGTTTGCGGAAAATCCGCGTTACCAGGGCGGGGGCAGTTCGCATATCAATTCTACGAAAACGGAGTCTGCAATTGACGTGCTTTCCGGTAATCCCAATGTTGCTTATGCCAAGGGCTATGATGTGAAGGCGGATGCCCTTGACAAGGAACTGCTTGAGGAGGCTGTCGCAGCGGCAAGGACTGCGGACAAGGCCGTTATTTTTGCGGGACTTCCGGATCAATATGAATCCGAGGGCTATGACAGAACGCATATGCGCATGCCGGATTGCCAAAACGAGCTGATCGTGGCAGTTGCTGCGGTACAGCCGAACACAATTGTTGTGCTGCACAACGGTTCTCCGGTTGAGATGCCGTGGGCGGATCAGGTACAGGGCATTTTAGAGGCTTATTTAGGCGGCCAGGCGGTCGGCGGTGCGGTTGTTGACGTGCTGTACGGTGATGTCAATCCGAGCGGAAGGCTTGCCGAGACATTTCCGCTTCGGATGGAGGACAATCCTTCCTATTTATTCTATAGCGGTGAAAGCAATGTTGTAGAATACAGGGAGGGCGTGTTTGTGGGCTACCGTTATTATACCTCCAAAAGGATGCCGGTGCTGTTTCCGTTCGGATACGGGCTGTCTTATACGAATTTTTCCTATTCCAATCTGCGGGTGGATAAGACGGACATGACCGATGCCGAAGAACTGACCGTATCCGTGGATGTGACGAATATGGGAAGCCGTTTCGGAAAGGAGGTCGTCCAGCTTTATGTCGGTGATGTCAAAAGTACGGTCAAGCGTCCGGTTCGTGAACTGAGAGGATTTACAAAGCTGTCGCTTGCACCCAAAGAGACGAAGACGGCGACATTCCGTCTCGGAAAACGGGCATTTGCTTATTATAATACGGAGATTTCCGACTGGTATGTTGAGGATGGGGATTTTACAATTGAAATCGGGAAAAATGCGGCGTCGGTTTTATGCAGTACTACCGTACGGGTGCATCCTGTTAAAAAAATGAAAAGGGTATTCGACAATAACAGCACGATCGGAGACATCCGTGCGGATGCGGTGACTGCGGAAATTATCAGACCACTTATGGAGCGTTACGAGCAGCATGATCTGATCGGCTCCTCGGATAACGCGGATGCTGCAAATGAGGCAATTTCGGAGGAAATGAACGAGGCGATGTACCGTGACATGCCGCTCCGCCAGATTTTGAGCTTCGGCAACGGTGTCAGCAGTCATGAGGAAATCAACGCAGTCATCGCGAAGCTGAATGAATGATATTGCAAATCTGCGGATTATGTATTACTATTTATATAATATAATGGAGCCGGAAATCCATAACAAAGGGGAGCGCAGATGAAGCTATTAGAGGATAGAATACGCAGGGACGGGGTTATCAGGCCCGGTAATATATTAAAGGTGGACAGCTTTTTAAATCATCAGATGGATATACCGCTGTTTTGTGAGCTGGGGCGCGAGTTCCAGAAGCGGTTTGCGACGGAGAATATCACGAAAATACTGACAATCGAGGCTTCCGGTATCGGAATTGCCTGCATCGTAGCACAGTATTTTAAAGTGCCTGTTCTATTTGCGAAAAAATCCAAGACAAAAAATATTGCAGGCGACGTTTACACCTCTAAGGTAGAGTCGTTTACGCATGGAAGAGTCTATGATATCATTGTTTCCAGACAGTTTTTAGGGCCCATGGACAGGGTATTGATTATCGACGATTTTCTTGCAAACGGCAAGGCGCTGGAAGGTCTGGTGCAGCTTGTCGAGGATGCCGATGCGACGCTTGTCGGTGCGGGAATCGCGATCGAAAAGGGCTTTCAGGTCGGCGGTGATATGATCCGCGCCAAGGGCATTCATTTAGAATCTCTCGCTATTATAGAAAGTATGGATGATGTGACGGGTGAAATTATATTCCGTGAGAATAACTGATTGCCTTACGGAAATACTTCTTAAATAGATCCGCAAGAACTTCTGGACATTGATTACTCAAAGAAGAGTTAATGAAAAAAGCATTAATTCTTCTTTTTTATAAAAATCAACTTTAAGTGCATACACCCTATTCCGGGGAGGTGACAATATGGAAAAACAAACATTTGTGTTAAAGGGGAATATTTATTACAGTAAATCCACAACGGAGCTTGCGGCATTTGAGCAGGCGTATGCCGTATGCTTAAACGGTGTTTCGGGAGGTGTTTTCCGGACACTTCCCAAGGCGTATGAAGCGCTGCCGCTCATGGATATGGGTGACTCGCTTATCCTTCCGGGACTGACAGATCTGCATCTGCATGCGCCCCAGTATACGTTTCGGGCGCTGGGTATGGATTTAGAGTTGTTGAAATGGCTGAATACCAACACCTTTCCGGAGGAGGCCAAATACGCGGGACTCGACTACGCAAGGGAGGCATATGCGCTGTTTGCCGGAGAGATGAGGCGAGGCGCCACGACACGTGCCTGTGTGTTCGGTACGATCCATACGGAAGCGACGGAGCTTTTAATGGATTTGCTTGAAGAAACTGGTATTTGCACATGGGTCGGCAAGGTAAATATGGACCGGAATTCACCGGATTATTTATGTGAAAAAAGTGCCGGGCAGTCGGCGGCGGATACACGTGACTGGATCGAGCGGACACTTCCTAAGTACCGCTGTACAAAGCCGATGATCACACCTCGCTTTGTGCCGTCCTGTTCGGATGAGCTGATGAAAATGCTGGGAGAACTGGCGAGACGTTACAACCTTCCGGTGCAGTCCCATTTATCGGAAAATCCGGAGGAGGTCGCCTGGGTGAAGAAGCTTGCTCCCGAGTCTGCATTTTACGGGGATGCCTATGACCGGTTTGGCCTGTTTGGAAAAGAAGTGCCGACGATTATGGCCCACTGTGTCTATTCGGGGGAAGAGGAAACGCAAAGAATCTTTGAAAACGGCGTTTTTATTGCTCATTGTCCCCAGTCCAATACAAATATTGCATCCGGTATCGCACCTGTGCGCCGTTACTTGGACAGGGGAATGCGGATTGGACTTGGTACGGATGTGGCGGGCGGTTTTTCCGCCTCAATTCTGCGTGCGATGGCAGACAGTATTCAGGTTTCCAAGCTTCGCTGGCGGTTGTCAGATGAAACGTTAAAGCCGGTCAGTCTGGAGGAAGCTTTTTATATGGGAACAGAAGGCGGCGGTGAATTTTTCGGAAAAGCGGGGAGCTTCGAGGAAGGGTATCTGTTTGATGCGGTTGCGCTCGATGACAGTGCACTTAAAACGCCAAGGCCGCTCAGCCTGCGCGACAGGCTGGAGAGGGCGATCTATATGTCGGAGGATTGCCGGGTTGTGTCAAAGTATGTGGAAGGCCGGAAAATTAGAATGTCTGATGTGCTTTTTTAATAGAATTGGGTTGCGTTTGATCTGGAAGAAATTTATCAAGTTGCAGAGAATGGGGAGCAGGATGAAAATAATTATTGATGCGGATGCTTGTCCGGTTATTGGGATCGCAGAAAATACAGCAAAACAATTTCAAATTCCGCTTTTGTTAATTTGTGATACATGCCACGCACTGAAATCCTCCTATGGCACTGTTCTGATTGTGGACAAGGGTGCTGATTCCGCTGATTTCAGAATCGTACAGACCGGGAGCAGGGGTGATATTGTGGTTACACAGGATTATGGTGTGGCAGCGATGGCACTCGGGAAAGGGATGCGTGCCCTTCATCAGAACGGCATGGAGTATACAAACGAAAATATTGACCGGCTGATGTTTGAACGACATATGGCTAAGAAAGCCAGAAGAAGCATGCATTTTTCCATAAAGGGTCCGAAAAAACGGACGAAGGAGGACGATGCTCATTTTGAGCGTACGCTGCGCCGGATACTTTCGGAAAATCATGTGGACCAATAAAATCGAAGGAAGAAAAGAACATGTCTGAGCAGAAGCTGAAGATTCGAATCGCAGAGGCGGCCGACGCCGCGCAGCTGCTTGCAATTTATGCTCCTTATGTGGAGTACACGGCAATTTCTTTTGAATATAAAGTGCCGTCTGAAGAAGAATTTCGAAGCAGAATCGAAAAGACTCTGCAACGCTACCCTTATCTGGTCGGTGAGATGGAAGGAATACTTGTCGGCTACGCCTATGCGTCGGCATTTAAGGAACGGGAAGCCTATCGTTGGGCGGTGGAAACCTCGATCTATTTAAAAGAGAGCGAGCACGCAAAAGGCTATGGCAGGCAATTATATAAAGCTCTGGAAGGCTGTTTGAAGCAGCAGAATATACGGAATCTGAATGCCTGTATCGTGTATCCGCATCCCGAAAGCATCGCTTTTCATGAACGGCTTGGTTATCGGCTTGCCGGACATTTTACAAAGTGCGGCTTTAAATTTGGGAAATGGTATGATATGATTTGGATGGAGAAGCTGATTGGTGAACATCAGGATCATCAGCCGGATTTTATCTCTTTTCCGAATCTGCCGGTAGTTTTTCTTACTGATTTATAAAAAAAGTTAGTCGAATTCATCCTTTGGCTTCATTGAAGCGTGAGAAAAGACTTCATTTTGAACTTCTTTTCACAGGTGGGATTTCATATAATATCGGGAGGAGATGATGTGTATGAAAAAGAGTATTTGGGTACTGCTTGCGGCAGTCACAATCGGTATGCTGCTGACCGGCTGCCAGAAGAACAAAAATTATGCCGTATCGGTGGAAATGAAGGATCAGGAGGAGGAACGCCGTGATGAGAACGGGCGGCTGATCCTGTCCGTTACCGGGAATTATCCGGTTGTATCTGTAAAGGGTAATGAGGCGGCTCAAACGAAGATCAACGGGTATATAGATGCTTTGCTTGCGGAGGAGGCCAAACAGGCAGACACCGATGAGGCTTTGGCAAAGGAAGATCTGGCTTCACGCGATGAAGAAATGCTGGAGTTTTTTAACGGTTATGGACTGGGAAGTGAATTTACGGCTGCGAGGGCAGACAGTCAGGTCGTCAGCTTCAGACAGGATGTCTATGAGTTTACAGGCGGAGCACACCCGAACAGCGGTGCGGTAGGCTACAACTTTTCAACGGAGACGGGCGGACTTTTGACATTGAAGGATGTTGTTTCCGATGAGGAGGCGGCAAGAGCATTTATTGAGCAGACGTTAGCGGAGCAGCTGAGGGATCCAAAGTATGCCGATATGCTGTTTGAGGATTATGAGAATTATATCGGTGACATACTGTCCGATACGACTTGGTACTTTGCCGAGGATGGCTTCCATGTGATCAGCAACGAATATATTCTGGGACCTCATTCCTCCGGAATTATGGATTTTGTCATTCCGTATGATTCGTTTGAACTGCTGAATGATGAATATTCTCTTCGAACAACACAGAAATAAATAAGAGCATTCTTATTTATCGGCAATGCCGCAAAGCAGTAAGGCAAGTCCTATAAAAATTGAGGAGGGAATTGATATGGTTTCAAGAGAAGAAATTAAAAGTCTGGCAAAAGGACAGATATCGGGAAAGATTGCAATGCTTTTTGTATGCTCACTGATTATGGTGGCGATTACAGGGGTGAGCAGTCTTATTCCGGTCGCAGGGACGCTTGTGCTTGTTCCACCGCTTCAGCTGGGCATTACTTACATCTATCTGGATGTTGCCGCTGGCGGAGAGGTGGATGTCAATCGGCTGTTTGCCGGATTTAAACGGCTGGGACAGTCCATCTGCCTGTATCTGCTTGTAAACATTTTTATCTTATTGTGGTCACTGCTCGTTCTGATTCCGGGAATCATTAAGGCGCTTTCTTATTCGCAGGCCTTTTACATTTTGGCGGAGCATCCTGATATGACGGCAACCGAGGCACTCAATGAAAGTAAATTGATTATGGAAGGACATAAGTCAGAGCTGTTTGTGCTTTATCTTTCCTTTATCGGCTGGTCACTTCTCGGTGCGATTACATGCGGAATCGGCTATATCTGGATTATTCCTTATATGCAGGCGACTCTCACTAATTACTATCACCGGATCAAAAGGTAACGGCAGGTTACGTAAAACTACATAGCAGAATTAGGAAGAGTGAAGAGACTTCATGCGTGAATTTTACGCATGGAGTCTCAATATTGAGAAACAGATGATAAAACGAAGGGAGTAAGGATTTATGAACGGTACGGTATTTTTGGGGCTTCTGATTCCTCTTGCGGGTACAGTGCTCGGAGCGGCGATGGTATTTTTTCTTAAGAAGGAAATGGATGCAAATGTACAGAAGGCATTGCTCGGTTTTGCATCCGGTGTCATGATTGCGGCTTCGGTCTGGTCGTTGATCATGCCTTCTATCGATATGGCGGAAAGTCAGGGTGTGATTGCCTGGGTACCTGCGGCTGTCGGCTTTTTGTTCGGAATCGGATTCCTGTTATTGATCGATAGTTTGACTCCGCATCTGCATTTGTACAATGATGAGCCGGAGGGGCTTCGTTCAAGCTTAAGTAAAAATACAATGTTGTTTCTTGCGGTGACGATCCATAATATTCCTGAGGGGATGGCGGTTGGTGTCGTATTTGCAGGTATGCTTTCCCAGAATACAACAATTACCATGGCGGGAGCATTTGCGCTGTCGATCGGCATCGCAATCCAGAACTTTCCGGAGGGCGCAATTATTTCAATGCCGCTGAAAAATGCCAGCACCTCTAAGATGAAGGCGTTCGGCTATGGCACTTTGTCCGGAGTCGTGGAGCCTGTTGCGGCGATCATTACGATCCTGCTGTCGGAAATCATTGTACCCGTACTGCCGTATCTACTGTCCTTTGCCGCCGGAGCGATGATCTACGTCGTCGTGGAGGAACTGATTCCGGAAGCCCAGGAGGGAGATCACAGCAATATCGGGACGATTGGTGTGGCAATCGGATTTGTGGTAATGATGATATTGGATGTGGCACTGGGATAATGTTTTGCATTTAAAGGTTTCTTACTGCGTAATCCGGGTTCCCGTCCTCCCGTTGATTCCGTCTTTTGCCTTTTCCAGCAGTGTGATCAATGCGGTGCGTCCCGTCCTTGATTCGGCAAATTCTACGGCGGCTTCCACCTTCGGAAGCATGGATCCGGGGGCAAATTCGCCGGCGGCAATGTAAGCTCTCGCTTCTGAAACAGTCAAATGTGACAGCCATTGTACATTCGGTGTGCCGTAATGAATTGCTACCTTTTCGACGGCAGTCAGGATGATAAGAAAATCCGCTTCCAGATCCTGCGCCAGCCTGCAGCTTGCAAAATCCTTGTCAATTACGGCGCTCATCCCTTTTAAATGGTGGTTACGCAGTGAAACGGGAATGCCGCCTCCGCCGCAGGCGATGACGACGTCTCCGGCGTTGACGAGTGAGCGGATTGCATCAATTTCAACGATTTCTGCAGGCCGGGGAGAGGGAACCATTCTGCGGTAGCCCCGTCCCGCATCTTCTTTTATCATGTGACCGTATTTTTCAGAAGCAAGCTTTGCCTGCTCTTTTGTCATAAAATGTCCGATTGGTTTATTCGGATTTTGAAAGGCAGGATCATGCTCATCAACGCGCACCTGTGTAATAATCGTTGTTACCGGAATGCGAAGTCCACGGTTTTGCAGCTCCTCGCGCAGTGCGTTCTGCAAATCGTAGCCGATATAGGCCTGGCTCATTGCAACACAAACAGAAAGCGGCGTATTTGGCTGGTTTATATCCTCGCGTGACAGAGCAGCCATAGCGTTGTCGATCATGCCGACCTGAGGCCCGTTTCCATGAGAAATGACGACCTCGCTTCCGTCTTCGATCAAATCCACGATAGAGCGGGAGGTGATTTTTACAGCCTTCATTTGTTCGGGAAGCGTATTGCCAAGTGCGTTTCCGCCCAACGCAATTACAATTCTTTTATTCTTTTTCATAATGGGTCCCTCTTTGTCCGACGAGCCGCCTGCGGCTTTTTATGCCTTCTTTCTTTTTGTACCCCTGATTTCCAATGCTCGTAACAACGCGGCTGGGTCCTCAAATTTACTTAGAAAAATCATTGCCGCAATAATATACGGTTTAAAACTTGCCTGCTTGTAAAGCGGAACGCGGTAACAATCAAATACGGTCGCATCCACCTCGCCCTGCTTGCAGCTTACGCCTGTAATATCCGCAGGCAGGCAGTGCAGATAGAGGGCTTTGCCATCCTTTGTTGTTTTCATCAGCTCTTCGCCGCACGTCCAGTCCATATGAAGCGCATTCTGCGCAAGCAATTCCTTTTCCAATCGATTGATTCCGTCAAAATCGCCTTTTCCATATAAATCGGTACGCTTTTCCATAGCCGCAAACGGTGCCCAGCTTTTCGGATAAACGATGTCAGCATCCTTGAACGCTTCCGCCATACTGTTTGTCTGAGTAAAGGAGCCGCCTGATTCTGCCGCATTCTTTTTTGCAACCGCAAGTGTTTCCGGCATCACCTCATAGCCTTCCGGATGAGCAAGTACAACATCCATTCCAAAACGGCTCATCAGACCGATGACACCCTGCGGAACGGAAAGGGGCTTTCCGTAAGAGGGTGAATATGCCCAGGACATTGCTATTTTCTTTCCTTTGAGGTTTTCAACCCCGCCAAACTCATGGATGATGTGAAGCATATCCGCCATACACTGTGTCGGGTGATCGATGTCGCACTGCAGGTTCACAAGCGTCGGGATTTGTTCAAGCACGCCGTCCCGATAACCTTCTCGGACAGCTGCTGATACATTGCGCATATAAGTGTTGCCCTTGCCGATATACATGTCGTCACGGATACCGATGACGTCCGCCATAAAAGAAACCATATTGGCGGTTTCGCGAACCGTCTCACCGTGTGCAATCTGGGATTTGCCCTCGTCTAAATCCTGCACCTCAAGGCCCAGCAAATTGCAGGCAGAAGCAAAGGAAAAACGGGTGCGTGTAGAATTATCCCGAAACAGCGAAACACCCAGTCCACTTTCAAATACCTTCGTAGACATGTTGTTCTGACGCATAAAGCGCAGCGCATCCGCCAAGAGGAAAACAGCGGCAATCTCGTCGTCGGTCTTTTCCCAAGTAAGGAAAAAGTCATTGTTGTACATGTTCTTGAAATTCAGTTTATTGAGTTCATTAAAATATTCCTTTAAGGTTTCCATAGGCAATTCCTCCGCTTTTATATTGTATAAAATTCATATGATTGATGCAGGTGAAAAGGATCTTTTGTCCCCTGTTATTTCGTATAGAGAGACGGAAGTGCGGCATAGACGGCGGCACATTTTACAAGGTCGGCCTTCCATGTGCGCTCATTCGGCGCATGCGCCTGTGCTTCCTTGCCGGGGCCGAAGCCGATGCAGGGAATTCCGTAACGTCCCATAATAGAAACTCCGTTTGTGGAGAATGTCCATTTATCTACCTTCGGTTCTCCGTACATCCCCTGATAGGATTCTACCATTGCCTTTGTTGCAGGATGCTCCTCAGGAATGACCCATGTCGGAAAAAAGCAATCGGTCGGGTAGACGAGATTTGTATAGCTTGGACGGTCGTACTGATACATTGTGACAGCGGCGCCGTGCTTCTTTACGGAAGAAAGGGCGCTGATTTCGTCAAGTGCACTCTGATAAGTTTCCCCGTCTGTCAGGCGTCTGTCAATGGAAATTGCACACATATCTGCGACGGCACATCTGGACGGTGATGTAAAGAAAATTTCCGATACGGCAAGCGTTCCTTTGCCAAGAAACTCATTATCTAAAAGCCTGTCATTTAAAGCACGGACCTCCTGTAAAATATCAGCCATTTTATAAATTGCATTATCACCGCGTTCCGGAGCAGACCCGTGACAGGAAATACCCGGCACTTCCACACGGATTTCCATGCGTCCGCGCTGTCCGCGGTAAATATTTCCATCCGTGGGTTCGGTAATCACGACAAATTCCGGCTTTATCTGATCTTCGTTGATGATGTACTGCCAGCAGAGGCCGTCACAATCCTCCTCCTGCACCGTACCCGTCACTAGAACCGTATATTTATCGGATAAAAGTCCTAATTCCTTCATGATTTTAGCACCATATACGGAGGAAACAAGGCCGCCGAGCTGATCAGAGGTACCCCGTCCGCCGATTTCCGTATCAGTTTCAAAGCCCTCATACGGGTCAAATTCCCAGTTGGAACGGTTGCCGATTCCCACGTTGTCGATATGTGCGTCAAATGCAATCAGAGTAGAGCCGCTGCCCATGTAACCGAGTACATTTCCCATCGGGTCGATGTCCACCTTGTCAAAGCCAATTGCTTTCATTTCCTGTGCGATCCTGTCGGCATGCCCTTTCTCCTCACAGCTTTCTCCCGGAATTTTCACAAGCTCCCGAAGAAATTTTGTCATGTCCTTTTCATAGCTCTGTGCGGCTGACTTGATTTTTTCAAAATCCATCATAATATCCTCCTTATAGATTTGTATTTCTCAGTTCTTACCTTAATTTATCATAGCATACCATCAATAAAATGCAAGATAAAATACAAAATTTTTTAGTCTGCAAAAAATATTTTGGTTTTCTCCATTGATTTTTTGATAGGAGAATGCTACACTGAACAGGGCATGAATCATGAAAGGACGAGGAGGAACGCATATGATCGATTTGACTAGAAATGAAGAGGTACTGGAGAAAAATATTCAAAAAG
This sequence comes from Lachnospiraceae bacterium, assembly GCA_047602645.1. GTDB lineage: Bacteria > Bacillota > Clostridia > Lachnospirales > Lachnospiraceae > JAEYFP01. The sequence goes on along the minus strand of JASGGU010000059.1, from coordinate 5,297 downwards.
CGAAGGAAAATCACATTATAATTCCGACGATTGCACAGATGAAGGATCCGAATCAAATACCGCAGGAGATCAAGGAAAGGCTGAAAACGGTAGGCCTTTGGGATGTTAATCCTCTGAATCTATTCCGCATATCATGGAAAAATGAGCAGAAGGAATCCGGCGGTCTTTATCATGGAAGCAACTACATTGTACTCCCTTCAGAGTTGACCGGTGTCAAAGCAAAAATTATCTGCATGATCGGAAAATGGTTCCCTACCGGCTGCCATAAGGTGGGTGCTTCCTTTGGCTGTCTTGCGCCGCGCCTGATCACGGGACAGTTTGACACGACCTATCATAAGGCGGTGTGGCCGTCTACCGGAAATTACTGCCGCGGAGGTGCTTTCAATTCAAAGCTTTTGGCGGCGGATTCGATCGCGATTCTTCCGGAGGAGATGAGCAGGGAGCGATTTGAATGGCTGAACAGCATTGCGGGTGAAGTGATTGCGACGCCCGGTTGTGAGAGCAACGTGAAGGAAATTTTTGATAAGACATGGGAATTGAAGACGACGAGAAAGGATGTGCTTATTTTCAATCAGTTTGAGGAAATGGGCAACTATCTGTGGCACTATAACGTAACAGGCAGCGCAATTGCGGATGCATTCGAGGAAATGAAGGAGGCGGGGGATCGCTTTGCAGGTGCTGTATTCACTTCCGGTTCCGCAGGGACGCTGGCATCCGGTGATTATCTGAAGGAACTGTATCCGACCGCAAAGCTTGGTGTCGGAGAGGCACTGCAGTGCTCGACACTTTTGGATAACGGCTTTGGCGGACACCGGATTGAAGGGATCGGCGATAAGCATGTGCCTTGGATCCATAATGTAAAAAATACCGATCTTGTCATCGATATAGACGACGAAGACAGCCAGAAGCTGCTCCGGCTGTTCAATGAACCGGTCGGCAGGGAATACCTTGTTAGGGAATGCGGTATTTCTCCAGAATTTGTGGAATTGCTTGACTATTTTGGGATTTCCGGCATTGCAAATATGCTTTGTGCAATTAAGATGGCAAAGTATTACGAGCTGTCGGAGCATGATGTGATCGCAACTGTGATGACAGACTCCTCCGTGATGTATGGTTCCCGAATCAAGGAGCTTAAGGAGACGGATGGAGAATATACGCCGTTGACGGCTGCAGTCGACTATGCAAAGCATATTGCTTCGATCAAGTCCGATCATATGGAGGAGCTTACCTATCAGACCAGAAAGCGCATCCATAACCTGAAATACTATACCTGGGTGGAACAGCAGGGAAGGACGGCAGAGGAATTAAACGCACTCTGGTATGACGAAGAGGGCACATGGGGTTCTGTACGAAAGCAGGCGGGTGAAATTGATGCACTGATTAATGAATTCAATGAAAGAACCGGGTTATTGAAAAGCTTCATTTGAGATTTTAAAGGGTGAATGTAATGAAAAGACAGGGAGGAGCATTATGGAACCAATAAAAAATGTCGTATCGGCTGTTTGCGTCAAATGCGGCGCCGAACACGAGGCACTGCCGGAGATTACTACCTGCAAAAAATGCGGCGGAATTTTGGATATCAAATATGACTACCGCTACATCAAATCCAGACTTACTCCTCAGATACTTGCGGACCGGAAGGATCACTCCATGTGGCGCTACAGGGAATTTCTTCCTGTCGGCAGCGAAAGCAGGGTTCCGAAGCTGCGCGTCGGCTGGTCGCCGTTTTACAGAGCAGACCGGTTGGCAGAGCAGCTCGGAATTGCAAAGCTGTATATTAAGGACGATGGGATCAACCCGACGGCAAGTTTAAAGGACCGGGCATCTGCGATGGCAGTCGTCAAGGCGGAGGAAGCGGGAAAGATGACGATCGCCTGCTCGTCTACCGGCAACGCGGCATCCTCCCTCGCAGGAAATGCGGCGGCTGCAGGCTTTCAGACGTTTATTTTCGTGCCGGAGCGGGCCCCGAAGGGAAAAGTTGCACAACTCATGATGTTCGGAGCCAATGTGATCAGTGTCAAGGGTACCTATGAGGACACCTTCCGGCTTTCCGCGGAGGCGATCGATCGATGGGGCTGGTATAACAGAAATGCGGCGATTAATCCATATTTAATAGAAGGAAAGAAAACCGTTTCCTATGAGATTGCGGAGCAGCTTGGGTTTCGGATGACCGATTATGTGGCGGTGTCTGTCGGAGACGGTTGTACAATCGGCGGTGTCTGGAAGGGGTTCAAGGATTTATATGAGGCAGGTTTCATTGATAAGCTGCCGCGACTGATCAGTGTGCAGGCGGAAGGGTGCTGCCCTCTGAATCGTGCGATAGCAGAAAACAGTGACTGGTATCCGATGGAAGAAAATACGATTGCGGACAGTATTGCAGTCGGCGTGCCGAGAAATCCCGATAAGGCTTTGACTGCAATCCGGGAATCAAACGGTATTGCAGTCAATGTTACGGATGAAGAAATCCTTGCGGCGATGAAACTGCTCGGGACGACCTGCGGCGTCTTTGCGGAGCCTGCGGGCGCGACAGGAACGGCCGGTGTGAGGAAGGCTATCCGGACGGGATTGATACCAACCTCTGCGACCGTAGTCAGCCTCGTTACCGGAAGCGGCCTAAAAGATGTCGCAAATGCGATGAAGGCAGCCGGAGAGCCGATTGCTCTGGAGCCGGATATGACGCTTCTGGAAAAAGCACTTGCAGACAGACTTACCCCCTTGCAAAGCGGGCCGGATACCATTTCTGAAACCACGCGGTAAAAAGGCCCATGAGTGCCGGGCAGATCGAATTAATCAAACCGATATAGGTAGAAAGAGCCGTACCCATAAGAAAATAAGTCCAAATCGGCGTAATAAGATATAATACGGCCCATGCGGCAGTTAAAATTCGGTTTGTGCGTATAAAAAGCGGGTTGTCAAATGCCTTTTCGTTTCCATAGTTCGCTGCGCTGTAGTGTGCGGTCAGCGGGGTCTTTAAAAAGGAGCCGGCAAGCCACAAAAATCCAAAAGCGGCATAACTGACGGGAACTACAATGCGCGGGGGGATACCGAGCAAAGCCATAAGCGAAAGTGCGGCAACGAGCGGTATGGTGATCTGCTCGTACAGAACAGGCTGAAAGAAAAACCAGAGCAGGGGAAGGGCAGCAGAGACAAGGATGCCTGCCGCTCCGCCGATAGTCGGATTGATTGCAATTGCAATCCAGATCACAATCCACGGCGCTAATAAGACAGTCATGTCTGTTTTGCGCTGCGGTTTTAGTTTTGCTCCTTTTTCTGTTTCCTGTGCACCGAACAGATCCTCCCATTTGAGCATCAGATCAAAGTCCCCCAGAACCCGGTACTGCTGCTGAAACAGTGCATCCTGTCCGGATATTTCGCCGCGTGCGATGGAACGCCATACGGAATAAGGAGTTTCGATTTTAGTAGTGTATTCTCTGAAATTCTCTGAAATCACCTCGGAGCCCTGCTTTGTCAGCAGAAGCTGATAGGTTTTCCCGATATCGGTATACGAAAATTCCACAATGCGTTCCCTGCCGTCAGGCATGTAGAGAGCGGCCATCTGAATTGTGAAATTCAGGCTGTCATCTCCTGCTGTTTTCGCAGAATCATCTAAGCCCCAGGAAGCATCCGCCATCTTTTCAAATACCTCACGCGGGTACAGCGGTTTTGAAAGCGCGTCCATTGTCTCGGCAGAAATGCCCCCGGCGGCATATTCTGCTCCGGCGTTGCGAACAAGCTCCAAATACGCAGCTGTTCTGCTTTTCAACTCAGGAATACGAAACAGCTCGCCTTGCCCGCAAAAGATCTCGGTAGGATCTCCATTCCCATAATAATGATGAAACATTGCCGTAACAGCATCGTAATTGCCGTGAGCCGTCCAAAACCCACATGTGGAAATCGCGACATGCCGCTGCTGCGATAAATCATAACGTGACGGGTGACCTCCGCTTTCGTTTTCACCTGCCATAAACGGCAGATTCAGCGGCAATTGACGATCGATGAGGGTTTTCATATCACCGGGAATCCCATAATAATAAAGAGGAAAGGACCAGATGATAATATCCGCAGCGATGAGCTTCGGAAGGATGATTCTCATTCCGTCTTCAATGACGCACGTTCCCGGCGTTTTGTTCCAACAGGCAAAGCATCCAAGACAGGCTTTAATACCCGCTTTTGAGACCTCAAGGATTTCTGCATCTTTCCACCCGGCACCCTCCAGAAAAGAGCGGGTAAGTTGCATCGTATTGCTGTGTTCACCTTTCGGCGAGCCGTTAATGACCAAAACGTTCATTTGTTATCCTCCTCCAGCAGGGCGATTGCTTGATTCGCCCATTCCAGATTGGCACGACAGGCGGTTTCTCCGAAAAGAGCGGTGATTTCCCAGTATTTTGTCCTTGCTTTATTATTGACAAACATCTCGTATTGGGCGATTGATTCGGAAATGGAATCATATTCCGAAATGTTTTTCAGACATTCCTCCCGGTATGCACGGAGCATTGACAGAGCATATTCGTTTCCAATTTCTCCGGAAAAAAACATACGCATCAAAAAGGCACTTTTTACGCTCATTGTGTCATCTATACATTGCTTTGAAGATAAAAGCCAATGATTCAGTTCTTCTTTCCCGGCATCCGTAATGGAATAAACCCGCTTGTTCGGTTTTTCATTTTGAATGACACGCTCGCTTGTCAACCATCCATTTTTTTCCATTGCATCCAATTCCCTGTATACCTGGCTGACCTGTGCTTTCCAAAAAAAAGAAAGTGAGTCCTTGAAAGCCTTGTTTAATTCATAACCGGTCATTGATCCGTAATTTAATAATCCAAGTAAGCCATGCTTTAGCGACATAATAATCCCCTTGTGTTATATTCTATAAGTGGAATATAACACAAAAGGAATGAAATGTCAAACAAATCGTAAAATAATTGACAAATTATTCTCAATATGATATGGTAATCAAACAATCAGCAACACCTGTGAGGGAGTAGTTAGCGCAAACGGCGTGGCAAGTCAACATACTGACCAATATTGGTCTGGCTTGTCTTAAAGAACGAGACTCATGTATAACTTTTACAGCTATACGGGGTCTTTCTTTTTTTTTATGGGGCTCAAGTAGATGCTTGTATAAGGATACTTGGCCTTTTTTATATATAGAAAATTGCTCTGAATTTCCTATATAAGAAAATATTATGCGCAGCTTCGCGCGCGGAACAAAAGCTGTGCGGCCGGTGAAAAACCATTAAAGAGTCCAGCGGTGTGATGTCAAGTGAGAAATGAAATAAGAATCATATATTTTTATA
>JASGGU010000058.1:0-24911 GCA_047602645.1 Lachnospiraceae bacterium | reverse complement strand
CGGAGTCTTTTGATATTCGTGATAAAGACTCCGCATAAACGGCCTTCTCATAGCCGGCCTCCTTCATTTCACTTATAAAAGCCTCTATTTTCTTTTCACTTCTTCCAAAGACCGCAACTGCTGCACCCTCTTGCAGAAATTCCATCGCCGCGGCACGTCCAATACCGGCTGCTCCTCCTGTAATGACTACCACACGTTTTTTCAAACCCAATTCCATAAAATTTTCCTCCTATCATGATTTGCTACGCAACTGATATCATATCTGTCAACATGATATCATCCGCCCAGATAAGCCTTCTTGATTTCAGGGCTGTTCAGAAGCTCTGTACTTTTTCCGCTATTTACAACATGGCCAACCTCCAGGACATAGGTCCTTTTTGAAATAGACATTGCCATAAATGCGTTTTGTTCCGCAATCACAATCGGCGTTTTCTTTTTTTCATTGATTGTAACAATCGCCCGAAACATTTCATCCACGACGACAGGCGCCAACCCAAGCGAAGGCTCATCAAACATTAACAGCTTCGGATCGCTCATCATGCCTCGTCCAATAGCCAGCATCTGCTGCTCTCCGCCGCTCATCGTACCCGCTGCCTGCTTAGCGCGTTCCTTCAGGCGTGGAAACAGATCATATACTTCTTCAATATGGTCACCCATTTCCTTTTTGGAATATTTTTTACTGAAGGCGCCCATTTCCAGATTCTCACGGACCGTCATCTGCGGAAATACTTCTCTGCCCTCGGGTATATAAACGATTCCGTCGTAGATCGTCTTATGCGGTTTCTGGTTGCTGATCATTTTCTCATTATATTCTATCGTTCCATTCTGCACTCTGTTAATCCCCACAATGGTTTTCATCAATGTGGTTTTCCCTGCCCCGTTCGCTCCGATTAATGACACAATCTCATTTTCGCCTACCTCAAAGGAAACATTGAACAGTGCCTCTACTTTTCCATAATATACATCAATATTACTTACTTTCAGCATGCTTCAATACCTCCTCCTTAACTGCCATAATCGGTTTATACTTATCGCCCAGATATGCCTTGATGACCTCGTCATTATTCTGGATGTTTTCCGGATTTCCCTCCGCGATTTTAGCGCCGAAGTTCAGCACTGTAATATCCGTACAAATATTCATGACGACATCCATGTTGTGTTCGATCAGGAAAATGTCGATTCCGCCGTCAAAGGTTTTCAATATAATATCAACAAATTCCTTTCTCTCCGTAGGGTTCAGACCTGCAGCGGGCTCATCCAGAATCAGAAGCTCCGGCTTCAGCATCAGCGCACGCCCCAATTCCGTCATTTTCTGCTGTCCATACGGCAAATTCTTTACATTAATATCACGAAGTTCCTTCAAGCCGATATATTCCAAAACCTCCTCGGCCCGTTCACGCATCATGGTTTCTTCCTGTTTCGCTCCCTTAAAATTAATCAGGAAATTCAGAAGTCCTATTTTGGTCATCTGATGGCCGCCGACCATCAGGTTTTCCAAAACCGTCATCGAACTGAACAGCTTCAGATTCTGAAAAGTACGGCTGATTCCCAGCCTTGCAATCTGATATGGCTGCATATGCGTCGTACACGTATCCTTGTAATAAATATCACCCTCTGTAGGGGGATAGGTTCCGGTTATCTGATTCACCGTCGTTGTCTTGCCTGAGCCGTTCGGCCCTATTAAAGCATGAATAGTCCTCTTCTTCATCTGCAGGGATAAATCATTTACCGCAACTAGACCGGAAAACCGCTTTGTAATATGCTCAAGTCTCAATACTACATCCTGCATTTATGATCTCCCCCCTTTCTTGCCGCTGTCTGCCTTCTTAGGCATCCAAAATTTCCCGAGATTCCCTTGCTTCGTAAAAAGGGAGACAATCCCGTTCGGGAGGAAAATTGCAAAAAACAGAGCAATACTGCTGAACACCAGCCAATAATAATTTTCCATGAAACGCAGTAATTCCGGTACAATCGTAACAGCTGCCGCTCCAAGGATATTTCCTCCCACGGTTCCGATACCGCCGATCATCATCATAGCCAGATAATTTGCCGACAAATCCTGTGTAAACGTCGTCGGATTGATGTAGCCCATCATATGGGCATACATTGCACCGCCAAAGCATCCCAACACAGTTGCTATCGTAAATGCAAGAATTTTTATCTTGGCAATATCAATGCCGCAGGACTCTACCGCTTCCACATTGTCGCGGATTGCTTTAAACACTCTTCCCCATTTGGAGTGAATAACCCGATAAGCGGAAATCGTAATTAATACAACAATCGCTAAATATAGATAATAAATTTTAAAAGAAGTATTCAGTTCAAATCCAAAAAACCTGATCCACGGAATATTCTGCACGCCCATTGTGCCGCCCGTCAGTTCCACCCAATTGGTCAAAACCAGTCTTGCGATTTCACTGAAGCCGATCGTTGTCAGGGAAAGATAGACTCCTTTCAGACGAAGGCTAGGATAACCCAACCCTTTTCCGATCAATAACCCGACCAAAATTGCCAGAACAAATCCTACAATAATAGGTAAATTATATTTTGTGCTGCATAATGCTGCCGCGTAAGCGCCCAAAGCCATAATTCCGGCCGTTCCCATATTCATCTGTCCGGTCAGTCCCGTAATAAAATTTAATCCGGTCACTACAACAATGTTTACCAGTGTCTGGCATAAAACAATGTGATGATAGGTATTCGTATCAACGATCGGGATAATAACTGCTGCTATAACTAAAATCATACATCCGATTATCTTTGCTGACTGTTTCATATTTTCCCTCCTATCACATTTTTTTATGGCCAAGCAATCCCGTCGGCCTTATAAGAAGGCATGCAATCAGCAAAACAAATGCCACGCAGTCTTTATATAAGGTTGGAATCACCAATGTACTCAAATTTTCAAGAATTCCAATTACAATACCGCCTACGATCGCTCCCGGCAAATATCCAAATCCGCCGAATACGCCCGCTGCAAAGCCCTTTAGGCCGATCATATTGGCGATTGTCAAATCCACTGTAAACAGAGGAATTACCATAATACCGATCGCCGCACAAATAAAAGCACTCAGCGCGATTGTCAGATTGATATTTCCCGCAACATTAATTCCCATTAACGTAGATGCCGTCTTATTCTGCTGTACGCACCGCATCGCCTTGCCCATTTTTGTCTTATTGAAAAAAAGCTGAAGCAAAACAACTATAATAATTGAAACTACAATGACTGTTATATTTGCTATTGTAATTACGATTTCTCCAATTTTAACTGTTCCTTTTAAAAATCCCGGAACAGTAAAAGGTGTGGCTCCCCAGATCAGTCTGGCCGCCTCCGTTAAGATCCTTCCAAGAAACACCGTACCCATTACCGCAAAGATTGGGGATGTCATATTTCTCAACGGATTAAAAATTCCGGTCGCTACCAGTATTCCAAACAAGAACATCGTCAAAACTGTTGCAATCACACCAATAGCCGGATTTACACCCATCCCCATCAAAAACTGGGCTGCAAAAATATAGGCGCCCAGCATGATAAACTTATCATGGCTGAAGTTTAACAGGCCTGTCGAGTTAAAAATCAACGTATATTCAATGGCGACCAACGCATAAATAAAGCCCAGCGCAAGACCGCTCACAACAAGCTGTATAATAATATTTACCGTCATACTTTTACTCCTTCTTCCTTATTTAAAACAGGTGTAAGCGCTTGCAGGCAAACTTACACCTGTTTTCAGTTATACGGTATTATTCTGCCGTCACATAATCAATCATGTTCGGGACCTTATCCTTAATCTGCGCGATGACGCAGCCGTGAACCATACTTCCGCTTTCATCCGCTGTATAAATACCTTCAGGAAGCTTTAATTCACTTGTCTGAGCAAGTGCTTCCTTCACTGCTTCCGGATCTGCAGAGCCTGCACGCTCAATGGCATCTGCCAAAACATAGGTGGCGCTGTAATAGGAACTCGCATACAGCTCCGGATTATATCCGTACTTCGCATTAAAATTCTCTACAAACTTCTTTACTACCTCGTCCTCATTTGTTGAAACAAAATCTGTTACCGCATACCAGCCTTCCACATATTCGGGCTCAAGCAGATTCAATACCTGATCCATAACAATACCTGCGGAAGCAATCACCGGTATTTCCATTCCAAGTTCATATAACTGGCGTGCCGTCAGTGCAACCTCTGCATCATCCGTCCATGAAATAATACAGTCTACACCCTCACTCTTCAGCTGCATGATCTGACCTGTTAAGTCCTTGTCACCGGCATTGTGGCCGACTGCAACATAAGGAATTCCTCTATTCTCCAGTTCAGCAATTACAACATCTCTTCCGCCTGTACCAAAGTCATTGTTATTATAGGAAATGCCGACCTTTGTAGCGCCAAGTGTCTCTACCGCATATTTGGCAGCCACCTGACCATTGATCGTATCGGCAGGTCTTACTCTGAAAAAGTAAGGGTTATCTAATTGCTCCAGCTTCGGACTGGAACCGCCCGTCAGGAACGAAATCTTTGCATTTTTATATAATTCGCTCGTTGCAGCCGCATTACCAGATGAATGAGGTCCGATAACCGCGCAGACATCCTCATTCAAAATCTTTGTTACGACATTTACTGCCGTCGTCTGTGTATTTTGATCATCCTCAAGCGTATAAACAAACTTCTTGCCCAATACGCCGCCATTTGCATTGATCTCCTCCAGTGCCAGATCAATTCCCTCCTGTGTTCTCTGTCCGGCTAACGGAAAATTACCGGTAATCGCACAGCTGACACCAAAAAGAATTTCTCCGTCCAAGGCAACCGCCTCAGACTCTTCCGAACCGCTTTCCTCCGCAGCCGGTGCATCCGCAGCCTGTGTTTCCCCACCTGCTTCTGTCTGTGATTCTGCTGCAGGCGCGGTTTCCGCGCTGCTGCCGCAGCCTATTAAGCTCATTACCATAGCCATTCCCAATAAGACACTAAGTACTTTTTTATACATAGTTTACCTCCCATATTTACAGTCACATCGTGCGCTGTTCTATTTAATTTGAACTCCAATATCTGTCAATACAGCAACCAATACCTTCTTTTCTTCTTCTGTGATCGGAGCAAGCGGTCTTCTGGCCGGACCTACTTTGATACCCGTAACCATTTCAATAGCCGGACGCATGATGGAATTCGGCAGAATTCTTCCGTTCTGCCCACATGACTTGCAGAAACGGTATAACGGAACAAACAGTTCTTTTGCCTTTTCGTGATCTCCCTCTGCAAACGACTTTAAGATTTCGCGGATCTCATGTCCGAAAATATGTGCACCGCCGCTGACTACTCCCATGGCCCCCTGTACAACAGTCGGCAGAAGCATGATATCATCACCATTAAACAGTACAAATTCAGGATTGATATCCTCCGTTGCAAGCGTAAAGTCTGTGATCTGCGTCGGATTAACTCCGGCTTCATCCTTAATTCCTATAATATTTTTGATTCTGGACAATTCTCTTACTGTAGATGCTTCCACATTCTCACCTACAAAAATAGGGATATTATAAAGCAGAATATCGAGATCAACGCTTTCCGCAACCGCTTTATAATGATTATAAATTCCCTCCTGCGTCGGCCTGTTATAGAACGGCGCCACCACCATGCAAAGTTCGATTCCAAGTTCCTGTGCCGCCTTTGTCAAAGCGATCGTTTCCTTTGTGGAAGCGCAGCCTGTTCCCGCAATTACCGGTTTTCTTCCGTCGGATACCTTTACCGCAGTCTCCATCAGCTTCACACGCTCATCAAAAGTTAATAAAGAAGCTTCTCCTGTCGTTCCCGTTACAACCAGGGAATCACAAAGGTTATTTTGAATTAAATATTCAATTAATTCTCCATATACCTTGTAATCCACTTCTTCCTTTTTGTCATACGGTGTCACCAGGGGACATAAAATCTGACCGTACTTGCCTGTAAACTCTTTTCTTGTCATGTTTCCTCTCCTTCTTTTTTGTTAGTAGCAATGTTCTTTCAGACATCTTCCACCATTTACCATGTCATCTGTTGTCTGTTGTCTGATGTCTACTTGTATCGTACTTGCTTTGTTCATTTTTGTCAATCTTATTTTTAAATCATTTATAATTTTGTCACTATTCACTATTTTTTGCTTTGTTTTTTGTCATTTTCACGTTTTTGATTATTTTAAAAACATTAAGATTGACATTTGTCTGACATCATGTGATAATATAATTCATTTTGTAAAAGGAGGGGTTTTATGCATTATCTATTTCAATTCCTTATTATAGGAATCTTTTGTTTTTTCGGAGAACTACTGAATTTTTTACTTCCGTTTCCGATCCCTGCCAGCATCTATGGGATGGTACTGCTTCTGCTTGCACTTTTGCTGAAAATAGTGAAGCCCGACAGCATTCATGACAGCGCTTCTTTCTTCATTGCGATCATGCCTTGCTTTTTTATTATGCCCTGCGTCAGTCTGATCAATGTCTGGAGTTCCATTGCCGGCAGCATGCCGGCCATTTTGACAATTGTGTTTATCAGCACCTGTGTTGTGATGGCCGTAACCGGTGGCATTGCTCAATTCTTTATCAGGAAAGGCGGGAAATAGGTTATGGAGGATTTTTTATTGGTATCATCCTATTGGGGCTTTGTACTGACTCTTGCTTCCTATTGGCTTGCACTCAAGCTCAGTAAAAAGCTGAAGCTTACTATTTTTAATCCCATCTTGATCAGCAGCCTGATCATTATCTGCCTGCTTGTACTTTTTAAGATTGATTATTCTTCCTATTCCGGCAGTGCGCAATATCTGAATTATTTCCTGACACCCGCAACTGTATGTCTGGCATATCCGATGTACCAGCAGTTTACATTACTAAAGAATAATGCGGGGGCTATCCTGCTCAGTATTTTCTCCGGCTGTCTCGCCTGTGCGGCAACTGTTTTTTTATTATCCCGCCTGTTCGGCTTAAGTCCTGAGGTTTACTATTCTTTACAGCCAAAATCAGTAACAACCGCCATCGCGCTCGGCATTTCCAGAGAAATGGGCGGCAATGCTTCCGTCACCGCAATTGCTGTCGTCATAACCGGATTGCTCGGTGCTATGCTCGCTTCATCAATCTGCAGGATCTGCAAAATTACGCATCCTGTCGCAATCGGCCTTGCCTGCGGCAACGGTGCCCATGCGATCGGCACTTCCAAGGCGCTGGAATTCGGAGAGGTACAAGGTGCGATGAGCAGTCTTTCCATTGTTATTGCAGGTATTATGACCGTTGTCATTATTCCTTTATTTGCAGGGTTTTATTAAAGAAAAAAAATGTGCTTCGCCCTTTCTCGGAGCCATATACTCCGGCTGCACAGCTTTTGTTCCGCGCGCGCAGCTGCGCATCCCGTACGGAGTGCTATTATTTTATAGGAAACTAAAACTTTACTACTGCAACGTAACAAGGTCTTTCCTATGAAATAAAATAGTGTCCGGATTTCTCATTAATTGAGATACCCGGACACTTTAGCATTATGCTTCTATTTCTCCCTTTTCCTCCAACTCCATACACTTAGAAATATCCTCCATTGAGATTTCCAAATGCTTCAACATCCATTCATATCCCATTTGCACGTCTTTCTGTTTAAATGCGTCAATAATCTTTTGATGGGGTTCAATCGCATTTCCTCTTGTACGCTTTAGTGAGAACGCCTTGGAACGATAACCTCGCAGACATTCTGATATATTTTCACCGATTCTGATCAGCAGGGTGTTGCCGGTGCATTCCATGATCTGATCATGAAAGCTTTCATCATAGGACATCATTTTTACCCGGTTTCCTTCCTTATATGCTTCGATAAAGAGCTCCTGGATCTTCTCGAGCCGATGAATCTGCTCATCATTCGCCCTTTCAATGGCAAACCTGACACCCATCGGTTCAATGGCCATTCTGACCTCCATATAATCACAAAAGGCATGGCCATTCCCTTTAAACCACAGCAGAACCGAATCCTCCTTATTTTCCTTTTCACTGACAAAAACGCCCTTTCCCTGCACCGCAACAACCTCATTCATGGCCTGCAGCATACGGTATGCTTCTCTTGCGGTAGAGCGTCCGACACCCAACAATTCACAGACCTCCCGCTCTGTCGGCATTTGGTCCCCGGGCTTCAAATTTTCTTCTTTCATATAGTTTAGAAGATTTTGAATCACCTGATCTACAATTGAAATTCTGTCAATGCTCTTCATATTATCCCCCTGTCTTATAGACATTTCTATATTAGTTTAGTATAATTGCCATAACAATTTTTGTCAAACTTTTTTTGCTTTTTTATCTGATGTCTAGTTGTCAGACATCATGATATATGATATAATATAGAAAAATCATGGAGGTGAACTATTTTATGAGTTCAAAATTAGATGTAGCATTTAAATTCGGTGCCGGCCGCTATATTCAAGAGCCTGATGCCCTGAAGCTTGCCGGCGGGGAAATTGCCCGCTTCGGAAAAAAGGCATTTATTATCGGCGGGCCTACGGCGCTCGGTATTGTAAAGGAGACTCTTTCCAAAAGCCTGACGGAGGCCTTGGTTTCTTTTGAATATGAGAGTTATACCGGGTATTGCACAAGAGAAGCCGCAAAAAAATATGCCCTGCGCTGCAGCATGGAAGACTTTGATGTTGTGGTAGGCGCAGGCGGAGGCCGCATTATGGACCTGGCCAAGTCAATCGCACATGTTGCGGAGCTCCCTGTCGTAAATATCCCCACACAGGCTGCCACCTGTGCGGCTTACACGCCGATGAGCGTAATGTATACGGACAAGGGTGCCGCCTATGGGACTGTCGGCGGAAATTTTTATCATGACTTTGAAGTTTCCGCAGTAATCATCGATGAGTCAATCATGATCAACCAGCCACCACGGTATGCGGCCTCCGGTATTTTAGATGCAATGGCCAAGTATATTGAGGTGCAGCACGGACATTCGGAAATGCGTTTTGAGGATTTCAGCATTGAGCTTTACACAGCCTACACGCTCGCGGACTATACCTACAAAATTCTTGAGACAACCTGTCTGAAGGTATATCAGGATATCGCAGAGCACCGGCTGACAAAAGAAGTTCATGACTTCCTGTTTATCAATTTTGCATTGACAAGTGTCATCAGCGGTATTTCCAAAGCATTTGGGCAAACTGCTCTGGCTCACGAGATGTATTATTGTGCCCGCATGTTCTTTACCGAAGAATCGCTTTCCTACCTGCACGGAGAAATTGTAGGAACCTCCCTGATCCTTCAGCTATGCTATAATCATACGCCGGAAAAAATCCCTGCTTTCCAGGAATTTATGAAAAAGATGGATATGCCTGTTACCTTAAGCGGACTCGGCATTCCTGAAAATACAGGAAATATTAACCGCATCCATGAATATCTGCTGACAACACCGTTCGTCATCGATACGCCTGAAAACAGAAATATACTGATGGAATCTATTAAGGCAATTTGTAAATAATTTAATTTTTATGTAAACAAACGGTATCCGAAGAGTTTATCTATCGGATACCGTTTTGTTCATTTCACAGGAATAGGAGCACTGGGCAATTCAGATGCACCGGCATTTATAATTCTTCCGCCATAAATTCCGTCAGCCTCATCAACTGCTCCACTTCCATCTTACAGGTCCTATTTAACAGTGACGCATCCTTTGTCCTTGTATGGATCGATGCAAAATTACCGATCTTTTTCTGATAGTACTTGGCATTTACCGGATATACCTGCCTCTCAATCATGGAAGCGATCGTCAGAAAATCCGCCATTCTACGCGCTTTTTCCGGCTGCTTCTCATATTCTTCGATCAGCCATGCGTATAATTCAGGATGGAAATTTGCCATTACACCGCTGAAACCGCTCGCCCCGAGTTCCAACGTCTCCAACAGAGTAGAGGAATTGGCATTAAACAGTTTTAACTGCGTTCCTTTAATCTGCTCCAGCTTTTTTTTCATATTATTAATGTCGCAGCTTGTATCCTTGATAAAATAGAACCTGCCCGTATCAGCACACCATTTTAGGTTTTGTGGTGATATCAGACGCTTATATGGATAAGGGCATTCATAAAAGCCGAGCGGAACTTCTTTAGGCAGCATTTCCATAAGCGCTTTCAGATTGGCAAGCCAAACATCATCACTCTCATCCTCTCCCGCAAGTCGGTTTGAAATTAAAATAACGGCATCCACACCTACCGAGGCTATTTTATTCAGCTCCTGTGCCTGCTCCGTTAAAGAATCCGAAACATGACCGGAAGCAACTACCGGAACACGTCCCGCTGCCTTTTCCACTACAAATTCCGCAATTGCTACCCGCTCCTCAAGGCTCAAAAAAAACATTTCGCTGGATTGACAATCTGCAAAAAGTCCTGCGACTCCTTTCTCAATGTACCAATCAACCAATTTCCCGAGAGAAGGAAAATCTACCTCGTTGTTCATTTTAAATGGGGTAAGCATGACCGGATAGACCCCGTTTGGATATAATTCTTTCATATGTGTCTCCTTCTTATACTAATAAGTTTTTAGGTGTTCTGTTTTCGAATACATCAATAATTGCCTGTGCAGTTTCTATACCTGTAAGCTCATAATTTTCGTAGGACTCAGCAGCCGTATGCGGTGTACAGATAAAGTTGTCCAAACTGAGCAGCGGATTCTTAGGCTCTACAGGATCTTTCTCAAATACATCCGATGCAAATGCTGCAATCTTGCCGCTCAAAAGTGCCTCATAAGCCGCCTTTTCATCAACAACCGCACCACGCGCTGTATTAACGAGGTATACACCATCCTTCATAAGCCGGATACTCTCCCGGTTGATTATATGCAGTGTTTCTGCCATAGCTGGCACATGAATAGAAATGATATCACTTTCTCTAAGCAACGTTTCCAAATCACAGAGCTCCACCTTGCGTTTGTC
This sequence comes from Lachnospiraceae bacterium, assembly GCA_047602645.1. Classification (GTDB taxonomy): domain Bacteria; phylum Bacillota; class Clostridia; order Lachnospirales; family Lachnospiraceae; genus JAEYFP01. Next base: position 13,999 of record JASGGU010000058.1, on the reverse strand, counting down.
TGCTTCCTCTTCATTTGGAAATACATCATACGCAATCAGTCTTGCGCCAAAGGGGTTCAGCTTTTCCGCCACTTTTCTGGCAATACCCCCAAAGCCGAGAAGTCCCACCGTATAATGGTTCATTTCATGTACGACTACACGCTCCCACTTTCCTTCTCTTGTCGTATTGTTCAATCTCGGAATCAGACGGTTCATAGCAAACATTAACGTAACCGCATGCTCGGCCACTGAATTGCTGTTGATCCCGACACAATTACTCACCCGGATTCCATGCCTTCCTGCCGCCTCAAGATCAATATTATCTACACCGATTCCAAAGCGTGCCAAGGCCTTCAGCTTTTTTCCCTCTTTGAATATTTCTTCATTCCAAATATCACACCCGACAACAGCGGCATCAAAGTCTCCTATCATGGCTTTTAATTCCTCAGGTGTATAAGGACGTCCGTTTGTTGTAGCTGAAACCGTAAAACCGTGCTCCTCCAGCATTTTCTTTCCTCTTGCACAGAGCTCAGGGTAATTCGTCGCGGAAACCAAAACTTTTTTCATATACTCACCTTCCTGCCCTATTCAGTTATAGTCTGTAAATTTATTATATAAAGGAATTTTCTGCACTGCATTCAAAATCATTTTCAGTACGATTTTATACTTTTAAGGATATTTATAAGATCATTACTCAAAAAATATGATATAATGCGGATAGGGCAGAGTCAGGCAACGATTGATACGGATGGCGTGCTTGCACGCACAGACGCATCAACCGTTGTATGACGAGCGAAGCGAACGAAAAAAACCGCAGGTTTTTTGAGTCTCTGCCCGCAGGCAGGACGAAAACCAAAGGTTTTTTGAGTCTGCCCGCAGGCAGGACGAAAACCAAAGGTTTTTGAGTCTCTGCCCGCAGGCAGGACGAAAACCAACGGGAGGTAATGAGAATGTATGAAATTTTTGACCAGTTTTCCTGGACAAAGGAAAACAAGACGATTCCCTACAGCAGTCATCTTGTCTCCGGCCTGGGAAATTTTGCACATTGCAGCTATTCAGGCTCCGTGGACGCCTCACCCATGCATTATCACTCCGATATTATCGAAATACACTGCATGATCAAAGGAAAAAAATACACCCAAATCGAACAGAGCGGCTTTCTTACAGAGTACACTTACACAGGAAATGAAGCCTTTATTACATTTCCTTTTGAAATCCACGGCAATGGCAACCAGCCGCAGGCTCCCTGTGAGTTTTATGCTTTCCAGATCAACATCGGAAATCCGGATGAGATGCTCGGACTGAATCAAGAATACAGCCATCTGTTATGCAGAGCACTTACTGGACTCAAGGAACACAGGCATTTTAAGCTCAATTCTGACAGCCTGCACTATCTGCGTACCTCCTTCTCCTGTTTTTCCAAGCTGGAGCAGACTGACATACAAATCGGTGTGCAGCATCTGACCTGCTTTTTATTCAGCTTAAACGGACTGACTCCCGTCTGTAATTCACAGATAGCCGCTGTCAATGAACGAATTCACCAGGCGATTCTTTATCTGAACAGACATCTTGACGAGCCGATGCAGTTACATGAGCTGGCAGACGCCGCAGGCTATTCCTTATCTCGTTTTAAAGTAAAATTCAAAGAAGAGGTTGGAATCACTCCGGCAGAATATATCACTTTGCAAAAGCTGGAGTTCGCCAAAAAAGCATTGGAAAACGGGAATATCAGTATCACCGAGCTTGCTCATTCACTCGGATTTTCCAGCAGCAATTACTTCAGCTCCGTTTTTAAAAAAATTATGCGGTGTACCCCGAAAGATTACCGGCGGCAGCACAGTTGTCCTATAGCTTCCAGCCAGCTGCCTGTTCGCGAAGATTAATAAAATCTGTATAGATGCCTCTCTGCTTCACAAGCGCTTCATGGGTTCCTTTCTGTACAATTTGTCCTTTATCTAAAACAACAATCTGATCGGCGTTTCGGACTGTCTTTAACCGATGTGCGATCATAATAAGTGTCTTATTATGAGTCAGGGCATCAATGGCTGCCTGCAGCTCCGCCTCATTTTCCGGGTCCACACTGGCTGTGGCTTCGTCAAGCAAAATGATGGGTGCATCCTTTAGGATTGCTCTCGCAATGGAAATGCGCTGCTTTTCCCCGCCGGAAAGAGTTCCGCCTCCCTCTCCCAACACGGTAGAATAGCCATCGGGCAGCGCCATAATAAACTGATGGCAGCAGGCTTGTTTTGCAGCTTCCATTACCTGCTCATGGGTTGCATCCGGCTTCCCGAATTTGATGTTGTTTTCGATCGTATCATGAAACAGATAGACATTCTGAAATACCATAGAAATATTTTTCATTAAACTGTCCAGCTTGTATTCCCGTACATCATGACCGCCTACCAGAATCCTGCCGCTATCTGCATCCCAAAACCGGGCAATCAGATTACACAGCGTAGTCTTGCCTCCGCCGGAAGGTCCAACGACGGCAGTTGTTGTTTTTTCCGGAACAGAAAAGCTGACATCGTCCAGAACAACACGGCCTCCGTAAGAAAAGTGAACATCAGAAAATTCAATGGAAGCCTCACCGGGAGACAGTACTTTACCGTCGATATCCATCGTCGGTGTATGATCGATGGAATTTGCCTTGTCCATGGACGCACCCAGCATCTGCAGCTGATCGGACATATTTCCGGCACTCTCAAGCTCTGCATAAATCAGAAAAGAGGCAATCAGCATCAGCAAGCAGCGAGAAAGTGATAGCGTACCCCCGCCATAAAAGAGGAGTGCCGCCACCGCGATTGCCACACTAAAAATCCGCACTGTGATCTGGCGTACTCCTGACCATGGGGTCACAGAACGCACTAATGCCAGTGCCTTTTGGCAGCTGTCATCAACTGCCCCAAAAACCGCCTGACCGCTGTCCTGCTCAAGCCCGTAGGATTTGACTACACCCATACCCTGCACGTATTCCAATACCTTTTCCACCAGAGACTCTTGAATTCGCTGACGGGCGGGACCGGTTTTGGATGTAGCTTTCTGTGAGAGTTCCGTCACCATCAGATAACACAGAATTCCAGTGACTGCAATCAGACCCAGCCGCCAGTCTGCAAGAAAAAGCATCAGGCACAGAGAAAGTGTATTGAGGAAGCCTCCGATAACCATGACCAAGCACCTGGCCGCGCTGTTTTCCACATCGCCCAGCGTAGTAGTAACCACCGCCGTAATATTCCCGAGGCTGTTTTCGTTAAAAAACCCCATGGGGATATAGCGCAGTCGATCTCCGATATGCACTCGCTTTTCAGCTGCCATATAATAACCTGTCTCTGTTTCGGCATTGGTCGAGTAATAGGCACATGCAATGTGTCCCAAAATAGAAATCAGCATTATGCCCGCTATCGGCCAGACCGAAACAGGGATACTTCCTTCGATCATATCGATGGTCAGCATCAGTGCCAAAAATTGGAGCGAGGAAAATAACGCGCCCAAAAGGGATACCCCCATCGCTTTTTTCAAAAGCCCCCGCTTTGTTCCCGCGAAGGCAAATATTTTTTTAATTATCCCAAACATTCTTTTCTCTCCTCTCAGACCGCATCCCGGGTTCCCGTATACGCTTTCCACATCCTTGTGTACAGGGGACAGGTTTCAAGCAGCTTTTCCTGCTTTCCCTGCGCCACAATCTGTCCTTGCTCCATCACGACAATGTTGTCTGCTTCAGCGATTGTGCCAAGACGGTGCGCAATGACAATCAACGTTTTACCCTTAGCCAGCGAGGAAATCGCTCGCTGAATCAAAGCTTCGTTTTCCGGGTCAATACTTGCGGTGGCTTCGTCCAAAATAACGATCGGTGCATTTTTGAGCATGGCCCTTGCAATGGAAATCCGCTGTTTCTCCCCTCCTGAAAGCTGTCCGCCCCCTCCGCCGCAGATGGTGTCATAACCCTTGTCCAAAGCTCGAATAAAGTGGTCGCATCCTGCGGCCTTTGCCATGCCTTCCACCTCCTCGTTTAAAGCGCCCTGCCGTCCCATCCGTATATTTTCCCTTACAGTCCGGTCAAAGAGATAATTGTCCTGAGACACGTAAGCAATCTGACTGTTAAGCTGATTCAGAGGAATTTGTTTTAAATCAACATCGCCCAGTGTAATACTGCCTCCGGTCGTATCCCAAAATCCGGCTATGAGTCTGGCAACAGTGGATTTTCCCGAGCCTGACGGTCCCACCAGGGCAGTCACCGTCCCGGGCTTGATATCCAGACTTACCTCGTGTAAAACATCTTCTTTCCCATTTTCATAAGTAAAGGAAACATTTTTTATCTTTACTTCATTCGATGCAAGACATGCCGGCTTGTTAGGTCGTATCAGCTCCTCGGCATCCAAAATTCCGGAAATCTCACCTACATTTGTTCCTACCACCGCAAGCTCGTCAACAAAACTCATTGCGGCAATCAAAGGACCGGTCAGCCCCAGCGACAGCACAATGACGGTTAGAAAATCTCCTGAAGAAAGACCGCCCCCATGCCATAAAAGCAGACCCGCAGGCAGCACCGAAACAAGCACAGCGGGAAGAATGCTCTGCCAGGAAGCCATGTATTTCTGATTATCATGCATCCAGTCCACATAATAACTTGCATTATCCTCTACCGCCTCGGCATATTTTTTGTAGGAGCCTGCACTCTGACTGAATGCCTTGACAATCTGAATGCCTCCCACATATTCGACGATGGCATTGGCCATGCGGCGGCCGGTTTCCACTGCCCCTTTCCAACGGACAGCATAGGTCTTTGTACTTCCGGATATAATGAACAGACCAACGGCCGTAGTGACAAGCGAGGCAAAACCCATCCGCCAATCCAGCAGAAAAATGTAGACCGTAATTGCCAGAGGGACAAGCAGGTTGGCCGTCATCTCCGGAATCAAATGTGCGAGTGTAGGCTCCATTCCCTCCACCCGATCTACAATTGTGGTTTTATACTGCCCCGAGGGCGTATTCAAAATCGTACCCATGGGTACACGCGACAGCTTTGTAAGCAAACGCTTACGCAGATCCCGTAAGGTATGGTAAGTGGCGGTATGGGACATTCCGGTCGAGAGGCTGGAAAACACAGCCTTTACCAGATAGCCCACCAGCATCAGGCCACACCATGGCAGGCATTTTTGCAGACTGTCTCCTGCAAGCAGCAGACGAATGATCGCCGCCACACATAAATAGGCAAGCATCGTGCCTGCAACACCGATGACAGCCAGAAGCACAGAGCCGTAAAAGCCTTTCTGATACAGTTTCGCCCATCCCCATAGCTTGGAAAATGGTGAGGTATTCTTTTTTTCTTCCATAAAAACATCTCCTTATTTAGTTAGTAAAAACTAACCTTAGTGCAAAAAATGAGGGAACTCAGCAGTCTGAGATCCCAAGAACTTTAAACCATCCGGCGGAGTAAAAATCCCGCAGACTTTCCATATACCGCACTGCCTTGTCCCGGGGCATATCGTGGCGGATGGTTTCAAACATACCGTTAAACAATGTTCCGGAAAGGATGTGAATCAGTCCGTCATCCAACTCCTGTGCCGGAAAGCCTGCCTCCCGCATCCTTTCGGTCAGCAGATGTCCTGCCTCAGCCTCAATCTCAATGAGCGTGTCAATATATTGCTCATACCTGGTCCCTGCGGCATGACAGGCAATCAGTTTAAATGCATCAAAATGGTCATAGAGATACGCCATCATCCAATCCGATTCCCTATCAGTAATTTCGGGAATATTTTTAATTTGGCTTTCCAGCGGCTGATCGGCAAATGCACGCTGCCGCTCTCGGTATCGGTCGGCAAAAATCCGGGAGGGCCCTTCCACCAAAGCCTCAAACAAAGCCTCTTTGTCCGTATAATACCGATATAGGGCACCGGTAGTAACCTTTGCTGCTGCAGAAATATTGCGCATGTTCGCTTTCAAAAAACCATGATCCATAAATTCTCTTTTCCCCGCCTCCAACAGCTTTGATGCCAGTTCTTCATTGACAGGTCTCATTCACATTCCCCTTTAATATAACGTCGTTATCCGATAACAATGTTATATTAAATCTTTTATGGGGTTTTGTCAATCCCATAGATGTTAACTTACTAATAACTATATGATATTTAACAAAAAAGAGGCCAATAATTATGGCCAATAAAATTAATGTGTAGCTCATTTTAGAATTTCGTGCCGCCGGATTATCGCGAAATGTAAAAGCATCAAGATATGATAATATTCAAGATGATTATCCCAAATATGTGATTTTTCTGTTCCAGGTCGTCTGCTACCGGAACGCCCTAATAATTCCGGTAACACTCTTTTAGGTACTCACTATGTCTCATTTTCTGATATTCATACACAATGATGTGGGGAGCCTAAGTGAAATTTTAAAGTATTTGCTCCCCATGACTTTTCTATTTGTTTTTATAATTGTTTTTTACTGATAGAGACTGTAGTATTGAAATCATGAACCCCATCCGGTGCCGCAGAAAAATTACTGACCTCAATCACCCCGGTTCCTGTGCAGCTGGTCGTATTTTTTGTTTTCCAATACGGCATGTCCACCTTTATCTCAACCAAACCATAATGAGCATCGGACGCTTGTGGTATTTTATCCTGCAGGGTTGCATAGAATTCTATTCCCGTCATCGTTCCAGCCGATGAATGCACTTCGTAGCTGTCTACCCTCCCCGCCGCAATCATAGATGGAAAGGTTTGCTCCTGCCCCCATGGGATACTGCTGCTAATTAACTCCAGATCTCTTTCTAAACGATTTGCTATTGTTATTTTGTAAGTCCACTTTGGCATATGTACTCCTCCTATTCGACGATATAAGTTTTGCCTGCCCTTTTATATGTCAGCAGCTCACTGCCATATAAATAATCATCCACTGCGACCAGCGAAGTCTTTCCGTCATAGATACGGTAAATTGCGATATACTTTTTAAAATCCCATATTGTAATTGCTCTGTCAAAATCTTTTTTTAAATATGTAATTTTTCTTGTTTTGACTACAGAATCTTCATTACAATACTCTTTTAAATCCTTGATATTGTATTCTATAGTCAGAGTATCTTTCAGAGAATACTCACTCCCGCCGGTATCATGGGGCGCCTTGGTCCCATAAGAGACCTCGAATACATTAGATATCCGAAACTCGCTGGATTGTGTCGTTCTGGTGGAGGACACATGCTTCACTTCTACGGTTTCTGAATATTCCGAGTCAGCTCCTAACGAGATATTCATATTTTTTTCTGCCATAAACATACATACACTAAAATACTCATTTACAAAGCTGCTTCTCGTATAGTTATCTGTTATTTTGGGATCACGAAAGCTGAACCACATCGATTTCGGCAGCACATATTTTTCTGTCCGTCCCAGTACAATACTTTCTTCAAGAGGAAGCTCATCGGGTAATTCTGAAAGCTTTGGAATTGCCTTGATTTCCGGAACCTTCTCCTCTATGCTTTTCCATACTGTAAAATCAAGCTTAGCCATTTACAACTCCTTTCTGCGCTCCTATCAAATACTCAATTTCCAATCAAACCAACTTTTGACAACACCCAGTTGCGGTGCTGCTTAGCTGCTTTCTGGAAACGATAGTAATTTGTCTGCGTCTGATTCTGCGCATTTTTGCATTCCTCGCTCCAGGCTTTCCGGACATAAGGCTTAGGACTATGCTCTGCAATATCCTTAATTGCACTAATCCATTCCTCAGACTGGTCTGTCTTGCGCGTCGACAATACCCAATCAATCATGTTCTCCATTCTGTTATCCAATGCAGCCTCTTCGCAGCCGCACTGAAAATTTTTATGTTCCCGTATGGCAGCCAAGGCTGCGACCATCTGCCGAAATGCCTTCTTAAAGCTTTCCTGATTATCCTTTTCAATGAATCGGGAATCACCGGACAGGCTCTCTTTCCAGACCGGGAGATATTTATATCTCAGATATCCAAAATCGGGTATGCTTCCTAATTGCCCATGTCCCAGATACAATGGACTAACGTATCTCATGGACGAACCCTTGACAATCTGATAGGTATGGGTCTCCGGATCATTTGCGCTGGCAACTTCTCCCTGAATCCCGCACCAGTTCCCACGATCCCATTCATATAATCCCTCACTTTGCCTCACATCATTGAGTGCCCATTCCGGAATTCCTGCAAAATAAGTATGTGCCCAAGTATCCGCCAATACGTGCATTTTTAGTCCAATCTCTTCCATATCCGGATTGAGACTGACTAAGTGATTCACCATCTCTTCCACTAAACTGCCATTGGGAAGACACATTTGCTTGAACTTCACTTCCGAATCCCGATGAAAGTTCCAGCCCAGTTTACTAGTCTTTCCCTGGTACCTGATTCGATCATCCAGATTGCCGGGTAAAAAATGAAAGCACCCCCAGATTTCCTGTGCTCTTCGCTCATCCTCTACCCCGTAAGCAATTAAGAAGCTCGCTGCCTCCGCAACAATTTCACTGGTTTCACGGCTTGTGGGTATTTGCTCAAAACCTGCATTGCTTATGAAGGTCTGTTTCGTATTATCATCAGTCAGCTCTGCCGCATAAGCTATTTGTTCCGCCTGCTGCCGCGAATATCCCGCCAAATATGTAGCCAGGTAGGTTCCATAATAATGAAAGTCCAAATTCATAACTACCACCTGCCCTCTTTTCATAATAACGAAACGATATTGAATTATGCAGCTGATTATATTATAAAAAATTTTGTATTATTTTGGCGTGCCTTTGTCCAACACGCAAATATCTTATTTATTCTGCTAATACGAGCTTTTAAATAGCGGAGCCAACTATAGCAAAAGATGTTTTAGTTCTTTTACCTTATTACGGCTGACCAAAATCGTGTCCGGAATATCTCTGAAATACATGTCATACGTATAATTAATTCTTGGACAAAACCGGTCAACCTTAGCTAAATTTGCAAGATAGCTCTTATGCGTTCGAAAAAAGGATCTATTCTTTAACTTTTCTTCATAAAAATTCAAAGGTTTGTTTCCATGATAGCACTGCTCCTTTGTATGAATGATACACATGCCCTGCACTGCTTCAATGTAAAAAATATCTTTCGAGGAAATTAAAATGATATTATCATCGCAAAAGCCACAGATCACATCCAAATTATAATTATATTGCTCACTTATCTCTTGAAAGGATGCATGGTCAGGCCTGCTGCTTCTTAATTTATCCAGGCATCTTTTCAGTCTTTCTTCCGTATAAGGTTTTAATAGGTAATCAATTGCATTCAACTCGAAGGCAGTTGCCGCATAATCATTATATGCCGTAACAAAACAGATTTTAATATTAGGATAAAGACCGGTAATCTGCTCAGCGATGTAAATTCCGTTTATATTAGGCATATCTATGTCTAGGAAAACCACTTCACAAGGATATTTCAACAAATAAGCAAACCCTTCTCTTGCATCATAAAAAGATGCCGACACTTCAAAATCATCCCGCTTTTTAAGTACCTCTTCTAAATGTTCGACTGAGCTTTTTTCATCATCTATTATTACAACACGCATATTTATTCCTTCTTTGGTATCGTTATTACAACCGTTGTTCCCTCATCCGGCACGCTGGAAAACTCCAAGGTACCGCCACAATAGGAAAGCAGGCGTTTTCGCACATTGGCAATCCCTATGTGACTCTTCCCCTTTCCCTCATCGGCAGGCAAAGTAAAAAAACCCACGCCATCGTCTGATACCGTTATGATATAGGCCTTGTCAGTTTCTTCCGAACGTATCTGAACCGTACCGCGACCCTCACTCCTAAGAATCCCATGGCGCACAGCATTCTCCGCAATCGGCTGAATAGTCAGAGGGGGAATCAAAAAATCCTGTGCATTGATTTCATACTTCACCTGAAGACGATCCCCAAAGCGCCTCTTCTCCAAATTAAGATAATGCATAACATGAGCAAGTTCCCTAGAAAAAGGAATCGGTTCCCTATTTGTCAGGGAATCCATGTTGATGCGCAGAAACATCGCAAAATCTTCGATTGCATCTCTGGCATCCTTCGGATCAAGCTCACAGAGCTGCCGGATCGTCGTAAGTGTATTGTAAAGAAAGTGCGGCTGTATCTGGCTGAGTGTAATGCTCACCTGTGCCTCCGCTAATTCTTTTTGCTGCTGTTCCATATGAAGCTCCCGCCGGGATTGAATATTAATAAAAATAATTAAGATTGCTATGGCGGCTCCTGTGTTAATGAGCGCGATTCCAAAGTTAAAGATCTGAATCAATTCTGATATTGCCAACAAAAGAACATAGGTCGAAATAACAACAGCCTCTCTTCTGTGAATATGTTTCCGGCAAACGATAATCAATGAAGTATCCATGAGATAAATTACAAATGGAATGAACTGGGACAGCCAGTACCAGCTACCTCTTTGGTAAACGTTTCCTTCCCCCACAATAAAATACATTCCATTCCAATAGGAAAACACACTGCATATTAGCTGTACTGTGCACAAAACACAGGCAGTCCGCCAAAGGTGCCTGCGAGGGACTGTCCGAACAGGTAAATATTCAAGAATGTATCCCATAAATGTAAGCAGCAAAGGAGCGGAACAAGCAAAAAAAATCACGGAACCAACCTTAAGCGCGGCGGGATACCATGACCGGGCATAACCCTCAAATGCCCACGCAGGAATATCTCCTATGATCATACCAATATTGAACAGACACATCCCTATAAAAAAAATATTCGACCTTTCTTTTCTATTGCCGTACAGCCACAGATAAATAACCAGTATTATGCAGACAACCATGCTATAAAGGTTTAACCCAATGTTCACTTGATGCATGAATCCGTTATCCCCCTAATTGAATATTCTTCACCGTCCCTCAACATAAATATTACTTATCATACACTGTGCCTGTTTTAACTGAACTTTTGTCATATCCATCAATCCAATGAAAAGCCGCTCATTTAAGTTGGCCTGCTGCTCAAGATATGGATTGTTCCTGCAAGCAGGAAATTCCTTTCTCATAAAATCACATAGGTACAGATACGCATTGTAAGGCACCTCTTCAAACATAAAAAGCATAATACTTATGGCATCCGTATAATATTTTCTAATAAATACAATTTCCCATTCCTCATAGAATCGTTTCTTCAGCCCACGCTTTTTCAATTCCAGCATCAGCAGTTCGCCAGATTCCATTCTCTCAAGCTGTTTTACTGCACTGCCACTACGAATAATACCCTCGCTATTATCATAATAATAATATAATTTATTCTTCATTTCATATGCTGATGCTCCGCAGGCGTATACCAAATAAGTGAAATAGGTATCCTCAAAACGAATACCTACCGGAAAATTAATCTCATTATCATTCAGAAATTTCCTGCTATAAAGTTTATTCCAAGGAGCAGTATTCCATTGCCCCTCGCTAAGTATCCTCTTTCTTTCTGCATCAATTTTCAAATCAATGAAAGCACCTTCAACTGCTTCGGCATCTTCAGCAGGCCCCCGCACATTCACCTTCTTATAACCACAAATTACAAAATCAGCCTGGTATTGCACTGCTTTATCGTAAAGGTATTCATACATATTCGGTGCAACATAATCGTCGCTGTCAACAAAGCCGATATACTCTCCTGACGCATACTGCATTCCTAAATTTCTTGCAGCTGAGACACCCGAATTTTGTTCACAATTAACTACCATTATCAGTTCTTCATGTTTACATTCATTCTCAAGTAGAATTGACATGGTCTGATCTGAGGATGCATCATTGACAAAAATCAATTCCATATCCGCATAATTCATCGTCTGCCCAATCAGTGAATCAATACAGCGCTGAATGTATTCTTCCACGTTATAACAGGGAATGATGATTGAGACTTTTTTTCTTAAGGACATTGCTATTTCCTTTCAGTTATTAAAAACAATAGATTTTGGAAGACTCAGATAGCTAAAACACTGTCTATTTACACTCTCCGAAATAATGATAAGGGAATTGGTACGCACTATGTATCTATGCTATAAAAATCCTTGTACCATGCTACAAATCTTGCAAGTCCATCCTCCAATGTTGTAGATGGACTAAACCCAAAGTCAGTTATCAATTCATCGACATCCGCAAATGTCTGATACACATCTCCTGATTGCATGGGAAGAAATTCTTTTTTTGCCGGAGCACTAATAAGTTTTTCCTTCATCAAACACCGCTCTAACGTCTCAACAAAATATAACAATGACTCCGGCTTACTGTTTCCAATATTATAGACTTTAAATCTTGCCCCGTCTTCACTAAAATCAGGACATTTTTTTAAAACTTTTTCAATTCCTGTTACAATATCATCAATATAAGTAAAGTCTCGAAACATATCTCCATTATTATAAATCTGAATTACTTCCCCAGCTATCATCTTTTTCGTAAATTTATAATATGCCATATCAGGTCTTCCCCATGGACCATATACTGTAAAAAAACGAAGACCCGTACAAGGAATATCATATATTTTACTATAGGCATGCGCCATTAATTCATCACTCTTTTTTGTTGCTGCATAAAATGAAATCGGAGCATCTGTCTGATCCCCAACAGAATATGGAACCTTTCTATTTAACCCATATACAGAGGAGGAAGATGCAAAAATCAAATGCTGTACATTATAATTTTTACAAGCCTCAAGAATATTAAAAAAACCAACTATATTAGACTCTAAATAGGCACGTGGATTTTCAATAGAATATCTGACACCCGCCTGACCACCCAGATTAATAACAAAAGAAGGTAAATGTTTTTGAAATACTTTATTCACAAATATATGATCCTGTAAATCACCCTTTTCAAGTAAATATCTTTCATTTGCACCAAGTAGTTTCAAGCGCACTTTCTTTAGATTCACATCATAATAATCACTTAGATTATCAAGACCCACTACCAAATACCCCTGCGCCAAGAGTCTCATTGATAATGAAAAGCCAATAAATCCGGCTCCTCCTGTAATCAATACGACATTTTCACGCTTGCTATGGTCTGCCATGATATCCCTCCCTGATTTATAGACAATCCTGCATGATCAGACTGACAATTTATTTTCTTTATTATTTGTTTAGTATATAAAATTCATCATATTATTCTCAAATATCAATCGGAACCTTAACTACTATTTTTCTTATTTTCATTGAATGAGTATGTGCTATGGCTCCTCTGTGCGCATCATTCGGATATAGAACGATTGTATCCCCTGGACAAAGGATCGTCACCTCTCCTAAGTTATAGTTATAAAGGGTGATATCTTTTTCCTCGTTATAAGCAGAATAAATGAAATCCTTTAGATCCGCTGCCGGATGAGTTATCATGAGCTCTGTACCATAAATAAGGTATTGAATATCTATATATCTTTTATGGGTTTCATAGGATGTCAGCCCAACGTTTTTTGTTACATATGTCATGACATTTGCGTATACCCCGCCTTCTAATTCATACCTGCCATCTGGATTTCTACTTGGACAAAAATTGATGATAAAATCATATGCTACATGAGAAACAGCTTTGACCTTTTCAAAACCTTCCCCTGAACATGATTTCATTGCAGTCAGCCATTCAATGAACTCTCTTACTGCTCCCTCACCACTTTTTCTTGTACAAATAAAGTCAGCAATGTCAACAACCGATTTTACAGCATCTAAGGGACAAGCTGCTAATCCACCAGCCTCCTTCACGGGTTTCATACATTGGATATCCAAAATATCATCACCCATATATGCCACATTCTCAAGTGAATAGTTGCATTTATCTTTTTCAGAGTAATCAGAAATGATTTTTTCCATTTCTTCTATCTTATTTCTAACACCTTGATGAAGTTCTTGGATATCGAGTTCCCTGCAACGATTCTCTAATATTCTACTGCTTCGCGCCGTGATAATCACTGGAAGAATTCCAAATTGAGGAAGAATTTCTTTTATTCCACAACCATCCTTAACATCAAACGCTTTTAAAATTTCCTTAGTATCTCCCATATAGATTTTGCCATCAGTGAGGGTACCA
>JASGGU010000057.1:0-25256 GCA_047602645.1 Lachnospiraceae bacterium | reverse complement strand
ACTCCGCAGAGCGTCGTCGCAACTGAAACACAATCGCCAGTATCAGCGTTACGCCGAAAGCGAGGACGCCTCCCCATGCCTGTAGCTGGGCTGATAGCTGCATCACCGCTGCCGTAAAGGCGGGCAGGGATGTGTCCAAATTAAAGGGAGCGGCTTTAAACAGAGATACGCTGATTCGAGTCTGTGTTGATTCAAACAGAGACAGATGGATTATCTGCGAGTTTATTGATATTTTGGGACGTTATTACCATTCTATGAATCAGGCACTTTTGGCTTATGAAAACAGTGAGATATCGCTTCACCAGAGAATCAACGTCAGAAGAGAAAAGACTGATAGGCATGGAAACAAGATCTCCGGTATTCTGAGCACCACCCTTGGAAGACTGATCTTTAATGAGATTCTTCCTCAGGATATGGGCTTTGTCGACAGAGAAGATCCTGAAAATGCGCTGAAGCTTGAAATCGATTTTCATGTAGGAAAAAAAGGCTTAAAGCAGATTTTGGAAAAGGTCATCAATACACACGGTGCGACAAAGACTGCGGAGGTGCTTGACGATATTAAGGCAATGGGCTATAAGTACTCCACGAAGGCAGCGATGACTGTTTCAATCTCTGACATGACCGTGCCGGATAAAAAGCCTAAAATGCTTGCGAAAGCGCAGGATACTGTGGATATGATTACACAGAATTATAAGCGTGGTCTGATCACGGAGGAGGAGCGATACAGAGGTGTCATCGAGACATGGAACGACACCGATAAGGAACTGACAAAGGTTCTTTTGGACGGTCTTGATAAATATAACAACATTTATATGATGGCAGACTCCGGTGCCCGTGGCTCTAACCAGCAGATTAAGCAGCTTGCCGGTATGCGAGGCCTGATGGCCGATACAACAGGCCGTACGATCGAACTGCCGATTAAGTCGAATTTCCGTGAAGGCTTGGATGTTTTGGAATATTTCATGTCTGCGCATGGTGCGCGTAAGGGTCTTTCCGATACAGCGCTTCGAACTGCCGATTCAGGATACCTGACAAGACGTCTGGTCGATGTTTCTCAGGAGCTGATCATTCGTGAGCAGGATTGCTGCGAGGGTAAGGAAGAGATTACGGGCATGTACGTGAAGGCATTTACGGACGGCAAGGAAGTCATTGAGAAGCTTCAGGACAGAATCGTGGGAAGATATTCCTGCGAGGATATTTGCGATAAGGAAGGAAACAGCATCGTAAAGGCAAACCATATGATCACACCGAGACGTGTCGAGAGAATTTTGTCCGCGGGTGTGGATAAGGATGGGAAACCGATCGAGGGTGTAAAGATTCGTACAATTTTAACATGCAGGTGTCATAACGGAATTTGTGCAAAGTGCTACGGTGCCAATATGGCGACGGGTGAAGCAGTGCAGGTTGGTGAGGCGGTCGGCATCATTGCCGCACAGTCCATCGGTGAGCCGGGTACCCAGCTTACGATGCGTACGTTCCATACGGGCGGTGTTGCCGGAGATGATATTACACAGGGTCTTCCCCGTGTCGAGGAGCTCTTTGAGGCAAGAAAGCCGAAGGGACTTGCAATTATTTCCGAGATTGCCGGTAAAGCGGTAATCAGGGATACAAAGAAAAAGCGCGAGGTTGTCGTTACAAATGAGGAGACGGGCGAAATTAAGACATACCTGATCCCCTATGGCTCCAGGGCGAAGATCACCGATGATCCGGAGGGTCAGATCATCGAAGCCGGAGATGAGTTGACAGACGGAAGTGTCAACCCACACGATATTTTAAAGATCAAAGGTGTTCGCGCCGTGCAGGATTATATGATCCGGGAGGTACAGCGTGTATACCGTCTGCAGGGTGTTGAAATCAACGATAAGCACGTCGAAGTAATTGTGCGCCAGATGCTGAAAAAGGTTCGGGTCGAGAACAACGGCGATTCCGAGTTTCTGCCGGGTACGCTTGTCGATACACTTGATTTGGACGACATTAACGATCAGCTCGTTCAGGACGGTAAAGAGCCGGCTGAGGGCAAGCAGGTCATGCTCGGTATTACGAAGGCATCTCTTGCCACGAGCTCTTTCTTGTCGGCTGCTTCCTTCCAGGAGACGACAAAGGTTCTCACCGAGGCCGCGATCAAGGGAAAGATTGATCCGTTGATTGGCCTGAAAGAAAATGTCATCATCGGTAAGCTGATTCCGGCTGGTACGGGCATGAAACGCTATCGCAGTGTACAGCTCGACACAAGCGCCACCGATATTATTGTCATAGAGGAAGAAGGCGAGAATGCCGAAGCTGCGGAAGACATAGAACGTGTAGAATTAATGGTAAGTGAAGAAGCTGCTGATGACATCATAGACGTTGTGGAAACTGAAACGGAAGAAGTTCCGGCAGAATTGGTAGCAGAGGAAGTCTGAGTTCCTGTTAGAAATGGTTGTTTATTTTTAGAATGACAAGATGTCTCAAAGAGTAAGTCTTTGAGACATCTATTTTATTTTCATCTTTTTCGAAAGAAGATCCGCGTTGGTAGCGTAAGTCAGGGCTGTTTTTTCGCTGATCCGTCCGCTTTTATACAGGCTTAACAGGCTTGTGTCCATCGCAATCATATCATCGGCGGCTGAGGAATAGATCATGCCGTCAATTTGGTGAACCTTGGATTCACGGATCATATTGCGGATGGCCGGCGTCAGCGTCATAATTTCAAAAACAGGAACGATGCTGCCGTCTAAGGCGGGGACTAATTGCTGGGATACGACCGCCTGCAGTACCATCGAAAGCTGAATGGCAATCTGATGCTGCTGATTAGAAGGAAAGGCATCAATAATACGGTCGATCGTATTGGAAGCGCCCACTGTATGCAGTGTGGATAAAATCAAATGGCCGGTTTCGGCAGCGGTCATCGCCACATTCATTGTTTCGTAGTCACGCATTTCTCCCAACAAAATGACATCCGGGCTTTGGCGCAGAGAGGCGCGCAGTGCGGTCAGGTAGCTTTCCGTATCGGTGATGACCTCGCGTTGGCTTACAATGCTTTTTTTATGCATATGCAAATATTCAAGCGGATCTTCAAGAGTAATAATGTGGGATTGTCTGGTCGAATTGATATGGTCGATCATACAGGCGAGCGTTGTGGATTTACCGCTGCCGGCCGGGCCGGTAATGAGGACGAGTCCCTTCTTTTTATCTGAAAATCGAATGATATTTTCGGGAATCTCCAGATCCTCCGGACGGGGAATCGAAAAAGTGATAACGCGTATAACGGCTGAGATGGAGCCGCGTTGTTTATAGGCACTGATACGATAGCGTGCCACACCCTTGATCGCAAAAGAAAAGTCGTCGTCACCCGTCGATAAAAGCCTTGTCATATCTCTGTCCTCGGCAAGCTGATAAATCGCGGTGATTATTTCTGCGGTCTGCTGCGGCATCAGCTTTGTCTCATCGCCCATGCGCATCTGCCCGTTCACCTTATAGGTGAGGGGAAGACCGGCAACGATAAAGACATCGGATGCTCCGTCTTGTGTAATTTTGGTCAGTATATCAATAATGGACATGTATCTAATTCCTCCTTCGTGCAGAGCTGGTAATCGACTATTTAAAATGCATCAAACCGGTTTCTTCTTCTGGAGAAACGGCTTCCTCCTGCCATGTTTCATTTGCAACAGTCTGCCATTTTTGAATGTGAAATAAAGCCGGATCTTTGGTGTCGGGATAGTGGATGGACAGGCACACTTGCAAATCCTGTGTTTTATTTACGACAATCGAATATTGCAGAGTGATGGGAGTTGAGGAGATATCCACAATAATACGGTCGTTATCGGCAAAAATATCAGGAATTGCTTTAAGATATCTATTCTCATCCTCACAGATAGCGTATTGCTTCGCTAAAAGAGCTTCGATGTTAGCCATGTAGATTTCCGCCATCTGGTTTGCCTCATAAAAATCAGTTGTTCTGTCGGCTGCCTGCCGGCTCAAGCGGTAATCCGAATTCGCACTCAAAAAAGAAAGTGCTGCGAAGGTCACGAGACAGAGCAGAACAAAGGTGACCAGAATTGAGGAAGAGCCGACATTTAATCCGGAGGATAATTTTTTTTTCATGATAAAAGCTCCTTTGAGTTACCCTTTCGGTGTGTTCCTATACTTTGTGGCTGTGAGGAAATATATTTCTTCATAGGTGTAAAGCTTCACAACTGAAACTTCCATATTCTGAATCGCTCCGTTAGGAAGCAGCGTCACGTCACTGACATAGACGGCTTCGTCCGGTTCGCACGGCTGAAAATTCTTATCATAGAATATTTCAAAAAAAGTTTCGTTTCCCTGAATTGCGTCGGGATAGACGGCTAGGATACTGTCCATGGAGCCGTCTGTGCCGCGCATGACCTCCGCAAAACCCTGTGCAGCAGCAACTGCGTAGTTTAACTCGCGCGTCTTTTCTCCGAGGATATGCGCTTTGACAAAAAACTGCACACAGACTGCACCGGCGACGGAAAAGAAAAGGATTGTGATGATCAGTTCCATCAAGAATAAGGAGGTTTTTGATTTTGATTGTTTATTCATCGGGAACCTCCCCTTCGTTTGTGTGACTGTATAATGAAACAAAAAAACCGATTTCATTTCCGTCCGTATCCATCATTTGAAATCGATAGAGGGAATCGCTGATTTCCGCTGCGCTGAAGGAGGAAAGCGCAAGAATATTCTGACCGCTTGACAAATCAAAATCAAAGCTTTCCTTTGCAGTGACTTCTTTTAAGAAGCCGTCATGGGAAAATAGGTAGGTACAGTATTCTACACCATCGTTCTCCTGGTTCAAGATCAAAACCGGTTGTCCGTCGATGAAGGTGACACTGGCTCCGCCGACGGTGTCATGCTGGCGCATTTTTTCCGTAATATAGGAAAGAGCCGTGCGTGATGTAAAATTAGTTTCCATATCCGCAACGGTGGCACGGTAAATTTTTGCGCCGAAAAGTACGATAAACAGCGCCGATACAAGGAAGGCACAGAAGAGGGCCAGAATGAATAAAATATCTACGATAGATTTTTCCCGTTTGCTGAAATTCATTTCTGATTCCTTTCTATAATCATGATGGTTGGCATGATATTGGAGCCGATTGCCTCATAATCGATCAAATATTTGTCATGGTCATAGGTCAGACCATAATTTTCTTCAATGTAAGACAAAGACGGCGGATAGATTCCCTCCACGGCATAACAGTGCACGATATCCTTGTTGACCGCATTCAGCAAAATCTCCTTTTCATCGCTGACCGAGCTGCCCGAAACAGCGGAAATTCCATATAAAAACACGCCGATGATTGCCAGAAAAAAAATAATGGAGAAGTTTACCGATTGCAGAATTCGTCTTATTAACTCCGGTTTTTGAAAACGGTTCATGTGGCTGCTCCTATCCGATACTGGACATGATGCCCATCAAAGGCATCATAACTGACAATAAAATCATACATACGACAATCGAGAGAAGAATAACAAGTGTCGGTTCCAAAACCGTGATGAGATTATTGATCCGGTTGTCAACCTCCGCTTCATAGCTAAGTGCGATTTTTTCAAGCACCCTGTCTACAGAGCCGGTCTTGTAGCCGATTGTAATCATACGGGAATACATGCTTGTAAAGATGCCTGTTTCCGCGAGCGCGTCGGAAAAAGATGTTCCTTCACCGATCAGGCAACGGCACTTCTGCACCTTTTGCTCCATAGCCGCATTATCCACAAGGCGTCCCGCCATTTCAAGTCCCTGATCAGTGTTCAGCCCGGCGCTCATTGTCAACGCCATGCCGCTTGCAAAGCGTCCGGAGGCAATTTTTTCATAAAAAGTTTTAGTTGCAAAAAAATTTGTGCAGAAAGAAGAAAACAGTTTTTTGCCACTTGCTGCTTTTGTAAAGTAAAAAAAGGCCAGAATAAGAACTGCGAATATAATGATAAACAGCAGTGAGTAATTACTGACTGTCTTTCCAAAATTCAAAAGACCTCTGGAAAATCCGGTCATTTCGGAGCCAAGCTGAATAAATACTTGATTAAAAATAGGAAGCACTTTGATCACTAACACAAGAATTACGACGAGCATCATGCCGACGATCAGAAAGGGGTAGGTGACGGCATTTTTGATACCCTCAGAAATACTTTCTTCGCGATTATAATGAAATGCGAGAGCGTGCATGACCTCTTCCAGTTTGCCGGATTGTTCCCCGATCTCGACCATGTCGAGCGCATATTTCGGAAAAACGCCGGAGGCATCGATGGAATGGTGAAATGTATCGCCGATACTGCACTTTTCATAGATTTTGTCCAGTATTTCCTTTCCTTCTGAGGAAACTGCATCCTCCAGCATGATAGAAATTCCCTCCATAGGAGAGATGCCAGCGTTTAAAACCATGCCGATCTGCTCACAGAACAGGGAGAGCTCCTTATTTGATAACATTTTTCCGGTTGCACTGCTTTTCATTGTTCTTCCTCCTGGATAAATTAATTCAAATAGTTCCTTTAGCAGATTCGACTCAGTAAACATATTTTGTAGCGTAGTTGCTGCCGTCTCCGATAAAATCCTTTAAGTCTGCTTCGCTGCTGTTGGCGGCGAAGGTGGGATCCATCAGCGTCCAATTTTCACCGTCAAATTTGATGATACCGTTAATCCAGCCGATGTCCTTAATATAAGTGCTGACCCAGGCATGATAAGCATCGCCTGCATAGCCGATCTCGAGTCTTGTGGGAATGCGCTGACTTCTGAGCATCGCCGCCATGACTGCCGCATAGTCAAAGCAAATGCCTCGCTTTTCAGAAAGAATTTTATCCACATTAGGAAGATAGCCGCTTTCCACGTTTTCTGCCTTATCATAATCATAGTCGATGTTTGTGATCACATATTCATAGACGGCCCCGATCACCTCTAAATCATTTGCGGCATTTTCCGCAAGTACTTCTCCCAGTTCAACCGTTTTAGAGCCTTTGCTGAAATCCACATATTGATTCGGATACAGGTAAGGCCCCATTATATTTTTGATTGTAAGGTCAAATGCATCAGAGTATGCAGTTGCATACTGGTCACCATTGATGTTCTCATATACAGTCACCCGATAAGTGCCGCTGCCGGCCGTCAACGGAAGGCAGACAGATCCGTTTTTGAGATTGTAGGTATAGGTAATTTCATTGCTGCCGGTGAGCTGCAGCTTCACCTTTTGATTGTCGCCTCTATAGTCAGCCGTGAGGTAGCCCTCTGAAGCATAGGAGGCGTCGATTGTAATACTCTCATTGCCATAGACAGCGGTACTGCCCGTTACAGGCACAAGCACAACGGCCTTATTGGAACGTGTTTCCCGGGAAGCTGAGACCGTAGTCTTGACTGTCACGTGTGAATCGGTGGTGTCGCTGCCGCATGCAGAAAAAACCAAAGCAGATACAGTCACTATTATAATAGAAGAAACACAGGAACGATGCCTTTTTAAACAGAACATCTCATCCTCCTTCAGTTACTGGTTTGTTCGTTCGGATAAAAGGGCCTGAAGTACATTGCCGCTGTTGTCCGGGATGTAAATATTGAGACTGTTTCCGTCATAGGGAATCACTACCGAGCCGCTGTCCGGATCGGCTGAAACAGGAAATACGACTGTTCCGTCCGGCTTTTTCGCATAAATATTTTCATAATCAATACTTCCACCGCTCAGCTGCATAATGAAGTGATCTGCGTAGAGCCGGTGATTTTCAATGGCTATCCGCTGTCCGAAGCCTTTAGACGAAACGGTAAATTCTGAATTTTGAAAAGCCAGCGGAGCGAGCAGAACCAATAACAGAAAGCAGAACGCAGACCATTTGCAAACCTTGACGAGCGCAGTCTGTGCAAGCCCCTTGAGAACAAGCTTATCAAAAGGAATCGTATTCGGCGGCTGATTGCATGCCGCAAAGACATTTTGCAGCGTCTGGTTTGCCGTGTTCCTGTCCATACTGTATTTCTTTTTAAAGAACATTTACGACTCCTCCCTTCTGAGTATTGCCTCCAGCTTGGCGCGTGCGCTTGAAAGATAACGTTTCACGCTGCTTCTGCTGCATTGCAGAGCGCTTGCAATGTCTTCGAGCTTCATTTCATTGTAATAGCGCATGGTAATGAGCTGCTGCTCGTAAAACGGAAGGGAAAGGATCGCTTTTTGTAAGGTGTGAATCTCGTCGGCCTGTTCATAGCTATCCTCGGGGTTGTGCCAGATATAATCATCCTTCATAAATTCCAACAGCTCCGAGCTGACATCTCCATAATGCCGGTTGTTCTTTTTGCAGATATCATAGCATACATGAAAGCAAATTTGGTTCAGCCAGGCAATGAAAAGCGATGGATCCTTGATGCTGCTTATATTTTTCAATGCGGAAATATAAGTTTCCTGTACGGCATCCTGTGCCAGATAAGAATCCCGCAGATAATGTCCGGCATAATTATAAATATGCCGATAGGTCAGTGCGTACAACTCCGCAAAGGCGTCACTGTCGTTTGCTTGTGAGAGTAAAACAAGGCTGCTGATATAAGCATGATTGAAATCAGGCATTTGCTTACCCCCGTTTGGCCACTTTGTATAGCTGCGCGATCAAATCTGTAAACTTTGTCATACCGGCTTCGGTGTTTAACAGATAGTGGCATGACAGTGTGATCGGCAGCTGACCGCTGGAAGCATTATATGCATGAAGCGCGGAGCTTAAGCTGTCAAGGAACTGCTTCATCAGAGGCTGGGAACAGCTTTCAAGCACCGCCAGAAATTCATTTCCGCTGTTTCTGCCTACAAAGCCGTATTGATCGCCTAACGGTTCGAGCATATTTGAAAAATCCTGTAAAAATTTATTGCCGGCTTCCCGCCCGAGTGTCTGGTTGATCTCGTCAAGATTCGATATGGATATCAGCACGCACCCCAGCCCGGATATATCCCCGGAATCTGCATATTTGGCAAAAAGCAGATCACAGCTGTACCGGTTTGGAATCTGTGTCAGATTATCAAGATAAGCGGCCTGATTCAGGGCATGGTTATCGATAATATTCTTTTCAAGCTGATTAAAGTCCCAAATAATCGTAATCAGGGAATAAATCATAAACGCCCACAAAAAAACACATACTGTGAGCAGATTTTTATTTGTATACACATTATTTTTCAATAAAGGATCAAAATACAGATAACAGAAAAATGTAATGCCGAATATAATAAGCAAAGCAAGCTGAATAACCTTGAAAAGCTTATAACTCTTAAAATAATCCGTTTTCATGATAAATTCCTCCCACGTCCTCAATCATGCAAATGATATCACTAACTATCTCATATTATAATCTAAATAGTGACAAAAGAAAACAAAAATAAATGGGGTGTTTTCTGACCCATTTTCCTTTTTTAAACAGTCTTTATTAATATCTGGATAATACCGGTAACAAAATCCCGTATATATGGGCGGAAAATGCCTAAGATGGAGGAAATCATGAAGAAGAACAGATTGGTGAAGGGAATGACAGGGCTGGCGGTCGCGGTGCTGCTTGTTATTCCGGCGGGGCTCAGCCACCAAAGTGTGCTCGCGGCACAGGCGGAAAAAGAAGCTGCGGTGAAATACGAAGCACAGGAGGAGTCTTTGGAGGATTATGATCTGGTAGTCATACAGGAAGATCCGGTTCCTCTCGCTCCTTTTGCGGAAACGAATTATGACGGAGTTGCAGTCAGGGTTGTTTCGCTGTCTTTGCTTGTTCTGGTGTCCGGCGGTTACGGCTTCTGGTATCTGACATGCAGAAGACGTATTTTAGCGCTTTCCATAAATCTGCCCGATAACGAGGCAAAAGAAGTGCGGGAAAATATCCCCTTTTTTCATCCGCTCAAAGCTTCACAAATGGAGCGGGAAATTGAGAACCGGATCGCGGGTCAGTTTGTAAAAAGATAACTTTATTAGTGATTCATGGAAGAAAATCTTGAACCAATTATCACAATGTGATAAAATAACAAAAACATTGCTACGAAGGAAAACATGTTTTCTTATTAAAGGAGGGCTCTATGAAAATGAAACGCGCAGTTTCCCTATTACTTTGCTTTGTACTCATTCTTGGAATGACGACGACGGCATTCGGAGCGGCAGATATCAAGAACTACTACACAAATGAGACAAAGGAAGCGATCGAACAGGCAGCAGATGCACAGGCAGCAGCAGACGCGGCGGCAGCGGCAGCGACAGAAGCCGCGAAGGCAGCAGATGCGGCAAAGGCGGCTTCAGAAGCAGCCAAGGCACAGGCAGCAGAGGCTGAGAAGGTTTATAAGGAGACACCGGATGGAAGCGGCGGCAACACGGTGACAAATGCACCGCAGAAGGCCGTAGAGGAAGCAGAAAGCACGGTAAATAAAGCCAATAACGCGATTGATAATAAGATCGGTGAAACGAATACAACGATAGAGGACATTGCAGCAAAGGCCGGTACGGATATTGAAGGTCAGGCTCAGACAGCATCAGACGCTGATGCGGCAGCGGCCAATGCTGCAAAGGCAGCGGAAGATGCTGCTAAACAGGCGGAAGCGGCAAAGAAAGCAGTGTCGGATGCGGTTGCAGGAGGCACAACGGATCAGGCAGGGATGAATAAACTTGCAACCGACGCGGCAGCGGCGGCAACCGAGGCGGAAGCGGCAGCAGCCGCGGCAGCGGCAGAGGCGAAGAAGGCGGAGGATGCAAAAAAAGCGGCACAGGATATTTTAGACGCGGCACAGAAGGAGTATGACGATGCGGTTGCAGCGGCAGAAAATGCGATTCAATCAAAAAAAGATCAGGCAGAAGCTGCATTAGATAAGGCGCAAGCATCTTTGGATAAAGCGCAGAAAACGCTGAAAGATGCAAATAGTGTTTATGAAGGTGCCATGCAGGACGCCGATACAGCGGCAACTAGTGCCGATATAGCAGAGGAAGCGGCAAAGATAGCAGCTGCACAGGCGATAATCAGCGAGGATCTGTTGGCAAAGCTTGCCACAGGCGATTCTGGCACTGACTATCAGGGACTAAAGAATGCAGCGGATCAGGCAGCAGCAGCTCTTGAAAGTGCGAAACTAAATGAAGGAAACGTAAATAGTGAGCAGAATCTGATCATTGATCAGGCAAATCAGAAAATTACTGAACAGAATGGCATTATTGCGGATGAACAGGCTAAGATTGATACATTAAATCAGGCGAATAAGAATATACAGAATTCGGGTGAATATAAGAATGCGTTAAATGTGTTGGATGATGCGGATGATTATAAACTTGGCACATTAGGAAGTAATTTAGATTATTATAAAACTGTAGCTAATAAAAAGGCAGGAGATTGGTACTATTTTGCTAAACTAAAGCAGTCGGATATCGATGCTGCCAAAGCTTATGTAGCTTCTTATTATACTGCAGCTGAATATAAAGCTGCGCAGGACCAGGCGATGACCGACAATAAGAGGGCTATCACATCCTCTCAGACGACAATCCAAAATGCCAATAATACAAAGACACAGCAGAATACTGTAATTAGTAATGCCAACGCGGCAAAAGCGAGCGCCTCCAATCAAAGTGCAAGCGCACAGCAGGCTTTGGACACTGCCAGCACGACATTAAAGAAAGTAAGTGAGTATGTGTTTACGGCGGACAACACGTTTACCTATAGTCTAAGTGCGGCAGATCAGGCACAATATCAGGAACTGCTGAGCCAGTTGAATGCTTCCGGGAATAGATATGATGAAGCAGCGGGTGATACGGAGACCTATATTGATGCAACATCAGGAGATTTTTGGGATAAATTACTTGACTTCTTTAAGGGTCAGACCTTTAAGAAATTATCGACTGAGCTGGAGCTGGAAAGGAAGTACCATGACGTAGTGTGGTACGGTACGGACGGCACCTGCTATTTGCTCAGGAGTGACGGTGACAATACAAATTATCTGGTTGCACTCTCAAATGAACGCTGTGTCCTGACACAGATCGATGCGGGAGAGAAGGCAGTTTTCGAAGCCAGCTTTGCGGATGCGAAGGCAGAGGATGCAGCAGCAGCGGCACAGGCAGCGGCTGACGCGGAAAAGGCGGCATTAGAGAAGTATGAGAAGGCATTGAAAGCGCTTGCGGATGCAAAGAAAGCTTTGGAAGATGTATCTGTGAGTGATAGGAATCTGGATCTGGATGTGTTAAAAACAAAACTGACCGAAGCACAGAATAAAAAGGATGCGGCGGAAGATAGTTACAAGGAGGCAAAGAAAAAGGCCGACAATGCGGAAGAAGATGCAAAGAAGGCCAGGAAAGCGGCTGATGATGCGGCAGAGGAGGCCAAGAAGGTTAAGAGTGCCACCTCAGATGGCGGTACGACGAGTTCCGGAACAACAAGCTCAGGAACAACAGGCACCCCAGCTTCGGGAGTGACGGCACTTACTGCGGGAGCAGCCACGGGTGTACTCGGGGCAATCGCTCCGGCACCGGCAGTGAGGACGACAGTTCGTGCGACGGCAAAAGCAGAACCTGCAAACAAGCCGGCGGCATCGGTATTGAAAGACGAAAAGGCTCCTGAAGCAGATGAACCCGAGGTTACGGAGGAAAAAAGCATACCGGCGAAGGAAACTGTGACACTGACCGATGAGGAAACGCCTCTGGCAGCAGCACCTTCATCCGTAGTTCCGGCATTCTTATGGTGGATTCTCGCTTTACTGATTATTATAGCGGTAATCGCAGGCTATAAATACTATGAGTCCAGAAAAAAGAAAGCAGCTATTGTGGAAAAAAGAAAATTTGACAGCATGAAATAAAAGAAATGCTCAAAAAGAATCTGCCGGCTAAATTTCTCTGCCGGCAGATTTATTATTTTATAAGAAAACATATTCCATAAGAAACCCCTTGACATCGGGATTGCAAACCCCTATAATTATCTAGCGTGCACAAAAATGCGTTTTTTTGTTGTGCGTGTGAAATTTGTAAAAATTATACCACAGGAGGTGAAAAGAATGCCAACATTTAACCAGTTAGTGAGAAAGGGAAGACAGACATCCGTGTACAAGTCAGGAGCTCCGGCTCTTGGAAAGGGTTTCAATTCTCTGCACAAGAAGTCCATCGAGACAGCTTCTCCTCAGAAGAGAGGTGTTTGTACTGCTGTTAAGACAGCTACCCCTAAGAAGCCTAACTCAGCTCTCAGAAAAATCGCCAGAGTTCGTCTTTCTAACGGAATCGAAGTAACAAGCTATATTCCGGGTGAAGGTCATAACCTGCAGGAACACAGCGTTGTTCTGATCCGCGGCGGAAGAGTTAAGGACTTACCTGGTACAAGATACCATGTCATCAGAGGTACTCTGGATACGGCAGGTGTTGCCAACAGGCGTCAGGCGCGTTCCAAATACGGCGCTAAGAGACCGAAGGCGAAGTAGGGTAAGGAAATCGTACCACAACAAAACTAAAGTAGAGTGTTGGAATTCGTTTCACTAATCGTTTTGATAAACGCAATAGAAACAATACAGCGCGTACACATTAGCGGAATACATGTGAGTACCTGTGAATTAATCTTGCGGAACCGGCTGGTTTCGCGGCAACTATTTTGATTAAGGAGGGAAGAACCGTGCCACGTAAAGGACATATTCAAAAAAGAGATGTATTATTAGATCCTATTTACAATAGTAAGGTCGTAACAAAGCTTGTCAATAACATTATGTTAGACGGCAAGAAGGGTGTTGCGCAGAAAATTGTTTATGGGGCATTTGAAAGAGTAGAGGCAAAAGCAGAGAAGCCCGCTCTGGAAGTATTTGAGACAGCAATGAGTAACATCATGCCTGTACTCGAGGTGAAGGCGAGACGTATCGGCGGTGCTACTTACCAGGTTCCGATCGAGGTAAGACCGGAGAGACGTCAGACATTAGCACTTCGCTGGATAACCATGTTTTCCCGCAAAAGAGGCGAGAAGACGATGGAAGAAAGACTTGCGAATGAAATTCTGGATGCGGCAAACAATGCGGGCGCCGCAGTAAAGAGAAAAGAAGATATGCATAAGATGGCAGAGGCAAACAGAGCTTTTGCGCATTACAGATTCTAATAGGAGGAAGAAACCTTGGCTGGAAGAGAATATCCATTGGAGAGAACCAGAAATATTGGTATCATGGCTCATATCGATGCGGGTAAGACGACATTGACTGAGCGTATCCTTTATTACACTGGCGTAAACTACAAAATTGGTGATACTCATGAAGGCACTGCTACCATGGATTGGATGGAGCAGGAGCAAGAAAGAGGTATTACCATCACATCAGCCGCAACAACCTGCCACTGGACGCCTCATGATCATGCAAAAGTGAAAGCAGGTGCATTGGAGCATCGTATTAATATTATTGATACTCCGGGCCACGTAGACTTCACAGTGGAAGTTGAGCGTTCCCTTCGTGTACTTGACGGAGCTGTAGGCGTGTTCTGTGCAAAAGGTGGCGTTGAGCCGCAGTCAGAAAATGTATGGCGGCAGGCTGATACCTATAATGTACCGAGAATGGCCTTCATTAATAAGATGGACATCTTGGGAGCTGATTTCTACGGCGCCGTAGAGCAGATCAGGACGAGATTAGGTAAAAATGCTATTTGTCTGCAATTGCCGATCGGCAAGGAGGACAGCTTTAAGGGCATCATTGATTTGTTGGAAATGGAAGCTTACATCTACAACGATGATAAGGGTGACGACATCGTCATTACGGAAATTCCGGATGACATGAAGGATGACGCCGAACTTTATCGTACGGAGCTGGTAGAGAAAATCTGCGAATTGGATGATGATTTAATGATGAAGTATCTGGAGGGTGAAGAGCCATCCGTTGATGAACTGAAGGCGGCACTCAGAAAAGGTACCTGCGAATGTACGGCAATTCCTGTATGCTGCGGAAGCGCTTACAGAAACAAAGGCGTACAGAAGCTGCTGGATGCGGTTCTTGAGTTTATGCCTGCCCCCACGGACATTCCGTCCATCAAGGGTACGGATCTGGACGGCAATGAAGTGGAAAGACATTCTTCCGATGAAGAACCTTTCTCCGCACTTGCATTCAAGATCATGGCTGATCCGTTTGTCGGAAAGCTTGCGTTCTTCAGAGTCTATTCGGGTACGATGAACTCCGGTTCTTATGTGCTCAATGCGACGAAGGGCAAAAAGGAGCGTGTCGGACGTATTCTGCAGATGCATGCAAATCACAGAGCGGAACTTGACAGGGTTTATTCAGGCGATATTGCGGCGGCAGTCGGCTTTAAGCTGACGACGACGGGTGATACGATCTGCGACGAGCAGCATCCGGTTATTTTAGAGTCGATGGAATTCCCCGAGCCGGTTATCGAGCTTGCAATTGAGCCAAAGACAAAGGCCGGACAGGGTAAGCTTGGTGAATCTCTGGCAAAGCTTGCTGAAGAGGATCCGACATTCCGTGCGCATACAAATCAGGAGACCGGTCAGACTATTATCGCCGGTATGGGCGAGCTCCATCTGGAGATTATCGTAGACAGACTTCTGCGCGAATTCAAGGTAGAGGCAAATGTCGGAGCTCCGCAGGTTGCTTATAAAGAAGCGTTCACAAAGAGCGTGGATGTAGACAGCAAATATGCAAAGCAGTCCGGTGGACGCGGACAGTACGGACATTGTAAGGTGAGGTTTGAGCCTATGGATGCGAACGGTGAAGAGCTGTTCAAGTTCGACTCTGCCGTTGTCGGCGGTTCTATTCCAAAGGAATACATTCCTGCGGTCGGCGAAGGTATTGAAGAAGCAACAAAGGCCGGTATTCTTGGAGGCTTCCCGGTTGTCGGTGTACATGCGACCGTATATGACGGTTCCTACCATGAAGTCGATTCCTCGGAAATGGCATTCCACATTGCAGGCTCCCTTGCTTTCAAGGATGCAATGCAGAAGGCATCTCCCGCACTGCTCGAGCCGATTATGAAGGTGGAGGTTACAATGCCTGAGGAGTATATGGGTGATGTAATCGGTGATATCAACTCACGCCGTGGACGAATCGAAGGGATGGAGGATGTCGGAAACGGTAAAATGGTAAGAGGCTACGTACCGCTTTCGGAAATGTTTGGATATGCAACGGATCTTCGTTCCAAAACACAGGGCCGCGGCAACTATTCCATGTTCTTCGAAAAGTATGAGCAAGTGCCGAAGTCTGTTCAAGAAAAGGTGCTTGCCGCAAAGAAGGCATAATTGCTATGATAAGCAAAATTTTCCTTGAAAATTCTTTGGGAATGAAATATAATCATAGATAGCCGAGCGATTTTGCTCAAAAATAAAAAAATAATAGGAAACCCTAATAAAAGGAGGACTTTAGAAATGGCTAAAGCTAAGTTTGAAAGAAAAAAACCCCATTGTAATATTGGTACCATCGGACACGTTGACCATGGTAAAACGACATTAACAGCAGCAATCACAAAGGTTCTTTCAGAAAGAGTTGCAGGTAATGTGGCTACGGATTTCGATCACATTGACAAGGCTCCGGAAGAGAAAGAAAGAGGTATTACGATTTCTACCTCTCACGTTGAGTATGAGACAGATAAAAGACATTATGCACACGTTGACTGCCCGGGACATGCCGATTATGTAAAGAACATGATCACAGGTGCCGCACAGATGGACGGCGCGATCCTTGTTGTTGCCGCAACAGACGGTGTTATGGCTCAGACAAAGGAGCACATCCTTCTTTCACGTCAGGTTGGTGTACCTTATATTGTTGTTTTCTTGAACAAGTGCGATATGGTAGATGATCCTGAGTTGATTGAATTAGTTGAGATGGAAGTTACAGAGCAGCTTGAGGAGTATGACTTTACAGATTGCCCGATCGTTAAGGGCTCTGCACTGAAGGCATTGGAAGATCCTTCAAGCGAATGGGGTGACAAGGTTATGGAATTAATGGATACAGTTGACTCCTATATTCCTGATCCTGAGCGTGCTACAGACAAGCCGTTCTTAATGCCCGTCGAGGATGTATTTACGATCACAGGCCGCGGTACGGTTGCTACAGGTAGAGTTGAGCGTGGTATCCTTCGTCTTTCAGAAGAAGTTGAAATCATTGGTATTAAAGAAGAGACTCAGAAGTCTGTTGTTACGGGTATTGAGATGTTCCGTAAGCTTCTTGACGAGGCTCAGGCTGGTGATAATGTTGGTGTTCTTCTTCGTGGTATTCAGAGAACGGATATCGAAAGAGGACAGGTTCTTGCAAAACCAGGTTCTGTTAAGTGCCACAAGAAATTTACGGCTCAGGTATACGTTTTGACAAAGGATGAAGGCGGACGTCATACACCTTTCTTCAACAATTACAGACCGCAGTTTTATTTCAGAACAACGGATGTTACAGGCGTATGTGAATTACCTTCAGGCACAGAGATGTGCATGCCTGGCGACAATGTAGAAATGACGATTGAACTGATCCATCCGGTAGCCTGCGAGCAGGGTCTTACCTTTGCTATTCGTGAAGGCGGACGTACGGTAGGTTCAGGCCGTGTTGCTACAATTATGGAATAAGCTACGCGGTGGCAATGTGCCATGCGTGAATCAATAGAAAGGCAGTCGGCGAGAGTTTACTCTCGACCGGCTGTTTTTTTGTTTAATAGAAAATTCCTACGGATTATCCAATTAAATAAAATTTTATGCGCAGCTGCGCGCGCGGAAGAAAAGGACTATCTTTTTTTAGATTTAAATCGTTATACTTATTAGAATGATAAAATTTAGACATTACTAATGAAGAAAGGGGAGATGATGGATACTGATTTTCTTTTAATTCACAGAATGAAAAAAGGTGATGAAAAGGCATTTGCGGTATTTATAAAAAAATATTATTCAGAAATCTTGCGCTATTGTACATACCATTGTCATGATATTCATTATGCTGAGGATTTAACGCAGGAAACATTTAGCCATTTTTTTCGAAAACTTTCTAATTATCAGCATATAGGAAAAGTTAAGAATTTTCTTTATACAATAGCCGGTAATTTGTGTAAGGATTATTACCGCAGTAAACGAGTGATTCATTTGGCTGATTTGCCGGAACTTCATTCAGAAGAAGATCAAGTACAGAGAGGGAATAATAAGATTTTAGTGGAATGGGCATTAGCGAAATTGCCGGAGGAATTGCGTGAAGTTGTCGTTCTGCATTATTTTCAAGGCTTTACCTATAAAGAGATTGCGAAGATTTTAAAAATAGGAGAACCGTTGGTTAAGTATCGTATCAAGAGAGCAAAGGAAATTTTAAGAGAATTATGCGGAGAGGAGGATGCGGGTAAATGAGAATTGAGGCAAGATTGAATCTATATAAATATGAAAAAAAAGAAGCCGGAGAAAGTCAAAAAGAATTGCATATGAAAGAAGAAAAGTGCATCAAAAAAGTAATGGATGCTTTTATACAGGAAGAAGAAAAAAAGCATCTATCTTATCGGGAATTTTTATGGATACAAGGTTACTTTATTAAAAAAAAGTGGTGGGTACTGCAAGCAATACTTTTGCTGACTGTTTGGATTGGACTAGCGGTTTTGGGGAGCACTGAGGAAGTTAAAAAAAGTCTTGGAATCGCTGGAACACTATTTGTTGTCATTATGATTCCTGAATTATGGAAGAACAAGTCAAATAAGTCTACAGAAATCGAAGAAAGCTGCTTCTATACTTTAAGACAAATATACTCTGCAAGATTGCTGCTGTTTCTGTTGGCAGATACCATTATACTTAGTTGTTTTTATATGGCAGGAATGATAGTGTGGGATATCACCGGGATGGATTTGATAAAAAATTTTATACTTCCCATGACTGTAACAGGAGGGATTTGTTTTGGACTTCTCTGCAGTAAGCACGTTGTTCATGAAGGAATTGCAGTAGCATTATGCTTTTTATGGAGTGGAGTCTGGAGTGCCTTGGTAATGAATGCTGCATTTTATAAATCTATTGAAGATTTTGTGTGGTTTATTATTCTTTTTTTGGCAGTTCTTTATCTGGGCTATAGCATTTATAGGACATTGCAAACAAGAGGAGATCGACAGGAGGTACAGCATATATGGAGTTAAAGTTTACGGATGTAACAAAGAAGTTTGAAGATTTTACTGCCGTAGATAAAGTTAATTTGATACTTGAAAAGGGAGTATATGGATTGCTGGGAGTGAATGGAGCCGGAAAAACTACGCTGATGAGGATGTTGTGTACGCTGCTTGTCCCTTCTTCCGGATGTATTTTATATGATGGAAAAGATATTTTTAAGATGGATAGTGAATATCGGAATCTAATTGGATATCTCCCTCAGGATTTTGGATATTATCCTGATTTTACAGTCAGGGATTATCTTTTGTATATTGCATCTATCAAAGGAATTCGTCCGACTGTCGCGAAAAAGAGAGCAAAAGAACTGCTTGAAAAAGTAGGTCTTTCTAAAGCGGAACATCTCAAAATGAAAAAAATATCCGGTGGGATGAAACGCCGAGTAGGAATCGCACAGGCCATGTTGAATGACCCCCGCATTTTGATCTTTGATGAGCCCACTGCGGGGCTTGATCCAAATGAAAGAATTCGTTTTCGAAATTTAATAAGTGAGATTGCAGAAGATTCGATTGTGTTGTTGTCTACACATATTGTCTCGGATATTGAATATATCGCAAATCGAGTTTTCCTTATGAAAGAAGGGAGAATCTCTCATACAGGTACAACAGAAGAATTAGTGTCTGATTTGAAAGAACGAGTATGGTTTTGTCATGTAAAAAAGGAGCAGGTAAAGGACTATACCCATAAGTATAGAATTGCTAACATTCGTACAATGTCAGATGAGGTGGAACTACGGATCATATCAAAAGAAAAACCATGTGAAAATGCGTCTCTGATTCAGGGTACACTGGAAGACGTTTTTTTGTATTATTTTGATGAGTCCGGTAAGAAAGATGGTGATGATCATGATTATATTTGAGATAAAAAAGATTTTTTGCGGATTTGCCGGAAAAATAACGCTGGCAATACTGATTTGCATATTGACAGTAGTATCCTGGCTGGCGGTTTCCAGTGTAGAGTATGTGGATGCTGACGGGCAGAGTCACAGTGGAGTATGGGCGGCAAGACAATTAAGAGATAGAAAGAATGAATGGGCAAAAGAAGTTAATACAGACCTGTTACAGCAGGTTTTATCAGAGAACGCGAGGGTTAATCAAACGCAGGAATATTTATCGGAGGACTATGAGGAGAATAATAAGGCTTATGCTATGAAACAGGGTTTTTCGGATATAAGGGAAATGATAAATTGTGCGTTTTCACCTTTCAGAGAATATAATTACTTTCGTGCCGATTTTGTATCTGCTGCCGAGGTGGGAAAATTTTATGAGAATAGAATCAGTAATTTGAAAACATGGTTGGATGGAGAGGCAAAGGATATGTATTCTGAAGAAGAAAAGAGATTTTTAGTGTCCCAATATGAAATTCTAAAAACTCCGTTTTACTATGAATACAAAGAGGGGTGGGATAAGGCTACAGAATATGCACCGACTATGATCATGCTTATTTTGCTTAGTCTTTCATTTCTTGTTGCCGGAATTTTTTCCAATGAATTCACATTAAAATCAGATGCTATATTTTTTTCTTCTAAATTAGGAAGAAGTAAAGCGGTACTGAGTAAGTTGGCCGCGGGCCTGCAGCTGATTACTGTTGTATATTGGTGCTTGATGCTGTTATATTCAGGAATTGTATTGGGAATCCTTGGTACGGACGGAGCAAACTGTATGATACAGACCAGTCCGGGTGGATGGAAAAGTTTCTATAATCTGACCTATGCGGAATTATACGGCTTGACTTTAGTTGGAGGGTATCTTGGAAATATGGTTATATTAGCAGCGGCTATGCTAATGTCCGCAAAGACACATTCTACAGTCGTGTCAGTAACGATTCCGTTTATTATAATATTTCTAGATTCTTTTTTGGGGGGAATTCATGCGTTGTCTGAAATACTGGGACTGATGCCGAATCAGTTGCTGCAAATGAATATGGCAGTAAAATATTTTAATGTATATTACATAGGAAATAAAATCATGGGAGCAGTGCCTATTCTTTTGTGCATGTATTCCGTTATATTTGCGTTGGTTTGTCCGTTCATTATTCGTGTTTATAAAAAAACACAAATTAAATAAACGCTCAATGGTTGACTCATTGCGTGCTTATGAGGATTTGCACTTGAAAAACAGAAATAATTTTAAAAAGTATAATCATAATGCAATAGTTAACCGATATAATAATTGTAGCAAAGTGCAGTCACGGATGACACCAAGGTTCCACAGAGTTGATCTGTTGGATTTTAGTGTTATTTTTTTATATCTCTTATGAGCGGGGGAGTTGGTGACAAAATTTCAAAAATCAGCCGGAGGGAATATTGTTATGAAGATAACGATTGATCATGATCCTTATTATAATACTATAATTGGAAATCAACAAAAAAACATACGGACAGATCAATTTTTAGAGTTACTAAATGACAAGCAGAGTAAAAGTGAAACAACAAGGGACGAATACAAGAAAATGGAGACATTGCCTTGTGAGAAAACGCAAACAGACTCTCAGATTATAGTAAAAGCAGATGGGTCAAGGGTATTGGTGATGGCAATAAGAATCGCCGGCATGGAAACAACAATGAGTTTGGAAATATCAAAACCGACTCAATTGCAAAATGATATACAAAACGATGGGACACAAGACACTGGGGATATGGGATCAGATCATTTAACAGAGTTTTGTGAGTATGAGGACAGTCTGCATTTTTAAAGCTGATGCTGCATGAAAAGGTAGAAAAATAAATATATAAAAACGGGAGGTTAGTTATGTCAATGTTCATAGAAAATAATCTGGGGGCATCCGCAGCCTATACATACAGCAGCAGGAAGGTGACGGGATCAGGAACAGATAATACGGAGACGCTGGAAGAATATCAATCCAGAATCCAAGAGGCAATTGATAAAATACCATTTCACCCCTCACATAGAAAAATTACAGAAACGCTTGTTATATCAGAAGAGGGATATCAGGCGATGAAGGATGATCCGGAATATGAAAAGTGGGTGCTTGCTAATATTAAAGAGAATCGCTCGGTAGATTTATCAATGATGACGAGCAGGAAGGATTATCTTCGCGGTACAGATTATGAATATTTTGGTGCGACAAAGGAGGAATACAGAGGGCAGGGAGATAATCAATGGGACTATTCGAAATCTTCTTCCGGTTCTTCTGCAAAGAAAAATAAAAAAACAGGTATCCTAAATAGCAGTACAGATAATACGGAGCTATGGGAGCAGATTAGATATCAGCGTGCATGTGCGAGAGAAGAGCGTAATGAGGAATATTTTTCCCATAAGCTGGAGCTTGAACAAAGGAATCGGGAACGCGCGGAAGAATCCTATACTAAAAATTTTATCTTCGATAGTGAATGAGAAAATCGTGGCGGGAAATATAAAGAAAATTGCGGAGAAATCCGCAATTTTTTATTTAATAGGAGCGTGTTTTGTTATGATACGCTAGTAAAGGAATGATGTTGACATACTGAACAATGTTCAGTATAATGGCATTGAACATTGTTCAAGGAGGAAAAAATGAATGATACAAATAGTACCAGAGAAGTCATAATCAGCGTTGCGACAGAAATGATTCAGGCGAGCGGCGGAAATCTTCATGAAATTACTTCCCGCAGAATTGCGGAACGGTCGGGAGTGGGATTGGGACTTATTAATTATCACTTTGGAAGTAAAGAAAATCTTATCGCGATCTGCGTTCAGCGGATTATCAATCAGGTTGTGATGTGTTTTTCCCCGACTCAAAAGGATGAAAAAGAAAATAACAGACTGAAGGATAAGGAACGGCTTGCGGACTGGGCGAAGCAGGTTTATGATTTCCTGTTCGGGAACCGTGCCATTTCCTATATCTCGATTCTCGGAGATATGAAGGATTATCACAAACAGAGTAATTCTGTCTATACGCAAAAAGGTTTTTCCAGGGCAATCAGAAGTGATATGGACGAGGAGACGAAGCGAATACTGGTATTTATGCTTACCTCGACTATGCAGACCGCATTTTTAGCAGGAAACTCTTCAAAGGAAATTTTGGGATACGATCTTACCATAAAGGAGCAAAGGGATGCTTATGTTGATAAAGTGATAGAACTTCTTTTTGAGGGAGCACTTGACAGATTGAAAGAGTATGGGGATAAAAAAGAATAGGAGGGATTATATGAATAGAAAAATTGGGATGTTTGCAGCAGCAGTCAATGTGATGGCAGTAACGGGTTTTGCATTGACGATGGCTGCCGGAAGCGATTTCGGAGGGTATCTGGCTTCTGTTTTTATCGCATTGGGTTTTGTCCCGATGATGTGTTCCTTTTGTCTGCTTGCAAAGCAGAAGACAAAGCTGGCCGGTTATTTGTCAATGGGATACGCGGCAATATACGCGACCATTATTTTACTCGTTTATTTTGCACAATGTACAACGGTACATAGGGGCGGATTGTCAGAAGAGGCGATGGACATTTTGGATTACCGGAGGTTCGGACTTTTTTTCAATTATGATTTATTGGGGTATGCAATGATGTCATTGTCAACCTTTTTTGCGGGACTGACAATTGATGGAAAGACGCGAGGTGACCGATGGCTAAAGGCGCTGCTGCTGATACATGGCATTTTTTTTATTACATGCCTTCTCATACCGATGCTGGACGTATTTTCTGCGGATCGTTCGTCTTCGGCATGGATTGGAACTGCAGTGCTGGAATTCTGGTGTATCTATTTCATTCCCATAGGAATTTTGTCATTTCAATATTTCAGAAAACAGGGCAGTTCATGTGAAAAGAAAATCACTGTTGACATATCATAGAGAACTCTATATAATAGAGTAAAAGAAAGGGGTATTGATATGAACAGTGATATCAAATTAGCAATGGAAGATCTTTCATTTATCAAGGAGGTAATCGAGAGAACAAAAAAAGATTTTTCCAGAATTGCATTGTTTTTCATTTGGATTGGATTCATTAACATTGGAAAGTTTGCTTTGGAGCAGGCGATGTATGGAATCCGCAATGTATATGGATATTCGTCGCAGGCATATGCGGTCTCAGAAATATTATATCGCTTATTGCCGCTCATTGCCTATGGTATTTGTTTTTTTATCTACTATAAAAGAATTAAATCATATCGCAATGATATCAGTATTGGAATGGTGAAGGTTTGGGGAGCCGTGCTTTTTCTTTCCCAATTGTTTCCCTATTTATATATACAATTTTTACATGCGGCATCAAACGAGGCTCTCAATGTTTTCTTTAGATGTGGGGAAATAATTACGATTTTGCCGGTTTTTATTGCTTTACTAATGACAGGAATACTGACTGAGCATAAAATGATAACCATTGTGACGCTCCTGACAAGTATCCTTTATATGGCACTGTTTGGCAGCATGAAGGAAGTGGTGTATGGGACGATTGGCGGTACAGGGACTCGGATATCAGTGAGCAGCATGTTTATCAAGATCCTTATGACGTTTGGCATGCTGCTGATAGGATTTTATTTAAAAAGAGGAGCGGGAGAAAATGGAGATCAACGCGATACCGGAGGCATTTCAGAGCAAGCTTAGATTAGCGGTATTGTCCTCTTTATTGACCGGAAAGAAAACATTCAGGGATTTGAAAAAAATAACAGGGGCAACGGACGGAAATCTTGGCGCACAATTAAAAAAGCTGGAAGAAATGGGATATGTGGTGGTTGATAAAGAATTTGTAAACAATAAGCCGCAATCCACATGTGTGCTCACTGGCTTTGGAAAAGTGCAATTTAAGGAGTATGTGGAGCTGCTGGAGGGCCTGCTGAAAATGGGGGAAAAGGAATCAGAAGACAAGTGATATTCGCATGCGAAAAAGTTTGCAAAAATTTTTGAAATTAATATTGACAAATAGTTAGTGTCAACATATAATCAATTCATAGTTATCATATATAAAAGATATGAAATGAAAGGAGCATAATGACATGAAAAAACTAAGTGACACAAGAGTAATTAATTTTGAAATGTGTTGTTGCCAGGCTGCGTATGAAAATACAGTTTCGTTTTTTATGCATTATGATACCTGAAAGAAATGCGGTCCTGATAGGGAGCAGGTGCCATAGTGGCAGCTGCTCCCTTTTTTCATTTAATAGGAAATTCCTACAGATTTCCTATTAAATAAAATTTTATGCGCAGCTTCGCGCGCGGAACAAAAGCTGTGCTGCCGGACTATTTGGCCGTGAGAGTGGGCGAAGCACACTTTTGTTCCTTTATAGGAAATTCCTCAAAAGTCAGA
>JASGGU010000056.1:0-25866 GCA_047602645.1 Lachnospiraceae bacterium | reverse complement strand
CTTCCTTTACCGGAACCGCTTCGTTTACCGGTTCCTTTTTGCCGTTCAGTCCTTCATCCAGTATTTTCTGCAATGCCTTGATGATCGGCTCGTTGTCATTTGTCCCCTCATCTCTTGTTTCCTGAATCTGGCTTTTGTACGATTCCAGCGCATCCAACGCCCGAAAAAGAATATCTACCAGATGGCTGTCCACCTTGATTTTCCCGTTGCGTACTTCTGAAAATACGTTTTCCATATCATGCGTCAGCGCCTGCATCCGCTTATAGCCCATCGTACCGGCCATACCTTTTAAGGAGTGCGCCGCGCGGAAGATTTCGTTGATTGTATCTTCATTTTCCGGTTCATGCTCCAAAATCATGAGCTGATCGCTCAAACTCTGCAGGTGCTCACTCGTTTCATCAAGAAAAATCTCTAAATATTGACTAATATCCATGTTATTATACCCCCACGTTCTTCATAATCTGTTCCGCTATTTTTGCGAGAGGAACGATCTCATTCGCAAGACCGGCTGCCGCAACACTTTTTGGCATTCCGAATACCGTACATGTTTCCTCATCCTGTGCAATGACATGAATCCTCTTCTTCTTTTTCAGTGCCGCGATTCCCGCAGTACCATCACTGCCCATACCGGTCAGCACCACACAGATAACTTCATCATAGGCCGTATTGCCAAGCGATTCAAACATATAATTCGCACACGGCTTAACGCCTTCTCTGGCCGGCTCGTCCGTACATTTCACGTAATAGCCGTCATCCCGTTTTTCCACCTGCATATGAACTCCGCCGGGGGCCACATATACATGACCATTCAGCAGCGGTTCGCCTTGCCTCGCTTCCGAGACGATTACTCCGCTTAAGTCATTCAGCCTATCCGCAAGTGATTGGGTAAACCCCTTCGGCATATGCTGTACCAAAAGCACAGGTGCCCTGATCCCCTTCGGAAGCTTCGGTATGACCTCCTGCAGTGCCTTCGGGCCGCCGGTAGAAGTGGCAATCGCTACAATCTTGCGCCCAGTCACGACCGGATACGGCTGCCTCGTCACGGATGCCGGCGGACTTTTGGAAATTCCCTGCAGTGTATGGAAGTTCACATCATATCGCATGGTAAAAGTGGGTGCCTGACTTTCACCGGTCTTCTTTTCCGACACCCTTTTCAGCCTTGCAGCACCTCTCGCATTCGATACAACATCCAGCAGACCCAAGAAAATCTTTTGAAATTCTTCTTCCCTCGCACGCACGATATTTTCCGGCTTCTTAATAAAATCAACCGCCCCCAGATCAAGCGCTGTCAGCGTCTCCCTTGCGCCCTCTTTCGTCGTCGTGCTCGCCATCAGGACATTGGCGCGGACATTGTTATCCTTCATTTTCTTAAGCAGCTCCAGGCCGGTCATCCTTGGCATATAGACATCCAGTATGACCGCATCATACTGCCCGGCAGTCAGAAGTTCATAACCCTCCACACCGTCCCGTGCAATATCGGCAACTTCGAATCTGTTATCCGAATTAATTATATCACAAAACACCCTTCTCATGAGTGCAGAATCATCAACTATTAATATTTTTTTCTTCACATGCTAACCCTTTTCTCTGTGACGTATTTTTCTTTCTTCCTCAAAAATATAACGAATGATGCTTTCTCTGTCGTCATTCATCATGTTAAGAAACTGGATTCGGTGTTCAAACTCATTATTCCTGTTTTCGAGCCGCTCCGACAACAGAACCTTGCCAAACAGCTTGTATTCCGTCAGCTGCCCGTTTACATACAGTGTGAATACGAACAAAATAGTCATATTTTTTTCGTAGCGCACCTTAGAGATAAATCGAGCCCCGCCGCCGCTGATATCCACCATGATTCCGTCATCAAACGTAAGATCCGTATCTACAAACGTCACCTGTTCATTAAAACTTTTCACATCCTGCTCAGTCACTTCTCTGCTCTTCATATCCAAAACACAGTTTAAGCGGTAATATTCTCGTCTTTGATATCGCCTGATATCTGTCGTAAGCTCCATCAAGAGCACAAAAAGTTTGTCGCTTTTATATCTGTCAATCACCCTTCCAAGACATTGGAAAAGGCCGGTCGGCGTATAAAAACAGATATTGTACTCCCCGTCCACCGGAAGCAAAATTACTTTCCCCTGCTCAATCGGCATCGCAATCTTGATCTGATCCTCCGAAACGATATCATAAAGCTGGCTCCGGTAAGTTCTCCTCTCCGCAGAATTTTCCCTGTTACCCAGCCGCTCAACTGTTTCCAGTTCCAGCTTCGCACCGATGCTCACGTATTTTGACAGCATGCCTTCACACCACCTTTAAAATTAGTTTGGATTCTTCCGCTTATAAAAATTTCTTGCCGCGTACGATATTGGCAAAGAACCCTTCCATCCCGTGCTTCCTGAAAACAGGATCCGCGTCGCTGTTCATCAGCGTCGTCGCAAGATCCTGAAACGCCGCCGCCGATTTTGCATTCGGATTCTGCAGTGAAATCGGCGTCTGCTGCATAACCGCCTTTACGAGCTGGGAATCCTCCGGGATGACTCCTACAAAGGAAATCGGGATTTTCAAATAACGGCTGACAACCGCATTCAGCTTATTATAAAGCTGCCGGCCCTCTTCGATGCTTCCTACCTTGTTTGTCACCACCTTGATCTGGGTCATCTCCCCGTTATAGCGTCCATGGCTGTTCAGCGCCTTCAAAAGTGAATAGGAATCTGTAATTGATGTCGGTTCCGGGGTCGTTACGAGAAGCACCTCGCTGCTTGCCACAAGAAATTCCAACACCGAATCGGCGATTCCCGCGCCTGTATCGATTATAATAATATCAGCAAGTGAATCCAACTGAGCAAGATTCAGAATCAGATAGTTAATATAATCCCTCCCAAGGTTGGAAAGCCCGGCAATGCCGGAACCACCGGATATAAAGCCGATATCCATCGGTCCCATCGTAATGATTTCCTTAATATTTTTGCCCTGATAAATC
This sequence comes from Lachnospiraceae bacterium, assembly GCA_047602645.1. Lineage (GTDB taxonomy): Bacteria > Bacillota > Clostridia > Lachnospirales > Lachnospiraceae > JAEYFP01. The sequence goes on along the minus strand of JASGGU010000056.1, from coordinate 22,886 downwards.
AAATCACCCAGATTGTATTTCGGCACAGCGCCAAACATTACTTCAATATTGGCAAGACCGAAGTCCGCGTCAAAAATGATGACACGCTGTCCCATCTTTCGAAACTGGACGGCAAGATTAATCGACACATTGGACTTGCCGACACCGCCCTTTCCGCTCGTCACCGTGATCACTCTGGCTGTCTGGCGTGGTGTCTGGGCACTCTTCTTTATGATGTTTCTCAACGATTCTGCCTGATCCATTGTCATTTGCCTCCCAACAACTGTTTTACAATGCTCTGCGGACTAAACTGTTCAATATCATCCGGTACATTCTGTCCGCACGTGATATAGGACAAATCTGCACCCGTATGTAATCTTAAATTAAACAGATTTCCAAGTGTTTTTGTTTCGTCAAGCTTTGTGAAAATCAGCTTATAATCCATCAACGTCAAATACGAGTCCGTGATGCCGACTAAATCCTTATACTTTGTCGTCGCACTGACAACAAGATACACTTCCTTTTCTATACTTTCATCAATAGATCGAATCAACTGATTCATCCCATTTTTCTGCATTTCATTATTATGAGAATGCCCTGCCGTATCTATCAGGATATAGTCATAGGATTGAAAAGCCTTGACCGCCATTGTCAGCTCCTCCGCAGAATAAATGACACGAAACGGTGCATCCAAAATGCCGGCATACGTACGAAGCTGCTCTGCCGCCGCAATACGGTAAGTATCCGCCGTCAGAAGCGCAACCTTCTTTTTTTCGTTAACACTTAAGCGGGAAGCGATCTTGGCGATTGTCGTCGTCTTGCCGACACCTGTCGGCCCGATAAAAAACACAATTTTAGCCCCATTTCTTGCAGGCAGTATCGTTTTGGGCTGACCGAATTTTAAAATCATCTTCTGATAAATATTGGCAAGCACATAATCAATCGTCGCATTGGGTTTATTGATTTTCTCAATCTCCTCCATCAGCTCATTTACATACTTTTCATCAATCTCGTTTTCGATCAGCGTGTTATAGATTAATTTTAGAAATGCAACGTTTTTATCTTCCTCCTCATTGAATTCCTCTCCATTACCCATGCTTTCCTTCACGAGCTGCTGTTCAATAAGAGAATGCAGACTTTCCAGCTTTTCCTCCAGCATCCGGTCACCCCGTCCCTCCGAAAAAGCCGGTGTCACATCATGCTCCCTGGGCTCCGTAACGGCCAGCGGCCGTGAAGGAACCGGCTTTGGAGCGGCCTTAGCAGGCTCCTCTTCAAGTGCTGCGGTCACTTCTATAAAGGGTCTTTTTAGAAAAAAGAATACCCCTTTCTTCTTTGTGTTTTTCACATTCATAATCACAACGTTTGATCCCAGTTCTTTTTTCGCTGCCGCAACAGCTTCATCTTCCGTTTTTCCCTGAAACTTTTTAATAATCACTATGCAGCCACCATCCCTACTGATTGTAATTCCACGTTGCTGTCAATCTCATTATATGATACGACAATTAAATCTTTGAAATAATCCTCGGTCAGCTTCTTAAAATACATCCTAACAATTGGAGATGTGATGATGATCGGATTTTTCCCAATATTTTCCAATTTTGCTATTTCCGCTTCTACAGATTTGACAATTGCCTTCGTCCGCTCCGGATCAAGCGTCAAATAAGCGCCCTGTTCCGTCTGCTTGACGTTGCCCATAATTTCCTGCTCGATCTTCGGATCCAGAGTAACGACACTCGTTGACTCATTGGCCGGAAAATATTTGGCGGAAATTGCTCTTTTCAAACTCTGTCGGACATACTCCGTCAAAACATCCGTATCTCTCGTAGCAACCGCGTGATCGGCAAGGGTTTCAAAAATCGTAAGCAGATCACGGATCGAAATTCCCTCACGCAGCAGATTCTGCAGCACCTTCTGGATCTCTCCGAGACCGAGCAGCTTCGGTGTCAGCTCGTCCACAAGAGAGGGATTGGACTCCTTGATATTGTTGACAAGGTTCTGCACGTCCTGTCTTGACAAAAGCTCCGCAACATGCTGACGAATAATTTCCGTCAAGTGCGTTGCAATGATAGAAGGCGGATCGACTACTGTATAGCCAAGGCTCTCTGCACGCTCTCTCTGCGACTCCGTGATCCACGTCGCCGGCAGATGAAATGACGGTTCAAATGTCGGAATTCCGGAAACCTCTTCCTCCACGAAACCGGGATTCATTGCCATATAATGGTCAAATAAAATTTCACCCTCGCTGACCTGAATTCCCTTGATCTTAATGATGTACTGGTTTGGATTCAACTGGATATTATCGCGCAAACGAATGATTGGCACAACCATACCAAGCTCTAAGGCGACCTGACGCCTGATCATAACGACGCGATCCAGTAAATCCCCGCCTTGATTGACATCAGCAAGCGGAATGATGCCATAGCCAAATTCCAGCTCAATCGGATCAACTTGTAAAAGTGAAACGACATTTTCCGGCTTTCGGATTTCCTCTGCAGACTCTTCGTCCGCATCAACCAACTGCTCTACTTTTTCAACCTCGAGTGAATTCGCAATAAACCGGCCAGCAATAATAAAGGACATACCGAGCACAAGAAATAGAATGGTATTAAGAGGCGTGGTGATTCCTAAAAAACAGATTGTCAGGCCCACAAAATAAAGCACCTTTGGGATTCCGAAAAGCTGGCTGATAAGCACATTTCCAAAATCGGCCTCCTTGGAACCCTTTGTAACGAGAATACCAGTGGAAAGAGAAATCAGCAGGGCGGGAATCTGGCTGACGAGTCCGTCTCCGATCGTCAGGATCGCATATTTTTGGAGCGCATCCGTGATCTCAAGCCCTTCTCTTGTCATGCCCATCACAATTCCGCCGATGATATTGACGAATGTAATAATCAGACCGGCTACCGCATCTCCCTTTACATATTTCACGGCACCATCCATCGAGCCGAAGAAGCTGGCCTCCTGTTGAATCTTATCGCGCAGTACCTTCGCATCCGCATCTGTAATCGCACCCGTATTTAAATCGGCATCAATGGCCATCTGCTTTCCGGGCATGGCGTCGAGCGTAAATCTCGCCGTCACCTCCGCAACACGCTCTGAACCTTTATTAATTACCATAAATTGAATGATAATTAAGATAATAAATATAATCGTACCAATAACCAGATCGCCGCCGCCCACAAAATTACCGAAAGTCTCCACGACATTACCCGGATCGCCCGTCGATAAAATGAGCCTCGTAGAGGAAACATTCAGAGAAATTCTGAAAATAGTCGTAAACAACAGAATTGTTGGGAAAAACGACATTTCAAGAATCTCTTTTACGAACATCGAATTAAACAGGATCGTAAATGCTACTGCAATATTGATTGCAAGGCAAATATCCAGCAAAAAAGACGGAATCGGTACAATCAGGAAGACGAATGCACTTAACAGATAAAGTGCAACGCCTAAATCAGCTTTTCCAAATTTCAATCTGCCTTCCTCCTATCGTTATTATGCCCGCTGCTTTGCATTGTAAATAACTGCCAGTATTTCCGCAACTGCCTGATAAAGCTCAGGAGGGATCTGTGCGCCAAGCTCTACATTATAGTAAAGCATTCTGGCAAGCGGTTTGTTTTCTACAATTTCAATATGATGTGCCTTCGCTTCTTCTTTGATTTTGGCAGCAAGGAAATCCTCACCCTTTGCGAGCACATATGGGGCCTCGGCAACAGCGGGATCATACTTGACCGCAACCGCAAAATGTGTCGGGTTCGTAATGACAACATCCGCTTGCGGGATCGACTGCATCATACGCCTCCTGGAAGCCTCCTGCATCCGCTGTTTCTGTTTGCCCTTGACCTTAGGATCACCCTCTGCGTTCTTCCACTCATCCTTGACCTCCTGCTTTGTCATCTTCATATCTTCCTTGAATTTCCACTTCTGATAAAGATAATCGGCCAAGCCGAGGACCAAATAATATGCGCTGATCTTAATGCCAAGACTGATCGCCACATTTCCAAAAAGCCGCACCGCTGCTAACAGCGTCATATCATATAAAATATACAGTGATGTCATCTCGTCCCGCAGCGTCGTGTATGCAAGATAGCCGAGCATAATAAGCTTAATCGCTGATTTGAACAGCTCTAACAGTCTGTCCTTTGAAAAGATTCGTTTAAAACCCTTAATGGGGTTTAGTTTATTTCCCTTCGGTGCGAGCGGTTTCGATGTCGGATGCCATTTCACCTGCACCAGATCAACTACAAATGCCGTGACAACACCGACTGCAAATACCGGCAGCATGATAAAGAGCATTCGAATGATTATCTGGTTAATCATGCTTGCAAACAGCTTCGGTGTAATTTCTCCGTTCACCAGTACAATCATTTCGGGAATTCTGCTGTAGACATAAGAAAAAGTCTCAAGAAACTGTGTTCCCATCTGACCGGCCCAGTTCTGCAAGATCAAAAACAGGGCAAGCAGTCCAACCGCATTTCCAAGCTCTCTGCTCTTTGCTACCTGACCTTCTTTTCTGGCGTCATTCAGTTTTTTATCGGAAGCCGGTTCTGTTTTTTCCCCGCCGGGGCCATCCTTTGCAAATCGCTGCAGGTCATAAGAACACCTGACAAAACCTCGTTGTATTTGCATCGTTTCTCCTGAACTGTAACTCTGCATTACATTGTCATACTTTCAACCATTGCCGTGATCATAATTTTCATTTCCTTAAAAATGTACTCCGAGGCACCCGGCAAAACACTGATCGTCAAAAACAGGACAGAAAGCCCAACTAAAATTTTGATCTGTATACCGACGGAAAACATATTAATCTGCGGAGACGTTTTTGCAAGAATACCAAGCACTGCGTTTAAAATCATCATCGCCGCCACAATCGGCAGGCAAATCCGAAATGCAATCATGACATAATCGGTCAAAAACCGAACCAGCGCCGTCACGATTTTATCGGGCTGAAACACTGCGCCGCCAATCGGTATCAGTGTATAGGTCTCCACGATCGCACGCAGCAGATAATGATGCATGTCAGTCACCATCAGAAGGAGCATCACCGCATATTGGTAAAGGGCACCGGTAAAGCCCGTAGCCTCTTTCGTCAGCGGATCCATAAGCTGCACCATCGACAGGCCGATTTCCATATCGGCAACCTTTCCCGCAAATAAAACAATAGAATTACATATATTGGCTCCCCATCCAATCAGAAGTCCTGTAATTCCCTCCTTAAGCACAAGCACGGCATATCCGAGGACCGTGTTGTACTCCGGCATCACGTGCGGCGTTACCGCATGAAAAATTACCAATGCAATAAAAAAACTCAAACCCGCACGTACCGTTCTCGGTGTATTGTTCGTAGAAAAGAACGGTGCCGCAAAAATGAAACAGCTGATCCTTGTAAACACCAACAAGAAATATTCCAAATCGCTATAGGTAAATGAATAATCTATCATAGTCCCTTACCTGATATAGAGGGAAAAGTTTGACCACAGTTTTTCGGTAAAATCTACCATGTTATTCAGCATCCAATGTCCTGCAATCATCAGCATCACAAATATGGAAAGAATCTTCGGAACAAAGGTAAGCGTCTGCTCCTGAATAGAAGTCACTGTCTGAAAAATACTGATAATCAGTCCGACAACAAGTGAAATAAGCAACAGCGGCGCCGATGTTATAATGATTGTATACAGTGCATCCCGCGTAATTCCGGTGACGGTATCAATTGTCATATTCTATCACACCTTTCTTTCCGCGCCGTGCACAGCTTTCCTATTACATAGAAAACCGACTGCCACGCTAATAAAACGTTTTGACGAGATTCCCGATTACCAGATTCCAGCCATCAGCCAGAATAAACAGCAAGATTTTAAACGGCATGGAAATCGTCGTAGGCGGAAGCATCATCATACCCATCGACATCAAAGTAGACGCTACCACCATATCTATGACAATAAACGGAATATACAACACAAAACCGATAATAAATGCGGTCCTCAACTCGCTGATAACAAAACTCGGAACAAGCACCCGTGTTGGAATTTCCTCCAAACTGTCAACACTGTCTATCCCTTCGATATCAAGGAACAGCCGGACATCCTTTGTCTGCGTCTGTCCGTACATAAATTCACGCAACGGCTGTGATGCCGCATCCAAGAACTCCTGCTGGGTCATCTCCCCCGCCTCAAAGGGCTGGATCGCCGTCGTATTAATTTCTGTAATAACAGGATTCATAATAAAAAATGTCAGAAACAGAGATAGTCCAATCAGCACCTGATTCGGGGGTGCTGTCTGTGTACCGAGCGCTGATCTGACAAAATGCATTACAATGATGATTCTTGTAAAGGATGTCATCATAATAATAATCGTTGGGGCAAGCGCAATCAAAGTGAGGATAATTAAAATTCTGAGTGTTCCGGAAAGATTGCCCTGACCATCCTGATAGGTCACGGATAAATTGTTTGCCACATTCAGTTCCTTTAAATCATCCGCGGTCTCTGCACTACCCGGCTTATTAATGATCGTATTATTCTCATTTACAGCAGATTCATCCAAAATACCCAAATCGTTTAGATCGGCCGCCCTTACAGGTATCTGTGCTGTCAAAAACAGACCCGCCACACACACAAACAGGCAAAAGAGAAGCTTGCATCTTCGGCCTTTTCGTATTCGTTGTTTATTCATTTAATTATCGCCCCGTTTATGTATCCGCTCTTTTGCCTTATCCAACAACTTTTGAAAACTGTCCTGTGGCACCGTATCCTCCGGCATCAGTTCAACTTCATCTTCCGTAAGCTCCGTGAGCATTGTGATCGCATCCTTGCCGATTGCAATCACCAGATATTTCTTTCCAGCCCGCACAATCTGCAAATATTTGTTGGATGTAAGCTTATGCGTCTCAATCACTTCAAAATTTCTATTATTCGTCTGCTGCTTCTGGAATCTGGCAACCCAACGCGTTGTAACATACGTCAACGCCAGTACAAAAATAAAAACGAGAAGTACCGTTACAAATTGAGCTGCACTTTCCAGACTCGATGACGGATATCCAAGTATCATCATACGGTTAACCTACTACTTTTTTTACTGCCTCAATGACACGGTCTGCCTGAAACGGTTTTACAATGAAATCCTTTGCCCCTGCCTGAATAGATTCAATTACCATTGCCTGCTGTCCCATCGCGGAGCACATAATTACAAGCGCGCTGGAGTCATTCTCTTTAATTTTCTTCAGGGCCTGAATGCCATCCATTTCAGGCATCGTAATGTCCATCAATACAAGATCCGGCTTCAATTCATTGTATCTTTCGATTGCTCTTGCGCCGTTCTCTGCCTCACCCGCGACATTATAACCGTTTTTGGTTAAAATGTCCTTGATCATCATTCTCATAAACGCTGCATCGTCACAAATCAAAATGTTTTTTGCCATTTTTCCTTCTCCTATACGTTATTTTAATTGATTATCTCAGTTACTCTGACACCAAAATTTTCTTCGATGACTACCACTTCGCCCTTCGCTACCAGTTTTCCGTTTACAAGCACATCTACCGGTTCTCCTGCGATTTTATCCAACTCGATAATCGTTCCCGGCGCAAAGTCTAATATATCGCTGATCGCCTTGCTTGTCCTGCCCAGCTCCACCGTCACCTCCAGAGGAACATCCTTGATTAAAGCGATATTTTCCTGACTCTGCAACGCATTGACATCGGCGGAAAATGCTTGAAAGGCCGCTGGCTGTATATTCATATTCTGCATATTCATCGGTTGCTGCATGCCCATCGCGGCGCCCATATTCATCGGCTGCTGCATGCCCATTGGATTCCCCATATTCATTGGACCTCCCATATTCATTGCATTCCCCATTCCCATGGAGGAATTCATTCCCATCGAAGAACCCGTACCCATTACGGAAGGCTGCGGCGCAGCCTGCATAACGGGTTGCGGTATTTCCATCCGAACCGGTTCCGGCTCGGGCTCCGGTTCTTGATTGCCAATAAAGTAACTGTATAATGATTTCGCAAAATCGATCGGATAAAGCTGCAAGATCTTACTGTCAACCAGATCTCCGATCTGCATGCGGAATGTAATTTTGACAAACGTTCCCGCAAGGAAGGAAGAAATAGAAGAACCCTCTCTGCGCTGCTCCGTATTGACAACGCTCGCTTCCGGCGGACTGATATCGATTGTCCTGCCGAGCATAGAGGACAAAGACGTCGCGGAGGAACCCATCATCTGGTTCATTGCTTCGGAAATTGCACTCAAATGCAGTTCTCCAAGCTCCCCCTCCGTATTGGTACCATCTCCTCCCATCATCAGATCGGTGATAATCTTTACATCGCTTTCCTTCAGTATCAGAATATTGGTTCCCTCAAGGCCCGACGTATATTGAATTTTAATGAACACGCAGGGCCGCTCATAATCTTCAATGACTTGATCCCAATCTGCCAGTGTTACGACCGGTGTCGTGATATTGACCTTTCGGTTAACCAAGGAATAAAATGTCGTCGCTGATGTTCCCATGCTGATGTTAGCCACTTCGCCGATTGCGTCCTTTTCCGTTTCCGTCAGAGCTTCTTCAGCGGATTCCGGAGCCGGTGCCATGTCCGCCGATTCGCTCATGCCGTTTAACAGGGCATTGATTTCATCCTGGGATAGCATTCCTTCCATCCATTATTCCCCCTCTCTCAATATTGATGTAACTCTTACCGCATAGTCATCCTTTGCGGAGCCGGGTAAGCCTTTAAACTTCTTTAGATTTCCAACATATACATCCAGCTCGTTATTAATCTTGGAATTCAGCTTGATGATATCGCCTAATTGCAAATTCACAAAATCGCTAACCGTAATTGTACTTCTTCCTAGTATTGTACGGATCGGCATGTTAACCTTTCGGATAATTGTCTCAATATGATCCTCATAATTGTCCTCATTATTTTCCTTCATTGAAGAGAACCAATATTTTGTATTCAGCTTATCCATAACATTTTCCAAGGTAAAGTACGGAAGACAGACATTCATCAAACCTTCCACATCACCGATTTTTACATTGATTGTCACGATTGCAATCATTTCGCTTGGCGCAATAATCTGCGCAAACTGCGGATTTGTCTCAATCCTCTCTAAAAAAGGATTGATCTCAACAACATTTTTCCACGGTTCACGCATAAGCTGTACGCATACCGATATAATTTTATCTATGATAGAACGCTCAATTTCCGAGAAATCCCTGCTTTTTTCCAACGGGTTTCCCTGCCCGCCAAGCATTCTGTCAATCATCGCAAAACCTAAATTTGCGGCAATTTCCAGCATAATATTTCCGTTCAGCGGTTCAAAATTGACGACTGCAAGCAATACGGGATTGGCAAGTGCCGTGGAGAATTCCGAAAACGTACACGCCTCTGAGTTCACAACGCTGACTTGTATATTCTTCCGAAGATAAACCGGCAGATTTGTCGATAAAAGACGTCCGTAATGCTCAAATATAATTTCAAGTGTCCTTAAATGTTCCTTTGAAAACTTGGCAGGACGCCGAAAGTCGTAATTCTTCGTCACCTTTTCTTCGTCAGTACTGATTTCCTCTGCATCCAGTTCGCCTGAGCTTAACGCCTGAAGCAGACTATCTATCTCATTTTGGGAGAGCACCTCACTCATTAAGCACACCTCACTCCTTCATCAATCCTTTTATTGGAATTTAATGTCCCTGAAATATGCCTCATAGACAAACTTGGAATTAAACATCGCCTGTATTTTCTCAAGAACCGCTTCTTCCATCCCCGCTTCATCCGACATCGCTTCTTCCTTTGTATAAGCACCGATCACATTAATGATCTCGCTCTTAATCTTGCTTTCCTTTTCCGACATCATCGGCTGATAAGTTTCATAATCAGGGTCTGTCATGTTCAAGGAAAAGGAAATGGAAATAAGTGCATAATGCTCTGTACCATCCGCATCCGGCTTTAAAGCAATTGTCATCGCATCTTCAATGTTGTATACACTCGTATCTTCAATCGACACTACGGCAGCCATGTCTTCTCCCGTGCCGCCGCTAAGCTCCAAATCCAAAACCGCGGCAATATCATTCACAAGCGCAATTGTCTTCTGGTTCGCGGATACAGTAAAAAACATGATAATTCCGGTCAAAGCCAGATTCACAATCAAAAGTGCCAGAATCACAACTGTCATCAAATTCTTTTTCATTTTTCTGCTCCTTCGTTAGTATGTACTAAGTGTGTGATAGATCTTGATCTCCACACGTCTGTTCTTTGCGCGCCCCTCCGGTGCGGAGTTATCGGCGATCGGCACATATTCACCCCTGCCCGAATGCTTAACCATCGCAGGATCCAAATTGGTATGATCCACAAGATATTCAAACACTGACAATGCACGTGCGCTCGACAGCTCGTTATTATCCTTAAACCGTGAATTGTGAATCGGCACATTATCCGTATGTCCTTCTATTTCCACAATGCTGTCTGCATACTTTTGCAGAATAACACCGATTTTATCTAAAATCTCATAGGAATCTTCTTTGATCGCCGCGCTGCCCGAATCGAACAGCAACGACCCGTTCAATGTCAGGGACACGTACTGAGACGTGAAATCCAAATCCACATCCCTGCCTAGTCCCTGCTCCTTCAGCAGTTCATCCACCAGCTCGGAAAGCTCCTCTGCAGCCTTCATCTGCTCCTCTTCCACCTTTTCGATCGCACTCTCAGTATCTGCTGTCTGTTCTGAGGAATACCCCATAGAATTGATATACTGATCCAGTTCGTTGAGCTGGCTGACGCCGTTCGAAATCAGAATGCCGTTTCCGATTGAAGCCCCGCCGCCCGAAAAAATACTGAAGCTATCCGTAAAGGAAGCTGACATCTCCTCGAACTTACTGGAATCCACCGAGGACATGGCAAACAGCATAACGAAAAAGCACAACAGCAGGTTCATCAGATCCGCGAAAGTATTCATCCATGCCGCGCCCGGCTTCGGCGGATCCTCTTTTCGCTTTGCCACTATTCTCCACCTCCGGCCAAGGCCGCTTTTCCGATGCCGGTGCGCTCAATCGGAGCCATGAAAGATTTTAGTTTTTCTTCGATGACACGCGGATTTTCACCCGCCTGAATCGAAAGCAATCCTTCGATAATAATTTCCTTCACCTGCACTTCCGCATCGTTGATCGATTTTAACTTTGTCGAGATCGGTATAGAAATCCAGTTTGCAAGCATGGAGCCGTAAAATGTCGTGATCAGAGCGACTGCCATGGCCGGTCCGATGCTCGACGCATCTTCCATATGGTAAAGCATTAAAATAAGGCCTATCAAGGTACCAATCATACCCCAAGCAGGTCCCATTGATGCAAGATTATCCCAAAAACCAATATTCTTTTTATGGCGGTCGTCAATACTGATCAGTTCAGTCTCCATAATTGCTCTGACAAGGTCAGGATCCGTACCGTCTACAATCAGCATAACACCTTTCTGTAAAAAAGAATCGTCAAGCGAACTTGCCGCTTCTTCAAGCGAAAGCAGACCTTCTTTTCTGGCTACATTTGACAAGTCAATGATTTTTTGAATAATCCCGGCGGCATCCAAAACCGGTACCTTAAACGCAATACCGATACTTTTCAAGCCTGTGATATAATCTTTCATCGAGTAGCTCGTCAAAATACAGCAAAATGCTCCGCCAAATGTGATCATAACCGAAGGGGCATCAAAAAAATAAACTAATCCAGCGATCCCATCTTCACCGATTGCAATTGATATGACAACAAATACAAAACATACTACAATACCGAGTAATGTCGCTAAATCCAATCCCCTCACCTACCCATTCACATATATTTCCCTTTTATAAGATTTTACTAAATTTTTCACCTCTTGTCTACTTTCTTTTACAATTATTTTTTTCCCAGTAGTCAAGGTTACGACCGTATCCGGCGTTTCTTCGACAATCTCTATCAAGTCCGAATTAACGATCACTTTTGTTCCGTTCAGCCTTGTTACTTCAACCATAATCTGCTCCTTTCCGTATAAACAACGATTCATAATGTATGGAGCGCAAACGGCATAAATGTCATATTCTGCTCATGTGCGCATGTATCTGTTTATATAGCAGGAAGCCTCTTTGAATTTCCTGCTGTAAAACAGGGGAACCGGCAGTTCCCCTGTTCTATCCCGGACCGCAGTCCCTAAAAATTATCTCTTCAGATTCGTCAATTCTTCCAGCAATGTATCAGAAACGGTAATAATTCTACTGTTTGCCTGGAATCCGCGCTGTGTTGTAATCATTTCCGTAAACTCCGAAGAAAGATCAACGTTGGACATTTCCAGAACACCCGTTGACATCTTGCTAACGCCGTCCGATGTGACATCCTCCCCTACTCCATTAAATGCTCCGGAGTTCTGGGTCGTCTGGTACAGGTTTTCTCCGATTTTCTCCAATCCGGACGGGTTTGCAAAACTTGCAACCGCAATCTGTCCGAGCAGCTTTGATGTACCGTTATCATAGGAGGCATAAATCTTGCCGGATGTATCAATTGAAATTGCGGACATCGTACCATACTTACGGCCGGTATAATTACCGTCATAATCTCCTGTTTTACCTGCGATTGTAGATGTCCCGCTATTATCATACCTCGTGGATGTTTTCATGCTGACTTTGATAGCGGCTGGGAATTTATCATAAGTCGCCGTATCAAACGTCATACTAAATTTTTTATCATCCGTATCTGTATTCGCGTTGAATCCGGTCGTCGCGGCATAAGTAGGAGCTGCAGAAACATCTCCACTCCAATAACCCAGATACTTGCCAGAAGAGGTGCTGTACTTTAAATAAATGGTATTGCAGTAATCGTTCGTTTTGGCGCCGTTAATTGTAACAAAATTCTTCAAATCAGTTGTTGTTGCCCCTGTTTTTGTTATGGACGTTCCGGTCGAATCCAAAACATCCGTAAGCTCCATCCGGTATACGCCGTCCTCAAGCGCAGTGCCTGCTTTATCATGATTGTACACCGCATATTTAGCCACATAACTTTCACCAGTATTATCAAAAAAAGATATTGTGACAATCTGCCCCGATGTGGAAGACAGCTGTGTACTGTTTTTATCAAGAATACCTGCAATATATGCTTCCGTCGTAGCCTCTGGCTCAGATGTCATATTTTCTGCCGTCATGACCTTTAACGGCTGGACAATATCCTTTTTTATCGTACCGGGAGTCGTCTCATCCTCTGCCCAGCCCATAACGGTAAAGCCATTGGATGTCATGGCCAGATTTCCGGCACCATCCACATAAAATGCACCCGCTCTTGTAAAATAATTTTGGGAGCCGTCGCTGACGATGAAAAAGCTGTCACCCGTGATCTGAAGATCGAACGGATTCCCTGTCGTCTGTGACGCGCCCGAGGTTGTAATGTTGGTATTGATTGCGCCTGATGTGACGCCGAGACCGATCTGCTTCGCGTTCACACCACCTCTGCCCGTTGCCGCATTGGCGCCCGAAGCGCTCTGTGTCGTCTGATACATTAATTCACTGAAGGTTACGCTGCTTGACTTAAAACCTACTGTGTTGACGTTGGCAATATTATTACCGATAACGTCCATTTTTGTCTGATGTGTCTTAAGACCCGATACACCAGAAAAAAGTGATCTCATCATAATGAAATGACCTCCTTGCTATTTGATCCCTTCTGTCAGTCGGGGATTGTCAGCCTCCCTAAGGTCCGGCTGCTTTGTTGTTATACAATGACCGCTCCGTCGATATTCGTAAAGACGTTTTCCTCCGCCTCCGTCTGATCCATCGCCGTGATTACCGTATTGTTCTTGACATTTACAATAAATGCCAGCTGATCCATCAGGACCAACGATTCGTTGATTCCCTTCGCACTTGCTTTCTGCATCCCTGCATTCAGCCTATCAAGCTGGTTATCGGACAATTCAATATTTCTGTCATTTAATCTGCCCGTCGCATGCTTGGAAAACCTTACTGTACTGTCTTCCGAAAGCTGCTTCTGCTCCAATATTTCTGCAAATGACTGTCCGCCGTTTTGACTGACCTTTCTCGAAGAACCGCTGTCCTTCAAGTATTGATTGGCTACCTGCTCAATGGAAGGAAATTGACTGTTCATAACCTTCATAAATATTCCTCCTTCACAATAAGCTGTTCTTATGATTCCCCATCCGTATCATCTACGTCACCGCTATCATCGCTGTCGTCATCCGAGCCGTCATCCACCTTTAAAAGCTCTGCCATCTTTGCTTCGTATTCCTTTAACTTTGTCAGCTGGGAATCCGAAATAAATGACTTCTGATAATCGTTCATGTCATCATATACCTTACGAAGATTTTCAATTACATCCTTGTAGGCCGTCGTCAGGTTACCGACTGTCGGAAGCTGGTTCAACGAAGTAATAAACTGAGTAGCAAGGCTCGTTGCCGTGAAGTAATCCTTGTCAATGATCGTATCCAGATCATCAATTGAATAATCGTTGCCGTTAATATGTAGATATGCTTTATTATTCTCATTGATCACATAATCAACCTTGCCGAGTATCGTACTTGTCTCTCCTGTCGTCTCCGAAGTCACCTTCATCATAACATACTCGCCGACAAGACTGGATGCTCTCTGCAAATCCATCGATGCGCTCAAATTCTGCATCTGCTCCAACTCCGAGAATGTTGCAAACTGAGAGATATACTCCGTGTTTGAAGTCGGTTCCAAAGGATCCTGATATTTCATCTGCGCAACAAGAAGCTGCAAAAATGCGTCTTTGTCAAGGGAGCCGGAACTGCTCTTCTTTGTGCTCGTACTTCCGGTTTCGGTCGTTTCCGTCGTCGAATAAACAAGCTTTCCATCTACCACCGATGCTGATATCGCCATATGTATTTTCTCCTTTCCTTTGATTTTTAAATTTCATTTTATGCGGTAAAATCCACACTGTTTCCATGCATGTTCATGACCGCTGCCGCCAAACGTTCCTCTTCACCCAACTCATCCAGATCATCTATGTCCAGATCGTTTAAGTTAAGTCGTCTCCTGACCGCTCCTTCTGTGTTACTTTCCTGTCTTTCGGACGGTTCTCCGTTGTTCTGCTCAAGTCCTCTGTCCAGATTGTAATTCGCCACTGCGACTTCCACCGATTCCACCTTTTGCCCCTGCTGTACAAATGTATCCTGAAGTTGTACGAGCTGTGTTTCCAACGCCGTCTTTACCGCTTCATTCTGTACAAGAAGCTGTGCCGTCACAATACCATTCTGCGAGGCAATCTGCATATGGACCGTGCCAAGACTTGCCGGATGAAGCTGCATTTCCATCGAGGTCGTTTCCACGCCGATGTTTACCTTGACGTACTCCGTAATCTGACGCATAATTTCCTCGCCGTCCACATAAGTCTGCGCGAACTGTTTTACGGTTTCCACCATATCACCGACTGTGTTTGTCGTCGTCGCCGTCTGTGTCGTCTGACCTAGCAGCTCGTTGTTCTGTCCTTCGGCTCCGTTCTTTCCCGTATTGCCTTCCTGAGTTTGCTGTAAAACAATTCCTTTGGATTCT
Organism: Lachnospiraceae bacterium; assembly: GCA_047602645.1. Classification (GTDB taxonomy): domain Bacteria; phylum Bacillota; class Clostridia; order Lachnospirales; family Lachnospiraceae; genus JAEYFP01. The sequence continues at coordinate 7,379 of JASGGU010000056.1, read as the reverse complement.
TCTTTTGCCTCCGCCATATTGTCTGTCTTGACCGGATCAGCAGTCCGCACATCTTCCGAGCGTTCCACTTCCACCTTAACTGCCGGCGGCATTTTCTCCGGTGCGCTCTCCACAGGTGTCTGTACTGAATCTGTTACCGGCTGCAAGTCGTCCTCAATCGGCAGCTGTTCCTCAGCGTTCACCTCTTCCGGCAAAAACCCGTCCTCCAACAGCTGTGTAAATTCATCATCCGTCATAGAGAACTCCGTTTTGATTTCCAAAGAAGCATCGGCTGCCATCTGCATGATTTCTTTCATGCCGTCATACAGCTCAGCATTGGTCAATAGCGAAAGCGAATCCTCTGTCCCGGACAGGGTAAGCATCAACGTCTTAACGCTGTCGGCATTTAATAGATCCTGCAAGGTTAGCCCAAGTGTCTCCATTGCCTGTACGAGTTCCTCTTCTGTCACGCCGAGCTCGTCCTTAATGGCATCCTTAACCTCTTCAGCCGCCCCTGTCACCTTTTCAGTGACTTCACTGCTATCCGCTGCTTTTTCAGGTTCTTTTACCTCTTCCGTATGTTGGTTGTCCAGATCTTTTCTGCCCGGCTTTTCCACTACGGTCTGCGATTGCTTCACGCCTTCCTGAATATCTGCCGAGTTCGCGGACTTTCCTGCCGTCTCGCTCAGCACCTGCGTAAAGGACTGTGCATCTGCCTGCTTTTTACTGCCTGAATCAGTCGTTCTGTTTGTAACAGTCGTAAAATAAGAATTAACTTCTGTTACGGGTGTGTTGGTCATCTTAATTCCTCCTTTCTTCAGTTTTCAAGGTTCCCGGAACCAATCGGCTCCTGATCTATTTATCGGATGTTTTTGGAAAAAGCTTAAGGGGAAACCCTGCTGTTTATTCAGGATCCATAATTTTTGTAATCTGAGAGGCCACTTCGGAATCCATGACACCGAGAATTTTCGCTCTGCTGTTTGTATCCATCTCGCCAAGAATTTTGGCCACAAGATCCAGATTGTCCGTCATCAGTTCAAAAATCGCAGCTGCCTGCTTTGGCTTCATTTCGCTGTATGCCTTCACATACTCATCCATCTGCTTATCCGTCTCTATCTGCTGAATCACCTGTTTATACAAATATTCCGCATTATCGGGATCAACACTTTCATAAAAGGTTTTATATTCCTCGATGTCGGGCGCATTTTCAGAAAACACGACTTCCTCGTAAAATTCCGTTTTAAGCTTCTGGAACTCAATCTGGCTGTCCTCAAACGTACGCAGACGCCTGATTTCCTCCTTGAGCGCCGTCACCTCATCCTCATCGACCGTCACTTCCTCCGGCTTGCTTTGAAGCCCAGCAACTTCCTCGTTTAGACGATTGATTTCCGCCACAGCCTCCGCCAGAGTTTGATACTCACTCTCCTTAGCGGCTGCCTCCTCTTCGATGCCATCCGGCAAAATCATCTTTACCACCGGTACATCTTTTAAAACCGGATACAGCACGCCGGAACCGAACCCCCCAATATCGAGCTTGATGAGCAGTCCGAGTATCGCCAGCCAGATCAGCACAATAAAAATAATGATAAGTACGACAAACGCAGAACCGCCATCCTCCTCGCTCTCCGCATCCGTATACATCGCTCCCATATCCGTCGCCGCCGCGTGAAAGCCCTTACGTTCCTTTTTTTCCTTCTTTTCTTTTAAAGGCTTTATTCGCTTCTTTTCTTTTTTTCCGGCTTCTTCCTGTTCTTCCTCATCGACCATGTCATTGATTTCTCTTGGCATCAGTCTCACTCCTCTTTCTTCTGTCCGTGGCGATAGCTGACAAGCTCGTCAATTTCCTTGCTCTCTTTCGCCGCTTCGTCAAGCAGAAACTGTTCAAATTCTTTTTCCTTCAGCTTCTCGTGTGTTTTACGCTCCTGCATTGCATTCTGCAGTCTGGCCCTCGCGGCCTCCAGATTTTTCTGCGCGTGCTTCACCTGTAATATCTGCAATTTAATCTGATATTTCATAATTTCAATGGCTTGCTGTGTCTCTGTAATTTCTCTGATTTTCAAGTTGGCAGAATATAGCTGCTTCAGCTCCTCTTCATAGCCGTTCTGACGGCTTCTCAGTTGCTTCAGCTTTTCTTCCTCTTCCCGAAGCTTCACATTTGCAATCGCAAACTCATTTTTTGCCTGCGTCTCCAGTTTCAGCTTGATATTGAGAATATTCTGCATTCGATAAAAAAATTTCGCCATAAAAATTCCCTATCCAAACGGTCCCCTAAAAAATTGCATTTAAAAGTTCCAGCTCTTCTTCAAATGTATATTTTGTCTCAACATCCTGACGCAAATACTCGTTTACCTGATCAATTTTTTGTATTGCATAGTCAATACTGGGATTGGCTCCTGATTTATAGGCCCCGATATTAATCAAGTCCTCCGCTTCTGTATAGGTGGCAAGGACATTTTTCAGTTTTCCGGCGGCTGCTTTGTGCTCCTTTTTTGCAATCTGGCTCATGCATCGGGAAATACTCTGCAACACATCGATCGCCGGATAATGATTTTTATGCCCAAGCTTTCTGCTCAGCATGATATGGCCGTCCAGAATACTTCGTGCCGTATCCGTGATCGGCTCATTGAAATCATCGCCGTCAACAAGTACTGTATACAATCCCGTGATGGAGCCGACTGCCGAATTACCGGCACGTTCCAATAGTTTCGGCATCTCCGCATAAACGCTTGGCGGATACCCCCTTGTTACCGGCGGTTCGCCGCTTGCAAGCCCAATTTCACGCTGAGCCATGGAAAAACGGGTCAAGGAGTCCATCATAAGCAGAACATCCTTTCCCTGATCCCTGAAATATTCCGCAATTGCAGTTGCTGTTTTGGCTGCCTTCTTCCGGATCAGGGCGGGCTTATCTGACGTTGCCACAACAACAACGGAGCGGCGCATCCCCTCTTCTCCGAGGTCACGCTCGATAAATTCCCTCACCTCACGGCCGCGTTCGCCAATCAATGCAATTACATTGATGTCCGCACGCGTATTTCTGGCAAACATACCAAGAAGCGTGCTCTTTCCTACACCTGAGCCGGCAAAAATGCCGATACGCTGACCTTTTCCTATCGTCATCAATCCATCCACTGCTTTTACACCGAGCGGTAGCGGATCGTTAATGATTACTCTCTCAAGAGGATCCGGAGGGGACGCCTCCACCGGATAAGACCGAACCGAGATGACCTCTTTCCCGTCTACCGGCCGTCCAAGGCCATCCAAACAAAGTCCCAGCATTTCTCCGCCCACATTGACACTGAGCGGATATCCAAGATTCTCCACAATGCATCCGAAGCCGATGCCTTCCGTGCTCTCATAAGGCATCAAAATTGTCTTGCCACCCTTAAAGCCCACGACCTCCGCAAGTACATGCTTCCCCGCTTCTTCATCTATAATAATACGGCACAGGTCGTCCAACTTTGCATCCGGCCCATTGGACTCAATCGTCAGGCCGACAACATTGATCACTTTTCCCAATTTTTTAAAAAAGGGTTTTTCCGTCACCCTGTAATATTTCCCGAAATCTACCAATTTTTCACTCCCATAGCCGCTGCATCTGTAACAGTCCAGCATCGTGCAATTACCTATTCTTTAGTATAGGACAACAGTTTCAGCTCTTTTTTCAGAAGTTCTAATTCGGTACCGAGACCACAGTCAAAAATACCGCTCTCCGCCTCAATGAAACAATGTGACGCCGGCAGCGTGAGATCTTCAATCACTTCCAGGAAAACCGAACTGCCGAGCCCTTCTAAAAGCTCTTGCTTCTGTTCATTTACAAATACATAATCGTCTTTGGATACATGTGCAAAAAAGTTTTTACCGCCTTCGATATTTCGCATCGTATCCTTAAGCAGATATAGAATTAATTCTTTTTTTTCGGATAGATCCACATGAAAGACATGCTCATAAATGCCGGTCATCGTATCAATAAACTGAGGCTCCAGCTCCTCGAGTTTCTTTTCATAAAGAGCCGTCAGCTTCTGTTCCTTTTCCTTACACGCAGCTTCCGCCTTCTCCGCTTTTTTTAATCCCTCATCGTAACCGGCTTGATAGCCTTCCCCGTGTCCGGCCTGCACTGCTTCGGCCTTTTGGACGTCCGCTTCCGCTTTCGCCTCTATAAGGATACTATCCGCGCCCTCCCTTGCCGCATTCAGTATCCGCTCCGCTTCTTCCTTTGCCTGCCGGAGCATTTCCCCGGCTGCATTCTCATCTGCTTCCTGCTCTTTCGGATTGTCTAGAATCTGCTCTACCTGATCTGCATTCAGTCCTGCCGTAAATTCCGGAGCAAAGCTTTCTCTGGCTGCTTCTTCCAAAACCGCACTCAACGTCTGTATTCTTTCCGCAACAAGAATATTGGAATCAATAATCCGTTCTCTTTCGGTTCTCACTACCACGCTTGTGGATTTTATCAAATTAGACAACAATCTCATCACCTCCGCCGCGAGAAATTACAATTTCCGCCGAATCCTCGAGACGTCTGATCGTATTGACAATCTTCTGCTGTGCTTCCTCAACATCCTTCATGCGCACGGGTCCCATAAATTCCATATCCTCTTTGATCATGACAGCAAGACGTTTGGACAGATTGTTAAATATCGCAGTCTGTACCTCTTCGTTGGCACTCTTAAGCGCGATTGCGAGATCGCTGTTATCCACATCTCGCAGCACACGCTGGATTGCCCTGTCGTCAAGCAGCAGAATATCCTCGAACACGAACATCTTCTTTCTGATTTCGTCCGCAAGTTCCGGTTCGTCGATTTCCAATGTTTCCATAATATGCTTTTCCGTACTTCTGTCTACGGTATTTAAAATCTCGACAACGGAATCTACACCGCCGATAATTGTGTAGTCCTGATTGACAAGAGAAGAAAGCTTGGATTCCAATATCTTCTCCACCTCTTTGATGACATCCGGTGAAGTTCGATCCATCATTGCGATACGCTTTGCGACATCCGCCTGACTGTCGGGAGGCAAAGCCGAAACAATCATCGCCGACTGACTCGGATTCAGGTAAGACAAAATCAAAGCTATCGTCTGGGGATGCTCGTCCTGAATAAAGTTCAGGAGCTGGGAAGCTTCGGTCTTTCTGATAAACTCGAACGGTTTTACCTGAAGGGAAGCCGTCAGTCTGCTGATAACATCCAGTGCCTTGGATTCCCCGAGCGCCTTTTCAAGCAGTTCCCTCGCATAATTAATTCCGCCCTCCGCAATATACTGCTGTGCAAGACAAACTTGATAAAATTCATCGATAATCGATTCCTTGACTTGCGGTGTCACGCTTCTCGTATTCGCAATTTCCAGCGTCAAATCTTCAATTTCTTCTTCTTTTAAATACTTAAATACCGTAGCGGAACGCTCCGGTCCTAAGGCAATCAGCAAAATCGCCGCTTTCTGAATGCCCGGAAGACCGCTCTGCTGGCTATTGGTACGTGCTGCCATATCGCTCCTACCCCCATTCCTCGCTCAGCCAGTTACGCAAAAGCGCAGCTGCCGAATCCGGATTTTCATCCACAAATTTTTCAACCATCAAGCGTACATCTGACTTCGCTTCCAGATCGATATCCTCGATTTCCTGATGTTCCTGTGTTGATTGCAGCAGTGATTCAACAGAAAGCTCCTTTTCCGGCTCCACCGCTTTTCTTTCCTTGCGTAGGCTCGTAAATACAACAAAACCAAGCAATGCCAAAACCAGTACAATTAAGGCAATCTGTGCAACGTCCGAAGTGGTTACGCCCGAACCGTCTTCTGCCTGAAAAATCGGAACATCATAAGCAATGATGGAGATATTGTCCGCCGGAATACCCGTCGCATTCGCCACAAGCGTCACCATTTCTTCATCAACCTCTTTTTTTATCATATCACTGTTTTGAAGCATAAATTCATCAAATGTAATACCGTCCAGCAATCCTTGATTGCGCAGCTCGTTTTCTTTGTAGATCACATAGTGAGAAGCTGTAATTGCGATAGAGGAGGTGTCGTACTGTACTGCCCCAGGCGGGACCGTCTTGTCCGTAATCCGTTCGCTCGGAAGATAGTCTCTTGACTCCTGTGCTACGGAATAATCAGAGGTACTTCCGTCTTCCATAACATAGGTCTGCTCCTCCGTGTTTGTATCCGTCCCCGGAACACCACCTGTACCGCCCGTTCCTTCGGACTCGTATGTTTCTTCATGAGACAGTACGTTCTGTCCGTTTTCATCCGCCTGTGTATAGGTATGTTCCGTCTCGTTCAGCGCGGAAAAATCCATAATCAGATTCGGTGCGACTTTTACATCCTCATAGAGATTGGAACCCAGCAGAACCTGTGTCACCTCCTGCTTTACAAGGCGCTCCGCCTCCGACTTGAGTGCAATCTGATTAGATGTGTTGACAACACCCGAACTGCCCTCCGCCTCATCCGCGCCGGAAAACAACAAATTACCGTTCGAATCGATGATTGTAATATTTCCCGTTGTCTTGTTTCCGAGAGCTGTTGCAATATTTTTCGCAAAATTTTCCGCAACTCCCGGCTGCAATTCTCCGTTTAAGTCGAGCATGACACTCGCGTAGGATTCCTCCTTCTGTGAAAGCAGCGTACCATCATCATCCGGGATTGACAACGTCACATAAGCGGTGTTGACTACTGTCTGTGCCTCCATGATATCTTCGAGCAGGCCTTCCTGATACAGCTTATACGTCTTTTGCTTATCCGATTCTGTCGTAGAAAAGCCGCCGCCGAGTGCCGCATCCAAGCTATAGCTGTCCGCCGGATAGCTGTTTGCACCGAGCAGCAGCGTCGCATTTGCAATATCCTCTTTTTTAACAGAAATAATCAGGCCATCATCCGTCACCGTATTTTCAATGCCGTCACCCTCAAGCAGTTCAATGATTTCAGATGCTTCCTTTGTAGATTCGCACGTAATTAAGACCTCATATTGAGGCCTTGAAAGGACTGTTGCCAAAATGGCAAATGTTAAAATAACACCTGCCGCAACACTGATCATAATTGTTTTTTGTTTCGCCGTAAATTTATTCCACCATTCCAGCAGTCTCTGCGGAATTTGTCTTAGTCTCTCCACTCTTCCTATCCCCGCACAAGTATTTAGATTTGAATCTGCATGAGCTCTTTGTAAGCCTCAAGGAACTTATCCCGCAATGCCACCGTATAACTTAAAGACGTGGAAGCCTTTGCAGCCGCGATCGCCAAATCATGCGTGTTATCCGTCAGTCCGAGGGCAAATTTTACCTTTTCCTCTTCCGACTGGTTCATCAGGGTATTCGTTTCGTTTAAGTTGCCGAGTGCCGAATCAAGTAGCATACCGAAGCTATCGTCACTCTGAACCCCTTTGCTGGTCGATGCTTTGGATGCCGCCGCCGATGCCG
>JASGGU010000055.1:0-26218 GCA_047602645.1 Lachnospiraceae bacterium | reverse complement strand
CAATCCGTAATGCCGGCGTATTCGGCGGATGTGCTTTGTGATACGGCAGACAGGCAGCTTGTCGTCAAGCTCATGTCTGATCCTGACAAGCTGAACAACATTACGGTCAAGGAAGGACGGATGCCCGAAAAAAGCGGAGAATGCCTTGCGGATACGGCCTTTATCGTCTCCACGGGTCTTTCGGTCGGTGATACGGTTCAGGTGAAATCCGGTACAGAGGATGCCATCGGGGATACGCTTCATACGGATACCTTCACGATTGTCGGTACCGGCTCGACCTCCTATTATCTGTCTCTTGACAGAGGCAGCAGCTCGATCGGAAGCGGAGATATTGACAGCTTCTTGATCATTCCGCAGAACGATTTCTCCATGGAGGTCTATACGGAGATCTGTCTGAAGGTGGAGGGCGCGGATGATCTGGACAGTTATACCGAGGAATATGATGATTATGTGGAGGAAATCGTTAAAAAAATCGAGGAGATTTCCGGCTCCCGCGCCGAACTTCGGTATCAATCGGTGGTGACGGAAGCAAATGATAAAATTGCAGAGGGCGAACAGGAGATTGCGGATGCGAAAAAGGAGCTGTCTGATGCCGGGCAGGAGCTTGCGGACGCAAAGCAGGAGCTTTTAGACGGCGAGGAGGAGCTTGCAGACGGCAAACAAAAGATTACCGATGCGAAGCAGGAAATTAAAGATAAAGAGCAGGAAATTAAGGATGCCGAGCAGGAACTTGCGGATGCTAAGGTCGAGCTTGCGGATGCACTCACCGAGCTTAAGGACGGCAAGAGTGAGATAGAAGAGAATGAACAGAAGCTGCAGGACGGCAGGGCAGAAATCATGCGTAATAAGGAAAAGCTGCGGGACGGAGAACAGCAGCTTAAGGAGGGGAAGGCAACTCTTACCCAAAAAGAGGAGGAACTGCTTGCCGGAAAAAACACGCTCATGGAGCAGGAAACGGCGTTAAACGGTCTGCAAGGCGGATACCCCTCCTTTGACCCTGCGGAAACGAATCAAATTCCCGCGTGTCAGTCATTTTTAAATGGCTTTGCCTCCTATCTTTCGGCAGGAGGTATGACACCACAGGCGTTGTCGGAAAGCACCGGAGGCCAAATACCGGTCTCATTTTTTGAGGATCTCACGAATCCCTCTTCGGATATCTATAAAGATGTGTCCGAATGGGCGTTATGGTTACCCGAGGAAAGACAGGGAAGGGCGGCAGAGCTTGCCGCGCTGCACAGATTTTCCGGTTCTTATATCAGTACCGCGCTGTCAACGGTTGCCGAGAAAAAGATAGAAATTGCGGCGGGTGAGGAGCAGCTTGCGGCTGCCGGAACAGAGATACTGGGCAAGGAAAAGGAACTTGCGGAGGGCTGGGATAAAATCCACGAAGCAGAATATGAGATTCTGGATGGGGAAGCCAAGCTCGCCGATGCGAAGAAGGAATGGACGGACGGCTATCAGGAATATGAGGACGGACTTCTGGAATATGAAGACGGCAGGCAGGAATTAGAGGATGGCAAGATCAAGATGGCGGACGGCAGGAAAGAGCTTGCCGATAAGGAACAGGAGCTATTGGACGGCGAGAAAGAGCTGGAGGAAGGGAAGCTTGCGTATGCGGACGGCGAAGAGGAATATCTGGATGCGAAGGCGGAGGCAGATGCCGAGCTCGCCGACGCGAATGAGGAAATTGCGGATGCCAGAGAAAAGGTAAAGGATCTTAAAGTACCGGAATGGTATGTGCTTGACAGGAATTATATCCAGACCTATGTGGAATACGGGCAGGATTCCGATCGGATTGGTGCAATCGGAGAGGTGTTCCCTGTCATTTTCTTTTTGGTTGCTGCACTTGTGGCACTTACAACGATGACGAGAATGGTTGAGGAGGAGCGCACGCAAATCGGCACGCTGAAAGCGCTCGGCTACAGCAACGGAAATATTGCGGCCAAGTATTTGCTTTATGCACTGAGCGCGAGCCTGTCAGGCAGTATTGCCGGCCTTGTGATCGGACAAAAACTGCTTCCCTATGTGATCATCAACGCTTATGCGATCCTATATAATAATTTAACCACGGTGCTGACGCCGCTGAATATGGAATATTCAGTCAGCGCAACACTTGTTGCGATTTCCTGTACGACGCTGGCAACCTTGTTTGCGTGCTATAAGGAGCTTGCCGCGACGCCGGCTGTCCTCATGCGTCCCAGTGCCCCGAAGGCAGGCAAACGCGTTTTTCTCGAACGTATTCCTTTTATATGGAAGAAACTGAATTTTACACAGAAATCTACAATCAGAAACCTGATTCGCTATAAGAAGCGTTTTTTTATGACGATCTTTGGTATCGGCGGCTGTATGGGGCTTCTTCTTGTCGGCTTCGGTGTAAAGGATTCTATTTCATCTATCGGAGAATATCAGTTTGGCCAGATTCGTACCTATGATGCAGATATTACAATAGAGGAGAAGGCCACGGAGGAAGAAAAGGCCTCGCTGATCGATAAGCTTGCATCGGATAAGCGGATCGTAGATTATCTTTACGGCAAGCAGAGCGCAATTGACATTAAAGCCAATGATACGGTAAAAAGCGGGTATCTCATTGTTCCCTCGGATAATGAAAAGGTCAAGGACTACATCTGCTTCAGAAATAGACTCACGAAAGAAGCGTATACGCTGAACGACAACGGTGTCATCATTTCCGAGAAGCTGGCAAAGCTTCTGGATGTCGGGGCAGGTGATAAAATTCTGCTGCAGGAGGATGATACTGCTGGGGTAGAGGTAGTAATCGAAGAGGTGACGGAAAACTATTTCCTTCATTATGTTTATATGAGCAGCGGACTCTATGAAGAGGTTTACGGTGAAAAGCCTGTTTACAGTGAAATATTTTTAAATACCGTTCAAAATGACAAAGAATTTGAAGGCGGACTCGGTACGGAATATCTGGAGATGAATGCGGTGGCGGGAATGACATTTTACAGCGAGATGGCAGACCGGATCGATAATATGCTGACAAGCATGAATACAGTTATCTATGTGCTCGTCGTTTCAGCCGGATTGCTCGCTTTTGTAGTACTATATAATCTGAACAATATTAATATCAATGAAAGAAAGCGCGAACTTGCAACGTTAAAGGTACTCGGCTTTTATGACAGAGAGGTTGATAGTTATGTGAACCGGGAAAATATTATTTTGACATTGATTGGCGCTGTATTCGGTATTTTTATTGGATTTTTTCTTCACCGATTCGTGATACTGACAGCAGAAATTGATCTGATGATGTTCGGCAGGGAAATAAAGCCGGTCAGCTATCTCTACAGTATTCTGCTGACTTTTGCATTTTCCTTTATTGTTAATGCGGTCATGTCGTTCAGGCTCAAGAAGATTGATATGGTCGAATCCCTTAAGAGTGTGGAGTAAACTTGATTATAATCTTTATATTTATTTTAGAATTAGGGTGTTGACATTAAAAGGTACTAGTGATATGTTTAGTACAGAAATGTTAGCACTCCTTTAACTTGAGTGCTAACAGAAGAAAAAAGAGAAGGATGTGACGGGGTGGACCTTGATGGGAGAAAAAAGAAAATATTGTATGCGATCATTAAAACTTATCTGGAAACAGGTGAGCCGGTCGGCTCCAGAACAATTTCCAAATACACGGATCTGAATTTAAGCTCGGCGACGATCCGCAATGAAATGTCGGATCTGGAGGAGCTTGGCTATATTATTCAGCCGCATACTTCCGCCGGCCGGATTCCTTCCGACAAGGGTTATCGTTTTTATGTAGATCAGCTGATGGAGGATAAGGAGCGGGAGGTCGATGAGATGAAGGAAATTCTCATCGAGAAAGCCGACAAGATGGAACGGCTTCTAAAGCAGGTTGCAAGATCACTTGCGGCCAACACGAATTATGCAACGATGATTTCCGCACCTCAGTATCATCACAACAAGCTGAAATTCATTCAGCTTTCCAGGTTGGAAACTACCAGGATTGTGGCGGTCATCGTGGTAGAAGGAAACATTATCAAGAACCAGATCATCGATACGGTGTGCGATGTTGACGATGATACGCTGTTGAAGCTGAATATTCTGCTGAATACAAATTTAAACGGTCTTTCCATCGAGGAAATTAATCTCGGCATCATTTCTAAAATGAAAGAACAGGCCGGTATTCACAGCGATTTCGTCAGCGAGGTGATTGATGCCGTGGCGGATGCGATTAAGGCGGATGAGGATCTGGAAATTTATACGAGCGGTGCAAATAATATTTTTAAATATCCGGAGCTCAGTGATAATGAAAAGGCGAGTGAAATTATTACGGCTTTTGAGGAAAAGAAGCAGCTTTCGGATCTTGTGTATGAGACGCTTTCCAAACAGGAGGAGGATCATAAGGGCATTCAGATTTATATCGGTGAGGAATCACCGGTTCGTAATATGAAGGATTGCAGTGTCGTGACTGCCACCTACGAATTAGAGGAAGGCGTGCAGGGAACGATAGGTATCATAGGTCCGAAACGAATGGATTACGATAAAGTAGTGAATACGTTAAAATCGCTGACAAATCAATTAGACGCATTATATAAAAAGACATAGGGATGAAAGGAGAATTATAGAAGCGTGACTGATATGGAAAAAGATTTAACAGATGAAATTCTGGAAGAAGCTTTGCAGGAACCTGCGGTGGATACACCGTCAGAGGAACCGGCGGTACACGAGTCAGAAGACTGCTGCACTGCGGAAGAGACAGAGCAGGAGAATGCAGAGCAGGAAGCTGCAGCAGAGCCGGAGGCAGAGAAGACTGCAGATGTAAAGTCAATTTTCGGAAGGAAAGAAAAGAAGGAAAAGAAGGACAAAAAGGACGAACGGATCGAGGAACTGACCGATCAGGTAAAGCGTCAGATGGCCGAATTTGATAATTTCAGAAAGAGGACTGACAAAGAAAAATCAACAATGTATGAAATGGGCGCGAAATCGGTCATTGAAAAACTACTTCCGGTATTGGATAATTTTGAAAGAGGATTACAGACGGTGCCGGAGGAAGAAAAGGATTTACCGTTTGCGGCAGGGATGAACATGATCTATAAACAGCTTGTTAGCGAGCTGGAGCAGATTGGAGTCAGCACGATCGAGACAGTAGGCAAGGAGTTTGATCCTAATTTCCACAATGCGGTTATGCAGGTGGAAAGCGACGAATTTGAGAGCGGCATAGTAGCGCAGGAACTATTAAAGGGTTATTTGTACCGTGATTCGGTCGTCAGACATAGTATGGTTGGTGTGGTACAGTAGATTTGAGAAAAACTTATTATTTTAATAATTTTAGGAGGGCTTAATTATGAGCAAAATTATTGGTATTGACTTAGGAACAACAAACAGCTGTGTGGCTGTTATGGAAGGCGGCAAGCCGACTGTTATCGCAAATACGGAAGGAGCCAGAACGACACCGTCGGTTGTAGCGTTTACGAAGACGGGTGAACGCCTTGTCGGTGAGCCGGCAAAGCGTCAGGCAGTTACCAACGCGGAAAAGACAATTTCTTCTATTAAGAGAGAGATGGGTTCGGATCATAAGAGCGTGGTTGAAGGAAAGAAGTATTCTCCTCAGGAAATTTCGGCGATGATTCTTCAGAAACTGAAGGCAGATGCGGAGAGCTATCTGGGAGAAAAGGTGACGGATGCGGTCATTACGGTACCGGCTTATTTTAATGATGCACAAAGACAGGCAACAAAGGATGCGGGCAAGATCGCAGGACTGGAAGTAAACCGGATTATCAACGAGCCTACGGCAGCAGCACTTGCTTATGGTCTGGATAATGAAAAAGAGCAGAAAATCATGGTATACGACTTGGGCGGCGGTACTTTTGATGTTTCCATTATCGAAATTGGGGAAGGTGTAATCGAAGTTCTTGCAACGAGCGGTAACAACCGACTTGGCGGAGATGATTTCGATCAGCGTGTTACAGATTATATGCTTGCTGAATTTAAGAGAACGGAAGGCGTGGATCTGTCAAATGATAAAATGGCACTGCAGAGATTGAAGGAAGCTGCGGAGAAGGCTAAGAAGGAGCTTTCCAGTGCAACGACAACGAATATTAACCTTCCGTTTATCACAGCGACCTCGGAAGGACCAAAGCATTTTGATATGAATCTGACACGTGCGAAATTTGATGAGCTGACACATGAGCTTGTGGAAATGACGGCAGCTCCCGTACAGAATGCATTAAAGGATGCCGGATTAAATGCTTCCGAGCTTGGCCAAGTATTGCTTGTAGGCGGATCGACACGTATTCCGGCTGTACAGGACAAAGTAAGACAATTGACAGGCAAGGAGCCTTCCAAGTCTCTGAACCCGGATGAGTGTGTGGCACTCGGCGCATCCATTCAGGGCGGTAAGCTGGCAGGTGATGCCGGCGCAGGCGAAATCCTTCTTCTGGATGTTACGCCGCTGTCACTTTCCATCGAAACGATGGGAGGTGTGGCAACGAGACTGATTGAGAGAAATACGACGATCCCTACAAAGAAGAGTCAGATTTTCTCGACGGCTGCAGATAACCAGACCGCGGTTGATATCAATGTTGTACAGGGAGAAAGGCAGTTTGCGAAGGATAATAAATCTCTCGGACAATTCCGTTTGGATGGAATTCCTCCTGCAAGACGCGGTATCCCGCAGATCGAGGTGACCTTTGATATCGATGCGAACGGTATCGTGAACGTTTCCGCAAAGGATTTGGGAACAGGCAAAGAGCAGCACATCACGATCACTGCAGGCTCCAATATGTCTGACTCCGATATCGATAAGGCAGTGAAGGAAGCTGCCGAGTATGAGTCACAGGATAAAAAACGTAAAGAAGCAATCGACGCAAAGAATGATGCGGATTCCTTCGTATTCCAGACCGAAAAGGCGATGGAAGAGGTCGGTGATAAGCTTGATGCAAATGATAAGACGGCAGTGGAAGCAGAGCTGAATTCCTTAAAGGAGCTTGTTGCGAAGGCTGACCCGGAGAATATGACCGAAGATCAGGTTGTAGAATTAAAGGCAGCACAGGAAAAGGCAATGCAGGCAGCACAGAAGCTCTTTGAAAAGATGTATGAGAAGACACAGGCAGCCGGCGGTGCAGGCCCCGATATGGGCAACATGGGCGGCGCGGGTCCTGATATGGGCCAGAGCACAAGCTATGGTGATGATGTAGTTGACGGAGACTACAAAGAGGTATAAGGTTTTATGACATCAGTGGCGGATTTTATCCTCCGCTGATGTTATGCCGCGTGCCTTGCAGCAGGCATGGGTGCACTTGTAAGAGAAACGGGGCATTCGGTAATACCGGATGTGCCGGACAGTAATGAAAGGTGACAGTTATGGCAGAGTCGAAAAGAGATTATTATGAGGTTCTTGGCGTTGATAGAAATGCTGATGAAGCCGCAATTAAAAAGGCATATCGTACACTGGCAAAAAAATATCATCCAGATATGAACCCGGGTAATACGGAGGCCGAGAAGAAATTCAAGGAGGCTTCGGAGGCGTATGCCGTACTGAGTGATTCGGAGAAGAAGCGGCAGTATGACCAGTTCGGCCATGCGGCGTTTGAAAACGGCGGCGCCGGCGGTTACGGCGGCTTTGATTTCAGCGGCGCTGATTTTGGTGATATATTTGGTGACATTTTCGGTGATATTTTTGGCGGAGGAAGAAGCAGAACGAGCCGTGCCAATAACGGTCCGATGAAGGGTGCGAACCTGCGCACGAGCGTCAGGATCACATTCGAAGAGGCCGTATTCGGTGTGGATAAGGAAATTGAGTTAAGCCTGAAGGATACATGTGAAACCTGTCACGGCACGGGGGCAAAACCCGGGACGACTCCGGAAACGTGCCCGAAGTGCGGCGGTAAGGGTCAGGTCGTGTATACGACCCAGTCGTTATTCGGAATGGTCAGAAACGTGCAGACCTGTCCGGATTGTCAGGGAAGCGGTAAAGTTGTAAAGGACAAATGTGTCGATTGTCACGGTGCCGGCTACATTTCGAATAAGAAAAAAATACAGGTGTCGATTCCCGCCGGAATCGACAACGGACAGAGTGTCCGGATCAGAGATAAAGGAGAGCCGGGTGTCAACGGCGGTCCGCGGGGTGATCTGCTTGTGGAAATTGTTGTTGCAAGACATCCGATTTTCCAGAGACAGGATACTAATATTTTCTCTACTGCACCGATTTCCTATGCACAGGCAACGCTTGGCGGCGAGGTTCTGATCGATACGGTGGACGGAAAGGTGATTTATGAAGTCAAAGCCGGCACACAGACCGATACAAAGGTTCGTCTGAAGGGGAAGGGTGTGCCGTCGCTCAGAAATAAGCAGGTACGCGGCGACCATTATGTGACGCTTGTTGTGCAGGTACCGGACCGTCTGAATACGGAGGCGAAGGAATTGCTGCGCAAATTCGACGAGCTGACCGGCAACACACTCCGGACATCGGAGGAATATGCGGATAAAAAATCGGCTGACGAAAGCGAAAAAAAGAAAAAGGGATTTTGGAATAAGTAGCAGACAGGGAAATAAAAATTGACCCAGTGACATTGGAGGATAGCTTTGTCATAAGGGTCAATTTTTAGATGGAGGCTTCATGTACCAAGAATTATTTTCAATTTTACACTCGGATAATTATTTATTTGGAAATGAAGATGTAGCGGTTCAAAAAGTAGTATTGTCAGAACCTTGTTTTCTGCACGCGCATGACTTTATTGAAATTGCATATGTGACACAGGGGCACGGCATGCATCAGGTACTGGAAAGCACCTATTCTGTTAGCCGCGGTGATGTATGTATACTCAATCAATATGTATATCACACTTTTGTTCCTCAAAAAAATCAGGAGATGCATATTATCAATTGTCTGTTCCGACCTGAATTTTTGGATCAGATATTGGCTGCCCAACCTGATTTTGTTAATGCGGTGTATCAATATATTTTGCAGGAGCAATCTGAGAAACTGCCATGCCAGTATTTTCACACATCCGCGGAAAATTTACATGAGATTGACCGTCTTTTTGATGAATTGTATCTGGAATTTCATGCGAAGAGTATCGGATATTTGAATATGATGAAAGCAGATATTATTAAATTACTTTTATTACTCATGCGGAATGAAAAGCAAAAGGAAGGGCCGGAATACTATGAGGGGCGTTTCAACGAAATTATGGTGAAAACAGCACTAGCCTATTTGCAAATGAATTATCGCTATAAGGTTCAGATAGAGGAACTTGCGGAACAGTTTTATGTGAGCAGCAGCCACTTTGGGAAAATATTCAGGACCTATACGGGAATGACAACTGTCCAAATGCTTCAAAAGATTCGTATGGAGGAGGCTTGTCATCAATTGGTTAATACAAATATTCCTATGAATGCCGTTGCAGAGTCTGTGGGCTATTCAGATATGAAGTATTTTTATCAGCTATTCAAGCGCATGTTCGGAGTCCTGCCGGGAGAATATAGAAAGAGAGAACGAGATACCCTAATAAAGAAATGATTTGCCCCAATGAAATTTCGCCTTTTTTCTATTATACTAACTGTATCAATCAAGGAATATAGGAGGTATTCTATGAAGAAAATGAAAATTGGGTGTTTGGTATGCGGTGATCTATATACAAGGACACAGGAAGTTTTTGAGGAGGGTAATCTTGATTTATCTGATTGCCGGAAATGGGACATTCCAGTTGAGCAGCCTTTACTGGAGTCTATTAGAAAGAGGATAGAGCCCGCTCTGCCGGTCGATGTGGATTTCTTTTTTGAGCAGATCACCTGTGAGAACGAAGCGCTGGATGCGCCGGAAGCAGATGCATATATCGTTGTTCCGCTGGGCACTACAACAGCAGGTAAAAAGGGAGCCGAGGCATTTGACATTGTATTTGCGGCAATTTATGCTAAAAATAAACCGATGGTATTTTCTGTTCTCCCTTATCAGGAGGTTTGGTCCTATGGTTCTGTTTATTATCCATACTTTATCAGGGACTTCAGAAAAATTGATGCTTATATGGGCTTGGATTCCAAATACTTTGTAAGCAGGGATATAGAGGATCTCTCAGCAAAGCTACATGCAATTAAGGTATGGTATCAGATTAATCATACAACTGTGCTGTGTATAGGCGAACCCATGTATGAACCCTTTCATTCCTGGGACTGGGGCTATGGAGTTTTGAGGGAAATTCAGGAGAAGTTTGGGATTCGGTGGAAACAAATGAGTTCGGATTCCTTTATAAAATTTTTTGAAGAATGGGATGAAAAGTATCCGGTGGGAATTGCAGCCGAAGAAGCTGCAGGTGTTCATCTACCTGAAGGATACTCCACTGACCGGGCCGAGAAAATGTATTACATATTCAAGGAATTGATCGAACAGAATGAGGCGGATGCATTTACGGTTAACTGTCTTTGGTCGGTTGTTCATAGTGCCTGCAAGACGACATCATGCTATTCGCTTTCCAGATTAAATGATGATGGAATTGTATCTGCCTGCGAGGCAGATGTGACAACTCTTTTAAACATGATGATTGTTGCACTGTCTTCGGGAGAGCCTGCTTTTATGCTGAATCCGTTTCATTTTCCGGAGGATAATAAGCTTTTTGTATCCCATTGCACATCACCCAGAAAGCATAGTTATATGGGTGAGAAGCAGGATGACTATCATATTTATTCTTATTATGAATTTCCGGCGTTGTCCTGCGGGCTGCAAATTGTTAAGGAGCCAGGTCCGGTAACCATTACAGGAATCTCTCACGACACAATGGATGAGATGATTGTTATTCAGGGAGAACTGATTAGAAATACGGCCTTTTCCAGCTGCCGAACTCAAGTGGAGATAGATGTTCAGTCGGATATCTGTGAAATTGTGAATAGCTATCAGGGAAGGCATTGGGTCATGGTATATGGTGATCAGACTAAAAAAATAAAAAATGCAAATGACTTATTAAAAATTTCAACTAAAATTTTTTGATTTTAACAGGTTAAATAACCAGGAAAATTAAAAGAGCATCGATTTCTGTCATTAGAAATGGATGCTCTTTCCACTTTCGGATGCTAGTCTTTATCTGGGCTGTTTGCTATAATAGATAGGGAGGAATAAGAAATGAATCAATTGAAAAGGCGCGTTTTTTATGAGACGAGAAGCAGGATTGTAATGATGATTTTAATAGCAATCGTACCAAGCATTCTTTTTTCTCTTTATTTTTCTTATAAATATTATTATTATGCACTGAACAATGTAATTAGCGGAAAGGATGCAATTGTGCAGGAAATGATACAAAATTTGGATTTTCAGCTGCAATATTATAAAAATATTACATTAACATTATATTATAACCATATGACGCGCAATTATATTGACAGCGGAAATTACGAAACCAAAGATGAGTATATGGAGGCCTATCTCGAAGGAATCGTAAATTCAGAAAGTAATGTGGTTTCTGTAGTAATGGAAATAGATGGAAATATATACCAAAAAGGATACAAGTATTATAATTTAGATGATTATCTGGAAAAGCATCGAGCAGATGTAATTAGTAAGGGCGGTAAAGTTATCTGGATTCCGACGGAAGCAATGTCAGCTAATTATCATTCCGTCTTGAAAAATTTTGCATTAGCAAGGGCAATTAATTCAAAAGAGAGAACGATCGGAACAATATGGCTTTTTTTCTCCTCGGATTATTTAACGGAAACGCTGGGTTATAAACAACTTCAGCAAAAAGGAACAGATTATTATGTTTTGACATCTGATAACAGGATCATTTGCAGCAATCATGAAGAACTGGATGGAGGTGCCATAACGGATGAAGAGCTCATAGAAGCGCTGGAAGCAAAACAAGACGGTTCTTCGGCTCAAAGGAACAAAATGAAAAATATTGTCGTGAGCCGGCTGTCTAATTTGACGGGATGGAAAACGGTCATTGTAGTAGACTCCGCTTCTGCTTTTCAGGAGGTGGTATCTATCCGAAGGATTATATTATTTTGGATAGGTCTTGATGTTCTTGTTGTAATAGTTGTCTTTCTTTTTTTGACAAGGTCAATTTTTGGACCGCTGAGACGGTTGAGTTATGCTATGAGAGAAGTATCGGATGGGCATTTTGAAAAAATATATTTTAATAATAAATCTGATGAAATAGGAATGTTGACCCAAAACTATAATTTTATGATTGAAGAGATTGAGCGCCTGATGAAGGAAATAAGAGAGGAGGAAAAGGCAAAGAACGAAGAGAAAATGAAGGCACTTTCGATGCAGATTAATCCGCATTTTACATTCAATACGCTCAATACTGTTAAATGGATGGCAATTGCGAATAAACAAACCAATATTAAGAGGATGATTGAATGCCTGATTGATTTAATGATGAGTGTTACATATACGGACAGGGATGAAATTATGATAGAAAAGGAACTCTCTCTTTTGGATTCATATGTCTATATTCAAAAAATGCGGTTTGTAAATTTTGATATTGTTTATGAAGTGGAAAAAGAAACGAGAAAGCTTGGAATTTTAAAGCTGATATTGCAGCCTTTTGTAGAAAACTGTATTGTGCATGCTTTTCAGGGAAAAAAGCAGAGAGGAATTATTAAGATAAAGATCTATCTGGAAGAAAATAAGTTGCATATATTGATTGAGGATAATGGAATTGGTTTTAGTATGAAAGGACAGAAAGAGAAAATGAAGCAGGATAATTCCGATGATCATAATCATATTGGAATTACGAACGTACAGCAGCGAATTCAATTGAATTATGGCGGAGAGTATCGGGCGGATGTATTAAGTGAACTTGGAATTGGGACAACGATTCATTTGATATTGCCGGTATTACTTATCGATCAATGAAAGGAAGTGAAGAATTCATGATCAGGGTTGTGATTGTTGAGGATGAGATACTTGTTCGTTTGGGCATGAAGATGTGTATTGAAGAGTACAGTGTGAAAATGAAAGTTACGGGAGCGTTTTCAACGGCAGAGGAAGCTTTGGAGTATTTTAAGGAAAATGCAGCAGATATTCTTGTGACAGATATTCATCTAACAGGAATCAGCGGCTTGGAACTAATAAAAAAAATACATGACAAGTTTTCCCATATGTCCATTATTATTATAAGCTGTTATGAGGATTTTTCTTATGCAAGAGAAGCAATCGCCCTCGGAGTAGATCGTTATGTACTTAAGCAGGAGATTGGAGAAGAGGAACTTCCTCAACTTGTTATGGAGCAATATCAGCTGAAACAGCAAAAAAATATGCTGGAGGGCTGGGATTATATAAAGGATACGAATGAAAATGTTTTGGAGGGTTTTGGTGAAGCATTTCAATTGGCCCTTTTTCTTGTTCGGGGTGACGGAGAATACAGAAATACGACAGAAGAGGAAATCAATTTTGAAATTCTTACCGAGATTTTGCAAAAGCATTTAACAGATGGGGAACTTGGTGAATGCTTCTTGCATCATGATAAAGAGATTTTGGCATTGTTTAATTTTTTAAAAAAGGATGAAATTGAAGACGGACAGGGGAGAATCGCTGCTTTTTGGCGGGAGGCGATTGAAAGTGTTCGTAATTATTTTAACCGCAATTTATTTATGGTTTTATCGGTTCCGTTTTATACACTGACTGATACAAAGGAGCATTATAATCGCATATCAAAAGAACAGAATAGAACATTCTATTATGAAAAGCCGACGTGCATCCGGATGGAGTGTAAGAGAGAGGAAGAAAGAGCGGATGTTCCGGCATTGAAAATATATGGCGAAGACATTCTTAAGGATTTTTGGCTTGAAAAAATTAAGCAGGAAATTATCTTTTTTATGAATCGTTGCCGCATGGCGGATGTTTCATCTTCTACGGTAAAGGAAAATATTATAAAATTTTTTAATCAGATTGAATTGTATATGGTGCGGAACTTTAATGAAATGAAATACGAAGATGTTTTTCCGGAAAAGAAATTTTTAAATTATCAGACCATTGACAAATTTGATTCAGCTGAACAGCTTCAAAAAGAAATGCTTAAAGAATTGGATCAAATACATATATATGTGCAAGGTAGAAATAATACCTTTAGCATGGTTGAACAATATATTAGGGAGCACTATACTGAGCAAATATCACTTACCGAAATTGCCGAGAGATTCCATATGAACTCGGTTTACTTCTGTCAATATTTTAAAAAGAATAAAGGAGTTTCTTATGTTCAATTTATTAATCAGCTTAGGATTGAAGAGACTAAACGGCTTATCAGTCAGGGCGAGCTGCCCTTAGAACGGATCGCAGAAAAGGTCGGTATTGACAATACTAATTATTTTTATCGTCTGTTTAAAAAAATGACTGGTATTACAATCAGTGAATATAGAAAATTAAATTAGTGAATAAAAGTTAAATTTGTGCTGGAATCAAAAACGATTATATAAAGATTGTGAATAATTAACTTAATTTCATTTCTTATCGATATATATCTAATTTGCTATAATCCTATTAACATATAGGGAATTACTGTATGAACGATAAGGAGGAACGGAATATGAAGAAAAAGTTTTTTGTAGTGTTGCTTGCTATGGCACTGACATCTTCTTTCATGCTGGGATGCGGCAGTACTCAGGGAAAAGAGAATGTGAATGTCAAGGAAAAAGAAACGGAAGAGGATCAGAATATTGCGGCTGCAGGGAAGAAAGAGGAAGCAACCGGAGAAATTGGGGGATCTCTTGTAATATGGGAGCACACTGATCAATTCTCCGAACCATTAAAGAAGGTAGTAGCAGGATTTAATGAGCAATATCCGGGTGTGACAGTAGAAATTGAAATCAAGACATCGGATCAATATTATAATTTGCTTCAAACCGCTATGCAGGCGGGAGAAACACCGGATCTTTTCTGGACGAATGGTTTGGCAACCACCCAATATGAATCTTATATAAATGCGGGATACTGCATGGAATTGACAGATAAGATTGATTTTTCTTTATATGACGGCACTGCAGCGATGAAAATTGTTACGGCTGAGGATGAAAAGATTTATGCCACTCCGACGGCCGAACTTGGAGGCAGGTGTGTTTATTACAACAAGGATATATTTGACGAGCTTGGATTAGAGGTGCCAAAGACCTTCAGCGATTTTGAGGCGCTTTTAGATCAAATATCAAAGACGGACTATACACCGATTGCCTTTACGGCAGCTGATCCATGGGCAATCCTATTCCAATTTGAACCGGTTTTAAATGCCATGCATTTAGATTATGTGCAGGAATACGAAAATAGCGGAGATGTGGCAGTAAACGACAAACGAGTTGTCGAGGCCTATGAAAAGATGCTGGAGTGGGCAGAGAACGGATATTATGGAAAGGGCTATCTTGGTGTGGATGAAAGTGGCGCTCTGCTGGCATTTTCTAAAGGAGAGGCGGCGATGTGTGTGGAAGGTACTTGGAATATAGCCACGATTGACGGAAATAATCCTGAATTAAATTATGGGGCCTTCCAAATTCCAACAGAAGACGGTGTTCAGTCAATTGTGGGTACAAGTTCTTGCGGATACAGTGTGAGCGCAAAAACAGAAAATCCTGAAGCTGCGCTTGCATTTGAAAATTATTTTGCAAGCTTGGAAGGTCAGAAAATCTGGATCAGCGCATTGAGTGCAATTCCATGTACAACGCAGATTGTATCTGAGAATCCGGTTGTAAATGATATTGCGGCTTATGATGTGCAGACGGAAAGTTATTACAGTATTTTAGGTTATCTAACCGCTCCAAATACAGAGGAAACGCCGACGAACGTATGGGAAGAGGATCAGACGAAGATTTTTTCGGGAAGCCTTGGTGTTCAGGAATTCGTGGATGAGCTGGAAGCGTTAACAAAATAATCGGTTATAGAGGAGAAGTGGGTGAGATGGTGATTTGAAGTCTCACCCACTCTGATAATCGAAAGGAATGGAGAATTGAATTGAAAAAAATGAGGAAAAATAGAGCCTACCTGGGGTTCATTGCTCCAGGCTTTCTTATTTATACGGTATTTATGATTGTTCCTTTGCTATTTGCGTTTTACTATAGCCTGTTTGATTGGAGCGGAATTGGGCCAAAGACCTTTATCGGATTTGAGAATTTTATAAAGTTATTTACTAATGCCCGTGTATCCAAAGCATTTTTCAATGCACTTGGCAATAATGTAAAATATCTCGGTTGTGTTTTGCTGATTATAACGCCTGTACAGTTGTTTTTTGCATACATGCTTCATATTAAAATTAAATTTCATAAATATATTCGTTTTATGCTATTTCTTCCATATGTAATTAGTACTTCTATCGTAGGCTTTTTTGCAATGATTCTTTTTGATCCCAATGTGGGTGTCTTTAATGAGATTATTGGAGAAGTACTTGGCAAAAGTCATAAGCTTGCATGGCTCGGTGATGCTGATATGATATTTAAAATATTTGTTTGTGTAATTATCTGGCAGTGCATTGGCTCGGGAATGATGATATTTTATGCAAATATGCAGGAAATTCCGGAAGAGGTGTTAGAGGCGGGTGTTATTGACGGATGCGGAGAGTGGAAAAAGTTCTGGCATGTTGTGCTGCCGATGCTTACTTCATCCTTGACTACAAATCTCACATTAAGCGTAATCTATGCTATGACAATGTTCGACCTTCCGTATATTTTAGTCGGTCCGCAAGGAGGAATTTCAAATAAGTTGGATTTTGTGAATATGGTTTTCTACCGTTATGCGTTTGGCGGGACCTATTTTGGAGAAACTTCAATCGGATTTGGTTCTTCGATCAGCGTTGTGATGTTTGTTATTATTTTAACAGTCACAGCTATAACAAAAAGACTTCTGAAGAAGGTCGAATATTAGGAGGTAGCAGACTATGAAGAGAGGAAAAACAAAAATAATAAAAGCCATAATTTCACTTATGTTGGTGATTTATACATTTCTATCAATTTATTTGATTGGAATGACAATGCTTAATTCCTTCAAAACAAAATCAGAGTTGATCAATAACACAATGGGCTGGCCTTCAAAGTTCACATTGGAAAATTTCAGGCAGGTAATTGTGGAAGAGAATTTTATGAGATATTTATGCAACAGCGTTATTCTTGTGGCGGCATCTGTTATCAGTCTTTGTCTTATTGCTTCTATGCTTGGATATGCACTGGCGCATTATGAATTTAAAGGAAAAAATTTTTTGGAAGGTTATTTTTTATTAGGTTTAATGTTTCCTATCCAGCTCGGCATATTGCCGCTATTCATTATGCTGACAAAGCTTCATTTAAACAATACATTGTGGGGTCTGGTGCTGCTGTATACTGCGAATCTATCCTTTTCAACACTTTTGTTTACCAACTTCTTCAAAGGACTGCCAAAATCAGTTCTGGAATCGGCAAGAATCGACGGAGCCGGAGATTTTCCTATCTATATAAAGATTGTGGCACCGATGTCAAAGCCGGTTATCTCTACGGTAGCATTGATTAGCTTTGTACAGATATGGAATGATTTTTTTATGCCGCTTGTTTTTTTGACAAAAGCAAATACTAAGACACTGACACTTGCAGTCTATAGCTACAGTGCCAACTTTCTCGCTAATTGGAATAAGATTTTTGCCGCGATCACAATTGCACTTATTCCCATTATTATTATTTATTTTGTTTTTTCGGAACAGATTGTAGCCGGACTGACCGGCGGGGCTGTCAAGGGGTGAGCAGAGAATGAATATAAGGAAAAAGGAGAAGCAGAATGGGAAAATGGATATGGATAAATGACAGCGATACGGAACAACCATTGTCTGAAAATACAAGAGGATGCTTTGCCAGTAGGTTTATGACAACGAATTTGCAAGAAGAGATTTTGCTTTCTATTTGTGCGGTTACAAAATATATGGTGTATTTAAATGGAAAGGAAATCGGAAGGGGGCCTATGCGGTGCAAAAGCGGAACCTCCATTTATGATAACTATTTGCTGAATTCCTGTTGCAGAAGGGGAGAAAATTATTTGGCAATCCGCGTATGGAATTATGGCTGGTCCACTTACCAGAGCATCGGCGAACGACCGGGACTTGATTTTTCCGTTATACAGAAGGGCATAGTATTAGTTCAGTCGGATGAAATGACGCAATGTCAAATGGATGAAGGCTATTTGACTCATGCTCCGAAGAGAAATGTAAATCTTGGCTTCGCTGAGTATTATGATGGAAGAAAAGGAAATCTCAATTGGATTTTTGACAAAGATATTATTAAAGGCTGGAAAGGCGCGTTTGTGATGCCTGAAAAGAATAATACAAGGCAGAGATTTGAACGCCCGATCAGGATGTTTGATACCTCGGATGTCCATCCTGCCAAAGTAGAGGCCATACAGGATGTGACTTGTGGCTGCTTTCAGGTCACTGTCAATGTGCGCCGGGCATTTTTTCAGAATAGAAGGGATGCGGATGAGACAATTTTTTCGGGGTTTATCGGTGGTATTCTTATTTCTGAAAAAAACATGGATGGAATTATTTCTTTTCCAAATCGAACATGGAATGGAATTATTGGTGACTTTCGCTTGGGAGCTACCATTTATCAAGTATCAAATCAAACGCGGGATATTCCGGTTCACTTAAAGGCTGGAGAGCAATTTTTTATGATGCAGGTGTCCGGTAAATTTGATGATCTGTATTGTCATATGGAACTGCAGTTTTCGGAAAAGGTATGTTGGAAAAGTTTGGATGGAAAAAAGAAAATTTTTACTGTGGGACCTACAGACCGGATTATATCGGCACTTGATGGAAGGAGCAGGATATACGGAGGTCTGGAGGAATTCAATCGTATGGAAAACCATACGAAGGAGCACAAGTATATTTGGGCTTCCGCAAGCTATGAGGAACTGCTCTTGCGTGCCGGCAGTGTGAAATTTGTGGATGAAAATGATGTATATGAGGATCTGTATTTACTGTCGCTTGCGCGTTTGGAAAAGGTAGTTTCCGATTATGCAGTAACAGTAGAAGACTGTGGAATTTTATGGGATAACCAGAATTCCTCGGTAATCGGTCTTCCTGAACAGGGTGACTACCGCAGAATGATTGTGGATTTTGGGACAATTCGTGTTGGACAGCCGGTATTCACTTTGAATGCTTCGGAAGGGACAGTAATTGATTTTTATGGATTTGAAAATTATTATCAGAAGAAAATTGATTATACAATTGGCCTGAACAATGCGATCCATTATGTGGCGTCGGAAGGTTGGCAGACCTATCGGTGCATGGCAAGAATGGGCATGAGGTATGCACTGATTACAGTACGTAATACAAAGACAGCAGTGAAAATTCAGGATTTCCATATCTGTCATCAAACCTATTCCCTGTCTAATATGGGTCAATTTAAGTCAAGCGACAAGGAGTTAAACGAGATCTTTGAAATGTGCAGGGATACAAACCGCTTATGCACGGAAGACAGTTTTACGGACTGTCCGACTTATGAACAGGCATTTTGGACGGGTGATGCACAATTGAGCTCACTTGTGAATGCGTGGCTATTTGGCGATTATAAATTTGCAATTCATAATCAAAGACTGGCAGTCTCCGCTTTTGATAATTCCAAAATGATGAATGCGCTGACTCCGACAGACTGGAATACATCAATTCCGATGTGGATGATGAATTGGGTAATATCAGTTTTTGAAACAGCTGCTATATCGAACTCATTTGCACATGTGGAAGAGCTGTACCAACCGATGAAGGAAGTGTTGGAGCACTATGGAGAACTTATTACGGATGAAGGGGGATTCTTAATAAACGCATGGAATATGCTGGATTGGGCGCCAATGGATATTGAGAATTACGGAATTGTGACAGCGCAGCAGGGGATGCTCGCATACTGTTACGGCCTTGTTGCAGCGTATGCAGAAAGGACAGGCAGAATGCAGACCACTGTAAGGTTCAAGGACTATCGGGAAAGACTGCTCAGCTACATAGATAAGCATTTATGGGATGAAAAAAGAAAAATGTATATAGATGGTTGGACGCCGATACACGGATTTTCTAAGACCGTTAGTATCCAGACCCACACATTGCTCTATCTTTATGATGGTATTATTGACTATGAGAAAAAAAAGATGGCAGAAAAATATCTGCTTAATCCGCCTGAGTATTTTATTAAAATTGGTTCTCCTTTTATGCTGTATTTTCTATATGAAGTTTATGCAAAGCTTGGACTTCTGGAGCTGTTATTTCGTGATATCAAAAGGCGCTGGGGAGAGATGCTTCGTTTTGATACGACAACGTGCTGGGAAGTATTTCCCGGATTTTATGAAAATAGCAGAACAAGGAGCTATTGTCATTCCTGGTCCGCGACGCCGGCATATTTTATGCTTCAATACCTGGTAGGAATTCGTGTTCTGGAGGATGGGTTTCAAAAGGTGACCTTTGAAAGGTGTCCGATTGAACTGTCATGGTGCAGAAGCTCTATTCCGACACCGCATGGAATGATGGTTGTTGAGTGGGAATACAAAGACGGTATTTACGAAGTGCAGCTTCAGCTTCCGGAAGGAATTAATTTTGTAGATAGTTTGCTGGAGCATGTGAACATCCACCTTAAGATTTTAAAGAAACGGAGATAACTATGGAATTTGCAGAAGAAAGAATTAAGGAACAGCTCCGGCAACTGGAGGACTTATGCTATCATGATTATACGTTAATCACAGATTGGAATATTGCAGCATTAAATGATGATACCGAATTAGATGAAGGTTTTCATAAGCCGGCTGCTGTCTGGTATAACAGCCGAGTCATACTTCCCTGCATAAAAAAGGAGCAAAGTGTTGAAATTTACATGGAAACAGATGGCCCTAGTAACTGGGATGAGGAAAATCCGCAGTTTGAATGCTACATTAATCAGAAGCTATGCCAGGGGATTGACAGGAACCACCGCAGCGTTCTGTTGGACGGAGAAAATCAAAGGGAAGGAAAGATAGAGTTATCTCTAAGAGGATATTTTTCCAATATTGAAATAAAAAAAAATTTTCAAGCGTATTTGCGTATTTTGGAAAAAGACATCGAACAATATTATTATGATATATTGGTTCCTTATCAGATTATGATTTTGCTGGAAAAGGACGATACATCCTATCAAATTTTGTTGACTACTGTAAATAACTCTCTGAACTATCTGGATTTAAGAAAGCCGTATTCGGAATGTTTTTTTAAAAGCCTGAAATCAGCTAAAAAGTGCATTCAAAAAGAGTTATATGAAAGGCATGGGGGAGCATATTCTGAGGAGGTATTCTGCATAGGCCATACGCATATAGATATTGCGTGGCTCTGGCCGATTGGTGTTACAAAAAGAAAAGCAGTGAGAAGCTTTTCTACGGTGCTAAAACTTATGGAACAATATCCGGAGTATATTTTTATGTCCAGTCAGCCGCAGCTTTACAAATATGTAAAGCAAGAAGAACCTCAATTATATGAAAAAATAAAAAGAATGATAGCTGAGGGACGTTGGGAAGCGGAAGGAGGAATGTTTGTAGAGGCTGATTGTAATCTGACGGGAGGAGAGGCTCTTATAAGACAGTTTTTAACTGGGACTTTATTTTTTGATAAGGAATTTGGAAAAGATAACGAAATCCTATGGCTTCCGGACGTATTCGGGTACTCTGCGGCACTTCCTCAAATCATGAAGGAATGCGGAATCCGTTATTTTATGACGACCAAGATCAGTTGGAATGATACGAATAAAATGCCATATGATACATTTTACTGGAGAGGAATTGATGGGACACAGATATTGACCCATTTTATTCCGACGAGGGATTATTCTTCGATGTCAAGGAAAGGTATTACAAATAAAGAATTTACCACAGCATTTTCCACTAACTATAATGGTGATATTGTTCCGAGTCAGGTAAAAGGAGGATGGCAGCGTTATCAACAAAAAGATTTAAATCGTCAGATTCTGCTCTCTTTCGGTTATGGGGATGGCGGGGGCGGACCGACCAAGAAGATGCTGGAAACTCAAAGGCGATTAGAAAAGGCGCTGCCAGGCTGCCCGAAAACAAGAATTGCCAAGGCGAGGGATTTTTTTAAGAAACTAGAAGCTTCAGCAGCAGGGAAGGCTCCCGTTTGGAGCGGCGAGCTTTATTTAGAATTCCATCGTGCAACCTATACATCAATGGGAAAGAACAAGCGTCTAAACAGATGCAGTGAGTTTTCACTTCAAAACATAGAAATGATTGCAATATATGCCCAAAGATACCCTAAGGAATTGTTGAGTCGTGCATGGGAAGTTGTACTAAGAAATCAGTTCCACGACATTCTCCCCGGATCCTCTATTGAAGAGGTATATGATGATTCATGGAAAGAATATGAGGCGATGCTTCAAGAGATTTCTATGGAATCAAAAAACACTATGAGAGAAGTCGAAAAAATATACCGCATATCGGAAGGAAGCCTTATTCTATATAATTTTAACGGAGTAAAAAGCAAGGGACTTGCAGAGTTGGAACCCCGCAAATGGGAAAGGCTGAACAATACTCTAAAACAAATAGAGCATCAAGTTAGCTCTGATAATAAGGTACTTATCAGAGCAGTGGGAATTCCGCCGAAAGGTATTCTCAATGTAGTGGAGGCAGGTATTCAAAAGGAACTGCCTAAGATGCAACAATTTAATATCACCTGTGTGGAGAATAAATACTACAGACTCATCTTCAATGAAAAGGGGCAAATAGAATCCTTTTATGATAAGAGAGTTTCCAGAGAGGTTTTAAAAACGGGCGAAGCCGGAAATGTGCTGATGACTTATGAAGATAAACCGCATGATTATGATAACTGGAATATCTACCACTATTATAAGGAAAAATCATGGGAGATTACAGATATATATGAACGTGCTATAGTTGAAAAGGGACCGCTTCGGTATGCACTGCGTTTTTGCTACCGGTATTTGGATTCTGATATCGTCGAGACGTTGTATTTTTATCCGGACAGCAGCAGGATTGATCTGCATTTTTATATTGACTGGCGGGAAAGTCAGATTTTTTTAAAGCTGCTGTTTCCGCTGCAGCTGAATACAAATGAAGCGACATTCGACATTCAATATGGAAATGTGACAAGAAGTATGACAAGGAACACCTCATGGGATTGCGCCAGATTTGAAGTGTGTTATCAAAAATGGATGGATATTTCGGAGGAGGGCTATGGCGTCAGTTTCATAAATGACTGTAAGTATGGTGTCAGCATCGAAGATAATACAGTAGGTCTGTCATTGATTAAATCCGGTCTGTATCCAAATCCCCATGCGGATAAATGCGTGCATACATTTGCATTTTCGGTGTATGCGCATCTAAAAGGATGGCGTGAGGCAGGTACGGCAGAAGAGGCATATTGCTTTAATAATCCGATATATGCAGATGTCTGTAGTCAAAAAGGGTCAAAATCAGCGAAGGAATGCATGCCGATTATTGAGACGGAAGCTCCTAATGTTATAGTTGAGGCTATTAAGCAGGCGGAGTCGGGTGACGGGATCATTGTGAGACTGTATGAATACCATAATTGCTACAGCGAAATTTCTTGTAGACTTTGTGGAGATATTATAGGTGTCGAAGAATGTGATATGCTGGAAAGAAAGAAAGGGAAGCTTTTTCTGGATAATAATATTGTCTCTATGACGTTGAAACCTTATGAGATAAAAACTATAAGGCTTATAAGAAGGGGATAAAAACGGGATTTGAAAGAAATTATTGATTTATATGGTCAAATAAATTATAATATGGGTTGTTTGCATCTATTCTTGTTTGCAAACAACCCATTTTTGTGGAATAGGAAAGAGCGCCTATTACACAAAAACACTTCACGGTAAATAAAGATTTGTTTTTTGGACATGTATAGAATAATAAGTTTTTTGGATAATGGAAAGTAAGGATTGAAATTCTGCGGATTGAAAAGAATCCGGGAAATTGAGAGAGGCAATACAGGATGAAACTATTAAATGCAGTTAAAGGAAAATGGATACTATTTCTGGCAGGCGTATTATGTGCGGGCATTTTGGCAGGCTGCGGAGCGAACGAGCCGGAGGAGAATACACAACAGGATAACGCAGAGCAGGAAGCTGCGACAGAAAATGAAACAACACCGGCTGCAGAGCCGGAAGAGACGGCAACGGCACTTGAGCCGGGACAAATGCGCAGTTATCTGAGCGGGCTGCCTGTAGATGAAAAAATCGGAAACAGAAGACCGCTTGCAATTATGCTCAACAATCTGAAGGCCGCACAGCCTATGAGCGGCATTTCCTATGCCGATGTTGTCTATGAGTATGTGGTAGAGGGCTCCATTACGAGATTAATGGGCCTGTTTGAGAATTATGACAATCTGGATAAAATTGGTTCTGTAAGAAGCTGCCGCGAATATTTCGTTTATACAGCGCTGGAGTTTGATGCCGTTTATATGCATTTCGGACAGGCGGCCTATGCGGTTGATCTGTTAGATCAGGATTACGTGGATAATTTGAATGGTCTTGGAGCTGCGGGTGACACATCGTTCTACCGGACGACTGACCGGCAGGCTCCCCATAATGTCTATACGAGTGCAACGGGAATTGAAGCCGGCATTAAGAAGCTTGGCTACCGGGAAGATCATTATGACGGTTACAAGGGTAAATTTAAATTTGTCGATCTTGGCGGAGAAGTAACAAATGAAAGCGGAGGGTCGGCAGTATATATCGATCCGAAATACAAGATTAACAAGCCATGGTTTGAATATAATGAGAAAACGGAAAAGTATGAACGCTTTCAGTACGGCGAACCCCAGATCGATGATTTGACGGGTAAGCAGATATCCTATGACAATGTCATACTGCAGTATAATAAATGGGTGCAGCTTGATAAAAATGATTATCTTGGGTTTGACTGCCATTCGGGCGGAGTGATTCAGTATTGTACAAAGGGTATGGTAACCGTGGGAACCTGGCAGAGAGAAATCAACGAAGATAATTATGATATGAGTGCCATTCGCTATTATGACATGAAGGGCAAAGAAATTGAAATCAACAATGGTAAGACCTGGGTCTGCGTCGTTCAGGATACGGAAGTGGAAAATGTAGTCGTAAAATAATGGAACAGCGTTTGTGCAAAGCAGATGGCTCCCATAAAGAGAAGCAGATCAGAGACGATCTGCTTCTCTTTTATGGGAGTTGCCGGCGACATAAAATCACAGATATTCGTTGCGATTGCAGATTTTCAGATTCTCAAGCACTTTTTTGATGTCGGCCGTGCTGTCCTTTTCACAGATTAGTGTTGCGTCATCGGTATCGACGATAATGAGGTCCTCAAGCCCGACGGTCGCGATCAGTTTTTTATCCCCCTGAATAATGCAGTTTTTCGTGTCGATTGTTACGATATTGCCGCTCACGATATTGCCGTACTCATTTGATTTTTTGATTCTTTCCACAGCCAGCCAGGAGCCGACATCATCCCAGCCAAACGTACCGGGAACCGTATAGATATTTTCTGATTTCTCCATGATGCCGTAATCGATGGAAATTGAGGGAAAGGACGGGAACACTTTTTCCAGTATTTCGTCTTGGGCGGAAGTCCTGATCGCATCTCGTATTGTAAGCATGCCTTCATAGGTGTCAGGCATGAAGCGTTCGAATTTTTGCAGAATTGTAGAAAGCTTCCAGAGGAAAATGCCGCTGTTCCACAAGTATTCATCAGAATTCACATATTCCTTTGCAAGCTCCAGAGACGGTTTTTCGACGAATTTATCTACTTTGAACGCGCGTCCGTCGCAGATTTCGTTTACAAATTTGATATAGCCGTAGCCGGTTTCCGGATAATCGGGTGCTATACCAACCGTGACGAGGTTATCGCCCTGCAATGCAACATTACAGGCGTCGCAGAGTGTCGTCTGGTACATGCTGCTGTATTTGATGAGGTGATCGGAAGGGAGAACCATCATGATCGCATCGTTATATTTCTTGGAAATATGTGCGACGCCCAGCGCAACACAGGGAGCGGTATTTCTGCCGACCGGCTCGCACAGGATATTTTCTGCGGGAACACCGGGAAGCTGTTCGGTCACAAGGGAAAAATAATCTTTATTTGTTGCGATATAAATGTCTTCCATATCAACAAGCGGAAGAATGCGCTCTACGGTAAGCTGGATCATCGTTTTCCCGTCATCTGTCAGGGAAAGAAACTGTTTCGGAAGGGTTTTCCGGCTGCGTGGCCAGAATCGTTCGCCGCGTCCACCCGCCATGATCAGTGCTGTTTTTTTCATGCTGCTACCTGCCTTTTAAA
>JASGGU010000054.1:0-26332 GCA_047602645.1 Lachnospiraceae bacterium | reverse complement strand
GGACACCCTGCCCGTCACAAGCATCTGCAGACTTTTTAATGTCATCTTGATTTGATACCGCACATAATAATAACTGTATTCAAGTGTTTTGACCGGCGTTCTGCTGCCCGTATAGGCACCGAAAGCAAATCCGTATAAATAGCGGCCATCCGCTTCGCTGTACTTTGGAGTGATATCTGCCACATGCTTCTCACCGTCCCGCTCATAGGTAAAACTTACCGTCTCACCTGTGCTGAACTGCGTATTTAAAATAACCTCCGGATAGAGATATACCCGTTCGTTATCCATTTTCAAAATGACATCGCCCTCTTGGATTCCCGCTGCCTCGGCAGCACCTCCTTCAGCTACACTCTCAAGCTCCGTCGTCGGGTATCCGGTGGAACCGATTACAAAAAGTGCGAGAATAAATGCCAGAATAAAATTAAATATCGGTCCTGCCGCAATTGTCGCAATTCGTGCCCATACGTTTGCCTTTAAAAAGGAACTTTCCGCCAGATTCTCCGGATCCTCATCATCAAAAATGCAGGCACCGCCAAGTGGAATCGGTTTGATGCTGTATTTCGTTCCATTCCTGGTAAATCCAAAAAGCGTCGGCCCAAATCCGATACAAAACTCAGTAACGGCAATCCCATTTGCCTTTGCAATCAAAAAATGCCCTAGTTCATGTGAAATAACGATGACACAAAATATCAATAACGCCAGTAGAATTTTCAATTTACCACCTGCTTTCAATAAATTCATAAGTTTCCTGCTCTGCACCTAATATTTGGGATACGTCAGGATTTTCTGTCACCCTATGCCGTTCCATGGACTGTCCGATCATATCAGCAATATCCAGAAAGTTGATTTTTTTGCCTAAAAACAACCCTACTGCCTTTTCATTAGCCGCATTAAACACAGTCGGCATTGTGCCTCCCACAGCCGCCGCTTTCAATGCAAGCTTTAAGCCTGTAAACAGATCAATATCCGGAGCTTCAAATGTCATCTGTGACAACGCATAAAAATCAACATGCTTTGTATCAAGAGGTCTTCGGTCCGGATAAAACAGCGCGTATTGAATCGGTAGTTTCATATCAGGCATGCCGAGCTGTGCCATAATTGCACCGTCCACATATTCAACCATTGAATGAATGATGCTCTGCGGATGCACAACGACCTGAATGCTGTCCAGACCGACGCCAAACAGCCATTTCGCTTCCATAACCTCCAGACCTTTGTTTACAAGCGTCGCAGAATCAACCGTGATCTTCCTGCCCATCGACCAATTCGGATGTCTGAGGGCATCCTCAACTGTCATCTTCCTCAATTCCTCTTTCGTCTTGCCCCGAAAGGGACCTCCGGAGGCCGTTAACAATATCTTGCTGATACGTGCCGGATTTTCTCCGTTAATCGACTGGAAAATTGCACTGTGTTCGCTGTCCACAGGAAGAATCTGAACTTGATATTTCTTTGCAAGCGGCATAATCAGATGTCCCGCCGTCACAAGTGTCTCCTTATTTGCAAGCGCAATCTGCTTACCTGCCTCGATCGCCGCAATCGTCGGACGAATGCCGATCATTCCTACCATCGCTGTCACCACCGTATCGGTTCCGGGAAAGACTGCCGCTTCCAACATTCCCTCCATGCCGCTCAGCACCTTTGTCGGCAGGTCTGCAACGTTCTCCTTCAGGCATTTTGCCGCTTTCTCATCATAAATGACTGCAATCTCAGGAGAAAACTCCCTGATCTGCCGCTCCGCCAAAGCGATATTGGAACCGGCCGCAATAGCCGAAACCTGCAGATCCCGATTCGCCCTTACAATCTCCATCGTCTGTGTGCCGATGGAGCCCGTCGAACCCAATACTGCTATTTTTTTCATGGCAATAACTCCTCATGATATTGTATTTTATTATAATTCCATTAATGCATAAAAATAACCGCAAGGAAATAAATCATCGGAGCGGTAAAGATCACGCTGTCATACCGGTCCAAAATTCCTCCGTGACCCGGAATCACATTTCCATAATCCTTAATGCCGTGATTGCGTTTGATTGCCGATGCCGCCAGATCTCCGATCTGGGAAACAACCGCGCCTACCACGCCGATAGTGACAAACAGCCATGTGATTTTCTGATTTGGCACCATGCTCTCCACGAGGAAGTACGCAAAGGCTGCCGCTACCAGCGCGGCTCCCACAATGCCGCCAATCGAACCTTCAATTGATTTCTTCGGACTTAACACCGGTGCCAGCTTATGGCGTCCAAACAACATTCCGGTACAGTATGCACAGGTATCACAAATCCATGATCCGATGAAAATCAGCCATACCGTGTATTCACCGTGTTGAAGATTTCTTGTAAAATAAATAAAGGACAGCATTACCGGTACATAAATAAATCCAAAAAATGCATGGATGACCTGCCGGGCCTCGTATTTCGGAAACGAAAAGACATAAACAGTCATCAAAAGTACAAATACAACGACAATCACAAGCAGCAAATACCGTTCCAAATTCTTTGCAAAGTAACCTGTCACATAAAAAACGACCGATCCGAAAACCGTAACCGCTTCTATTAAATTCATGCCCTTTTCCTGTGTCCCGACGCCGACTGCACGATTATATTCGCAAAGCCCGATCAAGGAAATCAGCAGCAGCTCGGCAGCCAAAACAGGACCGCCGATCAGGTTTACTGCAAGTGTCACTATGACGATTACAATGCTGCTGCACAATCTCTTAAAAAACATATTATGCCTCCTTTACTCCACCGTAACGCCTGTCTCTGTTATTGTAGTCTTCAATCGCCTTCACCAGCTCCTCTTTTGAAAAATCCGGCCAATGCACCGATACAAAATAAAATTCCGTATAAGCAAGCTGCCACAACAGAAAATTGGAAATACGCTGTTCGCCGCTCGTGCGGATCAGCAAATCCGGAGCCGGAATTCCGGCTGTATCCAAATAGCTTTCGAACAGTTCCTTTGTAATGCTTCCTTCTAAGATCATCCCATTTTTCATGTCACGCAGGATTTTGTTCATCGCACGCAGCATTTCATCCTGACTTCCGTAATTTAAGGCCACCTGAAAATGGAGACCCGTATTATTTTTTGTTGCCTCTTCAAGCTGTGCAATCTGCTTTTGAAGATCGGAATCAAGCTCGCTTTTTTCCCCGATCACCCTGACGCACATCTGGTTTTTTTCTGCGGTTTTCAAGCATGTCTTCAAATAATTTCTAAGAAGTTTCATCAGCGCATCCACTTCGTCCTGCGGCCTTGACCAGTTTTCCGTCGAAAACGCATAGACAGTCAGATACTGCACGCCCATTTTATAGGCTTCCTCACAAATCGTTTCTACATTCTTGCTTCCCTGCACATGCCCATAATTGCGTGGCATTCCTTTACTCTTGGCCCATCTTCCGTTTCCGTCCAAAATGATCGCGATGTGATTTGGCACCTTCATTCCAATCGTCCTCCATATAAAAAACATCTTAAGTGTACATAAGATTTTATCAAATAGGAATTTAAAATCATTTCCTATGTAAAAGGGACACGACGGGATTACTTCGTCTTGTCCCCTGGTTGTTTTGATTTTATACGGTAAGTATATCCTTAGATTTTTCTTCCACCATTT
This sequence comes from Lachnospiraceae bacterium, assembly GCA_047602645.1. GTDB lineage: Bacteria > Bacillota > Clostridia > Lachnospirales > Lachnospiraceae > JAEYFP01. Next base: position 22,728 of record JASGGU010000054.1, on the reverse strand, counting down.
CATCCATTTTTTTGATGTACTTATCTGTGAGCTTTTGAAGCTCCTCCTCCAATTGTTTTATCTCATCCTCCGAGACATCTGATTTGGAAAGCTTCTTAAACGCGTCATTTCCGTCTCTGCGGATATTCCTGATTGCCACCTTATCCGTCTCGCCCTTTTTCTTTACTTCCTTTACAAGATCCTTTCTGCGTTCCTCAGTCAACTCAGGAAAAATCAAACGAATCACCTGCCCGTCATTGGTCGGATTGATTCCAAGATCGGACATCTGAATCGTCTTTTCGATTTCCTTTAACAGATTCTTTTCCCATGGCTGGATCTGAATCATACGCGGCTCCGGTATTGTAACATTGCCCACCTGCTGGATCGGCGTCGGTGTGCCGTAGTAATCAATTCTGAGCTTATCGAGCACATGCGGATTGGCACGTCCCGCACGGATCGATGAAAATTCAGACACTAGATGATCCATGGTTTTCTTCATTTTTTCATCATATTCGACTAATCTCTCATTCATATCATCATCCTCCCAATTTTATACGGTTACCTTTGTACCGCTGAATTTTCCGTTCATCGTATTTACAATACTGTTTTTCTCGTTCAGGCTGAATACGTACATTGGCATTTTATTTTCCATCGCAAGAATCGAAGCAGTCAGATCTACGACCTGCAGTTTCTTTTCTATAACCTCCTCAATGGAAATCTCCTCATATTTCTTCGCCTCGGGATATACCTTTGGGTCACAATCATAAACGCCGTCAATCGCCTTCGCAAGCAGAATTCCCTCCGCCTCTACTTCGATTGCCCGCAGTACCACACCGGTGTCCGTTGAAAAATAAGGATGTCCGGTACCTCCCGCAAAGAACACGACCATACCCTTCGCAAAATATTTATTAGCGCGATCCTTAGAAAACAGCTTCGTAAAGGAGCCGCACTCAAACGGTGTCAGGATGCTCGTCATCATTCCGGCCGAGCGGAAGATTTCTGAAACATAAATGCAGTTCATGACCGTCGCGAGCATTCCAATCTGATCCGCCTTTGTCCGATCAATATGTTCGCTCGTACGTCCTCTCCAAAAATTTCCTCCTCCAATCACAACACCCACTTCAATCTGCTTTTCGACAAGCGCCTTTACCTGAAACGCAACATTCCTGACCGTTTCCTCATCAAACCCCGATTTTCTCGGCCCCGCCAACGCCTCGCCGCTTAATTTCAATAATACTCTTTTCATAGAAAACATCCTTGCTCTCATATTTATTTATGCTCTTTTTGCCTTTACTTTCACTTCTTGATCGTCATCATCAAAAAAAGTCATCGGACTGACATCCGCATAGCACTGGGAGCAGAGTCCTTCAATCACGGCACCGTTATTGATCTGAATCGACTTGGATTTGATATTTCCCATAATGATCGCCGTCGTATCCAGTATCACAGGTCCCTGAATATCAATATCGCCTTTTACCGCGCCGGCAAGCACCGCTGATTTTGCAATGATATTTCCTTTTACTACAGAGCTTTCACCGATTTTAACGGAACCGCTGCTGTTAATTTCACCCACAATCTTTGCGCCATCTGCGAACACTTCCTCCGCTTTCGAATTCCCTTCAATGACTCCTGTAATTTGAAGCTTTCCTTTAATCTCAATATTCCCCGTAATAGTTCCCATCACATCCAGATTGCCCTCTGATGTAAGATCTCCTTTAATTGACATTCCTGCAATAATGATACCTGTTTCCATTGAAAAATCCTCCATTGTCGTATTGATCGGTGCCGGACGCTCCGTCGGCTCCTGTGAAAATATCGGCACTATCGGCCGCATTTCTTCTGCCGGCTCCTCTTCTCTATCATACGCTGTATTCATATCTTCCAAAACCGGTTCCTGCTGCTCTGCGACTTCTTCCTCTTGCCCCACTTCTGCCGCCGGCTCTTCTTCCTGCTCTGAGACGGTAAAAGAGGGCTCTGAAATATTTGTAAACAACGGTTCTTCCATTATATAATCCGGAACCTTGATTTCTTCCTCAGGCATATGGCTTCCAAACGGCTCCTCCTGTTCTTGCGCAGATACCGCATCAATATTTTTCAACATGTCCGCAATCTCATCCCTGTCGAATACCGTTTTCTCTTCGGTAATCGTATCTACCATCTGTGGCTGCTCCTCCATTACATCCTTGACCGGTTCACTCTTTTCCTCCGGCAGAAGCTCGTTCACGGCTTGTGATAAATCCTCTTTGAAATCCTTGAAAAAACTCATTTCCCATTCCTCCGTTTATTGTATATTTGTATGCTGGATATGCATTGTATTCTCATCCATCGGTGCAATCTCAACTCCCATCTCAAGAAGGCGTTCGATAATTTCCGGAAGAGCCTCGACGGTAGATGTCTTGTTTCCAAGGTCGTGCATCAGAATCATGGCTTCTTCATAATTTTGAATGCCAGTCAGGCAGTTTTCCACGATTTTTTCCTTATCAGGCATTGGACTGGACGTATCCCTGCTGGAAATATTCCAATCATAATAAGTAATGTCCCTGTCTTTTAAAACTCCGATGAATACGGACATGTCCAACCTCGATACTGTATTGCTGCTGCCTCCTGGAAAACGATAGATATCCGTCAGAACCCCGGTTTCTTCGTAAATGAGTGACTGTATTTTAGACAGATCATTGATAAAGGCTTCCTTTGATGCATAAACCTCATTATATTTATGAGAATAGGAATGCATGCCTATAACATGACCCTCTTCCACAATCCGCCGGTACATCACATGCAAATCTTTATTCTCTGTTGCCACAACAAAAAAATTCCCCTTGACACCATAACTGTTTAAAATATTTAAAATAGCATCCGTGTTGCGGCTCGGCCCGTCATCAAAAGTCAGGTAAACCTTTTTAGGCCAGTCGGTCCGTTCGGGCACTGTAACCGCATTTAAGGAAACACCTTCCTCCGATTTAAGAATATACTCGGCTGCCCCTGAAACCATTTCGGCCCTGCTTACCATATTGTTTGCGGACACCTCATCTCCAGAGACGCTGTTTCCTGATACTTTCTTTTCGGGTTTTTCATTTGTTTCATTATTAAGCGGCTTCGTCTCGGCTATCCCCTCCTCCGAAACAACCGTTATGTATGGCTCCGTGCTGTTCTTTGCTCCGACATGCATCAGCCTTGTATCTTCTGTTTCCGTAATGACTTCCTCTTTAGCAGAGACAATTTCCTGCAACTGCTTCTCAAGCCTTTCAAATTTGCAAAACAGGATCACACAAAGCACTGTCGGAAGCATAAGTACAAATGCCAAAAGTCCAATAATTCCCCTCTTGATCAGACGTACCCTGACACTTCTGTCCATACTCCCCGTATGACCAGACCTTCGCATTGCTGTCTTTTCCTTCCGTATCAATCTGTATTAAAAATACACCTTTTATATTGTAACACATATGTGAATCTTTAGAAAACATTTTTTTATAAATCTGTCTGTAAATCTTTGCCCCTGTATTCCTCCAGAATATGCTCCTTTTTCATCATAAAAGTGAGCAGAATCGCCGTGATAATCATCGGAAGTCCTCCCACGATTCCCGTAATGCCCGGACCAACAAGGGCATTTCCGCCATTATCCGTAAAATAGACCATGGCAGAAGCAAATCCATTGACGGCACCATGTGCGATAATAGACGGAATACAGCTTCCGGTCTTCATCGTAACATAAGAAAACAGAATTCCCAGAACGATACAAAAGATGCACATTGCAGCGATTCCCAAATAAGGGTAACCGGGGTACTGGGTTCCGTAATTATGTCCCATAATTGTCAGCGGCGCATGCCAAAGCCCCCAGATAATGCCGTTAATCAAAAGCAGCGGTACCAGGTCGAATCTTTTTGCCATTTTAGGAAGCAAATAACCTCTCCAGCCCCACTCTTCGCCAAAGCAAGTGATGCAGTTAAGCAATGGCGCAAAAACAACCGCCGCTGCCATTTGACTTATAATTGTAGTTCTGAGAGCCGCCGGCTCCATGATCCTGCCGTTCTCCTTGTAAACTGACACAAGATAGCTCATGTCAAGATCAAATCGCTGCGGAAATACAAGAAAATAAACTGCTCCGCCAAGCAGCATCAGAACCGCCGGCCCGACCCATGCGAATAAATAATATTTCATATTGGCTTTATTCCAGGTCCATGTCAGATAATGATTCCGAAAGCCTTCTTTTGTGAACAGACGCGTCAATATAACACCGACCGCAGGCATGAACATCATAACAGAGGTGAGAAGCTGCGCGGTCACATTCGTACCGAGCCCACGGTTGCCCACAAGCGGCCAGATTAAACCGATCTCAGCTGTATAGGTCAGCGCAAATGTAATGGCTAAAAATAGAATTATTCTTTTTGTTTCCTGTTTCATAGCAAACGGCCCCTTTGACAGACAAAATTTTAGTTTGATTGACATTTTTCTCTATTTGTCTTATGCTTAACTTGTATTTTTTATACATACTGATTATACACTATTAATATCAGATTGCATATCCTAAACTGAATAAATCTTTTGTTGTTCGAAGTGTTACGCTGCTATGTAAACAGTAATATCTGCATGATTTTTTTGTCACGGTTTTTCAGTATGTGATTTATTCCAAAAAATAGTTGCGTTTATCAGGATCTTGTGACATAATGTAATTGAAAAAATGTATTTTTATTTTTCAAAAAAGTAGTTGCTAATTGAAAGGGGGACAATGTATATGAAAAAGAAAACTCTCGCAGGGCTGATCGCACTCGGAGTTCTCATCGTTCCGGTTTTATGCTATACCTTTCTTGCCAACGGCGGGAAATCAGGTGTTGCCGACCAATCGGCATTCCGTTCTTCCAGTGATATTGCAGATGAAAAGACTGTATATTTAGATGACGAAGCGATTGCTCTTGCGGATACTTCAAGTGATACCACTTCTCTCAGAAGTGAAGCATTAAGAGCTTACAATCTGGTAAATGAGCAGCGGGCCGCAGCCGGTTTGACTGCATTGACATGGGATTCCAATCTGGAATCAACTGCTTCTGTCCGTGCACAGGAAGCCTTCGCATCCTTCTCCCATACAAGGCCGAACGGAAGACCTTGGTACACAGTAAACAGTGCAATTATGGGCGGTGAGAATTTAGCATTTGGCTTTAACGATGCAAGCTCAGCATTAAATGCTTGGATGAACAGTCCGACACATAAGGAAAATATTTTATATCCGACATTTACAAAGATCGCAATTTCAGTATACGTTGCGGATAACGGCACATACTACTGGGCTCAGGAATTTGGCTACTAACTATTACATGATGCAGTGATAATTCTCATGAGCGGCAAATAAAGAAATAAAGAAAGAACATGGTCCATAAGATCATGTTCTTTCTTTATTTTTCTTTATTTCTTTAATAGGAAATTCCTACAGATTTCCTATTAAATAAAATTTTATGTGCAGCTACGCACACTTTTGTTCTTAAAATAGAAGATGCAAAACTTTCTCCTTTGAATATGCAAATTCAGCTTACGTATTCTCAATCACGATGCTCTCCACAATATCTGCAACATCCTCACAGGCATCACAGCAGTCCTCGAGATAATCGTAAATCTCACGCCATGCAATGACTTCAAGCGGCGGTGTATCCTTTTTATGCAGTTCCCGCATCGCTTTTAAATATAGGCGATCGCCTTCCTCTTCCATCTGGTTGATCATGATAATATGCTCTTTTAAATGTTTCGATTTTTTAAAGTTACGGAACTCTTCCATCAGGCTTTTTAATTCTTTACAGCATTTTACGATCAGAGAAGCGAACTGAATACCTTCCGGCCTAATCGAGGAAACACGATTTACATAAATGTGTATCAACGTATCCTCAATGCTGTCTGTCACGTCATCAATATTTTGGCTTAACGCTACAATGTCATTCCGCTCAATCGGTGTCATGAATGCCCGTGTCAGTTCATTCATCAGTGCATGCTTTTCCTGATCCGCCGCATGCTCCACCTCATGAATTTCTTCCAGCTTCATTTTCAGTGTTTCTTCATTAAAATTTTTCAGTATTTCCTCCAGAAGCTCTGCCGCTGTGCAGGACAGCTCCACGCATTTCACAAAACAGTCAAAATAAAAATCATCTTTCTTTGCCATTTTACCCCTATCCGCATGTACTTTTTATGCATGTATATTTTGTCTCGCACGGACCCGTCAAACTCACTTCCATGCAAAATACCACTTCTGTCCGCCAAACTTTAAAACAGCCGCACGAACAGCTTCGTGATCAAAAACCCAATCAGACCGCAGCCTGGAAATGTCAGAACCCAAGTCAGAACCATATCCTTGACGACATTAAAATTGACTGCAGAAAGCCGCTTCGTCGCACCAACTCCCATAATTGCCGTCGTCTTTGTGTGAGTCGTGCTGACAGGAATTCCAAAAACCGAAGAAAGCAGCAAACAAAAAGTCGCTGCCAAATCAGCTGCAAAGCCCTGATAGCTTTCCAGCTTTACCATATCAAGTCCTACCGCTTTGATGATCTTATAGCCACCAATCGACGTACCCAGTGCCATCACAGCAGAACAAAGCAACATCATCCAGACCGGAAGCGCCACATTGCCCGTAGTATCTTGTCCATTTACCAAAAAAACTCCCAAAATCAAAACACCCATGAACTTCTGTCCGTCCTGTGCGCCATGCATGAACGACATTGCAGCGCCGCCGAAAATCTGCGCGTTTCTGAAAAATACATTCGTCTTACGCCTGTCCATATCTCTGCAAATAAGCATCGTCAGTTTTGTAATTAAGAAGCCGGACACAAAGCCGAGGAGTGTCGATAAAACAAGTCCGTAAATGACTTTGATCCATTCCTCTCCGTTAATGCCGTCAAAACTGCTGTGGAGCGCAATGGCTGCACCTGACAAGCCCGCGATCAGCGCATGGCTTTCACTCGTAGGAATTCCAAAGTACCATGCAACGACAGCCCAGATAATAATCCCAAACAGTGCTGCGCATAATGCAACAATCGCATCTTGGCTGTTTCCGTCAAAATTAACCATATTTTTAATGGTCATCGCTACGGTGGCATTGACAAGTGTCATACCCAGAACACCTAAAAAGTTGAAAACTGCTGACATCAATATCGCCGAACGAGCCGGCATTGCTCTTGTTGATACACAGGTGGCAATCGCATTCGGTGCATCCGTCCACCCGTTCACAAAAATAACGCCCAGCGTCAGCAACACCGTCAAAAACAATATCGGATTACTGGTGATCTGTCTCATGAACTCTATAAATCCAATCTCCAAAGTGTCCTCCTACTCTCTGCTCTTTTATTTAGATTTCTTATATAATCCGGCACTTTGCAGTGACCTACTGTTTTTCGTCTTTTTTTGACCCTATTTGTCTATTATAATCTGAAATTGTGTATCTTGCAACCAGTTATTGAAGTCTTTTTTCCGTTCTGTTATGATAAGGTTATTAAAATCTATCGGGTATGCGGCAGTAGACGGCTGCCGCCTGCCTGAATACGGAGGGTATGATATGAGGATTATTCAAACGAAAGACTATGATTCTGCCAGTAAGGCAGCTGCATGCCTGATCGGCGCGCAGATTGTCATGAAGCCGGACTGTGTACTCGGACTTGCCACGGGCTCCACGCCGATCGGCGCTTATGAACAGCTGATCAAAAAATATCAGGAGGGAGAACTCGATTTTTCGCAGGTTAGTTCTGTCAATCTGGATGAATACAAGGGCCTTTCACCGGAAAACGACCAGAGCTACCGTAATTTTATGGATCAACACCTGTTTTTGCATATCAATATCAAGCCGGAAAATACGTTTGTTCCAAACGGACTGGAACCGGATTCTGAAAAAGCCTGCGCCGATTATAACAGAATTATAAGTGAACGGGGCGGCATAGACCTGCAGCTGCTGGGACTTGGCTTAAATGGACACATCGGTTTTAACGAGCCTTCGGATATTTTTGAAAAAGAAACACATTGTGTAAATTTATCGGAAAGTACCATTCAGGCAAATGCCCGTTTCTTTGCATCAATTGATGAGGTTCCGAAGCAGGCTTATACCATGGGCATCCAGACGATCATGCAGGCAAGAAAGGTTGTTCTCATCGCAACCGGCAGGGCAAAAGCTCAAATCATGAAGGATGCCTTCTTCGGCCCTGTCACGCCGCGCGTGCCCGCATCTATCCTGCAATTTCACAGTGATGTGACGGTCGTCTGCGACGAAGATGCGGTATCTTATTTATCGCAGCAGAAAAGAGGGCGTTTATGATTATAAAAAACGGATCGGTTTTTACCGAAAAATGCTGCTTTGAAAAGGGTGCGGTGATCACGGAGGAATCTGTCATCGCCGGTTTTATTCCGGGAGACCGTTTTCCGATATCTTCCGGCCGTTTTAATGATACGGTCATTGACGCCTCGGGCTGTTATGTCATTCCCGGGCTGATCGATATTCATTTCCACGGCTGTGTCGGGCATGATTTCTGCGACGGTACGGCGGAAGCATTTGAAGCGATCGCAGCCTATCAGCTTCAGCATGGCATCACCTCCATCTGTCCGGCTACAATGACCTTACCGAAAGAAACATTGCTTTCTATTTGCCGGGAGGCCGTCAGGTTTGCCGACCATCAGGAACGTTCTATAAAAGAAACCGCAAGTATGGCATCCCTTATCGGTATCCATTTGGAGGGCCCTTATCTTTCCCTTGAGAAGAAAGGTGCACAAAATCCGGAATATTTGCGTCTTCCGTATGTAAATGAAATTAAGGAACTGGCGATTGCCGCGGATGGACTTTTAAAAATACTCTCGATTGCACCGGAGCTCCCCGGCAGCATGGAGGCGATTGAAGAATTGAAAAATTTAGTGGTCCTATCGGTCGCCCATACAACTGCGGACTATGAAACCGCTCTTCGGGCATTCAAAGGGGGGGCCTCCCATGTAACGCACCTTTACAATGCGATGCCGCCATATTCTCACCGGGCACCCGGCGTGATCGGTGCGGCCGCCGATATGGACTGTGATGTAGAGCTGATCAGCGATGGCATCCATGTACATCCTTCCGTCATCCGCTCTACCTTCAAAATGTTCGATCCCCGGCATGTCATTTTGATCAGTGACAGCATGATGGCAGCCGGAATGCCTCCCGGAGATTATTCCCTTGGCGGTCAGGCTGTTAAAGTCGAAGAGGGCCGTCTGGCAACACTTTCGGATGGGACAATTGCAGGTTCGGCTACCAACCTTTTTGATTGTATGCTGTATGCAATTTCCTGCGGCATTCCGATGAATCAGGCAATTGCGGCCGCCACATTAAATCCTGCACGTTCCATCGGAATGGATCGACGTCTTGGCTCCATCGAGGAAGAAAAGACCGCTGACCTGCTCGTACTTAACCGTGACTTCACAATTCGGCACATCATCCATCATGGTGTGCTGGTAAAGTAAAGCTATTATCTTTATTTCGGTATCGTATTGCGGTATTCATTTGCGGAGATGCCGGCCTGTTTTTTAAATACACGGGAAAAATGTGCCATATCCATGAAGCCGACCGCATCGGCAATATCGCCGATGCGAAGAGCCGGATCTTTCAGCAGCTCTTTGGCAGCCTCAATGCGTACACCGTTTAACAGTTCTGAAAACGTATGCTCTGTATGCTTGTTGAGCAGCTTGCTCAAATGCCACTGGCTGACATAAATCTGATTTGCTACATCTGTCAGAGTCAGCTTTTCCCGATAATGCTCCCCGATATAGGTCAGCGCATTGTTGACAATAAAACTGCCTGCTTCATTTTTCCCATCTGCACCCTCCCGCTCAAAGCAGGGGAACGCTGTCTCCGCCGTTCTTTTTAAATTTACCGTCATAGCCGTGATTGCCTCTGTCAGCTCCTCCATTTTTGAAGGCTTTAAAAGGAGCCTTGTCACGCCCAGTTGGATCGCCCGCTGCGCATAGTCAAAATCCCGATACCCTGTCAGGATCATGATTTCCATCATTTCATATTGGGATTTTAAACCCGCGATCATTGTCAGACCGTCCATTTGGGGCATACTGATATCGGTAATTAAAATGTCCGGTTCCTTTTCCCTGACAAGAGCAATGCCCTCCACGCCGTTTAAAGCGCTTCCGACAACCTCACAGCCCCATTCTTCCCATTTGATGCTTCGCGTAAGCCCTTCCACGATCACCGGCTCATCGTCTATGATCACCACTTTATACATGCCTATCCCTCTGCTTTTCCATGATAGAAAAGTATAGCATAATTTATTTTAATGGAACAGCGAATTCTGCATACCGCTCTCTATTTAGCCTTTGACAGCTCCTGCCGTCATTCCCTTAATGATATATTTCTGTAAAAGAATGTAGACGATCAGGACAGGCACGACTACCATTGTGACAGTGGATGCCATAAGGCCGTAATTTGTGCCTTCTCTGGATGTCAGCTCACTTAACAGTCTCGTGATAGCCCAATGCTCCTTGAGACGCAGGAAGAAATTCTGTGTAAACAGATCGTTATAGCTCCAAAGGAACGAGAAAATACCAACCGTCGCAAACGAGGGCTTTGTCAGCGGCACAATAACCTTGAAGAAAATTTGGAACGCATTACAGCCCTCCATATAAGCCGCCTCCTCTAAATCGACGGGAATGGTCCTGATATAGCCGGACAATACGACAATCGCAAAAGACAGATTGCCCGCAATCTGCGGAAGAGCCACTGCGAGCAGAGACAGCCAGACGCTTTCCGTGTTGACAATTCCCCAGGAATTTTCCATACGAAAAACAGGAATAATTGTCGAAAAAGCAGGAAACATCATACCTGCCACAACAATTGACTGCAAAAATGCTCTTCCCCTGAATTCGTAGCGTACAAGCGCATAAGAAGCGAAGCCCGCAAGCAAAATTGCCAAAATCGCAACCGTACAGGAAATGACGATGCTATTAAAATAAGCACCAAAAATATTCATTTTATCAAATGCCAGCTTGTAATTATCAAGTGTGAACAGGTCTCCCGCCGGCAAAGAAAACGAATCGGAAACGATATACTTTTTGTCTTTAAAAGAATTCATGATTACCCAGAAAATCGGATAGATCGTCGTAAGGGCCCATGAAATCAATGCCATATATACGAACAGATATCCGATGCTGAATTTCTTTTTCATCTTCCGCTCCTCCTAGTATTCATTCTCGCGAAATACCGCGTTGACCACCTTCGCGGTCACAACGCCGAGTATGACGATAAATACCGCAATCGCGGAACTGTAATCCACGTTGCTTGCATCAAATGCCTGATAGTACATATAGGTGCCTGTCAGCCATGTCGTATTGAACGGCATTCCCTTCGGGAACATCACCCATGGCAGATCAAATACCTTCAGGGCGCCCGTCACCGCAAGAACGACGCAGGTGCAAATAACATTGTGCAGAAGCGGCAGGGAAATATAACGTACCTTCTGCAGCGGTCTTGCACCATCGATGGCTGCCGCCTCGTAAAGCTCCTCTGAGATGTTGTTCAGTCCCGTCAGCAAAATAATAAAATAAAAGCCCACATACTGCCACATGACCGGAAGAACAAGCGTAAGCATTGCATGTACCTCATTTTTAAAGTCCATAAGCCCCGTGGCACCAAACAGCTCCCGAAACTGGTTTACCATTCCTTTATCGTATAAAAAAATCAGATTAAACAAAAGGCCAAGCGCGGTAGCCGATACGACAATCGGAAAAAAATATACAACTCTGAAGAACTTTGCACCCTTTTTGATATTGTCGACGAGCAGCGCAAGCAAAATAGCAATCCCGACCTGACCAAACAATGTAATAAAAACCATGTACAGCGTATTGCCGAGTGCGGTTTTCATATTTGGATCCTGAAACATTTTTATATAATTCTCATACCACGGGTCATTCATTCCCTTTGCGGCTGTTCCTAACCCTGCAATATGCTGAAAGCTGTTTAAAATATTCTGTATAAACGGATAATAAAGAAATATCAGCATAAATGTAAAAGCAGGAATCAAGAAAAAGATAACAGGCTTTTTATTTTTGTAAATATTTGCTCCCATTTTTGCTCCTTCCACCTGCTTAAATAACTCTGATATTCACAGGTTCTTTTTAAATGGGACCGGAGAAAAGCAGAATACTTTGTCTCCGGTCCGTATCGTTATACCTATTTTAACTCTGTATACTTACTGCTCTGCAATTAAATCGAGCACTTCCTGTACAGATTCGGCAATATCCGCCTTACCTGTTACGAGGTTGGGCATACCGTCAAATACCGGCACTCTGCACGGCTGAGGAACCAAATCCTGTACTGCCGCAGCTATTCCGGTAGCACCCGCACATAGAGTCAGACAATCCTTCTGCAGGGAATTCAATGTACTCTCGTCTACCGTCGCTCCGTTTTTCAAAGCAGTAGCGGAAACAAGTGCAAATTCGGATACTGCTTCATCGCTCGTCATATATTCCACAAATTTCACTGCTGCTTCACGCTTTTCAGGGTCTTCCCATGCTTTCTTCGTGATGTAGTATCCCGAAGAAAGTCCGCCAATCATATCGGTTGATTTTCTGTCGCCCTGTCCCGGAACATAGGTAACAGTAAAGTTATCAATGTTATCCGTTTTTTCTGCAATTCCACCTGCTTTCCATGAGCCGTCAACCAGAAAGGCGGCCTTTCCGTCAATGAACATCTGGAATGTCTCATCATCGGTTGCCGACAAGGTATTGTCGGGGAAATAGCCTTTTTCATATAAATCCTTTACATCCGTAATACCGTCGATCCATGCCTTTCCGTTTGCATCTGTCGTACTTTCCGGCAGCACACAGTGTGTTTTAACCGATGTATAGTTAAATATAGAATACTCAAACCAGTAATGCGGTACCTGCGCAAGAGATGCTGCAATCGGGGAATAGCCCGCATCCTTGATCTTCTGACAGATATCCATAAACTCTTCCCAAGTCGTGTCTGCGCCGGGAATCTCCACACCCGCTGCCTCACAAACCTCTTTGTTGACATACATTGCTTCCCAATAGCCGTTTACGGGAATCGAATAATTCTTGCCGTCTATCGGAGAGGCCCCGAGCATATCATCCTTCATATTGGAAGCGTAATCAGGAAATTCTGCTCTGATATCGTCTACCGATACAACCTTATCTGCGCCGACAAAGGAATTAGAGTCCGGTCCGTTAAAGTAGAACAGAACATCCGGTTCGGAACCGACTTCAAAATCTGCCAGAACTCTTGCCTTAAAGGCTTCATCTGCCGTGCCCGATGCATCATTGATCGTATTGCCTGTTTCGTCCTGGTACTGTGCCAAATATTTCTGGTATGTCACTGCTCCGCCGTCATTACCTGCATAAGTGGTCGTTACATTTAAGGTAACCGGCCCTGCTGCCGCTTCTTCTGCCGGTGCTTCCTCATTTACCTCTTCTGTCTCAGACGCCTCTTCTGTTACCGCCGCACTCTCCTCTGCCGGAGCTGCCGCCGTGCTGCCGCATGCCGCAAGACCGGCGGTCATCGTACATGCAAGCAGAATAGCCAATACTTTTTTCTTCATGATAATTCCTCCCAATATTTTATTGATGATATTATTATCATCTGCTTCTATCATAAAAATTTTTATAAAAAATGGGAATGATTGCACTTGCGATTAATTGTCTATCCTTGTTCTTCCTGTCTATTCATACTGATAATCAACGTGCTGATCGTATGATTTTCGTCATTTGTACCAATGACAAGCCCGCATTCTTCTCCGTAAATAATCTTGAGGCGCCGGTTCACATTTCGAATGCCAAGGCTTGTAGAACCTACAGAATCCTTAATTTCACTGTCTGCAAGCAAAATATCTATTCTCTCCCGGTCGGCATCGCTCAGCGTCCCGTCATCCATGATTTCGATATAAAGCTTCTCTCTCTTTTGAAATACACGCAGTGTTACCTTCCCCTGACGCATCGCATTCATACCATGTTCCACCGCATTCTCGATGATCGGCTGGACAATCAGCCGCGGTACCTCCACATGCAAAAGTGACTCATCAATCTGTTCCTCATATTGAAATTTTTCTCCGTAGCGCTGCTTAATAATATACAAATAGGCATCGACATAGCTCAACTCCTCCGACAGCGGAACGAGCTGCTGCTTCTTCCTGTTCATTGTAGCCGCAAGCATCGTTGAAAGTGCCTCGATCATCCCGCTTACCTTTTCATTTTCATTCATTCTGGCTTCCCAATTGATAATTTCCAGCGTATTATTCAAAAAATGAGGGTTGATCTGTGATTGCAGAGCCATGATATTCGCATCTCTAAGCGCCAGCTCCTCCAGATAAATCTGCTCAAACTGATGCTTCAGCTCTGCACTCATCCGGTTGAAAGCTTCATCCAGATAAGCAAACTCCCTGCTGTTATCAATCTGCCTGATCTGATGTCCGTAATTTCTCTCGGTAATTTCATGGGCTGCAGATACAAGCTTATTGACAGGCTTTGTCACGCACCGTTCAAAAAACAGCAACACAAGTGCAATCAACGGAATCATAAAAATGATAAGGAGAATAAATACATATTGAACCGCATCCACGCCATCCACGATCGTTTTGGCATCCAATTTCACAATCGCCGTCACCTGATGTCCATCCTGCTTGGCCTGCCGATATACCCAGTGTTCATTTCCTATTTTACGATAAATGCTTTCAGTGCGTGCGGTTGTCAGCTCCTTTTCACGAAATTCAGCAAATCCTTCCGAGTCCTCCGCCTTTAGCAGCACCTCACCGTCCGAAAGCAGCTCCATATCCTCATAGCCCCAGACGCTTTCAAATCCCTGAAACATAACGTCTTGGTTGATTTCTGAAAGAATGACCGCATATGGCTCATAAGAAGCATTCATTAAATTTCTGATCAAATAGATTCGGCCTCCGACATTCAGTAATACCGTATCGGTATCGAGCTCCTTTGTGCAGGCATCCACTGCCTCTCGCCCGTTTTCCTTAAAATCACTGACACCCACATAATTCCCGCCGAGCGAATAAGCATAGGTATAAAAAATATTTTCCGGCACATCGGTAAAATAGAGCATTGTACACATAAATGCTTCATTATAGCGATATTGCTGTGCGAGGAACAGCGTCACTCTCTCATAGAGATCGATTGCACTGCCATCTGCTTTATACTGTGCCCAGCTGTCTTTCACCGTCGGCATATAGGAAGCATTCTTTGATGCGGTCACCGCGTCCGATACCTGCATCAGATAAACTTCCATCGCGTTATCCATGGAGGAAACGATCGTGCGTTCAATCTGAGAATTAATTCCCTTCGACACAGTCGTAAATAAGGCAAAGCTTAAAAGCATCAAGGGCAGAAGCCAACAAAGCAGCAGCATGAAAATCATGCTCCAGCGCAATTCTCTCCTCTGATACAAGAATTTCCAAACTCCTTTCATTTGTCTGCCCATGTGTTCTCCTTATTCGGATTGGTGTTTATTGTGATATCTTTCTCACTGCTTGCGCTTTAATACGGTTTCCATGTAAGGGATAGATAGGTTTCAAACAACTCGCATACCATCTTGGCATCAGTCGGATTCTGCATTTCACAAAAAATCCGAAGCAGCGGTTCTGTGCCCGAAAAACGGCAGACTACCCACCCGCCGTTTTGAAAGTATACCTTGCAGCCGTCCAGATAGGATATGTCTTTAATAAGAAACGGCAGGTCCGGAAGCTTTTTCTCCGTCAGAATCAGGCGGCTGACCGCCTCCTTTTTTTCCTGATTGAATTTGTAATCTCTTTCCTCCATATAAATGCAGCCGCACTCACTCTCGATATCCCTGTAAATTTCCGAAAGCTTCTTATTTGTGACGGCAAGCATTTCCGCAAGCAGGGCCGCGGCATAGATGCCGTCCTTCCCCTTGATATGTCCCCGCACAGTCAAGCCGCCAGAGGATTCCCCTCCGAGCACCGCGTCTGTTTCTTCCATTTTGGCTGAAATATATTTAAAGCCAACCGGCACCTCATAACAATGCTCGCCGAATTTCTCCGCCACGCGATCGAGCATGTGGGTTGTCGCAATATTACGCACAACCGGTCCATGCCAGCCCTTATATTTGACAAGATAATAATAAAGCAGTACGAGAATATCGTTCGGATGCAGGAATCTCCCCGTATCGTCGATCACACCAATCCGGTCTGCATCGCCGTCCGTCGCAATTCCGATGTCACACCGATTATCCAGCACGAAATTCTGCAGCGTACGCAGTGTAGATGCAGTCGGTGCCGGAAGCTTTCCCCCAAACAGCGTATCGTGGCGTTCATTAATCGTTTGCACCTCGCAGCGTGCCGTATGAAATATCGTCGTCAAGGAAGTTTCGCTGACTCCATACATCGGGTCAAGCGCTATTTTTAACCCTCTTCTTCTGATCATATTCACATCAATCATCGAAAGAATATTGTCCAGATATTCATTCAACGGATAGATCTCCTCAATCAGCCCCTGTTCGATACCTTTTGCATATTCCATCGAAGCAACTGTCACACCTTCTCTGTCAAGCCTCGCAAGATACTGCTCTATTTCCTTCGTCTGTGTCTCGTCCGCATCTCTGCCGCCGTATGTAAACACCTTAACACCATTGTAAATAGCAGGGTTATGACTGGCGGTGATCATCATTCCGTAAGGAAGCTCATATTTCATCACATAAAACATAATAAGTGGGGTTGGGCCGGATTTATTCACGAGAAATGTCTTGATCCTCTCCGCGGCAAACACCTCTGCCGCCCACTGCATTGCTTCTTTTGATAAAAATCTCCTGTCATAACCGATGACAATCCCCTTTTCAGAAATGCCCTCCTGCCTCATCTTATCTGCAAGAGCCTTCGAAAGAAGCCTGATATTTGCTTTTGTAAACTCATCCCCGATAATGGCTCTGAAACCGCCTGTCCCAAATTTGATCATACTACATCCTCTCCCTATCCCATGATGACATCAATGCTGCAGTGCAAGCCCGCTGTCAGTTTTGAAACCTTCTTTACACGCATTCCATCCAGTCTGATTTCCTTAACACCCTTCATTACGCCGTCCGGGTTCGATACGCGGATCTCATAGACTGCTCCGCACCATTCCCTTGTCACACAAAATTCCTTCCAGTCCGCCGGAATACACGGATCGATCACGAGCTCGTCAAACTGCGGCCGAATGCCGAGCATATAACGTGTTGCCGAAAAATAAGCCCAGCCACCTGTCCCTGTCATAAACGGATGTCTTGCACGGCCATGTGCACTGTGTTCTTTTCCCATAATAAACTGACAGTAAGAATACGGCTCCGCTTCTCTGATCTCAATCAGATTATTTTGATTGTAGGGTGAAAGCGCATCGTAATATTTCATCGCACGGTCACCTCTTCCAAGCACACATTCTGCTGCCCATGCCCATGGGTTCGGATGGGAAAATACCGCACCGTTTTCCTTCACACCCGGATATACTCTTGTCACGAAACCAATATCATCATCGGGAACCGTATAGGAGGGACCGTTTAGCATGAGCCCGTACGGCGTATATAAATACCGCTCCACACTGTCCATCGCTCTTCGCCCTTTTTCACCTGCTTCTGCTCCCGAAAGAACAGCCCACGCATTGCTCTCCAAATGGATTTTTCCCTCCGCATCCTGCTTCGTACCGATTTTCTTTCCGTTCTTTGTCACGCCGCGGATAAACCAATCCTCGTCCCAAAGCTGCGTATCGCATACCTTCTTTACATGTGCCGCCATCTTCCGGTAGTGCGATACATCCTCTGACCGCTCCAGCTTTTCCGCCAGCTCGATGAAATAATTCAGTGCCCAGTAGTGTAAAAAGGAAACCAGTGCGCTTTCTCCGCCGCCAAGATTCAGACAGTCATTCCAGTCGGCCCGAAGCCCTTTGCAGATGCCTGTCTGTCCGACCTGTTCGGCTGAAAATTCAAGGATTTGCTTCATATGTTCATAAACAGTTCCTTCTCCGCCATCCGCATAGCCAATCACTTCATCCGCAAAGGAAAGCTCTCCTGTTTCCTTAATATATTCCACAATAGAGCCGACAAGCCAAAGTGCGTCGTCGGAGCAGGCATCCTTGATCCCATGAATCATATCGGCCCGATCCGGTGTCGGAACAACCGTCGGAGATTGAAATGGCTTTGCCGAATTGTCCGGCTCGAACCATTCAGGCTCAAACAGATGCAGTCCGTAGCCTTGCTTCACAAGCCCCTTTAAAAGCTGTGTGATGCGCTTTTTGCATATCTTTGGATTTGAATGGGGAATCGTCATCGCATCCTGTGCCGTATCCCGGTAACCAAGTCCGGTCCTGCCGCCCACCTCGATAAACGAAGCGAATCGTGAAAACATAACGTTGATTTCCGCCTGATAAAGCGTCCATATGTTGATCAGTGTGTTCATACCTTCATTCGGCGTCCGGATCTGAAGCTTATTCTGCTTTTCTTCCCAATAATTTCTCAGCTTACGATAAGCGGCATCCGCCGCGCCCGGCACACTGAATTGCTCTCTGATTTTTTTTCCTTTTTCCCGGTTTCCTTCCCCGAGTAAAAAAATAATTCGGGCCTCCTCACCCGGTTTCAGTGTAAGCTTCTTCATGAGAGCACCGCAATGGTTATTGCCCTTCTCATAGGAGCCGGCGCACACGCCCTTTTCCACCGCAATCGGGTTGCTCTCCGTCCTGTAGTATCCCAAGAAGCTGTCTCTCAGACTGTCAAAACCGTCCGGCTTCTCGCTGCATGCAAAATACTGAAATCCAAACTCTTCATAGAATAAATCATGCTCTATGATGCCGTCCTCATAATCACTTCCTGCGCAATACATGCTCATCTGAAAATTCTGATTATCGATCGCAACGTGATGGAACGAAAATTCACAATAAGAAAAGACGCGCAGACTGCGCTCCGTTTCGGTTGTGTTTTTTATTTTCACATCCCAAAGCTCGACATTTTCATCAAGCGGAATCGATAGCATCTGGGATGCCTGAATGCCCTTATAATCACATTCATAAACCGTATAGGAAAGCCCGTGACGGCAGCGGTATGCGGCCTGTCCGAGCGGCTTCCCGGCAGGCTGCCAGGAAATACTCCAGTAATCGCCATCCTCATCATCCCGGATATATACGTAATGCCCCGGCCGATCCATAGGAACACCGTTTCCTCGAAAGCGCGTAATCCGGTGATATTCCGGAGACTTATAAAACAAATATCCGCCTGCCGTATGATTCACAACGGCACACAGATTCTGTACCCCCAGATAGTTCGTCCATGACGTCGGCAAATCCACCCTGTCGATCACATATTCCCTATTTTCATTATCAAAATGTCCATATTGCATCCCGTTCTCCATTCCGCCAAAAACACAGCTGCCGCATTATCAGATTCCTCTTTTTTATACCGTTATAGTATAACAGATTCCTCTTTCCGTGATAAGTGCAATAGCTGTGAATATTTGACTGTTTTTGCCCTGTCTTTTGTTTAATCCTGAAACGGCGCCATATCAAGGCGGATATAAAATCCTCTTACCCTGTGACAGACCGGACAAGTGGGAGGAACATCGGTTCCTCTGTAAATGTGTCCGCAGTTTAAGCACGTCCAAACGGTTTCGTATGGTGAAGTAAACAGCCTGTCAGTTTCCATCAGATCGGCAAATTTTCCGAATCGATCTCCGTGATACCGTTCAATTTCTGCCACCATTCGAAAGGAATAGGCAATATCAGGAAATCCTTCTTCTTCGGCTACCTGTCCATAGCCTGAATAAATCATATCGTACTCCTCATATTCCGTATGCTGTGCCATCCTCAGAAGTTCCGGTACCGAAAGGGAAATGTTGACCGGATAGTCTCCGTCAACCGGCAGCATTTCACCTGAAAATTCGGCCAGATAATTGTAAAACAGCCTTGCATGCTCTCCTTCCTGAGCCGCCGTATACTGGAATAAATACTCGATCACGGGAAGCAATTCATCTCTCGATATTTCCGCAAAGATTGTATATCGGCTTTTCGCCTGACTTTCTCCCGCAAACGCCCTCATCAGATTTAAACTTGTTTCACTCGTTCTAAAATCAACTGCCATCTTGGCCTCCTGAAAACAATCTGCTTTCTACCATTAGTATAGATTATTTTTTCCAATCTGACACTGATCTGTGATTTACCCTTAATCTTTCCGGCGCCTGCCGCTCACCTGTCTTTTTCCGCTACTCGGCTGAATCCGTCTGCCCATCCTGTCCGCCGGGGGCTCCCTTTTCCGGGCCGCCGCCCCGGCCTCCCATTTGTCCATCCGGCGCCTGCATTGTACCGTCTCCATCAGGAGGTTCCATCGCCTCAGCCCCGTCAGGCAGTTCCATGTTGTCGGGAGGCGTCATCATCTCTTCACCGGTTCCCCCTGCTCCGTTCCTTCCGCTTCCGCGGCCTCCCATTCCCAAGCCGGTACCATAAATCAGCCCGCTCATCGTAATTTCCTGTGTTTCCTCGCCCATTGACACTTGAAAGGAGCCGTCTGACGTAATTTCCGGAACACTGATTAAGACAGACTCATATTCCTTTGCCGGAGTAAAACGAAGCAACTCTGTTCCGGCATCATCCGTCAGCACAACAGCACCTGTCTGTGCCGCTGATGTCGTTACAAGAATTGATCCCTGTGTCGAGCTGTCCGAAAAATTCATTGCCATGCCACTGGCTCCTGCAGCAACAAAAATTCCCCCCGTAATTTCTCCCGTTCCGTTGTAATCAAGCGCACCGTTCCCGTTATTCACAGGTCCTGACACATACGTCTCTCCACCGGATACATAGAGACTGCCGTTCGAATCAATACCATCACCTCCCGCATCAATCGTAAGTATTCCGCCTGTAATTCGGATATAGAACCCGGATGTATCGCCCTGAATCTGCATGTCAGGGAAATCGCCTCCCTGCATTCCTGAACTGTCGCTTCCGCCGGCAGCATTCAGACCATCGTCCGAAACAGCTATATCGATCATGCCGCCGTTGATATCAATCGTCATTCCCTCGATACCCTCATATCCGTCCGCAACCGTAATCGTACCACCGTCAATTGTCACATTATTTTCGGCATGAATGCCATCATCTGCCGCGTTGATCGTCAATTCTCCATCCAAAAGATAAATAAAGCCTTTATCCTCATCCTCACTGTTATCGCTATGAATTCCGTCACTGCCTGCAGTAATCGTATAATCTCCCGCTGCGATTCTGACACTGTCCTTTCCTTCCAATCCGTGGTTCCCAGCGTTCACAATGTAGCTGCCGCCGGTGAATACAAGATCATCTTTTGAGGTAATGCCGTTTCCCGAGTCAGCAGTAACCTGCAGGCTCCCGTTTCCATTCAGTGTCAAATCCGCTTTTGAAAAAATTACCGCATCGATATTGTCTTCCTCTTCCCCGGCCTGTGTAAATGTACCCGATACGGCAAGTATATTCGTTGTTCCATCGGCGAGTGTAAGAAATACCTTATCCGCTTGTTTGATATATACTGGAGCAGAATCGGCGCTGCTGATTTCCGTGTTATTAAATACCAGATGTATTTTTGCACTTTCCGCTGCATCTACGATCAGCTGTCCATCCGATAAATTACCGCTCACGATATAAGTACCCTCCGCCGTAATGGTCACAGTCATATTTTCTACCGTCACGCCGGCTCCTGCTTCAATTCCGCTGTCGGACAATACAATGCTGATACTCTCGTCTTCCTCATAACCCGTTTCATAATCCCTGTCCGTAAACAGCTCATCCCCGTCAGCTGTGTTTTCCGATTCGGCTGCCTGCGCATCTTCCCGATTTCCTTCCTCGGTTTCGGTAAGGCTGCCCTGTGCTGCCGCGGTCTCATTTGATGCACAGCCGTACAGCAGGCTGCTTACAAATATTGTGCTCATTAAAATTCCGATCCATTTTTTTCTCATAACTGCCTCCTATAATTCCTCCGGTGTCCCTGTCTGCTTTGCCATCACAATTTCCAGATTTCCGTTCCGGCATCTTATTTCGTCGATCATTTGCTTTTCTTCTTCGGCATTTTTCAGTGTGATTGAATAGGACAGCTTGAACAGGCTGCCCATTCCCGCCGTTTTTACACCTTCCAGCTCCCAGGCCGACGTATATTTTGTAAACAAGTCGTCGAAGACACCGGTATAATCCAGATCCTCCGGAATCGTAACACGCAGTACGCGCTCCATGCTTCTTCCATTTCCCAGTCTGCTGTTTGTATAAAGTGCCATTACCGCACCGACAACGATACTGAATAAAACCGCATAGCTCAAATATCCCATTCCTGCCGCCAGCCCCGCAGCCATCGCTATAAAAATAGCAATGATCTCTTTTGCACTGCCCGGTGCCGAGCGGAACCGCACAAGGCTGAAGGCTCCCGCCACAGCAACGCCTGCCCCGAGATTTCCGTTTACCATCATGATGACCATACACACGACAGCCGGAAGGATTGCAATCGTAATAACAAAGCTCTTTGTATACCGACTTTTGTAAGTATATAGCAAAGCCAGAAACAACCCGATCGCAAGCGCCGTACCAACGCATAATAAAAAGGAAACAAGCGTGACTGTCTCATCTGCGCCCTCCGTAATTCCCGTAAACAAACTGCTAAGCAACATCCTTTGTCCCTCCGTTTTTTCTTGCCCCGACCGGGCATTGTTCGCTGTTCTCTCCTGCTTCTTTTGACTGTATCCATGGTTCGGGCTTCAAATAGGCCGTCAGCATAAATTTCTGATAAGCATATCCGTATTTGGAAAAGGA